>JBEKCS010000016.1:0-59294 GCA_050014755.1 Acidimicrobiales bacterium
CGCGCGTTCGAACCCAGCAACAGCCGTTGTAGAGCGACGCTCATGTCGTCGATCTGTTCGTCCCGCCCGACGAGCGCCGGGGGTCGGCTTCCCGCCCCGGGCGAGTACGGGTTGAGCACGGGGTCCATGGACAACTCCTCCAGGCTCTATGTCATTCTATAGCGACTATACTATAGAACGACAGCATCCTCTATCGCAGCCCCATCTATAGCTCAAGGGTCATACACGTCAGGCTGGGGGTGGATGTCGCACCCGTTCGGATATCTATGTCCTTCTATACACACATCCCTATAGACCCTTCACGGCAACGGTGCAGGCCGAGCCGCAGCGGCACCCGGATCGCTCGCCGGGCACCGGACACACCATCCCGACCTGAGAATGGGGCAGGTGACCATTCTCTGCATAATCTGGGTCTGCGTCATGATTCCTCAGCCAACACGGCCAGCGCCCGCGCAATTGCTCGATCGCGCTCATCTGTCGCATGTTGATAGCGGAGAGCTGCGGCCTGGGACGCGTGGCCGGCGCGGCGCATCAACTCTGCGACGCTGGCACCCGTAGCAGCGGACCAAGTGAGACCCGAATGCCGGAGGTCGTGAAATCGGAGGTCGTTTCGGCCAATGCCCGCTCGGGCGGCTGCCCAGGCCATGCTCAGTGAGCGGTCGGTCCCGCCGACAACGAGCGCATCCTCATCTTCCCCGACATGGGCATCGAGATGGAGGGCCAGGAGAGCGAGGGCATTGCCTGGAACGGCGACTGAGCGCCGACCCGCACGGGTCTTTGGCTCCTTTACGATCGTGCGGCCCGACATGGCCGTCGTCCGAGTGACCTCGACCGTGACCAGCCCGAGATCGAGGTCGATGTCCTTTCGACGCAGTCCTCGCACTTCCCCCCGTCGGAGCTGGCACCATGCGGCCAGAACCACGGCAGCCTGAAGCTCCGACGGCATGAGCTTTGCGAGTTCCTCCACCTCTGCCATGGTTGCGACCGGCCGTTCCGGTGCTCGCTCAACGGCGGCTCCTCGGACCTGGCATGGGTTCGTTTGGACGATTCCATCCGTCACCGCCGTTCTCATGATCGATGACATCAACCGGTAGGCCTTTGCCGCGGTCGTCGGGTGGGTGCGTGCGATTCCCACATGCCACCGGCGCACCGCCGGGGTATCGATCGAACCAAGCGACATGGACCCGAATGTCGGATCGATGTGGCGGGAGAGCAACCAGGCGTAGAGCTCCTGGGTGCGCTCTGCCAAGTCGATCTGCAGGTCAAGCCACTCCAGGGCGTAGTCGCCGAACATGCAATTGATACCGATGAGAATCACCGCTTCCGAATGAGGACGTCCTCTTCACGGCAGACCTATCCGGCCCTGCTATCGGTCGATTCGCACGGTAGGTGCAGGATGTGACGTCGATCCCCGCCGCGGTGCCACGGCTCAACGCGTTCTGAGCGCGAACAGCTGAGGACGGTACAACGGAACCGATCGGGAGTTCACGTTGACTTGAAGGCCGAATCACTGCCCTCCGATCGCGGTTGGCGCTGCCCGAGAGGGCGGTCCTACCGCGATCAGATCACAGAGTTCGACGTCGAGCTTGTGGTGCGTGATCCGTTACGCAACCTGTTTGCGCCCCGACCGCTTCGACTGCGAGCGCTCTCTTATTGAGACATCGACTTCGTAACCGAGCAGATAGAGCAGCGAGAACAGCTGCTGCAGGGACTTCGTGTAGTTGGTCGTATCAAGCAAGCGGTAAAGCTGAGCCGGGGATGTCCCAAGGCGACGCGCCACTTCTCGTGTCGAGAGTCCAGATGATTCGAATTTCGAACGGGCGAGTTGTGTGAGTTGGTACATCTTCAGACGTGCCATGAACGAAGGATCCTCGTTGTATTCGAGGACACTGTCGATGTGAATGCTTCCCTCACTTCCTGAGCGAAGCTTGTAAGTGAAGGCCTCGCGCCCGAGCTCCGGATCGACGAAGACATCAGAGATGGAATCGGTCGGGGACGGGACAGGATCGGCGTTCGAGTAAGGGAAGACAAACTCCTGGCTCCGAGTGCGGACCTCGAACTGATGCTTTCGATTGTTAGCTACAACATCCAAGATCTTCATAGTTCTCCTTCATCGACAAGCTCTCTCAAGAGGCGCTTCACTCGGGAACTGGCTGCTCCTTCCATCGGCTGCCAGTTGTCGAGGTCCCACTTCACGACGAGAACGCTGTCCCGGTAAACGTGGACATGGTGCGGGCCGTGGTCGCCGATTCATCCGACGAAGATATAGCCGCCGCGACGAATTCTCGGCACCCGCAAACGATACCACCAGCGGTTCCACTTAACGCCACTGCCCAGCGACAGCAAGGAGGACGATCCAGCCGAGGGAGGCGAATACTGAAGTCCGCTGTCCAGCGAGTCCGCAAAAGCCATTGCAATCGCACTCGACTCAGAGCTCCCACCAATCCCGAAGCCGCCGATCGGCTCACACAGTCATCTCGATTCGCCCTCAGCCCACGCAGCTGAGGACATGCCACACGGTGCGTCCGACCACCTCAGAAGCCGGGTCTGACGATCACAACTGAGATGGGCAGTGGCGGCATCACCCGTCCTTCTGCAGCTGCTCGAGTGCGTGTCGCACCATCGGAACCGCCCTGTCGGGCAGCTCGTCCTCGGGGAAGTAGTCCTCGTAGACCGCGAGTGCCCCGTCGACCGACGTGATGCCGCACTTGTCGAGGAGGAATTGTATGTCGACCTCGTCGCGTCGTCCTCTGCTGGCCCGCATCTTCATGGCCAACAGTGTCCGTTCGTCGGCGACAACCACCTCGACGGTTCCGACCTTGAAGACGGGCCGCCAGTCGGGCTCCCTGAACGTCGGGAAGTACTCCTTGACGGAATCATGGAGCCAGTCCGGCTGCAGTCCTCGATGTTCCGCTATCTCCTCTGCTGCGGCCAGGACGGCGTCCGTCGGGTAACCGGATCCATCGACATCGTCAGTGGAGAACCTCGACTCGTAGGCCAGCACCATGGCGGCTCCACCCACCAAGTAGATCCGAGCGACCACGCCCCGGTGGTCCAGCACCTCGGAAAGCTCGCGAAGCGCACCGTTGATCTCATCGCGGTCCATCAGGCGCTCTCGAGCTCTTCCCTGGCCGCCAGGACGCCATGTCGGACGAAGGCCCCCGGGGCCGTGGCCAGCTCCCACGCATGCAGTGCCTCGTTGTCAGAGAGGTACCAGAGCGGCCTGGCAAATCGACTTCTCTCGTTCGTCCAAAGGGGAGGTGGAACATCACGAGTGGCCGATTCGTCCTCGACGACCGCCGCAATGAACGCATCCCATCGGGTGTCACCGGTCGAACCGGGGGGTGTCTCGACAAGCCCTCCGAAGTCCTCGGAAGCAGCACTGGTGAGTGCATTCTTGAAGTCGATCACCGCGCGCAGGGCACCGTCCTGGCGCAGTTCAGGCGACCAACCCTCGCCAGCTGGCCCGCTGAGGCGACCGCGGACACGGTTGGCCGTGGCGACTGCACTCCGTGGGTGGAGCGGCTCGAGATGCAGCGTCACCACCTGTCCCGTCGCCTCGGCCAGCCGACCGAGAAGCGAGAGTGAGGGCTCCCTCCGCCCAGCTTCGATTTCTGCGATCGTCGGCTGGGGCACTCCCGCCTTCGCTGCGAGCTCGCGTTGCGACCATCCGGCGCGGCGCCGGAGATCTCGTACCAGCTCACTCGCCACTGACTTCCCATCCATGTCCAGATGATACTTAAAAACGTATCGAATCGGAAGCGTGGCACTGTGCCGACACCCCGCTCGGGCGCCGGTTACGCCGTCATCGGTCGGCCGTGCTCCAGGTGGCCCAACGCCACGGAGCCACGAACGTCCGCGTGTTCGGAAGTGTCGCTCGCGGCCAGGACACCGGTGACAGCGATATCGACCTCATGGTCGACCTGGCACCCGATGCGGGCTTGGTATCCCTCGGGGCCCTCCAACGGGAACTCGCGGCAGTCCTTCATGCGCCCGTGGACGTCGTACCCGCCGACAGCCTTCGCCCTGGCATCAAGACGGAAGCCGACGCCAAGTCGATCCTCCTCTGAGCGACCACGACCCTGAGCGGCACACGTGACGGCGATCCGGCGCACGTCCTCAACTCAGCCAGATGAGGACGTGAACCGTGCGATCAGGTCCATAGACCTGGCTCCTTCCGCTCACTCATTACTCGGACACTCGGAGCTTCGAGGCAATCGATTCGACGTCGACCGGCGTAGACGCGATCTCCCACACCAGGTCGAATGCCTCGTCGTCGGACAGGTCGGGCGAGAGGCCGTTGAGGTCGAGGAATACGGTGGTCGCCAACCATGCGAGGCGCTTGTTGCCGTCGACCAAGGCGTCGTTGTTCGTGATGGAGTGCAGGAGGGAAGCGGCCTTCAGGTTGATGGACGGATAGGCGTCTTCGCCGAATGGACTCGAGCGAGGCCTGGCGACTGCAGAGTCCAATAGCCCGACATCACGCACAGGCCCGACCCCAAGGAGTCGCACCAACTGCAGGATGTCCTCGAGCTCGAGGTACTCGACGCCGCTCACTCCGTTCCGAGCCGCTCGAGCACGTCGCCCCAGCGTTCGGTCATCCGCTTCGCAGAGGAGTCGACCCGACTGGCATGTCCGGACCGCTCGTAGCGCTCCAGAACAGCACGCCGGATGACTTCCTGCTTCGAGGTACCTTCCGTCTCGGCGAGCGCGTCGAGTGCCTGCTCCAGCTGTTCATCGGTGCGGACGGTGAGTGCCATGGTTAGATGGTATCAGAGTGATACCACGGATCGAATATGCGAGTCAGGACCACCGCCTGCGTCTGGAGTACTCAGCTGCTGAACTGAGGACGACGTCCGACCGAGTGCGCCACATCTAACCCGTACGAGTGGAGTCGTGCGACGAGCATCTGGCCGAACTGATCCTGTCGGTGCCGGTGAAAGGCGAATGCCTGCAGTCGCAACCCGGGAGCCGATGACTGCTCCATCCCCCGCCGTCCGCGAAATCGTTCGTGAGAATCGAGCCCCGGCGGGTCCGCCCGCCCCGGCCTACACCTCGGGCTGCTCGTCGGCCAGGTCGCGGAGCTTGTTCTTCAGGAGCTTGTCGAGCGTCCCGAGTGGGAACTCCTCCACCACGTACACGGCGCGTGGCACCTTGAACTCGGCCAGCCTGCCCTTGCACGCTTCGATCACCTGCGCTTCGAGCTCGGGGTGCTCGGGGGCGCCGGGTGCCGTGATGACGAAGGCCACGACGACCTGGTCGAGCCATTCGTGCTTCTTGCCCACGATCGCCACCTGGGCCACACCGGGCACGGTGGCCACGACCTCCTCCACCTCGCGGGCGGACACGTTCTCGCCCCCGACCTTGATGAGGTCCTTGTCCCGCTCCTGGTAGAAGACATTTCCGCCGGCCCCCATCTGGACCATGTCACCCGTCTTGAACCAGCCGTCCTCGAACGAGGCGGCGTTGGCCTCGGGGTTGTCGTAGTACTCGAGGAAGATCTCGATGCCGCGGGTGCCCCGCATCCACAGCTCGCCGGTCTGCCCCTCGGCGCACAGCTGCCCGGTCTCCTTGTCCACCACGGCGATCTCGTAACCCGGCGCGACGTGGCCCATCGACCGGTGGGGCAGGTGCTCATTCGGCTTCCCGGTGATGGCATGGGACACCAGCTCGGTCATGCCGTAGGCGGCGTAGACGTCGATCCCGAACATCCGGTCCAGATCGGGCATGATCAGCCCGAACACGCCCACCCGCAGCTCCGTCTCCGGTCGGTCGGCCTGGGCCAGTGTCCCCATGACGAACGGCATGAGCGAAATATGGGTGACGCGGTGACGCGCCACCACGTCCCAGAAGCGGCTGGTCGACCACTTCGGGGTCAGGATGACGGTTGCGCCGACACCCAGGACCGGGAAGAACGTCCAACTCTGCGCGTTCACGTGGAAGAACGGCAGGTAGACGAGATAGCGGTCATCCGGACCGAGGTCGATGTTGCGGGGGCCGAGCCGACTGGCCCACACCGCGTTGGCATGGGTGTGCACCACGGCCTTGGGTTTGTTCGTCGTGCCCGACGTGAACATGATGCCGAACGGGAGCAGCGGTTCGGCCGGCCGGCCCTGCCACGCCGACGCGTCGCCGAACAGGTCGTCGAACGCATCGAGCGTGAGTCCGGACAGGTCCGCTCCCGCCGGCTCGCCGGAGTCGTCGGCGGTCACGGCGACCCACTGCAGCGACGGGCCGGCTTCGACGACCATCGACGCGAACTTCGGCTGGGTGATGGCGGCGACGCACTGTGCCTTGTCGATGAAGTACGTGAGCTCGGCACCCACCGACTTCGTGTTGGTCGTCACGCCGACGGCACCGACGGTGGCACACGCCAGCCACGCCAGGACCAGCTCGGGGCAGTTGTCGGCATGGATGAGGACCTTGTCGCCTTTGCCGACTCCTCGGGCCACCAGACCGACGGCCAGACGCCGGGTGTCCTCGAGCAGCTGGGCGTAGGTCCACTCGCGGCCCTGGGCGTTGGGAGGATCCCAGACCAGCACCGGGTGGTCCGGGCGGTGCTCCGCCCAGTGGGCGAGGAGCCAGGGGATGTCCTGGCCGTGCATCTGGAATTCCTGGAGTGCGGCGTCGTCCATGGCGTCAGTATGTCCGAACTACGAGTCGATCGGACTAGGAACCGGAATCCGGGGACTGCTCGATCGAGTTGGCCTCGTCCTCCGATCGCATCGGCTCGTCGAACCCTGCCGGCACGATTGCCGACCACTACGATTCGACGCCAGAGGGCGGATCTCGCGGCAGGTGCGCATGGCAGTAGCTGGACTCGTCGAACTGGGCCGTTCCGAGCGTCCAGGTTTCCGCCACGCCCGGGCACGGCAACCGCCGCCCCGAGTGGCGGCTCCGGTCAGGACCGCGGTGGCCGTCGCCGCCGTAGCCGGTGCGCTGGGGCTGATCCTCGCCATCCGGGACACGCACGCGGTGCTGTACGACGACGCCGCCATCACCATGCGCTACGCCTACCGGATCGCCCATGGCGACGGGTTCACCTACAACCCCGGTGACCGCACCGACGGGGCCAGCGCCCCCCTGTACACCCTGCTGCTGGCCTTCATCAACTTCTGCGGTGGCGGGCTCCAGGGCGCAGCCAAGGTCATCGGACTGCTCAGCTACGGCGCAGTCTGCGGACTGGTGTCGTACCTGTCCGGCCGGATCGCGGGGATTGCCGCCGGCATCCTCGCTCCGCTGCTGCTCATGGCCAGCACCGCGTTCAGGATCAACGCGCTGAGCGGTATGGAATCGTGCGTTGCCGCCGCGGTCGGTGTCGCCGTTCTCGTCGCCCTGCGCGAACGACGGGACACCCTCTGCGGCATCCTGACGGGGGTCGACCTGTTCACCAGGCTCGACGCCGGACTGCTGCTCATCGCCGTCGTCGCCGCCGTCATGCTGGTCCGGCGGCGGATCCCCTGGCGGATCCTGGTTTGGTCGGCCGCGGTCATCGCGCCCTGGTTGGTGTTCGCCCAGCTGTACTTCGGGTCGGTGGTGCCGAACAGCGCCCGGGTCAAGGCGACGGTGCTCGCCAAGGGCGTGCCACTCGACCACGCCTGGATGCTCCGTGCCGTCCAGGCCGACCACGGACTGTGGACCGTGGCGTTCACCCTGGTCGCCGTGCCCGTGGTGATCTCGCTCCGGAATCGGGACCTCCTGGTCCCGACCGTCGCCCTGGTCATCTGGCCGGCACTGCTGCTCCTGGCGTACTCGTACGTCAACCTCGGGGCCGGGTATCCCTGGTATCTGGTCAGCCTCTTCCCCCCCTTCGCCTGCGGAGCGGCCATCGCCGTCGGGGGGACGGTCGGGTGGTGTGTCCGTGCGGCACGGACGTCGGTGCCGGTCATGGTCCTGGCTGCGTGCCTGGCCCTCTTCGGCTGCGTGGTGCTCACCCGGTCGGCCTGGTCGGGGTGGACCACGTCCGTACAGGCCGTGGTCCACGGTCACCAGGTGGCAGGGTACGAAGAGTTCGAGGCGACCCGTCGCCAGACCGGGATCTACCTGGCCGGGGTCACCAGACCGGGCCAGGTGGTCGAGACCTGCTTCGGTTGGCCCGCGTTCGAGGACGAGTCGGCGGTGATCAGGGAGACCTGCCCGCTGTCGACGCGGAAGAAGGTCGCGCCACCGACATGGGGGACCAACGCCAGCTATCCGGCGACCATCAAGCCGGTGGCTCCGCCCGGTGCCGTCGTCGTCGCCGTCTTCACCTCGCCGGAGGGAGGTGACTCCTGGGTGTACGAGTACACCCACGTGACGAGTCACCGAGGTGGCGGACCCCGGTTCCGATGAACGGTCCTCCGACCGCGCCCCGGGGACGGCGACTCGTCGCCACCTCGACGGGCGGCCCCGTCTACGTGACCACCGAACCGGTGATCGTGGTGATCGCCTTGTCCGCACAGAACTCGCCGAGCTCGCGGTAGGCGTCGAAGCGATCGGCGTCGTACAGCTGATCGAGTGTCGGGTCGCAGGGAAAGCTGGAGTTCTGGTCGGCGAAGGAGACCACGCTCCACGGAGCGTCCGTTGGAATCCCCGCCTTGATCACGATGAGGGTTGCCGTCTGGTTGTCCGGATAGGTGATCGTTCCCTTGCAGAAGGGAGCCTTGACGAACCACGGTCCTGAGGCCGGCCGGCTGGTCGTCGGAGCCATGTCGCCCTCCGGATCGATGTCGATCGAGATCTGGAGCTCGCCTTCGGCTGTCTGGAGGGCACCGCCGAGCGTGTCGAAGGTGTCGACCTGGTCGCCCGAGGCGTCGATGCACCAGATCATCTTGCACTTCCGGCGCAGGAGTTCGACCAGACCGAGGTTCTCGTAGTGACCACCGTCGGTGACGTAGAGGAACGGAGCATCCAGGTTGTTCTTTCCCACCATCTCCCGGAGGAAGTACTGGGATCGGGGGAGCACCTGGTGGACGACGCTCCGCTCCCGGAACAGGTCGAGCTGACGGGGATTGGGTACCCACACCCCCAGTCGGAGATTGGCCAGTGCCATGAAGAACCGGAAGGGGGCGTGGGTCATCTTCCCCATCGACGGTGAGAACGCCGCACCCGAGATGGCCATGGCCGTCGGCAGGGTGGTGAATCGGGATTGGGCCTTGTCCCCCAGCGCCTCTTCGTAGACATCGGTGGGTTGGGCCCCGACCAGCGGGCCACCGATCTGCTTCGAGCTGAACGTGAAGCTGGTCACGTGTGACCCCGAGGGAGTGGCACCGTAGTCACTGATGTTGGCGGCCGCACAGATGATCACTTCCGGGAAGTCATCGGGCTGGCATTCGGACAGACGATAGGGCGTCTCGTAGGGACGCTCCGAGGCATCCTGGTCGCCGACCGCGGTCGGTGACGGCTCGTCGCCGACCCGCGGAGTGCGCTGCAGCACGAAGCCCGCCGACAGGCGGTTCCGGTAGAGCGGATAGAGCGACCACGCGGTGACGTCCGCTCGGAACCAGAGGACGACCAGGACGATGACCGTTCCGATCCAGCTCACGAGCTCCCACCGCCCCGGCCCGGACCGGCTCGGCAGGTAGGCCGCGCCCCAGTAGGCCAGGATGACGATACCGACGAGGACCAGGAGCGGACCGGCGATCGTCGCCGCCACGTTCACCAGGAACGAGCGGTGCTTGAGCGCCCAGCCCTTCAGCGAATTGAGGACCCCGGACTCCACCGAGCTCGGCTTGGCGATGAGCCGCCGGGCGGCGGCGATCCATGCGGTGACGAGACCGAGCAGCCCGACGGACGCCGCCGTCACCGTCGTCACCTTGGCCGCGTGCGCGGACTGGGGAACCGTGGATACGACGTAGTCGGGCCTGGCCACGTGGACGAGCGCAGGAATGCCGATGAAGAAGAGTGCGGTGAGCAGGGCGCCCGCCAGCAGGACTCCCGAGGCGCCCCCGAAGAGGGTCCGTTGCCAGGCCGACCTGAATCTCCAGCACAGCCAGACGAATCCGCTGAGGACGGCAAGGCCCGCAGTGACGACCACCGCCACCCACAGCCCGAGAGGGATCGCGAAGTTCGGTCCGGTCGGGCATCTCGACGGGCATCCCTCCTGCAGGGCGGGCCACAGCTTGGCCAGCAGCCAGCCATAGGGGACAGAGAGCGACGCGAGCGCCAAGGTCACGACGCTCACGTTGAAGAGGACTCCGAGCAACACCCGCCACACCACACCCGGGACGCCCGCCCGACCATGGGTCAGGTAGAGCGTGCGATGGCGCAGGTACTGCTCCTCCGGGCTGCCGTGGGCGAACGGTCGCAGGTCCGGTCCGAAGGCGTTGCTCGTCCGGGTGGGGGCGATGGCCGCCTCGTCCGCAGAACCGGCGATGGGCCCTTTCGTCACCATGGTCAACGCGGTGGCGATGTAGGACCCGCCGGAAACCGCCGACAGGTACTTCGCCCCGGTCTGTCCGTACAACATCCCGTGTCGCTCGAAGCTCTGCAGCGCGCCGAGGCAGAACGATGCGGACCGGATCCCCCCACCGGAAAGACAGATGCCGACGCCGTCGGGTGCCTCACCCCATCCCGGAATCGCTTCCAGTTCGCTGACGGCCGCCCTGGCCTCCAGCGGCACCCGAGGCTTGATGAGCCTGGGCGCCTTCCGCGAGGGTTTCGCCTCCGGGTACACCGTCTTCCGCTCCGGTCCGCCGCCGAACTCAGGAGTCATGTCCGCCTCCTCCGAGCCATGCCCCGCGGCGGCAAGCGTATCCAGCAATTGCGCCGTGTGCCCGCGCCGAGTGTCGACACTTGTTGCACGACATCGGTGGACGCCCGTCCGACCCGGGGGAGCCCCCCTACATCTGGAAGAATGCCTCCGTGCCGACGACGTGCCAAGCGAGTCCGATCTGTCGTGCAGGCTGACGTCGTCGTGGAGGGCGAACCGACCCGCCCGCCCCAACCGCACGATTCCGGACCCGCGCCGACAACGGAGCGTGGCGGAGACGTCACCAGGTACGCGTTCGTCACCACCGCGGCCCTGGCGGTCGTCACCCTTCCCTATCTCTGGATCCTCTGGGATCTCTGGACCGGGTCGGCCGGCCCACTCCGATCCGTCGCGCCGTCCAACCTCTACGACCTGCAGGGACGCGCCATCCTGGCCGGTCACCTGTACCTTCCACCAGGGTCGATCGGCATCGAGGCATTCGTCAACGGTGGCCACCAGTACACGTACTTCGGGCTCTTCCCCTCGCTGATCCGCCTCCCCGTCCTCGCCCTCACCCACTCCCTCGACGGCCGCCTCACCGCCGTCTCGATGCTTCTGGCCTGGTCGGTGACCGGGCTGTTCGGCTCGCTCCTGTTGTGGCGTGTGCGTCTGACCCTGCGCGGATCGGCCCTCCTCGGGAGGACCGAGGCCATCGCCTGCGGCGTCCTCGTCGCGGCGGTCAACGGCTCGGTCCTCTTCTACATCGCCTCGTCCCCGCAGTCGTCCTACGAGGACCTGGCGTGGAGCGTCGCACTCACGCTCGGTGCCGTCTTCGCCCTGTTCGGGGTAGCCGAGCGCCCTTCGGGGCGCCGCCTCGCGCTCGCCGGGCTCTTCGTGGTCTGTGCCGCATTGGACCGCAGCACCACCGGCTACGCCTGCATCCTCGGGACACTCGTCCTCGCCCTCTGGCTGGCAACCGGTCGTGAAGGACCGGAGAAGAAGCGCGCCGTGGTTCCCCTCGTGGCCATCGCACTGGTGAGCCTGCTGCTCAGCGCGATCATCGCGTGGTCGAAGCTCGGCTCGCCGTTCGGCCTCTCGCTCTCCGATCAGGTGTGGACCTCGGTCAACGCCCACCGCCGGGCGTTCCTCGTAGCAAACGGAGGGAGCGCGTTCGGGCTGCAGTTCCTCCCGTCCACACTGCTCGCCTACTTCCAACCGTTGGGCCTCAGCGTCAGTGCACACTTCCCCTTCCTCGCGATCCCGAGGTCGCCGGCCCACGCCGTCGGCGGGGTCGTCCTCGACCAGGTGCTGCCGACGGCAAGCGTTCCGGCGTCGATGCCGTTGCTCTTCGTCCTCGCGTGCTGGGGAACCGTGGCGACCTTCCGACCCCGACATCTCGGCGACGTGCGCGTCCTCCGGATCCTGTGGCTGGCGACGGCCGCAGCCACGTCCGGCGTCCTGCTCTATGGAGCCACGATCGCCGAGCGCTATCTGGCCGACTTCATTCCATTCCTGGCGCTCGCCTCGATGATCGGACTGGTCGACCTGTGGGCGAGGCTCGGCCGCCGCTCACCGACGGTCCAGGCGACATCGGCGGTGGTGGTGGTCGTCCTCGGGGTGTTCGGCATCTGGGTCAACATCGGGGGGGCGGTCCTGCCCGCTGCGTTGTGGACTCCCACCCAGGCCCAGAACTTCGTGTCGTTCCAGCGATCGTTGGGGGGAACGCCGCCGGTCGAGCGGGGCGCTTCCCTGCCCGCCTTCCGACCGGGAGGAACGCTGTTCGCCACCGGGGACTGTTCGGGGCTGTACATCTCGAATGGATCCGACGTGTCCTACATTCCGGGCAAGGCCCTGCAACACGACTCGTGGACGCCGGTGGAGCAGGCATCGGGTTCGACGGTCGTGCTCGACGTCACGCTGACGTCTCCCGTCACGGCCGGTGATCCTGCGATGACGATGGCCACCTACGGACCGGCCTCACTCGAGCTGGTGCCGACCGGGCCGAACATGGTCGAGATGGTCCTCGACCATACGGGAATCTCCGCGTCGGTTTGGCCGCCTGACGACACGCCGAGTGCGGCGATGCACCCCGGCACCCCGTACCAGATCGTCATCGAGAGTGACTCCAATCTGACGTCGATGACCGCCTCCGGACTCGGCCTGGGCATCCAGCACTACGTCCCCGGGAACGGGCCTCTCGTCGTGCGGTCGAGCGCCGGGTCGACGGGATCTCCCCTCGCGGTCTCGACGGTCCACCGGTCCCGGTCCTCGATGCCGCTGTGCCGTGCGCTGATCGGGGGCACGTGACCGGGGCCCCCGTGCCCACCGAATTCGGCGGCCACCACGCCTCGGGATCCAACGCATCGGAGGCCGACATGGCAGCGGATCCCACTGATGGCAGCTGACTTCCTTCTTCGCCGCGGCACCCCCGCGGAGCCGGATCTCGACAGCGACGCCCGCTACGAGGGATCCGACATGTCCATGCCCGTGGACTCGAACGGCAGCTCGACCTGCTGTGCCGACTGACACTTGAAGGCGTCGACCTGTTCAGTGCGATGCCGACCGGCCAGTGACGCCCTGTCCCCGGACGCACCGGCCGGGGGTCACGTTATGGGCATTCGGACGCGGGAGCTGCTCGCGGTCTGCTGACCGCCCGTGCACGACACGTCGAGGTCGGGAGTGAGTCGCCTCGCAGGGTCTTTTGCGAAAGTCGGTAGAAGGTGGGCGGCATGGACATCTTGGTCGAGTGCTTGTCCCCCACTACGAGACATCATGCCGTTCACCCGTCGGACCGCTTCCCGCGTCGGCGAGCACGCAGGCCGTTGCCTCGGCGACTGCAGCTGACTCCAGAGAGCCCAATCCGGTGGTGCACCTCTCGAGCACTGAGGTGGTGGCAACCGCCGGCGAGCGGTCCGAGCCGACGCCAGACCATACCCATGCACCGCCCTGGTGGACCGGCGGTGTCCCGGTCGCCGCGCTGATCAGGGCGGCCGCGGAGGGAGCCGAGGAGATCCGGCTGTCGGGCGGGAGGTTGGGCCCATCTGGGATCACCACCATGCTCACTCCCCAGGCGCGCAGTGCCTGGTGCACCACCAGGACGTCATCCCGGGTGATCGCGGGCGGCTCCCCTCCGGCAGTGGACGAGAAATCGCTCAGCACGAGATCGCCGTAGAACTCCTTGCCGGCGCGCAGAGCGGTTCCGCCAGGCCCCCATTCGTCGACCATCGAGTAGCCCATGCCGTCGACGGCCTGCCACATCATGGCGCTCTGCATCCCGCTGTAGGGGAAGACCAGAAGTACCTGATGCCCCTTCAGGTGTGGTGCCACCGACGTGAACCAGGTTGGGCTCGTCACCGGTTCGGTGGCGATCGGAAGGTTCTGGGCAAGATAGGTGGCCGGTGGCACGAGAGCGATCGCCCCCACCAGCAGCCCGGCCGCCGAGCCGGACCACAGGGGAAGCGTCGCCCACGAACCGCCGGGCCGACGATCTGCCGGACCGGTTCCCTGCGCCCGTCGCCCGATTACCGCGGCGCGGGTGTGGTCGATGACGAGCCCCAGCATGACAGCGACGGCCAGGTAGGTGAACAGGACGAACCGGCTCGGGATGACGTTCTCGAACAGCGGCAGGGACGAGACGGCCTGCCACGGGAGCGGAACGTTCTTCTCCACGCCCAAGGAGAGCACCCCCGAGGCCACGGCCAGCGCCGCGAAGAACCAGAGCCGTCGGTCCCGCCTCCAGATCGCCAGCCCGCCGGTTGTCACCGCGACGACACCGAGCCCGAAGTACTGGGCCGACAGGATCGTCCCGGGGTAGCCGCCCAACCGGGGGCTCAGCCCGAACGATGTGATTCCGAGCTGGGCACGGACGCTCGAGGCGGGCTCGGCGACCAGGAAGTTGGCGACCGTGGTACCCGACGTCGAGGGGTCGACCAGTCCCAGCCAGATGGGCCCTGACAGGTGGGCAGGGCCGTCGAGTGCGAACCAGAGGGGGTAGGCCAGGAGGACCATGATCGTCGCCGCTCCTGCACCTAGACCGACCAGGGCGCGGCGGGCGCGGCGGCGAAGGTCTTCGAGGTCGGTCCACGCCGCGTAGACGACCAGGAGGACGATGCCGATGGTCCCGAGGACGGCCGACATGAGCAGGACCTCGGTGCTGATGAAGAACTGGAGGGTGACGAGCAGCCCGAGGACCACCCCGGTGACGACGGGGCGGGCCCTCTGGCGGACGAGGATCTCGTCGAGACACACGACGATGAACGGAGGCACGGCAGCCATGCCGACCATCAGGTGCGCATCGGTCAGGTTGGTCAGCACCAAGGGTGAGAACCCGTAGAAGATGCCGCCGATGAAGGCCGCCGGCATCCAGGTGACCCACCGGCTCAGGAGGACGAACATGGCCAGACCGGAGAGAGCGGGACTGAGTGTCACCGCCACGTTGAGGGTGGCGACCGGCCCGAAGATCCAGGTGATGGGGGCCAAGGCCAGCCCGATGGCGACTTCGCTGGTGTTAGCCAGCAGATTCACCCCGTGCGGGAAGCCCATGGCCTTCGAGTAGAGGGGGTTGAGGCCGTGCGAGATGGCATGGGCGGGCCAGTCGAGGAACCAGGTGAACAGCGAAGGGTCTCCGCATTCGCAGGTCGTTGTCGAGGTGGGGTGACCCGACCACAGGTTCCACCACACGAGCACGGACAGCGCCAGGTACGCGAGGCCCGCCATGAGGATGGTGCGCGACCGATGGCCACCGGCTTGGCTCCCGTGAGGCACCACGACGAGCCTTTCAGCGTCCTCGACCGCGTCCGCAGGCGCCGCCGTCTCGTCGTTGCTCACACCCGCTCCTCCGGACTGGGCCCACCGGCTTGCACGTGATCATAGGTCGGCAACCAGAAGGTCCACGTGAGCAGGTTCCGCCCGTGTGGGATCGCCTACACGACCTGGTTCCTGCTCGAACAGGACCCGAAGACGAGCCCGAAGACCATGGTGTCCCAGATGGCGCTCGATGCGTCAGGGCTCTACGCGGTGCACGATCCCGACGTGCCCGACAACGCGGTCGGCTATCGCGACAGCTACGTGCGCGAGGAGATCGCCAGGTGCGGTCTCACCGTGTCGGGCCCGATCCACTACGGGTTCGCACGGATGCAGGACGTGATCGTCGCCGTCAAGTAGTCGTCCGCAGGGTCACCCCACCGTCAACGGTGTTCGATGCCGGTCCGACCGGGCCGGCTCACCCGACGATGCGCTCCCCGGCAGGCTCAGGTCTTCGACGCCCCGCGCCCCTGGGACCGGAGCATCGACAGCTGGACCAGTCGGGCGATGTCGCTCGGCGACACGATGCCCACCAGACGGCCGTCGGCGTCGAGCACCAGCGCCCTACCGTCCGGTGACGCGTGCATCCGCTGCAGGAGATCGGGGATCGGCTCGCCGGGCGAGCCGAGCGGGACCTCGGTCATCGGGCAGGCGACGTCGATCAGACGGGTCGTCTGGCGCAGGTGTGGGGGGACGTGCCGGATCCTGGCCATGGTGGCCAACCCCTCGAGCCGTCCGTCGGGAGCGACCAGGGGGTAGGTGCTGAACCGGAAGTGGGGGAGCTGCTGGTCGACCAGCTCCGCGACCGTGGTGGTCGAGGCGAACGTCGTCGGGTTCCGGGTCATGACGTCGCCGACGTGGATGCCGGTCAGTGAGGAGCGCATGACCACGTCGTTCTTCTCGGCTCGGGCGGCCGACAACAGGAACCACCCCAGGAAGACGAACCACAGACCGAAGAAGCTCACGGTGATGAACTCGAGGACCCCCAGGGCCACCAGGATGAATCCGATCGTCTCGCCGGCGTCGGCTGCCACGGAGGCGGCGCGGACCCGGTCGCCCGTGCGCTTCCACACCGAGGCTCGCAGGACCCGCCCGCCATCGAGCGGCGCGCCCGGCAACAGGTTGAACACGCCGAGGAAGAGGTTGATCCACGCCAACCAGCCGATCGCCGAGGCCACGACGCCCGCGGTCCCGGTGGCCCGGTGGAAGAGGAGCCCGAAGATGCCGAAGAACCCACCCAGCAGGATGCTGGTGAGGGGCCCGACGACCGCGACGCGGAAGTCGACCGCCGGGGTGAGGGCCTCGCTCTCGAGCTCGGAGACCCCGCCGAAGAGCCAGAGGGTGATCTGTCGGACCTTGATCCCGTTCCGCTTCGCCACCACCGCGTGCGACACCTCGTGGGCCAGCAGGCTGGCGAAGAGCAGGGCGGTGGTCACCAGGGCCACCACCCAGTAGACCGCCTGACCCTGGTGGGGATGGTCGTCGGGGAGGATCAGGGCGGCGAGCTCCCAGGCGAACAGGAAGAAGATGACCACGACGCTCCAATTGGCGCCGACGGGGATGCCGTCCACCTCTCCCAGGCGAAAGTTCTGGTTCATCTGCCTTCCACGGACCTCGCGCCGTCGCTACAGCCCGGGCCCACGCCGGGCGACGTCGCAGTCCGAGCATGACCGGCGGGGCGAGGTGCCGGTAGGGCCGAAATGCCCATGGCCCCACCGGGGTGGACACCTTCCGCCGGCCGGTGTGCGGCGGTCAACCGGTCCCGGGTGCACCACCGTTCGTCACTGCAGTACCCGGAGGTCCTCGACCGCATGGGGCGGGCCCGTCAGGAACCGGTCCACCTCCGACGCATCCAGCGGTCGGGCGAACAGGAACCCCTGTCCGACATCGACCTGCTCGGCCCGCAATCGCATCACCTGCTCGTCGGTCTCGATCCCTTCCGCCACGACCCGGAGCCCGAGCAGCTTTCCGAGTTGGACGAGCGTGTGGACGATGGCCATCGACTCGGACGAATCGGCCATCCCCGAGACGAACGACTGGTCGATCTTCAAGATGTCGATGGGGAACTGGCGCAGGTAGGAGAGCGACGAGTAGCCCATGCCGAAGTCGTCGACGGCGATCCCCACCCCGATCGCCTTCAGTGCGGTCAGACGCACCAGCGTCGCCTCCACGTCGCGCATCAGCGCGGTCTCGGTCAATTCCAGGATCAACAGGCTGGGATCGAGGCCACTCGCCTCGAGGGCCGACCGAACCTCGGTGACGATCTCGTCGCGCTCGAGTTGGACGGCGGAGACGTTGACCGACACCGTGATCCGGTAGCCACGGCTCTGCCACGCCGCGCCCTGGAGGCACGCCGTGTTCAGCGCCCACAGGCCGACCGGGACGATCAGACCGCTGGTCTCGAGGGCGGGGACGAACTCCTCGGGCATCACCACCCCGCGCAGGGGATGGTGCCAGCGGAGGAGCGCCTCGACACCGGTGCACGTCCCCGTCGACAGATCGACGGTCGGTTGGTGGAGCAGGAAGAACTCGTCGTCGTCGACCGCGTGGTGCAGATCCACCTCGAGGCGGCGGTGTTCGTTGACGGTGTCCTGCATCGCGGACGAGAAGAGCACTGCGCACTTCTTTCCCGCGGCCTTCGCCTGGTAGAGGGCGATGTCGGCGTCGCGTAGCAGCTCGTCCACCCTGACCCGCTCGCCCTCGGCGATGCCGATGCTGACCGTCACCGCCAGGGGCGATTCGCTGCCCGCGATCTCGAACGGCTCGTCCATGAAGTCCAGGACCCGCTGGGCCAGACGCTCGGCTCCGTCCGCGAGCCATGAGCTTCCGGTCAGGATCACGAACTCGTCACCACCGAGGCGTCCGACCGAGTCCCCTTCTCGCAGCGCACTCTCCAGCCTGGCGGCGACGGCGATGAGCAGTTGATCACCGGCGTCGTGGCCCAGGGTGTCGTTGATGTCCTTGAAATCGTCGATGTCGAGGAAGAGCGCGGCCACCGGCGACCGCTCCCTCTTCGACCGGGCCAGCATCTGACCTGCCCGGTCGAGGATGAGTGCCCGGTTGGGGAGCCCGGTCAGCGAGTCGTGGAATGCCTGGAACTGGAGCTCGTCGGTGCGCTCGCGGACAAGTCCGAGTGCCCTCGAACGGCTGGTTCCGAGCACGAAGAGCTGAACGGCCAGCGACAAGGCGACCACGGCACCGGCCAGGAGGAGGATGAGTGCCGACAGATCCCCCACGATCCCACCTCCGGGCACCGCCGCGAGCACCTGGACCTGCCAGCCCTCGGTCAGGACGACCGTGGTCGACTGCGCACCGGCCGGCGCCGTCCCTGCCGCGAACACCGCCGTCGACGGACCGTACCTGTACCGGAAGACGATCTTCGTACCGGGATGGCCCCGCAGGGCCGTGTCCAGGACGATGCTCGGGAGGACCTCCACACCCGCCCACCCGAGGAACGTCGCCCGACGGGCGGCGACCGTGGTCGGGACCGTCCCCCCCTGGTAGATGGGCGATCCCACCAGGAGGTCGGCGCTCGTCCCCGTCCCCGACGGCAGGAAGGCGTCACGTCCGGAGTCGCGCACGCCGAGGAGCTCGGGTCCGAGTGAGCCGTCGCAGTAGTCGGTGCCGGCCGGGATGTCGACCAGTGCCGGGAGGGACTGGGCCACCGTGACGAAGCAGTAGAAGGCACGGTTGCCCGGAGGGACGACCCGGAACACCCCACCCGGCCCCACCGGGCCCGCCGGATTCGCCTCGGCCTTCGCCGCGAACGCGCTCAGTTGCGAGGCCGGGACCAGCGCCAGCTCGGCGATGGCCTGTAGCTCGGGATACCGGTGGAAGGCCCGCACCGAGTCCGTCCACTGGAGGAACTGGGCCTGGCTGGCGTCCGGGTTGGCGATGAAGAAGGCGCCCGCGTCGGTGGCCAGGTCCTGTTCGTGTTGGATGGCCAGGTCCAGGGTCGAGGCGATCCCCTTCGATGATTCCATGAACGCCAGCGTCGAACTCCGCCGGGTCGACTTCGCCACCGAATCAGCGGCGACGAACGATCCCGCGGTCCCGACCACGAACAGCAGGACCGCGCCCAACAGCCACGTCCATCGCCGGGTGTTCACCGGCGATCCTCTCGGCCGACCGCGACCGGACCGGCGTGGCGCCGGGGTCGTCGTGACCGGGGAGAAGCCATGATCCGACACGGCCGGCCGGCACGACCAACTGACACTTCCATAGGTATGGGATCGACGGGTTCCGGTCAGATCTTGAGGTCCCTGTCCGCATCGCCACCCGGATCAGGTTGCCGCCGACTCCCGGGGCGCGCCCACGACCACCCTCCCGTGGAGGGCGGCCCGGGCGGGGTCGGCGGCGACGGCGAGTGCGGGGACGACCGGGCGGGTCGTGCCGATTCCCTTCCTGGAGGGGAGCGCCATGACCACGACGACGATGATCGCCAGCAGCACGATCGCCCCGATCACCCAGATCCAGACCCACAACCCGCTGTCCTCCACGATCGACGGCGTGGGTCGACGGGATCCGGACCGGGTCCGGAACCGGGCTCGAGGCAGGGGCAGGGGTTCGGGCCCGCGTTCCCCCTCCTCACCGCCGGTCCGCTCCTCACCGCCGGTCCGCTCGTCGTCGCCGGTCCGCTCGTCGTCGCCCCGGCTGCCAGAATCCATGGTGGGTCGGCCCTCCCGGGTGACGACTCTCGTCGATGGTCGTCATCGACAGGTCACATCGCCGTCTTGAGCCTGCCCCTCTGCCGCCACCCGTTCCGGTGCCCGGACGGGCCGCCGGACGGCCAACTGTCGGGAGTACGCTCGACTGCTAGTGACGTCGACCCTGAGGAGCGGCCGCGGTGACCTCGACGGATGACTGGAGGGCCACGTCGTCAGCGGCAGGCCAGCCCGTCCCGCTGGGCGCCCACCTGATCGCGACCGGTCTGGCCACGCCGGCCCAGATCGACGAGGCGCTCGACGAACAGCGGCGGACGGGTCAACGACTGGGTGAGATCCTCACGGCCCACGGTGTCCTCTACGAGGCCGACCTGGCCGGGGCTCTGGCGGCGCTGTTCGACCTGCCCTACCGGGACCTGAGCGAGGAACCCCCGGATCCCGCGGCACTGGGCCGGCTGCCGGAGGCGTTCTGCCGCACCCGCGGCGTGCTGGCGGTGGGGTTCGACGGCGACGCCCTGGAGGTCGCCGTCAGCGATCCTCGGGACATCCAGACCCTCGACGACCTCAAGATGCTGTCCGGTCAGCCGCTCCGCGTCGTCGTCGTCGCACCGGGCCAGTTACGACAGGCGATCGCCAGGGGCTTCCAGAAGATGGACCTGCTCGCCGAGGCGGACGAGCTGCCCGACCAGCAGGCCGACCGTCCCGGGGCGGGCGACCGCGCCGCAGGTGGCGGTAGCCCGAATGCCGACGTGTCCCCGGACCTCGACCTGGCGGAGACCGAAGGACCGGTCATCACCTTCGTCAACCAGCTGCTGCGACGGGCGGTGGAGGACGGTGCCTCCGACGTCCATCTCGAGCCCACGGCGGACGGCCTCCGGATCCGGTTCCGGGTCGACGGGATCCTGCACGACGTGACGACCGCGCCGAGGTCGCTCCAGCCGGGCATCCTCAGCCGGGTCAAGATCATGACCGGCATGGACATCGCCGACCATCGGCGTCCCCAGGACGGCCGGGTCTCGATGGTCACCCGCGGGCTCTCCGTGGACATCCGGGCGGCCAGCCTTCCGACCATGTACGGCGAGGCGGTCGTACTCCGCCTGCTCCAGAAGGACCAGGGCCTCCTCGAGATCGCGAAGCTCGGCTTCCTGCCGGACGCACTCCACCGGTTCAAGGGCTCGATCGGGAAGGCCTGGGGCATGGTCCTGGTGTCCGGGCCGACAGGTTCGGGCAAGACGACCACCCTCTTCGCCGCCGTCAACGAGCTGAACGTGCCCAGCCTCAACACCATCACGGTCGAGGACCCGATCGAGTACCGGGTCGCCGGCATCAAGCAGACCCAGGTGAACCCCAAGGTCGGCTACACCTTCGCGTCCGGGCTGCGGGCGGCCCTCCGCTCCGACCCCGACATCATCCTCATCGGCGAGATCCGCGACCTCGAGACGGCGCGCATCGCCGCCGAGTCGGCGCTGACCGGGCATCTCGTGCTCTCGACGCTCCACGCCAACGACGCCGCGTCGAGCATCACCCGATTGGGCGACATGGGCCTCGAGCCCTACCTGATCACCTCGTCGCTCGAGTGCGTGGTGGCCCAGCGCCTGCTTCGGCGCCTGTGCGACCGGTGCAAGGTCGCCGAGCCCGCGAGCCCCGAAGAGGTCCTGGAACTCGTGTCGATGGGTCTGGTCGAGGACGGCTCGTCCGACGTCACGCTCTACCGGCCTGTCGGCTGCGCCCAGTGCGGGCGGCGCGGCTACCAGGGGCGGCTCGCCGTTCACGAGGTCCTGGTGATGGACGACGAGATCAAGCGACTCGTCCTCGAGCGGACCCCGGCGCACCTGATCAGCCGGGCCGCCACCGAGGGCGGCATGCTCACGTTGCTGCAGGACGGATTCGCCAAGGTCGGGTTGGGGCAGACCAGCCTCGACGAGTGCAAGCGGGTCCTCCACTAGACCCTGCCGCCGACGCCGGCGACCGCATCTCCCCTGGTCAACGACGCTTCCGGTCAGCCGCCAACCAGGGTTGCGGACGCGCCCGACCCCGCCATGTGCCCATCGACGGTTCCGGCCCGCGGTTGCGCACGGCCCCGAGACGTGGTTTGCTATTGGCACTCGACCCCTACGAGTGCCAACGATCACGGAGGAACACCTGATGGCAAAGCTCATCGCGTTCGACGAGGAGGCCCGCCGGGCTCTCGAGAGCGGCATGAACAAGCTCGCCGACGCAGTCCGCGTCACCCTCGGCCCCAAAGGCCGCAACGTCGTCCTGGACAAGAAGTGGGGCGCACCCACCATTACCAATGACGGTGTGTCCATCGCCAAGGACATCGACCTGGAGGATCCCTTCGAGCGGATCGGCGCCGAGCTCGTCAAAGAGGTCGCCAAGAAGACCGACGACGTCGCCGGTGACGGCACCACCACCGCCACCGTGCTGGCTTGGGCCATGGTCCACGAGGGACTGCGCAACGTGGCTGCCGGCGCCAACCCGATGTCCCTGAAGAAGGGCATCGAGGCCGGCGTCGAGGCTGCGGTCGCTTCGCTCCGCGGCATCGCCCGCGAGACCGACTCCAAGGGACAGATCGCCCAGGTGGCTTCCATCTCGGCCGCTGACACCGAGATCGGCGAGATGATCTCCGAGGCCATCGACAAGGTGGGCAAGGACGGGGTCATCACCGTCGAGGAGTCCCAGACCTTCGGCATGGACATGGACCTGGTCGAGGGGATGCGCTTCGACAAGGGCTACATCTCCCCGTACTTCGTCACCGACCCCGAGCGGATGGAAGCCGTCCTCGAGGACACCTACGTCCTGCTGGTCGGCTCGAAGATCACCGCCGTGCGCGACCTGCTTCCCGTCCTCGAGAAGGTCATGCAGTCGGGCAAGCCCCTCGTGATCATCGCCGAAGACCTCGAGGGCGAGGCACTGGCCACCCTGGTGGTCAACAAGATCCGCGGCACCTTCCGCAGCGTCGCCGTCAAGGCCCCCGGCTTCGGCGAGCGTCGCAAGGCCATGCTCCAGGACATCGCCATCCTCACGGGCGGCCAGGTCGTCACCGAGGAGGTCGGCCTCAAGTTGGAGAACATCGGGCTCGAGCTCCTGGGCACCGCCCGCAAGGTCGTCGTGACCAAGGACGAGACCACTGTCGTCGAGGGTGGCGGCAGTCATGACGAGGTCAAGGGGCGCATCGCCCAGATCAAGGCCGAGATCGACAACACCGACTCCGACTACGACCGGGAGAAGCTCCAGGAGCGACTGGCCAAGCTGTCGGGCGGCGTCGCCGTGATCAAGGTCGGAGCGGCCACCGAGGTGGAGCTCAAGGAGAAGAAGCACCGCATCGAGGACGCGGTCTCCACGACCAAGGCAGCCATCGAAGAAGGCGTGGTGCCCGGTGGCGGGGTGGCCCTGCTCCGCTCGCAGGTCGCCGTGCTCGAGGCCGCCGACAAGCTCGAGGGCGACGAGGCCACCGGTGCCCGCATCGTGGCCCGGGCCGTCGAGGAGCCCCTGAAGCAGATCGCCGTGAACGCCGGCCTCGAAGGTGGCGTCATCGTCGACAAGGTGCGCAACCTCAAGAAGCCGACCGAGGGGCTCAACGCCGCCACCGGCGAGTACGTCGACCTCTTCAAGGACGGCGTGATCGACGCGGTCAAGGTGACCCGCTCGGCCCTGCAGAACGCGGCCTCCATCGCCGCCCTGTTCCTCACCACCGAGGCGGTCATCGTGGACAAGCCGGACGAGGGTGGCTCGGGCATGCCCGGCGGGGGCATGGACGACTTCTAGGTCGTCCGACCCTCCAGTGGTTCCGACGAAGGGCGCCCCACCGGGGCGCCCTTCGTTTGTTTCCCTAGACTGTGCACCGTGACCGATCCTCTCGTACCGTCCGTCGGCTGGGGTGTGCTCCACCTCTTCTGCAAGGTGGGAGGCGCCCGGTCCGGTGACGGTGGGCCCGTGTTCGACGCCGACGCGGTCGTCCAGGCCGTCAAGGACGCCGAATCCGACGATCTCCAGGTGGTCACGGTGGCGATGCTCGGCCACAAGGCCGACCTGTGCGTGATGGCCCTCGGTGCCGACCTGTGGCGGCTGCGCCGGCTGCAGTCCGACCTCCAGGCCGCCGGTCTGGTGGTCGTGGACTCCTACGTGTCCCTGACCGAGGTGTCCGAGTACGCCGCCGGGGTCCCCGACGAGATGAAACAGGCCCGCCTCTACCCCACCCTGCCTCCCGAGGGGAAGACGGCGTTCTGCTTCTACCCGATGTCGAAGCGTCGCGGTGCCACCGACGGCTCCAACTGGTTCACCCTGCCCTTCGACGACCGCAAGGAGCTGATGCTCGGCCACGGTGCCGTGGGGCGCACGTTTGCCGGGCGGATCGTCCAGGTCATCACCGGCTCCACCGGCCTCGACGACTGGGAGTGGGGGGTCACCCTCTTCGGCGTCCATCCCGACGACCTGAAGGAGTGCGTCTACACGATGCGGTTCGACGAGGGATCGGCCCGCTTCGCCGAGTTCGGCCCCTTCCTGACCGGGATGGTCGCCCCCGTCGAGGACGTGCTGGCCCAGATCGTCCCCGGCAGGTGAGCATCGCCGTGACCGACCTGGCGACGTCCGGGGCCATGCCGGCCACACCGGGCGGTGGGCGCCGGTCCGTCGGTTTCGTCGACTCTGTCGGCTCCGTCAGTTCCGTCGGCTCCGTCTGCTCCGTCGGGCTCGACGCGCTGCGGGCCGAGCTCCGTGCCCTTGGACCGGTGGTGGTCGCCTTCAGCGGCGGCGCCGACTCCGCCTTCCTGGCCCGGGTGGCCACCGACACGCTGGGTGCGGACCGGGTCCTGTGTGTGACGGCCGTGTCCCCGTCGCTGGCTCCCGAGGAGCTGGCCGACTGCCGGGCCCTGGCCACCGAGTGGGGTCTCCGTCACCTCGAGGTGGCCACCGACGAGCTGGCCGACCCGGCCTACACCGCCAACGACGGCAGCCGCTGCTACCACTGCAAGTCCTCCCTCATGGCCGCGCTCGGCCCGGTGGCCGCCGCGGCGGGGCCGCTGGCGACGGTGGTCCTCGGGGTGAACCTGGACGACCTGTCCGACCATCGACCGGGTCAGACCGCGGCATCCGAGCGCGGTGCCGTCTTCCCCCTGGTGAACAGCGGGTTCACCAAGGCCGACGTGCGGAACTGGTCCCGCCGGATGGGCCTCCGGACCTGGGACAAACCGGCCGCCGCCTGCCTCGCCTCCCGGGTGCCCTACGGTACGCGGGTGACCTTCACCACCCTCGACTCCGTGGCCAGGGCCGAGTCCGGCCTGCGTGCCCTCGGGTTCCGCCAGATACGGGTCCGCCACTACGGCGATACGGCCCGTATCGAGGTGCCGGCCGGCGAACTCGACCATGTGGTCGAACTCCGCGAGGAGGTGAGTGCCGCCGTGCACGCCGCCGGCTACCGCTACGTGACGCTCGACCTGGACGGATTCCGTTCGGGAAATCTCAACCACTCGCTCGATGCGGTCGGTCGCAGCGGCCACGCCGCCGGCGAGCACGACGCCACGGAGGAATCGGCATGATCGGGGTGAGGGTCAAACTGACCTTTCCGGAGGAGTTGGTCCGCGAGCCGATCATCGCCCGTATGACGGCGCAGTTCGCCGTGGTCCCCAACCTGCGCAAGGCCGATGTGGGGGAACAGGGCGGTTGGATCCTCTGTGAGCTCGACGGCGACGGCGCCGTGGTGGACGAGGCGATCGCATGGCTCCGTGCCGAGGGGGTCGGGGTCGACCTCATCGGCGACATCGTCGAGAGCTGACCTGGGCGAGGTGGCTCAGTTCGAGCTGTCGTCCGGGTTCCGGATGGTCCATCCGGCGCCCGACACCTTCCGGGGCTCGTAGAACAGGCAGCCCTCCGGGCAGGCGAACGGGATCTGCTCGTTGGCGCCGACCCGGCACTTCTCGAGCTTCTCCTCGCGGGCCGTGGTCTGCATGATGTAATGGCGACAGTCGTCGTTTACGGCCACGACACATTCTGCCCGACGCAGAGGCTCGGCGGGGCCGGTGGGGTAGCGTCAGTCCCGTGGATACCACTCCCTCCACCGACGGACCCCCTGCGGGCACACCCACCGTGAAGCAGCTTCTGCGGTGGAGCGAGGCGCTGGCCGGCATCGCCCGGACCGGCCTCGGGTTCACCGAGTCCCTCTACGAGCAGGAGCGCTTCGAGGAGGTCCTCCACGTCGCCGCCGACATCCGTGCCGCCATCGACGGCAACGAGGGGGCCGAGGACGTGGACGGATTCGTCCACGACTGGCTCGGGTCGGTGGGCAAGGGCGTTCCGGGCTACGTGACCCCGAAGGTGGCGGTGGGCGCCGCCGTGGGCAACGACAAGGGAGAGATCCTCCTGGTCCAACGGGCCGACTCCGGCATCTGGCTCTATCCCACCGGATGGGCCGACGTCGGTTACTCGGCCGCCGAGGTGGTGGTCAAGGAAGTCCTGGAGGAGACCGGCATCGAGGTCGAGGTGGTCCGGCTGATCGCCGTCCTCGACGGGCTCCGGGTCGGGATGAGCCGGATCCCGCTCTACTCCCTGGTGTTCCAGTGCCGGCCCGTCGGGGGCGAGCTCAAGGCCCACCCCCTCGAGTGCGCCGACGTCGGCTGGTTCCCCGTCGACGATCTTCCGTTCCCGCTGGCCGGCGCCGAGCGCTGGGGCAACCATGTGTTCTCGGCCCTGCGGGGCGATCCCATCGAGGTGCTGTACGACTCGGTCCGGTCCCCGGTGTGGCGGGGCGACCCGGACAAGGTCTGAGCCCACCGGTCGACCTGCGGCCCGCACCGGACAGGCGTTCGGCGGACCCGGTCGGTGGCTACACTCGCCACCCGTGACCGCCGACGACTCCGCGACTCCGACCGCCGACGGGGGTCCCGTCGAGATCTTCGAGGCCACGGAGGTGACCGACGAGCTGGTCGAGGCGTTCCGCCGCCTCATCCCGCAGCTGTCGTCCTCCTCGGCCCCGACCGACCGCGACGAACTGGCGGCGATCACCACGTCGGAGGCCAGCACCCTGCTCATGGCTCGCGACGGGCACGGTCGGATCGTCGGATCACTGACGCTCGCCGTGTTCCGGATCCCCACCGGCGTCCGGGCCTGGATCGAGGACGTGGTCGTCGACGATGCCGCCCGCGGCTCCGGAGTGGGTGAGGCCCTGGTGTCCGCGGCCGTCGAACGCGCCGGGGAGGCCGGGGCGAAGACGGTGGACCTCACGTCGCGGCCGAGCCGTGAGGCGGCCAACCGGCTCTACCTGCGGTCGGGCTTCGAGGCCCGGGACACCAACGTCTACCGGTTCACGTTGGACGTCCCGGCCGAGGGATCGTAGCTACCCCCCGGAACCCATGGCACGCCAGTTCTGTCAGCGTTGGGATGGCCCGGCTGACGTCTGGCCACAGCCTGCGACAAGACGGTGATGCAGTCACGAGTCAACGGTTCCACGATCTGGTTCACGACTCGATGACTCGTAGTCAGTCGCGCAAGAAACGAGCACTGCCCCGATCAGTTGCGGCTGGGAGGCGATATCCGCCGGGCACTTCGGAAACGTCTGGGTGTTGTGCACGTGATTCTGTGTACTACGTTCCGTGATACACTCGCTGCATGGGAATTGCCGTCTCCGTCCGCCTCGACGACGAGGCACAACGTGCTCTGTCCATACTCGAGATGTCCGGATTGAGTCGGTCGGAGGCCATTCGTGAGGCGATCCTGTCTTCAGCAGCGGCACTTCGCCGCAAGCAGACCCTCCACGAGGAGATGGCGGCCCTGGAGGCCGACGAGTCGGACCGCCGCGAGATGCTCGAGGTAGCCGCGCTCATGGAGTCGCTCCGTGCAGAGGGGTGACATCTACGAGCTACGCGTGCCAAAGGGCGTGGGGCACGAACAGCACGGACGTCGCTTCGGCGTGATCGTGCAGTCGGACGCACTGCTCCCCCGTTCCGTCGTCCTCCTGGCTCCCACGTCCACTGGCGCCCGTCCGGCTTCTATCCGGCCGGAGATCGCGGTCCTCGGCAAGACGACTCGGGTGCTCGTCGAGCAGGTCGGTGCCGTCGACGTCAGTCGGCTCGGCAAGCAGGTCGGGCGGGTGGCGGTCGACCTGATGTGGAGCATCGACGAGAGTTTGGCGACTGTCCTGGGACTCGACTGATGAACCTGAAGGTCCATCCTCCCGCGCCGGCTGGTCACGTTCGCTGCGCGTCGACACGTCACCGGGGCACCAACGTCTACCGGTTCGCGTCGGACACCCGAGGTCATCGATGAGCATGCTGCTCCTGCCGTGGCATCTGACCGACGCGCTGGCCGATCTGAACGTCACGCTTCCGCCGGGGACCGTCCGGATCGACGGACATCCGGGCGCGACGGGCGAGCCCTGGAAGAACCTGATCGGGGTGTACGCCCCCCTGGCCGATGCGGTGGCGGCCGAGGACGGACTGACCGTCGTCCTCAGCGGTGACTGCGTGACGTTGCTGGCCGTCCTCGCCGGAGTCCAGCGACGTGGCCTCCGACCGTCCCTCGTCTGGTTCGACGCACACGGCGACTTCCACACGGAGTCCACGACGACCTCGGGCTACCTGGGAGGCCTGCCCCTGGCCAAGGCGGTCGGCCGCGGTGATCTCACCCTGCCCGAGGCCCTGGGGCTCGAACCGCTCGACGAGGGGACGGTGACGCTGGTCGACGGCAGGGACCTCGACCCGGCCGAAGTGGCGGCGCTCGCCGACTCGGACGTGACCCACGTCCCGGTCGCGACGTTCGACACCTCCCGTCTTCCGGAGGGTCCCGTGGTCGTCCACGTCGACGTCGACGTCGTCGACCCGGCCGAAGTGGCCGGACTCCGCTTCCCCGCACCCGGCGGGCCGTCCCTTCGCGACGTCGTCGCCGCCGTGAGCGCCGTCGTCCGGGACAGGCCGGTCGTCGCGCTCGACATCGGCGCCACCTGGCGTCCCGAGAACACCACGAGGACCCAGACCGACGCCGTCCTGTCCGCACTGCTCTCGACCATCCAGCTCCAGGCCTGACCCCGGGCGCTCGCCGGGACCCTTCTCCTGACCGGCCCGGTCCCCGGCAACGCATGCGTGGGTGGGTGGGACGAGCCGAGCGTGTGGTGGTGCCTGCTGCCGTGACTGCCGTCCACACACGGCAGACGTAGTTTGGTCGGGCAGTCACCCAGCGAGGAGAGCCACCCGATGACCCAGACCACCGACGACGCGCTGCGCGAGCGCCGGCTCGAGCTCGTCCGCCAGCACATGCAGTCCGAGAACGACCTCGACTTCGACACGACGATGAGCACGTTCGACCATCCCCGGTATGAGCTGGTGGCCACCGACCAGATCTACGACGGTCCCGACGAGGTTGCCGGCTACTACCGGTCGTCCCGAGCGACGTTTCCCGATCAGCGCAACGAAAACGTCGTTCTGACCTACGCCGAGGACGCGGTCATCGCCGAATTCGACCTCCTCGGAACCCAACGGGGCGAGCTCAACGGCGTCCCGCCGACCGGGAACTCCTTCCGCTGCCGCATGTGCGCGATCTTCCTGTTCGAACCGGGTGGGGAACGGATCGTCGGCGAGCGCGTCTACTTCGACCAGGGCACCATCGCCCGCCAGCTCTTCGGCCGACCTGGCAGGTCCGACGCCTGACCGTTCGCGGCCAGGTCGCCTTGTGCTGGGCGGGGGCGGCTGCGCCGTGTCGAATGGACCAGGGCCACGCAATACTGGACCGATGCCCGCTCCCTCCTGGACGTCGCAGGCCCACGTCGACCGGCGCTTCGACTGGGGCCCCGCAGGCACCCAGGCACTGGCAGGTCCGGGAACCGTCGTCGTCGTGGTCGACGTCCTTCGCTTCACCACCGCGGTGGAGGCGGCAGTGAGCCGGGGTGCATCGGTTTACCCGCACCGGTGGAAGGACGATTCGGCCGCCGGATTCGCCCGGACGGTCGGGGCCGTCCTGGCCGACGGATCGGATCCGACGGGCCCGTCCCTCTCACCCGTCGGACTCCAGCAGCTCGATGCCGGAGACTCCGTCGTGCTCCCGTCCCCGAACGGGTCGACCTGTTCCGTCATCGCCTCCGAGGCCGGAGCCACGGTGATCGCCGCATGCCTTCGGAACGCCCCGGCCGTCGGCGCCTTCCTGGCCTCGGCTGTCGCTCCGGTCTGCGTCATCGCCTGTGGGGAGCGGTGGCCGGACGGATCCCTGCGCCCGGCGGTCGAGGACCTCCTTGGCGCCGGGGCCGTCCTGGCCGCGCTGGACGGAACCCGGTCCATCGAGGCTGACGTAGCCGTGGCGGCGTGGCACCGCGCGGAGGGTGGCATCCTCGAAGCGCTCCTGGACTGTTCGTCGGGACGCGAGCTCGTCGACAAGGGATCGGCGGAGGACGTCCGCCATGCCGCACGCGTCGGCGTGAGCGACATCGTCCCCGTCTTGGCTGACGGAGCGTTCCGTGCGGCCGGAGCGTCGTCGGCCTGACCGACCTCTGGTCGGGCGACGTCGCGGCGTCGACCTCCTGGTCCCGGCTCGGAGGGATGGGAGAATCGGCCGATGGAGATCCGCCGGCTCGACGCCTCCCACCGCACGGATGTGGTGGCGCTGTGGAAGCGTGTCGGGCTCACCCGGCATTGGGCCCGCCGGTCAGGCCCATTCTCCCAGGATCAGGTCGATCGCCTCGCGAGGAGTGTCGGCCTCGAAATCCGGCGGGGGGAGTGACGGGTCCCAGTCGCGCCCGCGGCGCATCCAGATGGTGCGGAGGCCCACCGCCTGGCCTCCCCTGATGTCCACGAAGGCCGAATCGCCGACCATCCACCCGTCCAGGTCGGTGCCGCACCGTCGGGCCGCCTCCTCGAAGATGAACGGCTCCGGCTTGTTCGATCCGACATCCTCCGAGATGCACAGCCCGTCGATGAGCTCGTGCAGGCCCGTCACGTCGAGCTTGCGCTCCTGGAAGAACGGTCCGTTGGTCACCACGCCGATCCTCCATCCCGCGTCCCGCAGGTACAAGAGGCCCTCGGTGGTGGCGGGGTCGAGCACGAACCCGGCCGGATACTCGTCGCGGTAGCGGGCGAGGTGGTCGTCGACCGTGCCCTCCACGTCGAACGAACGGCGGATCGCCTCGAAGAACGTGGTCCGGGGGGCGAAGCCGTCCTCGTCCAGCTCGACGATCATGGCGACCGCCTCGGGCGGCAGTCCTTCGGACTCGACGAAGCGACCCGCCCATCGGCGGAAGGCCGCGTCCCGGTCCAGCAACGTGTTGTCCAGATCGAAGAGGACGAGCGGAGGGCCGACAGTCAGAGGATCCTCCGTTCGGTCGCCCAGTTCGTGAGCTGGTAACGGTTGGTCAGCTGCAGCTTCCGGAGCACCGCCGACACATGGCTCTCGACGGTCTTCGTCGAGATCCCGAGCTCCAGAGCGATCTCCTTGTAGGAGTAGCCGCGGGCGATGAGGCGGAGCACCTGCCGCTCCCTCGGGGTCAGCTGATCGAGCTCCGGGTCGAACGGTGGAGCGGTCCGATCGTCGTGCTCGGTACCGGCGAACGCGTCCAGCACGAAGCCCGCCAGCCGGGGTGAGAAGACGGCATCCCCGTCGGCGATCCGTCGGATGGCCTCGAGCAGCTCCGGGCCCGAGATGTTCTTGGTGACATAGCCGCGGGCGCCGGCACGGATCACGTCGATCACGTCCTCGGCCGCATCGGACACCGACAGGGCGAGGAACCGGACCTCGGGGGCCCGCTCCACCACCGCCTCGAGCACGGCCCTGCCCCCTCCACCGGGCATGTGGACGTCGAGCAGGACCACGTCCGGTCGCCGTTCGTCGATCATCTCGATGGCCGCCTCGACCTCGTCGGCCTCGCCCACGACGTCGACGTCGGTACCCAACTCGGCCCGGATCCCGGACCGGATGAGCGCGTGGTCGTCGACCACGAAGACCCGCAGCGGCCCGGAGCCGCTCACCGGTCGGCCGGCGACCGGGGCAGCGTCAGCTCCACCTCGGTGCCCGTCCCCTGAGCGGTCTTGATGACCACGTGCCCTCCGCGACGCTCCATCCGTTCGACGATCGACCGGGTGATCCCATGGCGATCCCCCGGAACCTCTTCGGGATCGAAACCCCGTCCGAGGTCCCTGACGAACATCGAGATCGCGTCCGGCTCGACCTCGACGAACGCCACGATCTGCGACGCACCGGACCACTTCGCGGCGTTGATGGTCGCCTCCCGCCCGGCGGCCACCAATGCCGCCACGTCGTCGTCCATCGGGCAGTCGCCGACCACGATCAGCTCGAGCGCGACCCCGTAGCTGTCCTCGATCTCACGTTCGATCTCCATGGCCGCCTCGGAGAGCGTCTCCGGTCGGTCGGACTGCCTCCCGAGCGACGCCGGATTGAAGAGCCAGAAGCGGAGCTCGCGTTCCTGGAGGCGGGCGAGCCGGGTCACCTCGTGTGGATCGCCGGCGGCCTTCTGGATGAGCGACAGGGTCTGCAGCACCGAATCGTGCACATGGGACGCCATGTCGGCCCGTTCCTGGGCGCGGACCCGCTCGCGCCGCTCGGTCGACAGGTCGCGGAGTGTCCGGGCCCACCACGGAGCGAACAGCACGAGGAATCCTCCGGCAAAGGCCATCGCCCCGACCAGGACCCCGAACGCCGCTCCGGAGAGGTTTCCCATCCGGGACAGCTCGGACACCCCGTAGATGATCAGCACCGCACCGAGCACGGCCCGGAGTGCGAGCCGCTTCCATCCCTTCTGCGGGCCGGTCCCGATCACCGGCGCCGCGTTGATGGCGTCGCGGAGGCGGATGGTCTCCGCAGGCGACGCCCCCCGCCAGACGACGAGCGCTCCGATGGCGCCGGCCAGGAGCGACCATGCCGGAACGCTCATGTCGTGGAGCCCGAACGCCCGCATGGCGACCAGGACGGCCAGGAACGCCGTGGAGAAGGCGAGCACGATCTGCAGTTCGCGCCGGTCCGCCAGGACCCTCGAGGCGATCGACTCGTCCTCGCCTGCCGCGGGGACCATGATCCACAGCGCCATGTAGACGATGCAGCCGACTCCCCCGACCAGGATGGCGACCACCATGGCGACGCGGACGATCCGTGCACTGACCGCCAACCTCGTCCCGAGCCCGCCGCAGACCCCGCCGAGCACGTAATTCTGGTCGGACCTGCACAGTGGCCGGACCGGTCGCCCGGACGGCACCGGGCCCGTCCGGTCGGGCCCGCCGCCGGAGGTGCGTGTCATGGGTGCCGAGGTCGAGTTGCGGGAGCGTCCGATGCGTCAATCCTTGCACGGGGGCCCGACGGTGGCGATGGGGGACAACCCCGAGGAGCCAGCCATCCCCCCGGCCGCGACACCGGGATGTTCCCGATGGCCCTGGACGCCGGACGGGCCCACAGTGTGGACATGACGATCACCGACGACATCCCACCGATCGAGTCGCCTGACCGGCCCCCGCCCTCCGAGGAGCCGGTGAGGCTCCACCGGAGCAGGAAGCGACGGCTCGTGGCCGGGGTGGCAGGGGGGGTGGCCGAACGCTTCGATATCGACGTGACGATCGTCCGGATCGCCTTCGTGGTGCTCACCTGCCTGTGGGGGCTGGGGGCGGCCGTCTATCTCGCCATGTGGGCCCTCGTGCCCACGGACGCCGATGCGGCGGGGCCGGAGCCCGCCGAGGATGCGCGCGACCAGCCGACGGGTCCGCCCTGGCTCACCTACCTCTTGCTCACCGGCGCGCTGTTCATCGGGCTCATCTTCAGTTCGGCGTGGTGGGGCGGGCCCCAGTGGGGAGGCGGCCTCGGGTTCCTCTGGCTCCTGGTGCTGTTCGCGGTCGTGGTCGTGGCCATGGGCCGGCCGGCGCACCGGCTGTCCGTCGGGCGGGTCTTCCTCGCGCTGGCGCTCGTCGCGGTGAGCGTTGTCGTCGTGGCGACCGGTGCCTTTCTGGGGGCCGTGGCCCTGTCCGGAGTCCCGCTGACCGGAGGGGTCGGCCAGCGGATTTGGCAACCGTCGTCGATAGCCCAGCTGCAGCCGGACTACCGGACCGCCATCGGCAGCATGACCGTCGACCTGACCCATGTGGCCTTCGGATCGACCACCACCAGGTTGACCGCCTCGGTCGGTGCCGGTCTCCTCGTCGTCGACGTGCCCTCCGGCGTGGTCGTCGACGTGAGCGCGCACAGCGGGATCGGCTCGGTGACCTACGGCTCCTCCGGCGAGCAGTCCTTCGAGTCGCCAGGGGCGTCGGCGTCGTCGATCTTCGGACTCCCCCGTCCCCAGCTGGACCTGACCGCGGAGGTCGGGATCGGTCGGGTGGAGCTCGAGCGCAACGGCTCCTAGGGGTTCCGACCGGTCACTGGCTCACCCACTCCTCGGCGGTGACCACCGCCGCCTGCCGGGGGAACACCTTGTCCATCAGTACCCGATGGACCTCGGGGTCCGCGTCGGCACACCCGTCACGGAGCACCGTGAGCTGGTAGTCGAGGTCGGCGGCCTGGCGGAGGGTGGACAGGACGACCCCGCTGGTGGCGATGCCGGTGAGGACCAGGGAGGAGACGTCGAGCGACCGGAGGACCACCTCGAGATCGCTCCCGGTGAAGGCGCTGACCCGCTTCTTGACGACCACCACGTCGTCGGGCAGGGGCGCCACCGCCGGGTGGATCTGGGTGGCGGGGTCGTCGATCCCCATGGCCCTTCCCGCCGGAAGCGTCGAGAACGCCCGGTTGCGGGCACTGATGTCCACCCCTCCGCTCCGGAAGGCGACCCGCACGTAGACCACGGGCATCCCGGCCGCCCGCGCTGCCGCTGTCGCCGCATCCAAGGTCTCGAGCAGCTGCGGGGCGTCGTCGGGTATCCGGTCGACGATGCCGTTCTGGACGTCCATCACCAAGAGCGCGGTAGTTGCCATTCCCTAGTCATACACGTCCCGACCAGGACACCGCGTCGAGCCGGCCCGTGCGGCTCCGAACCCGGGCCGCCCGGTCAGTCGGGCAGGATGCCGGTGGCCGATGTGGCCACGAAGGTGGCGACCAGCCGCTGGTCGTCCACCATCGCCTGGCGGAATGCCGCCCAGTCCTCGTGCTCGCCGTTGGCACGGCGGTAGTAGTCGACGAGCCGGTCCACCACCGCGTCGTCCGGGTGTTGCGCCACGTCGCTCAGTTCGACGTGGCCGTCGAACCCGGCCCAGACGAACACGTCGTCGCTCGGGACGAAGAGTGCCGCTCGCGGGTCGCGCCGCAGGTTCTTCGTCTTCGCCCTGGTGGCGGTCACCGAGATGGTGAAGCGATCGCCCTCGCACAGGTAGAAGACGACCGACTGCTGGGGACGCCCGTCACTACGCAGCGTCGTGAGCAGCGCGTTCCGGCGGCCGGCGGCAAAGGCCAGAGCACGCTCGAGTTCCATGTCCGCACTCTACGGCGGCTGTCCGGCGGCGGCTGCACCCTGCCGTCGCGGGCACCGGTGGTCGGGCCCAACTCCAGCCCGGCCCGACCGACCGTCAGGAGCTCTTGTCCTCGATCTCCCAGGCATGGTCCAGGATGTGCCATGCGAACCGTCGGATGGCGTACCCGACGGGCCACGCGGTGCCTTCGGGCCCCTCGAGCAGTCCGTCGGCGATCATGGTTCGCTGTTCGGCCCAGGGGGTCCGGGGCGGCACCCGGATCCCGACCTTCCGGCCGTAGACCCGTTCCGCCTCGCGGACGTGGTCGACGATGGCGTCACGGTCCCTCCCGCCTCCCCGTGGGCCCTTGCGCAATGCCTCCGGTGCTTCCGACACCACCTTGTCGAAGTAGGCCCACGCCTTGTCCAACAACCCGACCTGGCGCTCGAGCTCCGCTCCCGACGGCGCGGGTTCGTCCCACGGTCCCCTGGCGTCGGGGGCGCCGAAGTCCGTGGTGCCGGTGCCCGGGACGGTGCCGATGACCTCGACGGGGCCCGGGGCGAAGGGACGGCCGACGACCCTCGCGTAGCGGTCCCGGTAGCGCTCGAGCTCGGCCACGGCCAGGTCGGCATCCGCGGCTCTTCGACACCATCCGGGCCACTCGAGAGCGACGGCGAAGACACACTTCGCACCGGTCTCCAGGTAGACGCGGGTCGTGGAAGCCGTCAATCGCCCCAACCGAACTCGGCCCGCCGGTCCACCGGGACCAGGTCGAGATACTCCTCCGCATGGGCATCGATGTAGCTGCGCACAAAGGGGCAGTGGGGCAGGACGCCCAGCTCCCGTCGTCGGGCATCGTCGAGGGCATGACTGATCAGCGTCCCGGCCAGCCCCCGGCCGGTGTGGGACGGATCGACCTCGGTGTGGATGAAGTCGATGATCCCGCGGTGGATCCGGTACGTCACGAATCCGACCACGTCGCCATCCTCTTCGATCTCGTAGCGGCGCCGGTCGGGCACGTCGTGCACGGCGATGGTCATCGAGGGGTCCTTCCCGCTGCGCTCTCCCGCTCCTCCACGCCGAGCCGCCAGGCGTCGGGTCGGGAGTCGTCCGCCGAGCCGGCCGATACCGACCGATCGTGTGAGGACTCCGCGCCGGACACGGGCCGATCCTAGGGTGATCGATGGTTCGACCGGGCCTGGTAGAGTTTTAGTTGCGAGCACAACTACCTAACGAAGGTGCCCGCAGAGAGGACCGGATTCCCATGACCTCACCGATGCGGGCCCCCGTGGCGGGGGCGGCATTCGACGCCTTCCTCCGTGACGCCGCCCCGTCGAGCCGCGACCGGTCCGACTGGGAAGCCGAGACCGGCCCGCTGCCCGCACTCTTCCTCGGCCACGGCGCCCCGCCGCTCTTCGACGACCCGCTGTGGATCCGCCAACTCTTCGACTGGTCGCAGTCCCTTCCCACACCCCGGGCCATCCTCATGATCAGCGCCCACTGGGAGCAGGCGCCGCTCCGCCTGTCGGCAACCGGTGCCGCGGTGCCCCTCGTCTACGACTTCGCAGGGTTCGCCCAGCGCTACTTCACCATGACCTACCCGACGCCCGACGCCGCCTGGCTGGCCGGACGCGTCGCCTCGCTCATGCCGTCCGACGAGCCGGTGCACCAGGACCCGGACCGGGGTCTCGACCACGGAGCCTGGGTGCCCCTCAAGATCATGTACCCCTACGCGGACGTCCCGGTCCTGCAGCTGAGCATCCCGACGCACGACCCGGCCCGGCTCCTCGAGCTCGGCCGCCGCCTCCGGCCCCTCCGCCACGAGGGCGTCCTGATCATCGGCTCCGGGTTCATGACCCACGGCCTCCCCTACCTCGGCCATCGGGAGTTCGTCGACAACGTGGTGCCCACGTGGTCGAGCGAATTCGACCTGTGGGCCGCTGACGCATTGGCTGCCGGCAATCTCGACACCCTGGCCGACTTTCGGAACCGAGCGCCCGGCATGCCCTACGCCCATCCGACGGTGGAGCACTTCATCCCGCTCTTCCTCACCCTCGGGGCGGCCACCGACCCCGGCCGGCCCGTCGAGACCACCATCGAGGGCTACAAGTTCGGCCTTGCCAAGCGGTCGTTCGAGGTCACCTGACCAACGGGCCACCCGGGCCACCCGGGCCGGTATCGACGAGAGGAGAACCACGATGCGTACGGACGGCAGCTCGCTCGACCGGACGGACCCGCCCGTCGGCCATACCGGGGCGGCACGCGTCGAGGTCATCGAGGGCCGGAACGCGGAGGTCGGCACGATCCCTGTCCGCCGGACGCTGCCCACACGGGGGCGCCGTACCGTCGGGGCCTGGTGCTTCGTCGACCACATGGGGCCGGTCACCTTCCCGCCCGGACGGGGGATGGAGGTCGCCCCGCACCCCCACATCGGCCTGCAGACGGTGACGTGGCTGTTCGCCGGGGCGGCGCTCCACCGGGACAGTCTCGGCTCCGAGCAGGTCATCCGACCCGGACAGTTGAACCTGATGACGGCGGGCGCCGGCATCGCCCACTCCGAGGAGGACCCGGGCGGGCCCGGCGGTGAGGTCCACGGCGTCCAACTGTGGATTGCACAGCCCGAGGCGACCCGGAACGGCCAGCCGTCGTTCGAGCACCATCGCGATCTCCCGCAGGTCGACCTCGACCGGGGTAGCGCCACCGTGCTGGTGGGCCGGTTCGCCGGCGCGGCATCGCCTGCCCGGCGCGATACCGACCATCTGGGGATGGAGCTCGACCTCCTGGACGGCACGACAGATTTCCCCCTCGACCCGACTTACGAGCACGCGCTGATCGTCGCCGACGGGTCGGTGACCGTCGACGGTTCGACTGTCGGCCCCGGTCAGCTGGCGCATGTCGGCCCGGGAGCGGACGAATTGACCGTCGACGCCGTCGGCCGCGTCCGGGCGATACTCATCGGAGGCGTCCCCTTCGACGAGGAGGTGGCAATGTGGTGGAACTTCGTGGCTCGGACCCATGACGAGCTCTCGGACGCCTATCTGGCCTGGGTCGGCGGCGACGACCGGTTCGGGCCGGTGGCCTCCGCCCTCGACCGGGTCGGGGTCGGGCCTCCACCGTGGCTCGGGACGCGACCGGCCTGAGGTCCACCGTGCAAGTCGCAGCCCGCTCCGGAATCACCGGCGTCTCCGGTCGGTGATCCGAGTGGGACCTAGGGTCCGACCTCGCCGGCTGCGACCTCCCGGTGCACTTCCTCCATGTCGAGGGCGACCGCCTGGGCGATCAGGTCCTCGAGCGCGTCCCCGGGGAGAGCACCGGGCTGGCTGAACACGATGACCTGCTCACGGAGGACCATCAGCGTGGGGATCGACTGGATTCCGAACGAACCGGCCAGCTCCTGCTCGGCCTCGGTGTCGATCGTGCCGAACACCAGGTCCGGGTGGTCGTCCGATGCTGCCTCGAAGATCGGGCCGAACATGCGGCACGGTCCGCACCACGAGGCCCAGAAGTCGACGAGGACGATGTCGTTGGTCGACACCACCTCGGCGAAGTTGTCCCCGGTCAGTTCCACGGTCGCCATCGGCTGCTCCCTTCCGAGCCCTATCGGTTGGTCGACACCGGGACCACACCGGGCATCCCGGAATGCGGTCCCGTCGGCCGCCGTCAGCCCCCGACGGTCTCCTGGAGGACGAGGCCGTTGCCGTCGGGATCGCTGAACGTGACGAAGCGGCCCCACGGCACCGTCTGGATGTCGCAGTCCACACCCACACCCAGGTCCCGCAGCCGGTCGATCTCTCCCTCGAGGTCGTCGGTCTCGAGCACGGTCCCACGGGAACTGCCCGGGGCCATGGTGTCGAACCAGGTCACCAGCGTGATCGAGGTCACCGCTCCCGGCGGTCGGACCTGCACCCAGCGCATCCCGAGGCCCATCTGGGCATCGTTCACCAGTTCGAACCCGAGGACCCCGACGTAGAAGTCACGGGCCCGGTCCTGGTCCGAAACCGGGAGCGAGAACAGCTGGACGGCGGTGATGCCCACGATCGCCTCAGCTGACCTTGGTGAGGTCGACGATGAAGATCAGCGCGGAGTTCGGGCCGATGGGGCCCTTGCCGGTGGCTCCATAGGCGAGGTTCGACGGGATGATCAGCTCCCGACGCCCGCCCACCTTCATGCCGACGAGGCCCTGGTCCCACCCGGGGATGACCTGACCCTCGCCCAGCGGGAACGAGATCGGCGCGCCATCGGTCCACGAGGAGTCGAACACCTTTCCGTTCGAGTAGCACGCACCCACGTAGTTCGTCGTGATCGTGTCACCTGCCACGGCGGTCGCCCCCGTTCCGACGATCAGGTCCGCCGATTCGAGCTGGGTCGGTGGCGGGCCGGACGGAACCGTGATGGTCGGCTGGGTCCCGAACGTGCCCGCCGCCGACGGGTCGGCGATCGTGGCCAGCGTGCCCGTCGACGACGTGGCCGCGGCCGTCGTGGAAGTGCCTGTGCAGTCCGTCGTGGCGGCGGCAGTGGTCGTCGTGTCGGCGGCGGTTGTCGTCGTGGTCGAGCTCGACGACGAGCTGCCGCACGCGGCCAGCCCGAGGCTGGAGGCGGCGAGGAACGCGAGGAACCAGGTGCGGGCGCGGGTCATGTGGGAGGGATTCCTTTCCGGTCAATGGGTCCGGGCCACCGTCGTGGACCGTGCCGTTGAGCAGACGGTAGTCGGCTCCGGACGGCTCCGTTGCTCGGAGGACCGACTGCGGCCCACGGTCGTCGATACACCCCCCTGCGACCATGACCCGATGCTCCTCGCCTGCCTCGCCCGGGTCACCGACCAGCTCCGCTCCGCGGTGGCCGAGCTCGACCCCGAGCGCCTCACCGGCCCCGACGCCGCCCGTCTCCTCGAGGCGTTCTCCGAAGTGGAGCGCCTGGCATCGGCCGGAAAGCTCCTGTCGGCCCGACGGGTGGAGTCGTCGAACGTGTGGCGTCGAGCGGGCCACCGGTCGGCCGCCGCCCACATCGCCGAGGCGACGGGGACCGGGATCGGACCGGCCATCACCGCGCTGGAGACCGCCCGGAACCTGGGGTCCCTGCCCGCCACCGACGAGGCCGTCCGCCAGGGCAAGCTCTCCGAGACGCAGGTGAAGGAGATCGCCGGTGCCGCCATCCTCCAGCCGGAGGCCGAGCAGTCCCTGGTGGACGCGGCAGGACAACAGCCGCTCAGCGTGCTGAAGCTCCGCTGCAGGCGGGTCCGGGCCGCCGGCCAGGATCCACGCACCGGCTACGAGACCGTCCGTCGGAGCCGCTACCTGCGCAATTGGGTGGAGGAGAGTGGCGCCGTCCGGTTCGACGCCAAGCTCACACCGGACGAGGGCGCCAGGCTCCTCGCCTCGATCACCGCCGAAGCCGACCGCCTCGCCGCCGCCGCCCGGCGCGCCGGGGTGCACGAGCCCCGCAAGGCGTTGGCCGCCGACGCCCTGGTCGCGCTGGCCTGTGGCTCGGCGGGCAACGTCGACGGGTCGGAGGACGGGTCGGGCGATGCACCCTCCGGCACACCGGGTTCGCAGGGAGGTACGACCGGCCGGTGCGGCAGCGGGGGGCCGGCCGCCGTGGTCCACGTGCGGGTCGACCACGCGGCCCTGGTGCGCGGGCACGTGGAAGGCAGCGAGCTGTGTGAGATCCCGGGTGTCGGGCCCGTCCCGGTCGAAGTGGCACGGCGCCTGGCGGTCGACTCGATCCTCCACGTCCTGGTGACCGACGGCGTCGACGTGATGGCCGTGGCCCGGTCCGGTCGCACCATCCCGGCCGCCCTCCGGCGGGCTCTGGTCGAGCGCGATCCCGAGTGCGTCGTGCCCGGGTGCGATGTGCGCGACAACCTGGAGATCGACCACGTCCGGCCGTACGCCGACGGTGGTGAGTCGAGCCTGGCCAATCTGGCCCGGCTCTGCCATTGGCACCACTATCTGAAGACCCACCACGGCCACCTGCTCGACCGCGGCGGCACCGATGCCCCGGGCGAAGACAACAGCGGTGGTTGGCGGTGGATCGCGCCGGACGACCCTCCGTCCGTCCCGCCGCGCATCCGCCGTTCCGGCTGACCGACGACCCTACGCGGAGTCGTCGTCTCCGCCGGGCCCGTCGACGACGTGGGGAGCCGTGGACCACGCGTCGGCCGGAACAACCGTCAGATCGGACACGTCCGCGTCCCCGGTCCCACGTCGGTGCTCGGCCGCCCACGCGGACTCGGCCCGCTGGGCCAGCTCGCGAAGCGGCAGCCCGGTCCGCCGAGCGGCCGCGGCCACATCGTCGTGCTCGGCCTTCACCCGGTCGGCGCTCACCTTGACCCGGATGAGCTGCCCGTCGACGATGACCGAGTCGATCGAACGTGCTGCCGGCCATCGCTCCGCCACCGTGAGCCGCACCCCCAGGGATCCGGTCTCCGACCGGAGCACGGCCCGCAACTCGGGCACCCGGACCGGATCGCACAGTGCGTGGACCACGTAACCGGGCCGTCCTTTCTTCATGATCACCGGCGACAGCCACGCGTCGTGGGCACCCGATTCGATGAGCGTGGCGATGGCGTGGGCGAGCTGCTCCCCGGTCACGTCGTCGACCGTCACCTCGAGCATCGCCACCGGCTGGCCGACGTCGGCCGCCGGGTCGCCGGAGGTCGACGCCACCGCGCCCGACCAGGTTCCGAGGACCACCTGGGTGCAGTTCGGCAGCTCGCGGAGCTCCCGGGCCCCCGCCCCGAATCCCTGCGAGCCCACCTCCATGGACGGCATCGGGCCGAACCCGGCGGACAGCGCGGCCAGCAGGGCTGCACCGGTGGGCGTGGTGAGCTCGACGGGGATGTTCCGCCCCCAGGTGGGCACCCCCTTCAGCAGGCCGACCACCGCGGGCGCCGGGTTGGGCAGCATCCCGTGGGCGGTGCGCACCATGCCTGTCCCCGTGGCGACGGGGCTGGCCCGGACCTCGTCGACGCCGAGGAGCTCGAGCGCGGCGGCCGTTCCGACCACGTCGATGATGGTGTCGTGCCCACCCACCTCGTGGAAGTGGACCTGGTCGACCGGGCGCCGGTGGAGGACGGCCTCGACCTCGGCCAGCGCCGCGAACGTGGCCAGCGCCCTCGCCGCCACCCGTTCGGGGAGGCGCGCCTCCTCGACCAGCCCGACGATGTGCGAGTAGGTGCGAACCACCACGTGGTCGTGCACGGTGACGATGGCCCGGCTGGCGGCCACTCCTCCACGCAGGACGGGCTCGACGTCGAGCGCCCAACCCCCGAACGGCAGGCGCTCCAGCAGGGCGACGACCTCGTCCAGATCGGCCCCGGCGTCGATGAGGCTGCCCAGGGCCATGTCGCCGGCGATCCCGGCAAAGCAGTGGAACCAGGCGATGGTGCGCCCGGAGGCGGCCCGTCCCGGGCCCGGGCTCACGGAAGCATCCGGGCCACGGCGCACGCGGCGCCGAAGCCGTTGTCGATCCCCACCACGGTGATCCCCGCGGCGCACGAAGCATGCATGGCCAACAGCGCGGTGATCCCCTCGAGCCCGGCCCCGTACCCGGTGCTGGTGGGCACGGCCACCACCGGGGCAGGGGTGATCCCGCCCACCAGGCTGGCCAGCGCCCCCTCCATCCCGGCGACCACCACGACGGCCTCGGTCTCGGCAAGTTCGTCCGCCGACGCCAGCAACCGGTGGATCCCGGCCACCCCGCAGTCGGAGAGGAGCGTGGGACCCAGACCCAGTGCCACCAGCGTCGCCTCGCACTCCCTCGCCACCGGAAGGTCCGAGGTTCCCGCGGTGATCACCAGGGTGCGGGCCACCCGTGGCGGGGCCGGCCGCCACACGACGGTCGACAGCTCGCCGCGCACCTGGTCCGCCCCGGTGGCGCGCCCGGTGACCGTGCGGACGCCGCCGGGATGGTCGGCGAGCGCCCGCCGAACCTGTTCCTCGTCGGCCCGGGTCAGGATCACCGGCGCCCCGGAGCCTCGGGCGAGCTCGCGTCCGGGGCCTCCGGGGAGTTCCTCGGCTATGCCGCCGGAGAGCAGTTCGCCGACGATGGACGAGCACTGGTCCGCCGTCTTCCCCTGGCCGTAGACGGCCTCGGGCAGGCCCTGGCGGAGCGCACGGTGGTGGTCGACCTTGGCGAATCCAAGATCGGCGAAGGGGAGGCGACGAAGGAGGAGCATCGCGTCGTCGGGGGAGCACTCGCCGGAACGCACGGCGTCCAGGAGGCGCTGCAGCGCGGGTTCGTCCATGATGTTCACTATCCTGCCTGTCCATGGCCCACGACGCACCTCCGGAGCCGCAGGGCGCGGGAGCTGTGCGGATCGGGTTCCTCGGACCGGAGGGGACCTTCACCGAGGAAGCGCTGCTCTCCGAGCCGACCTACCGCGGGGCGGACATCGTTCCGTTCGCGTCACTGGTCGACGTCCTCGAGTCGGTTCGACAGGGCACGGTGGACCTCGGGTTCATCCCGCTGGAGAACGCCATCGAGGGGACCGTCCGGGACATCATCGACAGCCTGGTCTTCGACTACGACCTGCGGATCCAGCGCGAGGTCGTCCTGGACATCCATCTCCACCTGATGGCCACGCCGGGCGTGTCGCTCGCCGACGTCGAGCGGGTCGCCTCCATCCCGGTGGCCACGGCCCAGTGCCGACGGTTCCTGAACGAGTCGTTGCCCGATGTCGAGACGGTGGCCACCAACTCGACGGCCGACGCGGCGCGGCTCCTCGGCCAGGGCGACCCGTCGCTTGCCGGGCGGCCCACGGCGGCCATCGCCCCCCGTCTTGCCGCCAACCTCTACGGGCTCGAGATCCTCGTCGAGCGGGTGGAGGACCATCCCGACAACCAGACCCGGTTCATCGCTGTCGCCAAGAACGGTATCCCTGCGCCGACCGGCCACGACCGCACCAGCATCGCCTGCTTCCAGAGTGCCGACCACCCCGGCAGCCTCTACGCCATCCTCGGCCACTTCGCGGCCCGCAACATCAACCTGTCGAATCTCGAGTCGCGACCGACCAAGCAGGCACTCGGCGACTACTGCTTCATCATCGACTTCGAGGGCCACGTGGCCGACGCCATGGTGGCCGACTGCCTGGGGGACCTCCATGCCGAGCTGGCCGGGGTCAAGTTCCTGGGCTCCTACCCGGCGTCAGGGGTGGCCGGTCCGGCCATCCGGGCCGAAGTCGACCTGTCACGCCGACGGGCGGCGGAGTGGTTGGACGGGCTGCGGGCCGAGATCGCGCCGTCCTGACGTCGACCGGGCCACGCGCCTGCGCGGTGGTCACCAATGGTCGGGGCGGGCTCGGCCGGCCACGACTCGTTCCGACGTAGACCGCGACGCGACTGCCGGCTGAGGCGTGACGTCCGGGGATCGCCGGATTCGGGCGGCCGTCGCCGGCAGATGTCGCGCCGGGTCGGCACTCGGCCGGCGGCTACCCTGGCCACCTCGGGAGGGATGGCAGAGCGGACAAATGCGCGGCTCTTGAAAAGCCGTGAGGGGCAACCCTCCGTGGGTTCGAATCCCACTCCCTCCGCTCACTCGCGGACCCGGGTCACTCCTCGGTTGCCGGTACCGAAACGGGGACCTGCAGCCGACCACCCGCCGGCACCACCGCGGACACCGTCGCCTGGTCGGCCTCGAGGTCGTCCTCGACGAACGACATGGCCCGGCTGCGGGCCCGCTCGAGGCGTGCCGGGGTCACCCCGAGCATCCGCAGTGCCGCGTCGGCCACCTGGGCCGGGGTGGCCGGGTCTGCCCGCACGACCGGCTTGGCGGTGATCACGCTCTCCACCAGGCCGAACACCAGGTCCGGCGCGGTCGCCCGCGTGGCGGCCGGGAACAGACCGATCTCGGCCCCGGCCCGGATGGCCCGTCGGTAGGAGGAGGAGAGGCGCTGGCGGCGGCGCCAGAACCAGGCGAACTGGTCACCCCGGGCCTCGGGCAGGAGCTGCAGCGCCCCCAGATTGTTGGGACCGGCGCACAGATTGTCCACGTCGCGCTCGGCCAGCACCCACAGGGTGGCCTCCGGGCCGAGCGCGGCCTGGTCGAGGCGGCGGCTCATCTCGAGCGTCGGGCGCAGGGTCCGGTCGAGCAGCTCGGCGAGGATCGCCTCCTTGCGCGGGTAGTAGTGGAACAACGAGGCCTGGCGTAGTCCGACGGCCTGTGCGATGGCCCGGGTGGAGGTCGCGGTGTATCCCTCGGATGCGAACAGCTCGGCCGCGGCCTGGAGGATCTCCTCCTGCGGATCGACGGTGGAGCTGCGGGGTTCGGCGCGAGGACGCCCGACGGGATTCATGTGAAAACCACGTTAACCCGGCCGTTCCGGGCTGTATATCTATCGGCCGATCGATAACAATAGGGGCCATGAGCGAACCAACCGCCGCGCCGGCCACGGCCACGGGCACGGGCACGGACACCACGTACGGCGCCCGCCTCCACGCCCGCGCCCAAGCCGGTGCCGTGGTGGAGCACATGCCCACCCTCCCGGCCACCGCGTACGCCGACGCACCGCCCGGGGTCGACCCGTCCGCGCTGGTGTGGGCAGAACGGGTGGCCGGCGGCGGCTACACCCACCGGGTCGTGCGCCGGGGGACCACCGTCCGGCTCACCGACGTGGACGGCGACGCCTGCGCCCACCTCCTGGTGTACCGGGCCGGTGCACCGTGGGAGCGGCTGAACGTCGCCGACACCGTCAAGGTCCAGTGGAACGCCTACCTCGGCGTCGGCCAGCTGCTCCTGTCCGATCAGGGCCGGGTTCTGGCCAGCATCCTGACCGACACCAGTGGCCACCACGACACCCTCTGCGGCACGTCCAGCCGGATGCGCAACGAGCACCGCTACGGCTCGGGGCAGGCCCAGGGCCCGAGCCCGGCGGGCCGGGAGCTGTTCGTACTGGCCGCGGCCAAGCACGGCCTGGGCCCGGTCGACATCCCACCCGCCATCTCGTTCTTCAAGGGCGTCCGGGTCGAGCCCGAGACCGGAGATCTCACCTGGGTAGGGGCCGCGCCCGACCCGTCGCACGTCGAACTGCGGGCCGAGCTCGACCTCCTGGTCCTGATCGCCAACACGGCCCACCCGGTCGACCCGCGACCCGAGTGGTCGTGCTCCACGCTCGAGGTCCTGGCCTGGCCCGGGGACCCGACCCCGCCGGACCGGTGGCCGGCCACCGCCTCGCCCGAGGCATCCCGGGCGTTCGCCAACAACGAAGAGGATCTCGCGGCGCGCGAGCCGGGAGCACGAGGGGAGGCATCGTGACCGACCTCACCGACGTGGTCGTCGAGGCCCGGGCACCGTGGTCGGGCATCGTGCCGGCCGGAGGGACGCTGCAGATCGTCGACCTCGGTGGCAACCAGGCCGTCGACTGCCTCTTCTACCTGGCCGCGGACACGACCGAGCGCTACAGCGCCCCCGAGACCCTGGTGTGGCAGGGATCGGTCTACCTCACCACCGGCAGCGTCCTGCGCTCCGACACCGGGCGGCCCCTGCTCTCCGTGATCGAGGACCAGGTCGGCCGGCACGACACCCTGGGTGGAGCGTGCTCCAAGGAGTCGAACTCCCTACGCTACGGCCACCACACCCGCCACCAGCACGCCTGCGTGGAGAACTTCCTTGCCGAAGGGGCCCGTTGGGGCCTCGGCAAGCGGGACCTGGTCTCCAACATCAACTGGTACATGAACGTGCCCGTCGAGGCCTCGGGGGCTCTCGGGATCGTGGACGGGATCTCGGCGCCGGGCCTCTCCCTGACCCTACGGGCCCACGAGGACGTCCTCACCCTGATCTCCAACTGCCCCCAGGTGAACAACCCGTGCAACGGGTTCGACCCCACCCCGGTGCGCCTCGTGGTCGGCGCCCCGTGACCCGTCGGACCCACTTCGACTCGGTCCTGGTCGCCAACCGGGGGGAGATCGCCTGCCGCATCCTGCGCTCGGCCACCGACCTCGGTCTGGCCACCGTCGCCGTGTTCAGCGACGTCGACCGGGGGTCACCCCACGTGGCCATGGCCGACGTCGGCGTGCGCCTCGGGCCGGCTCCGGCCCGGGAGAGCTACCTGCGGGCCGACGCCGTCATCGAAGCCGCGCTGGCCACCGGAGCCGGAGCCATCCACCCCGGCTACGGGTTCCTCTCCGAGGACGCCGAGTTCGCGGCGGCGGTCGAGGCGGCCGGCCTGGTCTTCGTCGGCCCGACGCCGGAGCAGATGGCCCTGTTCGGTGTCAAGCACCGGGCCCGTGAAGCCGCGGCCGCGGCCGGGGTACCGCTCCTGGCAGGAACCGGCCTGCTGGCCGACGCCGCCGAGGCGGTCGAGGCGGCCGACGCCCTGGGCTACCCGGTGATGGTCAAGGCCACCGGGGGCGGGGGAGGCATCGGGATCCAGCCCTGCACCGGGCCCGACGAGGTCGTCCGGGCCTACGAGTCCGTGGCCCGGGTGGCCGGGGCCGGATTCCGCACCGGGGGGGTCTTCATCGAGCGCCTGGTCGAGCGGGCCCGCCACATCGAGGTCCAGGTGGTGGGCGACGGCAGGGGTTCGGTGGTGGTCCTCGGCGATCGCGACTGCTCGCTGCAGCGCCGGAACCAGAAAGTGGTCGAGGAGGCGCCGGCCCCGGGGCTCCCCGACCACGTCCGGCGCACCCTGGCCGACTCGTCGACCCGGCTGGCCCACTCGGTCTCCTACCGCTCGGTGGGAACGGTCGAGTTCGTCTACGACACCGACCGCCAGGAAGCGTCGTTCCTGGAGGTCAACACCCGGCTGCAGGTCGAGCACCCGGTGACCGAGGAGATCTACCTGATCGACCTGGTGGCGGCCATGCTCCGCCTGGCCAACGGCGACACCGAGGTACTGGGCGAGCTGGCGGCGGCCGAGCAGCGCGGACATGCCGTCGAGGCCCGCGTCTACGCCGAGGATCCGGCCCGGGACTACCGCCCGAGCCCGGGTCGGATCACCGAGGTGTCGATCCCCACCGGGGTGCGTGTCGACGGGTGGGTCGAGGCCGGGACCGAGGTCACCGCGGCCTACGACCCGCTGCTGGCCAAGGTCGTCGCCTGGGCACCGCGACGCGAGACGGCGCTCGACATCCTGGGCGGCGTCCTGGCCGACACCAGGATCGCCGGCATCGAGACGAACCTCGGCCTCCTCGGTGCCGCCCTGGCCGACCCGGTCGTCCGGGCCGGCTCCCACACCACGGCCACGCTGGCCGCGGTGGCCGACCCCTCCCCCCGGATCGAGGTGCTGCGGGGCGGTACCCAGACCACCGTCCAGTCCTGGCCGGGGCGCCTCGGCTACTGGCACGTGGGTGTGCCCCCGTCGGGACCGATGGACGACCGGTCGTTCCGCGCCGGGAACCGGGCGCTCGGCAACCCCGAGGGAGCGGCCGGCCTGGAGATCACCCTGGCCGGCCCGGCCCTCCTGTGCACCGCCGACACGGAGTTCTGCCTGGCCGGCGCCTCGTGCGAGGCCACCGTCGACGGCCGGCCGGTGGTCCAGGGCCTGCCCTTCGTGGTCCCGGCCGGCGCCACCCTGGACATCGGAGCCGTCGGCCCCCCCGGCATCCGCACCTACCTGCTGGTCGAGGGCGGACTGTCGGTGCCCGACTACCTGGGCAGCGGGGCCACCTTCATCCTCGGCGTGTTCGGTGGCCACGGAGGCCTGCCCCTGCGTCCCGGCGACGTCCTGCGTCCGGGCACCGGCGGCGATGCACCGACGCCCCGCCCGGCGGTGCCGAACGGGGCGGTCGACCGATGGGGCGCCGAGTGGGAGCTCGGGGTGCTGCCCGGTCCCCATGCGGACGAGGAGTTCTTCACGACAGCCGACCTCGACACCCTCTACGACGTGGCCTACGAGGTCCACTTCAACTCGGCCCGCACCGGCCTGCGCCTGGTCGGCCCCCGCCCCAGCTGGGCCCGCACCGACGGTGGCGAGGCCGGTCTCCACCCGTCGAACATCCACGACACCCCGTACTCGGTGGGGGCGGTCAACTTCACCGGCGACCTCCCCATCCTCCTGGGCCCGGACGGTCCCAGCCTGGGCGGGTTCGTGTGCCCGGCCACCGTGGTGACCGCCGAGCGCTGGAAGCTCGGCCAGCTACGACCCGGCGACACCGTCCGCTTCGTCCCGGTGCCCGGTCCCCACCACCGCCGCACCGGGGGCGGCGACCGGCGTTCCGGCATCCTGGCCCGCACCCCGGCCGGAGACGGCCCGGCCGTCACCTACCGGGCGAACGGTGACGACAACCTGCTCGTGGAGTACGGCGACATGGTGCTGGACCTGGCCCTGCGGGCCCGGGTCCACGGCCTCGCCGACAAGGTGGCGGGCACCGGCATGGACGGCGTGCTCGACCTGACCCCGGGGGTCCGGGGACTGCAGGTCCACTTCGACCCGACCGTCACCGACCTCGACAAGGTCCTCGACGTGGTGGGCGACCTGGAGGAGCACCTGCCGCCGACTGCCGAGCTCGAGGTGCCGAGCCGCGAGGTCCACCTGCCGTTGTCCTGGGACGACCCCGCCATCCGCGACACGATCGACCGCTACATGGCCGGGGTGCGCGACGACGCCCCGTGGTGCCCGTCCAACATCGAGTTCATCCGCCGCATCAACGGGCTGGCCGACGTGGGCGAGGTGGAGCGGACGGTGTTCGACGCCACCTACGTGGTCCTCGGCCTGGGCGACGTCTATCTGGGCGCACCGCTCGCCACCCCGGTCGACCCCCGCCACCGGCTGGTCACCACCAAGTACAACCCGGCCCGGACCACCACCGCCCAGAACGCGGTGGGCATCGGCGGCTCCTATCTGTGCATCTACGGCCTGGAGGGGCCTGGCGGCTACCAGCTGGTCGGACGCACCGTGCAGATCTGGAGCCACTACTCGCAGAAGCCGCCGTTCGAGCCCGGGGTCCCGTGGCTGCTGCGGTTCTTCGACCGGATCCGTTGGTACCCGGTGAGCCCCGACGACCTGCTCGACGCCCGGGCTGACATGGCCGCCGGCCGGCTCGACGTCCGCATCGAGCCGGGGGCGTTCCGCCTGGCCGACTACGAGCGGCTGCTGACCGACAACGCCGGGTCCATCGCCGAGTTCCGGGAGCGCCAGGCCCTGGCCTTCGCCGCCGAGCGCGACGCCTGGGAGCGTGCCGGCGAGTTCGAGCCCCGCGAGGACGCCGTCGCGGTCGATGCCGCCGCGGTGACCGCCCCCGACGGTGGGTCGGTAGTGGGCGCACCGATGACGGCCAGCGTGTGGAAGGTCTCGGCCCGGCCCGGCGACGTGGTCGAGCGCGGTCAGGACCTGGTGGTGCTCGAGGCGATGAAGACCGAGATGCACGTCACCGCGGCGGTGGCCGGCGTGGTGGTCGACGTGCTGGTCACCCCCGGGGACCAGGTGGGCCCCGGTCGACCGCTGGTCGTGCTCGGACCGCCGGCGTGACCCCGGGGGACCGGGCCGCCGCACTGGTCGCCCGCATCGACGCCGCCGGTCGGGACGAGGTGTGGATCGACCGGGTGGGAGCGGCCGACCTCACCACGGCCTTCGCTGCGGCCGAGGCCCGCCAGGCCGGCGGCGAGGTCCTGCCGCTGGCCGGCAGGACCTTCGCCGTCAAGGACAACATCGACGTCGCCGGCGTGCCCACGACGGCGGGCTGCCCGGCGTACTCCACCGTGGCCTCATCCACCGCACCGGCGGTCCGGGCCCTGCTGGACGCAGGCGCGGTCTACGTGGGAAAGACCAACCTCGACCAGTTCGCCACCGGCCTGGTCGGCACCCGCAGCCCCTACGGGGCGGTGCGCAACGCCGTCGACCCCACGCGGATCTCGGGCGGGTCGTCGAGCGGGTCGGCCGTGGCCGTGGCCCTCGGTCTGGTCGACTTCTCACTGGGCACCGACACCGCCGGCTCGGGCCGGGTACCGGCCGCACTCAACGGGATCGTCGGGCTCAAACCGACCCGGGGCCTGGTGCCGACCACCGGGGTGGTGCCGGCCTGCCGCTCCTTCGACTGCGTGTCGGTGTTCGCCCGGTCGGTTGCGCTGGGCGAGCGGGTGTTGGCCGTACTGGCCGCCGCCGGACCACCCCGGCAGGCGTCGGACGGGGCCGACCGTCGGGCCGTGCCGCCCACCGCGCCGCTCGGCCCCCCGGCGTCGCCGGTCGTGGGCAGAGCGGCGCCCGGAGCCCTGGCCGACCTCGACCCCGGGCGGCGCCGGAGCTACGAGGTCGCCGTCGACCGCCTGGAGCGGCGCGGGTGCACCACCGTGGTGGTCGACCTCGACCCGTTCCTGAAGGCCGGTCGCCTTCTCTACCAGGGCGCCTTCCTTGCCGAGCGCTACGACGCGGTTGGGGCGTGGGTCGACGCCCACCCCGACGACGTCGACCCGGTGGTCGGGCCGATCATCTCGTCGGCTTCGGGCCTGACCGCCGCACGACTGGCCCGGGACGCCGACACCCTCGCGCGCCTCGCCGCCACCGCCGCCGAACTACTGGCGTCCGCCGGAGCCTGCTCACTGGTCCTGCCCACCGTCACCCACCATCCGACGCTGGCCGAGGTGGCCGCCGACCCGCTGGGGGTCAACGCCCGGCTGGGCGTGTTCACCCACTTCGTCAACCTTCTCGACCTGTGCGCGGTGGCCGTGCCGTCCGAGCCGGTCGACGGACTGCCCTTCGGGGTCAGCCTCATCGGACCGGCATGGAGCGACCGCGTCCAGGCCGACCTGGCCCGCCGGGTCGAGCGCGCCGACGATGCCGAGGTCTCCACGCCGGACGACGTCTGGGCCCGTCCGGCGTTCCCCTCGGTGCGTCTGGCCGTGGCCGGTGCCCACCTGTCGGGCCAGCCCCTCAACCGCCAGCTGACCGACCGCGGCGCCCGGCTGGTCACCACGACCACCACCGCTCCCGCCTACCGCCTCTACGCCCTGGCCACCGAGCCTGCCAAGCCCGGTCTCGTGCGGGTGGGGGACGGTGCCCCGGGTGCGGCCATCGAGGTCGAGGTGTGGGAGCTCCCTCCGGCCGGCTTCGCCGCCTTCGTGGCCGCACTCCCCCACCCCATGACCATCGGACCGGTCACTCTGGCCGACGGGTCCGAGGTGCCCGGGTTCGGGTGCGAACCGGCCGCCCTCGACGGTGCCGAGGACATCACCGGGTCGGGAGGATGGCGTGCCCATCTCGCCGGTCGCTGAGCCCGGGTCGGGACGCCGTACCCGGGCGGGCCGCGGTCCTGCTCAGCCGGTGGTGGCGAACCGTTCGGCCAGTCGCCGGGTGAGGGCCGGCCACACCACCGGGTCGTGTCCGGGAACCAGTTCGTAGCCCCGTTGGGCGGCCAGGCCCTTGAGCCGGCGGATGGGCTCGACGGTCTCCTCGGCGGTCACCCCGATGAACCCACCGACCGGCAGCTCGCCCTCGATGTTCTCGGTCAGGTCGGCCGCGTCGAAGGCGAAGACCAGCCCACCACCGCCCACCGAGTCGTCGAGGTCGACGACGAAGCTCTGATGGCCGGGGGTGTGGCCCGCGGTCAGCACCGCGGTGACACCGGGGGCGATCTCGGCGTCCCCGTCGGCCAGGTGCCAGTCGATCGTCGGGTCGTCGAAGTCCACCCGGAAGATCGCGTGGTGTTCGGGGGTCGGGTGGTCGGCCAATCCGAACTCGAGCTCGGCCCGCTGGGCGTGCACCGGCACCCGCCCGGCGAAATGACGCAGGCCGCCGGCGTGGTCGTTGTGGAGATGGCTGACGGCCACGGTGACGATCTCGTCCATGGCGATTCCCGCACCGGCCAACGCCTCCTCGAGCGGCTCGCCCGGACCGGGGAGGACCGGGCGGAAGGCCGGGTCGCCGTGGAAGCGCCGCCGCAGCGCCGGGTCGCGGATGAGGGCCGGGTTGAATCCGGTGTCGAGTAGCAGCCAGCCGCCGTCGCACTGCAGCAGCACCCCGGGCACCGGCTCGCGCAGGCGCTCCGAGGGCGGTGCACCGTGGATCGACACCGACTTCGGCAGGTCCTCCCACCCGAGGGTGAGCAGGACCACGCGACGCACCCCGTGGGCCGCCCTCGGTCCGATGGTCATGGCGCCTCCTGTCGGTGCCAGCCGGCCGGCAGCTGGGAGTCGGTGAGCCCGGCGCCGAGCGCGCCGGCGATGTCGAGGCCGGGCGGGGGCACGCCCACCATCCGGGCCGGCTCCCAATCGGTGACGGCACCGCACCACGCCCCGCCGGCTGTCGGCCACGACCATACGGCCACCGCCATGCCGGCGGTGCAGACCACCCGGGCCCCCACCGGGCCGCCGTCGACGTCGGGGACCGGTCGCCAGCCCAGTACCAGTGGCGGGTGGTCGACGGTCACGTCGGGGCGGGCCCACCACTCGACGTACCCGTGACCCGACTCGACCAGGATCCCTTCCCGGACCGCCACCACGGCCGTGTCCGGGTCGCCGGAGTGTTCGGCCGAGTCGAGGTCGTGGTGCCAGACCACCCGGGTCCCGTCCTCTCCCGGAGCCAGGACCTCGAGCGACCCGCTGAAGGCGTGGGCCTCGTCGAAGGCGTGCCCCGCCACCCGGCCCGGACGCGGGAGGCGCACGTCGGCGAACCACGGCCCGACCTGCACCCAGACCACGTCGCTGCACTCGCCGGGTGGCCCGTTCGCGATCGACCGGCCGTCGCGGACCCACGCGCCGCACAGCCAGTCCGGGACGGGTGTCGCCTCCGCTCCCTCGTCCACGCTCATGTCACGGAGCGTCACTCGAGGGTGACCCGGGGGTCGACGACGGCCTGGAGGATGTCGACGACGGCGTTGATGACCACGTAGCCGACGCCCAGCACCAGCGTCACCCCGGCGATGGCCGGGAAGTCGGCCTGGGGGATGCTCTGGTCGACGTACAGCCCGATACCGGGCCAGGCGAAGATGGTCTCGACCACCACCACCCCGGCGAACATCAAGCCGACCTGGAGACCGGTCATCGACAGGGCGGCGCTGGCCGAGTTGCGAAGTGCATGGCGGACCACCACCGTCCGTTCCTTCAGCCCCTTGGCCCGGGCGGTGCGGACGAAGTCGGAGGCCATGGCCGACTCGAGGGAGCCGCGCAGGACCCGGCCGATGGACACGGCCGGGCCGATCGCCACCACCATGGCCGGCAGGATCAGGTGGCGGACCCCGTCCCAGGCCACGGCCGGCTGGCCGTGCAGGATCCCGTCGATCACCACCATCCCGGTCGGCCCGGTGGGCGCGTTGGCGTAGCCGGTGTCACCGGTCCCCGGCAGCCAGTGGAGGTCGCCACTGATCACCAGGATGAGGAGCAGGGCGAGCAGGAAGACGGGGGCCGAGGCGAGGGCCATCATCAGGATCCGGAAGGCGCCCGCGCCTCGGAACCGGGCGGCCGACACCAGGCCGAAGAAGGCACCGAGCAGCACGGCCAGGACCAGGGCGGTGAGCGCGAGTTCGAGAGTGGCCGGCAGGTACGTGGCGATGTCGGTCGACACGGGGTGCCGGGTCCGCAGCGACACCCCGAGATTGCCGTGCAACACCCCGCTCACGTAGTGGACGTACTGGTCGATCAGCGGTCGGTCGTAGCCGAGGACGCGGGTCTCGTGGTCGATGGCCGCCTGGGAGGCGTTCGCCCCCAGGTAGGCGTGGGCCGGGTTGACGTTGCTGAGTTTCTGGAGCAGGAAGACGATGGCGGTCAGCGCCAGCAGGATCAGCACCATCGACCCCAGCCGCTTGGCGGCGAACGTGATCACGACCGACCTCCCCGTGCCCTCACCGGTCGCCCCTGGCGTTGTTGAGCCCGTCCCCGGCAAGGTTGGACGCCAGCGAGAGAAGGAACACGGCCACGGCCGGCATCACCGGCACCCACCACTCCTGGAGTAGGAACTGCAGGCCTCGGGCAGCCATGGCGCCGAGCTCGGGGGCCGGGGCGGGAGCGCCCAGGCCGAGGAAGGACAGGCCGGCCAGCGTGAGCACCAGGTTGCCCACGTCGAGGCTGGCTGTCACCACGATGGCCGGCACCGCCCCGGGCAGCAGGTGGCGGAAGGCCCGTCGGAACGGACCGGCCCCGGCCAGGGCGGCGGCCTCCAGGTGGGGCCGTGCGGCCAGAGAGCGGATCTCGCCCCGCATGATCCGGGCGTAGAAGGGCCACCAGACGATGGCCACGGCCAGCAGGGTGTGGAACTCGCTCGGGCCGAGTGCGGCCACGAAGGCGATGGCCAGCACCGGGCCGGGCAGGGCGAGGAAGAGGTCCGTCAGTCGCATGAGCACGGTGTCCACCCATCCGCCGACGACGCCGGCGACCAGGCCGATGCTCCCGCCGATGACCACGCCCGACGTCACCACCAGGACCACACCGACCAGGCTGGTGCGCAGACCGAAGAGGACCCGGCTGAAGATGTCGAAGCCGACTTCGTCGGTGCCCATCAGGTGGCCACCGGTCAGGGGTGGGGTGAACGGGACGCCCGAGGGGACGATGGGGTTGTACGGCGCGATCAGGGGCGCGAACACCGCGGCCACCACCAGCACCGCCAACAGGACCAGGCCCACCTTGTCGGCCACCGAGAAGCGACGCAGCGCCTTGGGCAGGCCGCTCCACCGGGCGGTGCCCCGTCGGGGAGTCGAGGGGATGAAGGCCTCAGCGACCGCCATCGTCGCTCCCTCCCGAGTCGGCGGCCGTGCTACCGGCGGCGGTCGACCGGGTCGACAGCGACACCGGACAGGCCACCATCCTGCCGGCGGACCCGTCGACGGGGTCCAGGGCCACCGTCGCCGTGGCGCACGAGTCTTCGGCCGCGGTGCAGCGGGGGTGGAAGGCGCAGCCGGTCGGCGGCGCGAGCGGGTTGGCGGGCTCGCCCTTCAGCCGGACGTGGACACGGCCCACTTCGGGCACCGTGTCGAGCAGTGCCCGGGTGTAGGGGTGGACCGGGGCGGCACACAGCTCGTCGGCGGCACCGATCTCCACGATCCGCCCGAGGTACATGACAGCGATCCGGTCACCGACCATGCGGGCGGCGGCCAGGTCGTGGGTGACGAAGAGGATGGCGACACCGAGCTCGCGCCGCAGGCGGCCGATCAGGTTCAGCACCGTCGCCGCCAGCGACACGTCTAGGGCACTGGTCGGCTCGTCGCACAGGAGCACCTCGGGAGGGACGACGGTCGCCCGGGCCAGGCCGACCCGCTGGCGCTGGCCACCCGAGAGCTGGGCCGGCTTGGCCTCGGCTGCCTCGTGGGGCAGCCCCACCAGGGTCAGGCTGTCGAGCATGCGGGTCCTGCGGTCCTTGCGCCCGAGGCCCTCGGAGCGGAGCCGCTCCTCGATCTGCTCGCCTACCGTGAGCCACGGGGTGAGCGAGGCACCGGCGTCCTGGAAGACCATCTGGGGACGGCCGCCCTTGCCGAACTCGATGGAACCCTCGTCGATCGGCTGCAGGCCGGCGATGGATCGGAGCAGGGTGGATTTACCGCACCCGCTCTCCCCCACCAGGGCGACGGCCTCCCCCTCGTTGACAGCGAGGTCCACGCCCCGCAGGGCCTGGAGCTGGCGCTTCTTGAACCCCGAACCGATGGGGAACCGCTTGTGGACCCCATGGATCAGGACCGCCGGACGGTTGCCGCGTCCGATCCCCGATACCGGCGGCCACGGGACCGCGTCGTCGTCTGCTCGGGGCCCGGGACCCGCGACGATCTCGTCGAGACGCAGACATGCCACCTGGTGGCCGGCGTCGCCCGCCACCCCTTCCGCCTCGACGGCGACGTCCTCCAGCGCAGGGAGCACGCCGTCGCACTCGGCGACGTAGTGATCGCAGCGGGGAGCGAACGGGCAGCCCGGCGGGTGGTTGCGGGGGTCCGGTGGCTCACCGGGAAGGGTGCGGATGGGTCGGGCCCGGTCGGTGTGGAGGACCAGGCGGGACCGAAGGAGCCCTTGCGCGTACGGATGGAGCGGGGCGCCGAACAGGTCGGCCGAGGGCCCGACCTCGGCCAGCCGGCCGCCGTAGAGGACGGCGATGCGGTCGGCCACCTGGGCGGCCACCCCGAGGTCGTGGGTGACGAGGATGAAGCTGGATCCCAGCTCGTCGCGCAAGGTGACCAGCAGCTCGAGGATCTGGGCCTGCACGGTGACGTCGAGGGCGGTCGTCGGTTCGTCGGCGATGACCAGTGCCGGGTTGCCGGCCACGGCCATGGCGATCATCACCCGCTGGCGTAGGCCACCCGAGAGCTCGTGTGGGTAGGCCTTGAGCCGTCGGGCCGGGTCCGGCACCCCGACGGCGTCGAGCAGCCGGATGGCCTCGGTCGTGGACCCGGCCGCCTCGACCACCTGTGCTCCGATCCGCATGGTCGGGTTCAACGAGGTCATGGGGTCCTGGAACACCGCACCCAGGTGCGCCCTGCGGACCAGTCGGGTCTCCTCTGCCGTGGCCGCGACCATGTCGGTCCCGCACACCACGGCCCGCCCGGTGACGGTCGGTGCCGGTCGCTGCGGCAGCAGGCCGAGGAGGGTGAGACCGAGCACGCTCTTTCCCGACCCGGACTCGCCGACCAGGCCGAGGATCTCGCCGGGCCGGAGCTCGAAGCTGATGCCCCGCAGGGCGCGGACGTCCTGGCCGCCCCGCGTGAAGGAGACGTGCAGGTCCTCGACGGTGACGAGCGCGCGATCCGGGGACGGTGACCCGTCCACCGACGCCGGGCGCCCGAGGACAGCTGGGTCCTCGGCCGTCCGGAGAGTGGCGGTGGTCCTGGTCACCTGGAATTCACGCTCGGCATGGTGCGCCTCATGGCATGGGTCAACCCGGGTAGAGCTGGTTCAACAGGAGCGCCCACGGCATGGCGACCACGTGGGCCTGGACCACGCCCCGCATCCACGGCTGGAAGACCATGGCATCGTTGCGGTTGGCTACGTTCAGCCAGCATCCCTGCTTGACCGCCATCTGGACCGCCGTGTTGTAGACGGCATCCGACCCGGAGGTGACCGCCTGGGTGTCGACGGCGTTGATGCCGGGCACGTTGCACGTCAGGTACTGGAGACCGCCGCCCGAGTCGTACGTGATGTGGTTCCATGTGTAGGCGTTGTAGGCGTCCGGCCACACGTAGTAGACGAGGATGTTGGGGGCCTGGCTGGCGGCGTCCTGAGCGCTGCCGACCCAGCCGTAGATCTCCGACGTCTGATAGGCCACGACCTTCGTCGTCAGGCCGAGGGCCTGCAGCTCGGCGGCGATCTGCTCGGCCACCAGCTCGTCGTCGGGGGCCCCGGAGTCGTAGCCGACGGTCAGGTCCTTCTCACCGGACGGAAGTCCTTTCACCACCGAGGCCAGGGCTGACGGGTCGTAGTCGATGCCCTGGTTCCCGTAGCCCGACGGCAACAGGCCCAAGGGTGTGGCCTGGGTCGGCACCGTGGCTCTGCCGGGGAAGACCCCGGCCACGATGGCCTTGGCGTCGATGGCCTTGAGCAGGGCCAGGCGGTCGCTCTGCGAGGTGAGGAAGCCGGTGTTCTCGTTGACGTAGACGCTCTCTTCTTCGATGACCGGCAGCGAGTAGAACTTCACGTTGGGATCTGACCGGTACTGGGCCACCGCCGGAGTCGTCAGGTCGTGGAGGATGCCGGCGAGCTGACCACTGTTGAACTCGATCTCCTGGGTCGACAGGTTGTCGATGACCGGCAAGTTCACCGTCGTGTAATAGGGCTTCATGCCCCAGTACTGCGGGAAGGCCTTCAACTGGTAGGACACACCGACCTTCGCCTGGGTGAGCGTGTACGGACCGGTCCCGATGTCGTGCGTCTGGAGATAGGTCTGGTCGTTGTCGGTCCCGGCGTGGGCTGCGAGGGCCGTGGGACTCTCCATCACCGGTCCGTACGACGAGGCCAGGTAGTCGAGGA
>JBEKCS010000017.1:0-58899 GCA_050014755.1 Acidimicrobiales bacterium
CTCCCTCACCGCCCTCCCCATCATCGAGACCAAGGCCGGTGACGTCTCGGCCTACATCCCGACCAACGTGATCTCCATCACCGACGGTCAGGTGTTCCTCGAGTCCGAGCTCTTCTACGCCGGGGTGCGTCCCGCCATCAACGTGGGTATCTCGGTCAGCCGGGTCGGTAGCGCAGCCCAGATCAAGGCCATGAAGTCGGTGTCGGGCACCCTCAAGATCGACCTGGCCCAGTTCCGCGAGCTCGAGGCGTTCGCCACGTTCGGATCTGAGCTCGACAAGGTGTCCCAGGCTCAGCTCGACCGCGGCTACCGCCTGACCGAGCTGCTCAAGCAGGGCCTCAACCAGCCCGTTCCGGTCGAGGAGCAGGTCCTGGTCATCTTCGCCGGATCCGAGGGCTATGTGGATGCTATCCCGGTGGCCGACGTGCAGCGCTACGAGACCGAGGTCCGTGCCTACTTCCGGGCCAACCACGCCGACCTGCTCGACGGCATCCGCACCTCGGGCAAGCTGCCCGAGGGCGACGTACTGGCCGGCGCTCTGGCCAAGTTCACCGACACGTTCGATACAGGAAAGGTCGACTGATCGATGGCAGGTGGCCAGGAGCGCATCCTCCGTCGACGGATCAAGAGCATCAAGTCGACGCAGAAGATCACGAAGGCGATGGAGCTGATCGCTGCATCGCAGATCGTGCGCGCCCAGGGCCGTATCGCCGCCTCCCGTCCTTATCAGGAGGGCATGGCCCGCATCGTGCTCGAGACCGTGCTCGGCGACCCGGTGGCCGCCGGCCGCCTGCTCGGCACCCCTGAGCACCTGTCGAACGTGCTCGTGCTCAGCATCGTGGCCGACCGCGGCCTGTGCGGCGGCTACAACACGTCGGTGTTCCGGGCCACCGAACGGCTGATCGCCGCGCACGGGGCGGACGGTGTGGAGACCCGCCTGGTCGCCGTGGGCAAGAAGGCCCAGGGCTACTTCCGGTTCCGCGGTCAGGCCGTCGAGAAGTCGTTCCTCGGCATGAGCGAGCGTCCGAGCTTCGCCAACGCCCGCGACGTGGCCGCCGCGGCCATCGCCCCGTTCGTGAACGGCGAGGTCGACCAGGTGGTCGTGGTCTCCACCAGGTTCATCAGCGCCGGGACCCAGAGGGTCGAGGTGCGCCAGCTCCTCCCGCTGGTCGACCCCCGCGAAAGCCGTCAGAAGGAGACCCACGAACACGTTCCGGGCGAGAGTCGCAACGTCGCCCCCCACGAGGTCGAGGTCAAGCACGGCTACACCGAGTTCGAACCCGACGCCGCCATCCTGCTCGCCGACCTCGCCCCCCGTGCCGCCGAGACCGAGATCTTCGCCGCGCTTCTCGAGGCCTCGGCCTCGGAGCTCACCGCCCGCCAGCGGGCCATGGCTGCGGCCACCGAAAATGCCGGCGAACTCATCAAGAAGTACTCGCGGATCATGAACCGAGCCCGCCAGGACACCATCACGACCGAGATCATGGAGATCGTCAGTGGTGCCGAGGCATTGCGGGCCGGGGCCGACGACGACGAAGGCGGCATCGTGATCGAGACGAGGGTCTGACCCGTGCCCGTCCCCACCCGCCCGACCGGCACCGCACGCCACACCACCACGACCGACATCGCCGTATCTGACGACCTCAAGGGAGCCCGACGCTCATGACCACCACCGCCCCCCAGCCCACCGAGCCCCAGACGCTGGCCTCCGGCCGCGTGGTGGCCATCGCCGGGCCCGTCATCGATGTGGAGTTCCCGCCCCACTCCCTCCCCGAGATCAACGGCGCCGTCGAGGTCGACGTCGTGCTCGAAGGGGTGCCGGAGACCATCACGGCCGAAGTGGCCCAGCAGATCGGCGACGGTCGGGTGCGCTGCATCTGCCTGAAGGCGACGGACGGCCTCACCCGAGGCGCCGAGGTGCGAAATCTGGGCCACGGTCTGCAGGTACCGGTGGGAGACGCCGTCCTCGGCCACGTGTTCAACGTCCTGGGCAAGCCGCTCGACACCGACGACATCGGTCCGGTCGAGGAGTACTGGGACATCCACCGTTCCGCCCCGGACTTCGACACCCTCGAGCCCCGGGCGCTCATGTTCGAGACCGGCATCAAGGTCATCGACCTCCTCGAGCCGTACGTGCAGGGCGGCAAGATCGGCCTGTTCGGCGGGGCCGGTGTGGGCAAGACGGTGCTGATCCAGGAGATGATCAACCGGGTGGCCATCAACCATGGTGGTGTGTCGGTGTTCGCCGGAGTGGGGGAGCGGACCCGTGAGGGCACCGACCTCTGGCTGGAGATGCAGGAGTCGGGCGTCATCGAGAAGGCCGCCCTGGTCTACGGCCAGATGGACGAGCCCCCCGGCGTGCGCCTGCGGGTGGCCCTGGCCGCCCTCACCATGGCCGAGTACTTCCGTGACGTGAAGAACCAGGACGTGCTCCTGTTCGTGGACAACATCTTCCGGTTCGTCCAGGCCGGCTCCGAGGTCTCCACCCTGCTCGGCCGCATGCCCTCGGCCGTGGGCTACCAGCCCACCCTGGCCGACGAGATGGGACAGCTCCAGGAGCGGATCACCTCGACCCGGGGGCGTTCGATCACCTCGCTGCAGGCCGTGTACGTGCCCGCCGACGACTACACCGACCCGGCACCGTTCACCACCTTCACCCACCTCGACGCCACCACCGAACTCTCCCGGGACATCGCCTCACTGGGTATCTATCCGGCCGTGGACCCGCTGTCGTCGACCTCGAACATCCTCGCCCCCGAGATCGTCGGCGAGCGTCACTACAACGTGGCCCGGCGGGTGCAGGGCGTGTTGCAGCGGTACAAGGAGCTCCAGGACATCATCGCCATCCTCGGCCTCGACGAGCTGTCCGAGGAGGACCGGGTGACCGTGTCCCGTGCCCGCAAGGTGCAGCGCTTCCTGTCCCAACCGTTCAACGTGGGTGAGGTGTTCACCGGCCTGAAGGGTGTGACCGTCCCGGTCGAGGAGACCGTCGAGTCCTTCGAGGCACTGGTCAACGGCGATCTCGACGACGTTCCCGAGCAGGCGTTCTTCAACGTCGGCGGGGCCGAGTCGGTGCTGGCCAAGGCGCACGACCTCGCGAACAACTGATCGGACGACAGGTCCATGGCCGACGACGCACTGTTCCAGATCAACCTGGTCACCCCGGAGCGCATCCTGCTCACCGGGATGGCTACCGAGGTGATGGTCCGCACCGGCGACGGCGACGCCACGTTCCTGGCCGGCCACACGCCTCTCGTGGGCTCGGTCCAGCCCGGGGTGGTCCGGGTGGTCCGAGGTGACGGTGAGGTCGTGCGGGTGGCCGTCCACGGAGGCTTCACCCAGGTGGAGCTCCACGTGCCGCTCGACGATGGTGACGCCGACGGTGCCACCACGTCGCGGGTGACCCTGCTGCTCGGCGTGGCCGAGCTGGCCTCCGAGATCGATGCCGACCGGGCCAGGGTCGCCCTCGACGCGGCCGAGGCCCGGTTGGCCGAGCTCGGCGGGTCCGCCGGCCGGACCCTGGCCGAGGACGAGGTGGCCGACCCCGAGCTGGTCGAGGCCGAGGCGGCACTGTTGCGTGCCCAGGTGCGCCTCGAGGCGGTCGACGCCTCGAGCACCGCTGGTGGCACTGCCGCCGCCGCTCCCGCTGCCTGAGGCGGTACTCCCGGGGCCCGGTCCGTCCGGGGCCTGCGTCCCCCCTCCGACGTCGTCGCGATCCGTAGAACCCCTGCCTGACGGCTGACGGCTGACGGCTGGCGCCCGATGCCTGACGCCCGGCAGATTTCCCGAGGGCCAACGGGTGAGGAGGCCGGAGGGGAACTACTTCTGTGAGTATGCGCACATTGTGCGCACCTTACGAAAACCGAAGTACCGACCTCTCGGTCGACCCCTGTGCGTCGTCGTGGTGACATGGGCGACCGGCGTCTTCCGGCGAGCGGTTGCCTGACCGGATCGGTGCGGCACGCGCACGGCTAGGTGGGCTGGCTCCGCTCGGCTCTCGGGAACACGTCACGGAGCTTGACCCGTCCACCGGTGCGCAGGATGGCCCGGCGGTAGATGGCGGCGGCCAGCCGTGCCACGGCCACGGTGCTCACGATGCTGATGGCGGCGGACGCGGCGAACTCCCACCACGAGACCGTCCTGAACGAGACCAGGACGGGCATGGCGAACGGTGCCGTGGGCGGCAGGTAGGCCAGGACCGTGAAGAACGGGGAGGCGCTCCCCGCGGAGGCTGTGATGAGCGAAAAGACGTAGCCGAAGATGATCGGCAGGCTCAGGGGGAGCGCGAGGCTCTGGACCTGGTCCTGGCGCTCGACCAGCGAGCCGGCGGCGGCGTAGACCCAGCAGTAGAAGGCGTAGCCCAGCACGAGCCATACCAGCGTCGCCGCCAACACCACCGGTGCGGTGCCGTGCAGGAGATCCGAACCGACCGATTCGGCGAGCACGAGGGCGAAGACGACCACCAGGGCCGCCTGGCCGAACGCCACCATCCCGATCCCGAGCACCTTCCCGGCCAGGAGCTGGATGGGGCGCACGGCGGCCAGGAGCACCTCGATGACCCGGCTGGACTTCTCCTCCATGACTCCCATCAGGATCCAGGTGTTGTACTGGGTGAGCATGATGAACACGAGGATCAGTCCGATCACCGAGGTGGCGCTGGCCGCCCCCGTGCCCTTTCCGGAACTGGCGCTCGTGATCGGCAGGGGCTTGGCCCCGACCAGATCCTTGGCCTGCTCCGGCGAGAGATGGGCGGCCGCGAAGGCCTCGGCCACTCCGAGGTCCCCGGACATGGCCCGTACGAACTGGGCCGTCGTCGACGTGTCGCTCGGGTCGATGGGCTTGTTGACCACCAGCTCGCGGCCGTCGACGACGGCGACGTCGAGGCGTCCGGCGCGCAACGAGCTGTCGGCCGCCGACAGGTCCGACTGGGAGACGAACCGCACGGTCGTGCCGACGCTCTTCGCCGAGGCCGCGATCGTGGTCCGAAGTGGAACGGACAAGGACCCGACGATGCCCACCTCCTGGGCCCGCGGTGTCGATTTCGTGAGCGTGGGGATGATGATCGCTCCGGCCACCACGGCGAGGATGAGCAGCGTGCCGATCCGGAACGCCTTGCCGCGGACCCGCTCGCGTATCTCCCGGGATGCCACGAGGCCCACGTCGCCCGTGACGGTCCACCGTCCGAGGCGGTGCGGCGCCGGTTCCGAGGTCCTACGCCGGAGTCGGCGCCAGACCCGAACGGCCACCAACACCGCGGCCAGGACGATGAACAGCGCCAGGCTCATGCCAGCGCTTCCCGGAACACTTCGGACAGACGACGGCGCTGGACCACGAACTCGGTGACCCGACCGGCGTTCATCGCCGCTCGCAGCACCGAGTCGGTGTCGACCGACTCGTCGAGGACCAGGCGGGCCTCACCTCCGTCCGTCTCGGAGACGGCGACGCCGGGGATGCCGCGGGCCCAGGAGGCGTCCCGGTCCCCGTCGACCCGCACGACCAGCCGACGCGGGCCACTGGTCGCCAGGTCGTCCACGCGGCCACTGGCCATCAGCCGGCCGTGGTCGATGATCACCACCGACTCGCACAGGTCTTCGACCTGGTCGAGCTGGTGGCTGGAGAAGAGCACGCAGCACCCGGCCCGAGCCTGCTCGACGAGTACGCCGCCGATGGCGTCGATGCCCGCGGGGTCGAGCCCGGCGAGCGGCTCGTCGAGGATGAGCAGTTCCGGACCGTGCATCAGCGCGGCGGCGAGCTGGACCCGCTGCTGATTCCCGTGTGACAGCGTCTCGACCTTGCCGCTCGCCCGATCGGCGATACCGAGCCGTTCGAGCCAGGTGGCCGCCGCATCCCGGGCGTCGGTGGCCCGCATCCCGTGGAGCCTGCCGAGGTACTCGAGCTGCTCGCTTATGACCATGCCCGGATAGAGCCCCCGTTCCTCGGGCATGTAGCCGAACCGGCGTCGTTCGGCCTGGCCCACCGGGGCGCCGTTCCACGTGACCGTCCCGGCGTCCAGGTCGGTGAGACCGAACACCGCCCGCATGGTGGTCGTCTTGCCGGCCCCGTTGGGCCCGATGAAGCCGACCACCTGCCCTGCGGCTACGGAGAACGACAGCCCGTCGAGGGCGACCAACGTGCCGAACCGACGCCGGAGGCCGTCGAGTTCGAGGAGGCCGGGCACGGCCACAGACTAGGTCGCAGCGGTCGTCACCCCCGTCGCCGGTGCCGATAGTGTCCACCGGTAGACCACGCGAAGGAGACAGCTATGGACGAAGGTGAGCCGATCTCGTATCTGGCGCTGGAGCCGAAGACCCCGGTGGTCAGTGCCACGGACACCCCGTTCGGAACGGTCGAGCACGTGCTCCAGATCCCCGAACTGGACGAGTTCGACGGGATCGTGGTCAAGACGAAGCACGGCGTGCGCTTCGTGCACCGGGACCAGATCGCGGAGATCAGGACGACCGTGGTCCGCTGCCAGCTCACCGACGAGGAGGTCGAGGCGCTTCCCGCGCCGCACGGGGCTCCGGTCCTGCACCTGGACGCCACCTACGAGGAGGGGAGCTCGCTGAGCGCTCGCTACGCCCGACTCTTCCGGCGCCCGCACTGGAAGGAACTGGAGTAGGCGGGGTTCAGCCGAATTCGATGGCGCTGTACTCGGACAGCTTGTGCAGCGGGTGGCGGGCGTCGATGAGCCGGACGGTGCCCGACTTCGACCGCATGACGAGCGACTGGGTGTTGGCCCCGAACTCGTCGTAGCGCACACCCTGGAGCAGCTCGCCGTCGGTGATCCCGGTGGCGGCGAAGAAGCAGTTGTCCCCCCGCACCAGGTCGTCGGTGGTCAGCACGGCGTCGAGGTCGTAGCCGAGGTCGAGGGCGGCGTTCCGTTCGGCGTCGTCGCGGCAGTACAGCCGGCCCTGGATCTCACCACCCATCGACTTGAGGGCGGCGGCGGCGATCACGCCCTCGGGCGTCCCACCCACCCCGACGAGCAGGTCGACCCCGGTATCGGGCCATGAGGTGGCGATGGCACCGGCCACGTCCCCGTCGGTGATGAGCCGGATCCGGGCTCCGGTGCTGCGGACCTCGTTGATGAGCTCCTCGTGCCGGGGACGGTCGAGGATCACCACGGTGAGGTCGCGCACCGAGGTGCCCTTGGCCTTGGCCACCGCATCCAGGTTGTCGCGGATGGGCCGGGTGATGTCGATGGCGCCCACGGCCCGGGGTCCGACGGCCAGCTTCTCCATGTAGACGCACGGGCCCGGGTCGAACATGGTGCCCTCTTCGGACACCGCGATCACGGCCAGCGCCCCGCCCCGTCCGAGGGCGGTGGAGGTGGTGCCGTCGATCGGGTCGACGGCGATGTCGGCCTTGGGCGGGGTGCCGTCCCCGATCCGTTCGCCGTTGAAGAGCATGGGGGCGTTGTCCTTCTCGCCCTCACCGATGACCACCACTCCGTCCATGGCGATCGAGGAGAGGACGATGCGCATGGCATTGACGGCGGCGCCGTCGGCACCGATCTTGTCCCCACGTCCCATCCACCGGGACGCGGCCAACGCCGACGCCTCGGTGACCCGGACGAGTTCCATGGCCAGATTGCGGTCAGGTGCCTGCGGTATGGCGTTCACGAGGACTGACGATAGTGGCTGGCACCAGGGTGGGCCGTCGCAACTGCCGTCGGCGCACCGGTCGGGGTGTCCGGCCGGTGGAGGGAGGCCGCGGCCATCGGACGTCTGTCCTCCGGGGGCCCGGCCGGGAGCCGGCATCAACCGACGCGGGTGCGGCCCCGGGCCATACTGGACGCCGTGGATCGCCTCGTCGTCAGCCCCAGCGGACCGCTGTCGGGGTCCGTCCGGGCCGGTGGCGCCAAGAACTCGGTGCTGAAGCTGATGGCCGCCTGCCTGCTGGCCGAGGGCCGTCACGTCCTGACCAACGTGCCCCGGATCTCCGACGTCGACATCATGGCCGAGCTGCTCGAGGCCATGGGTGCCACGGTGGTGCGGGGGGAACGACCCGACCAGCTGGTGGTGACCACCCCGGCCGAGGTCACCCCGGAGGCCCCGTACGAGCTGGTGGAGAAGATGCGGGCCTCGGTGGTCGTGCTGGGTCCGCTCCTGGCCCGTTGCGGGTGGGCGCGGGTGTCGATGCCCGGGGGGGACGACTTCGGCCCCCGGCCCATCGACATGCACCTCCGGGCCCTCGAATCACTGGGCGTCGAGTTCACCTCGTCCCACGGAAACGTGGAGGGCAGGGTCGCGTCCACGGTCGGAGGTTCCCCCCGGCTCGTCGGCAACCGGGTGGTGCTCGAGTACCCGAGCCACACCGGCACCGACAACGTACTGATGGCCGCGGTCCTGGCCAAGGGCACCACCGTGATCGACAATGCCGCCCGGGAGCCCGAGGTGCAGGACCTGGCCGACTTCCTCAACGCCATGGGTGCGAGGATCACCGGGGCGGGCACCTCGCGCATCGAGGTGGAGGGGGTCGAGCGGCTCGAGCCGGCCACCCACGCGGTCATCCCCGACCGTCTGGTCGTGGCCACCTTCCTGGTCGCGGCCGGACTGACCGGCGGGGAGGTGACCGTCGAGGACGGGCGCCCCGACCACATGGAGATGTTGCTGCGCAAGCTGACGGCAACCGGCATGGAGACGACCTTCGGCCCGGACGGTCTGCGGGCGTCGGCGGTGGGCGCCGGACGGCTCCGCTCCACTGACGTCGCCACCCTCCCCTACCCGGGATTCGCCACCGACTACAAGCCGCTCTTCGTGACCCTGCTGACCGTGACCGAGGGCGTGGGCATCGTCACCGAGAACCTGTTCTTCGGCCGCTTCCGCTACGTCGAGGAGCTGCGCCGGATGGGTGCCGACATCCGGACCGAGGGCCATCACGCCGTGGTGCGGGGCGTGGGCCGGCTCTCGGGGGCGCCGGTGCGGGCCTTCGACGTGAGGGCCGGCGCCGCCCTCGTCCTCGCCGGGTTGGTGGCCGACGGGGAGACGGTGGTCAGTGACGCCCACCACATCGACCGTGGCTACGAGGACCTCGACGGGAAGCTGGCGTCGCTCGGTGCCAACGTCGTCCGGGCCTGACGACCACGGCGCCATCCGGTTACGCTCCATCCGCCATGGCCGACCCGCGTAACACCGACCCCGCGTCTCTGTTCGCGGCTGCCCGGGCCGGCGACCGGGTGGCCCGGGCGCGCCTGCTGTCGCTGGTGGAGCGGGGCGGTGAGAAGGCCCGGGCCGTGGCCGAGATCGCCTACCGGTCCCCGGGGCTGGCCTACACGGTGGGGATCACCGGGGCTCCCGGCGCCGGCAAGTCGACGCTCACCGACCAGCTGATCACGAGGGCCCGCCAAACCGGTCTCGACGGGAGCGACCAGGTGGCGGTGCTGGCCGTCGACCCGTCGTCACCGTTTTCCGGCGGTGCCATCCTGGGCGATCGGGTGCGCATGCAGAACCACGCACTGGACGACAAGGTGTTCATCCGGTCGATGGCCACCCGCGGCCACCTCGGGGGTCTGGCCGTCGCCGTTCCCGACGCGGTGCGGGTGCTGTCCGCCGTCGGCGTGCCCGTGGTGCTGCTCGAGACGGTGGGCGTCGGACAGCAGGAAGTCGCCGTGGCCGCCGCCACCGACACCACCATCGTGGTGGTGAACCCCGGATGGGGCGACGCCATCCAGGCCAACAAGGCAGGGCTGTTGGAGATCGCCGATCTGTTCGTGATCAACAAGGCGGACCGCCCGGGCGCGCGCGAGACCCGGCGCGACCTCGAGCTCATGCTCGACCTGACCCAGCTGGGGGAGTGGCGGCCCCCGATCATCGAGACGGTGGCGTCCACGGGCGACGGCGTGGACGTGCTGTGGACGGCCATCGCCGACCACCGCGCCCATCTGGTGGCCAGTGGCAATCTCGAGGTGTTCCGGCGCGAACGACTGGCCCGGGAGTTCCACCAGATCCTGTTGGCCCGGGTCGAGCACGAGCTGGGCGAGCTGATGACCGGCGACCGGTTCGCCGGTGTGGTGGCCGACCTGTCCGCGGGGGCGCTCGACCCCTACGCGGCCGCCGACCGCCTGCTCGCCGGACTGTTCCCCGACTCCTGAGGCGGGTGGGCCGAGACACACGCACGGGTGGGGGCCGATCGCACCGGGACCCAGGGGCCTGTCGGATAGCGTGCGCACGTGACCGCCGTGACCAAGTTGTCGAATGCCCCGCTACCGCCACCGGAGGAGGACCCGCTGTGGTTCCAGCGGGCCGTCTTCTACGAGGTCTTCATCCGGGGATTCTTCGACGGCAACGACGACGGCGTGGGGGACATCCCCGGGCTGATCGCCAAGCTCGACTACCTGCAGTGGCTCGGCGTCGACTGCCTGTGGTTGCTGCCGTTCTACCCGTCACCCCTCCGAGACGGCGGCTACGACATCAGCGACTACTTCTCGGTCCACCCGGAGTCGGGCACCGTCGAGGACATCCGGTCCCTGCTGACCGAGGCCCATGCCCGGGGGATCCGGGTGATCGCGGATCTGGTCATCAACCACACCTCGGACCAGCACCCGTGGTTCCAGGAGTCCCGCCAGAGCCGCGACAATCCCAAGGCCGACTGGTACGTGTGGAACGACGACGACCTACGGTGGCCCGAGGCCCGGGTGGTGTTCATCGACGTCGAGCGGTCGAACTGGTCCTACGACGCGGCGCGGGACCAGTACTACTGGCACCGGTTCTACGCCCACCAGCCGGACCTCAACTACGACAATCCCGACGTGGCCGACGCCATGCTCCAGGTCGTCCGGTTCTGGCTGGACCTCGGGCTCGACGGGTTCCGGCTCGACGCCGTCCCCTACCTCTTCCAACGCGACGGCACGGCGGGGGAGAACCTCCCGGAGACCCACGCCTTCATCCGCAGGGTCCGGGCCGAGCTCGACAAGGACTACCCGGGCCGGATCCTCCTGGCCGAGGCCAACGGGTGGCCGGCCGACGTGGCCGACTACTTCGGCGACGACGACGAGTGCCAACTCTGCTTCAACTTTCCGCTGATGCCCCGGCTCTTCCTGGCCGTGCGCCGGGAGCAGAGCTATCCCATCACGGAGATCCTGTCGCAGACCCCCGAGGCCCCGCCCGGTGCGCAGTGGGCCATCTTCCTGCGCAACCACGATGAGCTGACCCTCGAGATGGTCACCCCCGAGGAGCGCGACTTCCTCTTCGCCGAGTACGCCACGGATCCGAGGATGAAGCGCCACATGGGGATCGGCCGTCGTCTGGCCCCCCTCCTCGACCGGGACCGTCGGCTGTCCGAGCTCCTCTTCTCCTTGCTGTTCACCCTCCGGGGGAGCCCGGTCCTGTACTACGGCGACGAGATCCAGATGGGCGACAACCTCTACCTGGGCGACCGCGATTCGGTGCGGACGCCCATGCAGTGGTCGCCCGACCGCAACGGTGGGTTCAGCCGGGCCGACTTCGCCCAGCTCTACCTGCCGCCCCTGATGGACCCGATCTACGGGTTCGGCGCGGTGAACGTCGAGGCCCAGCAGCGCAACCCCAGCTCGTTCCTCCACTGGATGCGCCGGATGCTGGCCGTCCGCCGCCAGTTCCCGGTGTTCGGGACGGGGTCGGTGCAGATGGTCCCCTCCGCCAACCCGTCGGTGCTGTCCTTCGTCCGGGCGGACCGGAGGGCTCCGCAGACCGGTCGTGAGGTGACCAACTCGGTGCTCTGCGTGCACAATCTGAGCCGAACCGCCCAGCCGGCAAACCTTGACGTGGCCGAGTGGGTCGGGCGACAGCCGGTCGAGCTGTTGGGCCGGGTGGCGTTCCCGCCCATCGGCGCCGAACCGTATCCGGTGACCCTCGGCCCCTACGGGTCGCTCAGCTTCGAGCTGGTGTAGCCCGCCCGCCACGTCCGGCGAGGTCAGCCGACGTCGGCGATGGGCTCCGGTGTGGCCAGCTCCTCGGCTGCCTGCTCGGGGTTCACGATATTGATGAGCACCCCGGTCCCCAGTTCGAATCCGGCCACCGTGGTCAGCTTCGGCACGACGTGGACGTGCCAGTGGTAGGGCTCGGGGGCCCGGTACGGGGCGGAGTGGAACACCAGGTTGTAGGAGATGTCGCCAAGCACGTTGCGTAGCCGGCCCAGGGCGATCTTGAGGGCCCGGCCCACCGCCAGGAGGTCGGTGGTGGGGCTGTGGTGCAGGTGCGGTCCGTGGGATCGGGGGATGACCAGCATCTCGTACGGCGAACCGCTCCAGAACGGGCACACCACCAGCACCTGTTCGTCGGAGTAGACGACCCGGTAGCCCACGTTCTCCTCGGCATCGACCGTGGTGCACAGAAGGCACCGTCCGGCAAACCGGGCGAAGCCGGCCTGCTCCTCGACGACCTCCCGGGGGACGAACGACATCCCGAGCAACTGACCGTGGGGGTGCTCGATCGATGCACCGGCCTCCCGGCCGGCGTTGACGATGGCCTGGCTGTAGCGCAGCCCGGGGATGGAGGCATGCTGGCCGATCCGGTCGCTGATAGCCCGCATGACCTCGCCGGTCTGGTCGTCGCTCAACATCGACCACGAGTTCTGATGGTCGGGGGACAGGATCAGGACCTCGTGGATGCCCCCGGCGGTGGCCTGGGTGAAGACCGGGCCCCGGTTGGTGACGACGAACGGCGCGTCACCCTCGAACGCCGGGTAGAGGTTCGGCACCACCCGGACCCTCCAGTCGCCGTCCGGGCCGACGGTCTCGAGGGTAGGGGACGAACTCTCCTCGTTGCCGGGGCAGAAGGGGCACGGTCGCGAGGTGTCGGCCTGGATGGAGGCCACCCGTGGGGCGAAGGCCCGGGGCCGTTTGGCGCGGTCGGTGCTGACCACCACCCAGCGTCCGGTGAGGGGATCGAGTCGGAGTTGGTTCATCAGCGGGGAGAGATGCCCCTCGGTGATCGTCGTTCGTTTCTGTGCACCTGGCTGCCACCTCGGTCCCCATCGTCGATTGCCCACATCGGGCCTGCGCGATCGGAGCGAACATTGACCCACGCCCAACCTAGCAATTCCCTGGCGCCAGGAGGCGCAGGGTCGCGGTGCGCGGCCCGAATCGGACGATGCCAGAATCACGCCGTGTCCACCGCCCATGTGTTCGGAGCCGCCACGGTGGTAGCCGGGGTCGATGCCAACGCGCCCGGGTACGACCTGGTGCTGTTGGCCCACGTGCTCACCGCGGTGGTCGGTCTCGTTGCCGTGGGGATCGCCGGGGGGTGCGCGCTCGCCCTGCGGCGGGCGCTGGTCACCGGTGGACCGGTACCCGAAGCGCTCGCCCGCTACTACCGGCCCGGGATCAACTGGGCGGGCCGGGTCCTCTTCCTCGTCCCCGTCCTGGGCATCGCACTGCTGGCCATGAGCGGAGGCCAGTGGAGCTTCGCCGACGGGTGGGTGTCGATGGGCATGGCCGTCTGGGCCGCCGTGGCCATCGCCGCCGAGTCGGTCCTGTGGCCGGCCGAGCGCCGGCTGCAGGAGGTGGTCGCCGCCCGCGGCACCGGGGACGGCCAGGATCCGGGGCCGGTGGACGGGGCGGGGGGCCTGCACGAGGTGACGGGCCTGTGCCTGCGGACCGGTGCCATGGGGCTTGCCCTCGCCGCCGCGCTGGTGGTCGTGGCCGTCGTGATGGTGGCCAAACCGTAGGGGTCGCGGGGGCGACGTGGTCCCCGTCCGGTGGACCGCTACCCGATGCGGGCAGGGGTGAAGCGGCAGTCGAGGTGCTTGATGCCGTTGATCTTGATCCCGTTGATGTACCGGGGGTTGAGACGGTCGGGCTCGCCGGTCGGCTCGATGTCGGGCAGCCGGGTCAGCAGCTCGCGCAGCATGACGTCGATCTCCCGACGGGCCAGGTGCGCCCCCAGGCAGAAGTGCGGGCCGGGGGCGCCGAAGCCGAGGTGGGGGTTGGGATTGCGGAGCACGTCGAACCGGTAGGGCTCGTCGAACACCGACTCGTCTCGGTTGGCAGAGGCGTAGAACAGAAGGAGCTTGTCGCCGCGGTGCAGCTCCTCGCCGGACAGGACGGTGTCGGTGGTCACGGTCCGACGCATCCATACGACCGGACTGGCCCACCGGACGACCTCGTCCACGCCGGTGGCGGCAACCGTGGTGGGGTCGGCTTGCCAGATCGCCCGTTGGTCAGGGTGCTCGCTCAACGCGAGCAGGGCGTGGGTGATCGAGTTGCGGGTGGTCTCGTTGCCGGCCACCAGCAGCATGATGAAGAACGATGCCAGCTCCGCGTCGGTGAGTGACTCCCCGTCGATGTTGGTGGTGATCAGCGCCGTGGTGAGGTCGTCGGCCGGATTTCGGGCCCGGTCGGCACCGATCGCGATCATGATGTCGGCCAGCTGGCGGCCGGCATCCATCATGGCCAGGAGCGGGTCGGCCCCTTCGGGGATGAACTCGGTGTCCCCCGACGACAGGATCACGTTGGAACAGTGGAACACGGTCCTGTGCTCGGACGGTGGGATCCCCATCATGTCGCAGATGATCTCGAGCGGCATGGGGACGGCGATCTCGTTGACGAAGTCGCACTCGCCCATTCCGGTCACCCGGTCGATGACCCTGGTCGCCACCCGTTCGATGTTCTCCTCGATGGCCCGGACACGCCGAGGGCTGAAGGCCGCCGACACGATGCGTCGGAGACGGGTGTGGCGCGGGTTGTCGGTCGAGATCATGCCGGAGAAGTACTCGACCATCTCCTCGGGCATGTCCGGGATCGACACCGCACCCTGGCCGGAACAGAAGATCTCGGGGTTCCTGCTGATCTCGCAGATGTCGGCGTGACGGGTCACCGCCCGGTAGCCCGGTCCAGGAGGCGCCGAAAAGGGGGACACGTCGCGCAGGTCGGCTTCGGCGAACAGCGCGAGCGGGCGCTCGGCCCGCAGGGTGGCGAACGCGTGGTCGCGTTCGACCCAGTGGAGCTCCCAGAACGCGGGGTCCGACAGGTTGATGTCGTCGATGTTGGCGGCGGGCCCGAGCATGATGGCGCAACCCTAGCGATCGGTTCGGTCCGCGTTCACGCCCGCCGGCGCGTCGCCGGGTCCGATCCGTCGATCAGGCGGTCGAGGAGCTCTCGGGCGGCGTCGGACCGGCCGGCGGCGACCAGCGGCGCGACCCGGTCGAGGACGGACCCCCAGTCGACCGATCCTCCCGGTCGGCCGCGGGAGGACAGCTCGGTGCGGGCGTCGTCGACCATCGCGGCCAACGCGTCCAGGTCCGGTCCGAGCGCTGCCGCGGCGCGGTCGCGCAACCACGAGGCCAACCCCGGTCCCGATCCGCCCGTCGAGACGGCCACGGTCACCGGTCCGTCGCGGTGCACCGCGGGGAACGAGACGGCGCCCGGCACGGAGTCGCCCGCGGCGGCGGTGTCGGCACGATTGACGAGTGCGCCGCCGGCTACGGCGTCGGCCACCACCTGTTCGTCCACGGCCGGATCCCCCGTGGCCGAGACCACCAGGCGGTAACCCGATGCCTCGGGCGATCGGTAGGGACGGGACAGGACGGCCACCGGACCGGTCGACTGCCCGGGCCCGTCGACCAGGCGTCGGACCTCGTCGCCGATGTGGGGGGCCACGACGGTGACGGTCGCCCCCGCCGCCAGGAGGCTGCGGATCCTCCGGGCGCCGACCGGTCCGGCCCCGACCACCAGACAGGCCAGGCCCTCGACGTCCACGACCAGGGGCAACGGCCGGTGGCGGACCGGTTCAGGGGCCGGATCCGCCTGGTTCGGATCCGCTCGGGGCTCGGGGCTCGGGGCTCGGGTCATGGTCGGGAGGTGTCACGGGGCGACCCACGGGGGCCACCCCTAGTCTGGTCGCTATCGGCGACCTCATCTGCGACCTCGGGATTCCTACCTGATTGGTCGGGAATGTTCTGAAACCCGATCGGGTTAGTCATGTATAGTCTCACAGCAATGGACGGCGACGTGGTGCAGTCGGCGGCCGTGGGTGCCGGACCGAGGGCCGGTGCAGTAGGGGATGTCCGGACGGACCCGGTGGGCCGAGACCGATGGCCCACCGCTCCCGACGGGAGAGGAAGAGTCGACGTGAAGCTGAGCGTGGTGGACAACCGGACGAGGCTGGCGGAGCTGGCGACCGATCCCGCCGTGTCGCGGTTGCGGGCGGAGATGGCCGAGCAGTCTGCCGCATTCGAGACCGCGCCGGCCGGACTCATCGTGGCGTGGGCCGTGGAGCGGTTCGGCCCCAAGCTCGCCATGTCGTGCTCGTTCCAGGAGGCGGTCCTCATCGACATCGCGGTGGCCGTCGACCCCGACATCGAAGTCGTCTTCCTCGACACCGGCTCCCACTTCGCAGAAACACTGGAGTACGTGGAGACGGTCCGTGCCCGCTACGACCTGAACCTGACCGTCACCCATCCCGAAGCCGGGGCGGAGGACCATCCCTGCGGCACGGCCCAGTGCTGCGAGTTCCGCAAGGTACGTCCGCTCCGCCGGGCGCTGTCCGGAAGGGACGGTTGGGTCACCGGACTGAAGCGGTCGGACGCTCCCACCCGTAGGCATGCCCCCATCGTCAGCTACGACGACAGTTGGGGCATGGTGAAGATCAACCCACTGGCCACCTGGACCCACCAGGACCTCGTGGGCTACGCCGAAGACCATGGCATCCCCCAGCATCCCCTGCGCTCCGAGGGCTACCTGTCCATCGGCTGTGCCCCGACCACCCGCCCGGTCGTCGATGGGGAGGACCTGCGGGCCGGCCGGTGGGCCGAAACCGACAAGGTCGAGTGCGGGCTCCACGTCTGACATGACTGGCCACTGAGATGACCAAGGACCGGGACGAGCTCTACGGGCTGCGCCTCCGCGGGACGGATCGGCCGATGCCGTTCATCAACCCCTACCGAACGACGGGCGAGCTGAACGAGATCGAGCTCTTCAAACTCGAGCGCCACCCGCTCGAGATCGCCGATGCGATCATCGACACCTACTCCAAGGAGGGGCCGGCCGGCATCGCCAAGGTGCCCGGCGAGGTCGAGCGGCTGAAGTGGGCGGGCATCTACCCCCAGAAGCAGGGCGGCGACGCCTTCATGATGCGGGTGAAGGTGCCCGGCGGGTTTCTCACGGCGCCCCAGGCCCGGGAGATCGGCGTCGTCGCGGACGCGTTCGGCGAGGGCCCCGACGGAACCGAGTCGCGGATGTTCGGCTCGCGTTACGCCGACCTCACCACCCGCCAGACGGTGCAGATCCACTGGCTGAGGATCGAGGACATCCCGCGCATCTGGCGGCGGTTCGCCGCGGTGGGGCTGACCACCGTGCAGGCGTGCGGCGACTCGGCACGCAACGTCCTGTGCTGCCCGGTCTCGGGAGTCGACGGCGACGAGGCGTTCGACGCACTCCCGATCGCCCGGGCCGTGTCCGGGTTCTTCACCGGCAACCGCGAGTACGCCAATCTCCCCCGCAAGTTCAAGATGTCGGTGTCGGGATGCGTCGAGGACTGTGCCCAGGCCGAGATCAACGACATCGGGCTGTGGCCGGCCCGCGGCGCCGACGGGTCGCTCGGGTTCAACCTCCTGGTCGGCGGGGGGCTGTCCGACGGTGAGCGGATGGCCTCGGACATCGACGTCTTCGTCGCCCAGGACCAGGCGGTCGAGGTCACCCGGGCCATCGCCCAGCTCTTCGGCGAGCTCGGCAACCGCGAGAACCGCGGCCTGGCCCGCATGCGCTACCTGGTCCAGGAGCTGGGGCCGGAGGGGTTCCGCGAGGAGCTGGACAAGCGGGCCGGCTTCGAGCTGATCCCCGCGGGCGAGGAACTCACCCGTCGCTACCGGGGTGATCACGTGGGCGTCCACCCCCAGAAGGTGGACGGCTACTTCTACGTGGGCTGTTCCGTCCCGGTCGGTCGGATGCAGGGCATGGAGCTGGTCGAGGCCGCCCGTCTGGCCGACGCCTACGGGGACGGGACCATCCGGATCGGGACCGACCAGAACATCACCTTCACCGGGGTCCACGGCGATGCCGTCGACGCCCTGTTGGCCGAGGACCTGCTGGTCAAGTACTCGCCGTTCCCCGGACCGTTCAGCCGTGGCGTGGTGGCCTGCACGGGCTCCGAGTTCTGCCGGTACGCCATCGTCGAGACGAAGGAGCGTGCCGTCAAGTGGGCCCGGTTCCTCGACGAGCAGCTGGCCGGGGAGCCGGTCGGCAAGGCTCCGGTGCCCGGTGCCCACTCGACCAAGGGCGAGGACGCCGGGATCATCCGGATGCACTTTTCGGGGTGTTCCGCCAGCTGCGCGCAACCCCAGATCGCCGACATCGGCTTCCGGGGCGACGTCGCCCACGTGGGAAACCACCTGGCCGAGGCCGTCGACATCGGGATGGGCGGCTCACTCGGCGCCGACGCCGGATTCATCGACTGGATCGAGAACGCCCGTCCGGTCAACGACGTCCCCGACGCGTTGCTCCGCATCGTCCGCCGCTACCAGTCCGAGCGGCGTGAGGACGAGCCGTTCTACAACTGGGCCCGCCGCATCCCCAACGACGAGCTGCGGACCACGTTGGCCGCCTCGGGGACGGGCACCCCGGTGAGCATCGGGGCCCCGCCAGGAGGCGCGGAGTGAAGGCCTACCGGATCCGCCAGGAGATCAACGGGATCGAGGAACCCCCGGGCAAGACCTGGTTCTTCGAACTCCAGGCCGGCGTGATCGACGCCGGGCGCTGCATCCAGTGCGGCACCTGCATCGCCGCGTGCCCGTCGAACTCGCTCGGCATCGACGAGGACACCGACCTGCCCGAACTGGTCAAGATGTGCACCGGCTGCTCGCTCTGCTGGGACTTCTGCCCCCGGGGCGGTCTGCGCTACGAGGCGCTGTGGCCGCCCTCGACGGTCATGCCCGGCGCATCGGCCGACGAGATCGCCGCCGCGTCGGTCGAGCGGGCCGACGCCAGCGACACCTACTGGAAGATCACCGGTGGTCCACCCGGGGACGGGCTGGGCGCGGTCCTCGACGCATACGCGGTGCGGGCCGGGGCCCGTCCCGACGGCGCCCAGGACGGTGGGGTGGTGTCGGCCCTGTTGATCGCCGCACTGGCCGCCGGTGACATCGACGGCGCCGTGGTCACCCGACCGAGCGACGATCCCGAGCAACCGTGGAAGGGCGTGTCCCACCTGGCCACGACGGCCAAGGAGATCCTCGACGCGTCGGGCAGCTTCTACAACCAGACCATGGCGTTGGCCGAGCTCGACCTGTCCCGCTACCAGCTGCCGGCCAAGCCCCGGATCGCCGTGGTGGGGACGCCGTGCGAGATCCAGGGCATCCGGGCCATGCAGTCGCGGCGGTGGCCGAGCGGTGCCCACCGGATCGACGCGGTGGTGCTGACCATCGCCCTGTTGTGCACCAAGAGCTTCGACTACCGGGGCCTCATGTTGGAGCTCCTCCAGAACGACCGGGGGATCGACATCGACCGGGTCTCCAAGGTGGATGTGATCCGGGGTCGCATGATCGTCGAGTACCGCGACGGCGAGCTGGCCGTCGACGAGCCGGTCAAGAACTTCCACGGGGCCGCCCTCAAGGGGTGCGACGAGTGCGCCGACTTCCTGGGACGCAGCGCCGACCTGTCGGTGGGAAGCGTCGGCTCCTCCGACGGGTGGTCGAGCGTGCTGGTGCGCTCCGAGCGGGGTCGTCGGGCCCTCGACAATGCCCGGGGGCGACTCGACTTCCGGGAGCTCGACAACCCCGAAGCCCTGGTCAAGCTCGACGCGTTCGACAAACGGGTGGCCTTCGACAGCCTGCGGCGACCGTTCGACCCCGATGCGCCGTTGTTCATCGACTATGCCGAGCACGTCTCCTCCTACGAGGGAACGGACCGGGCTCCCGTGGTGGCCGACCGATGACTGCGCCCGAGACGGGCGGGATGGCTAGCGTGGTCGGAGTGGCGACCGAGGAAGACGACGTCTGGGAGGACGGGGCACCGAGGCTGGAGTTCCCGTCCGAACCCGAGGAGCTGCGAATCGGTCTGCGCGACACCCTGCTCGAAGGGGGGAACTGGCGCGAGGGGTTCTCCGACGACATCTGCATCGGCGTCTGGCTCTGGAGCCGGTGGCAGCCGGTGCTCGAGCCGGGAGGCTGCACCCGCGAGGAGTTCGTGGAGATCGTCATGGCCAACCGCCGGGAGTTGTGGCTGTGGCTGCTGGGCGAGCGCCGGTGGGAGCAGTACGTGACCGGTCTGGCCGGACGCGTGATCCGTCGGATGCCCGCGTTCCAGGGTTGACGGCGCCGGAACCCGTCAGTCGTCCGACGGCGCCGATCGATCGGGGCCGATCAACTGAGGAGGAACCCATGCCGAACGTGACCGTGCCCGCGGGCGACGACCCGCTGATGTACGTCTGGACCACCCTGGCCCGGCCACTGACCGCGGCGGCGGGCGGCTTCACCAATGCCGTGTACGAGAATTCGAAGCTCTCGATCCGGGAGTTCGAGGCGGCGCGCTTCACCATCGCCCTCGTCAACGACTGCGCGATGTGTCTGGACTGGCGTAGTGCCCGCGACGTCCCGGCGCGCGGGGCGTCCCCCGACGACGTGCCCGAGTCGTTGTACGAGGCCATCGGGTCGGGCGACGATTCGGAGCTGTCCGAGCGTGAGCGGCTGGCCGCCGAGTTCGCCCGCCGGTTCGCCACGGAACACCGGGGGATGGACGCCGACCTCTGGGCTCGCCTCCATGCCGAGTACACCGACGACGAGCTGGTGGACCTGGCGCTGTGCGTGGGCTCGTGGCTGGCCTTCGGGCGGTTCAACCAGGTCTTCGACATCGACGGCGCGTGCCGCGTCCCGGCCGCGGCCACCACCGGGTCCGGCCACTCCCTCGAGCGCTGACGGGCGCGGACGGGGAGGAGGCACACTCATGGAGAAGGTGGTCACCCTGGTGTGGGGTCCCGGCGACGGCGAGTCGGGGGACGAACTCCGTCGACAGCTCATCGAGGAGACGACGCCCCGGTTGCTGCGCAGCGGGGTGAGGGCCGTGACGGTCAACGTGCACGACTCGGCCGCTGATGCGGCCCCGTCGCCGGCGCCCGCGCCCGCGGGCGAGCAGCCTCACGTGGCCGAGGTGTCGACGTGGCTCGACTGCTACGAGCGCACGGCCGGTATGGACGGGGCCCTGGCCGCCCTGGGGCTCCCGACGGCCTCCTACCTGGTGGTCGAGTCCCTCTACGACGACTACGGGACCACCCCGTATGCCGCCCCCCGCGACTGGCCCGACGGCGAGCGGTCGCCCGGTGTCCTGACCGTGGCACTGATCCACCGGCCGAAGGGCCTCGACTACCGCGAGTGGATCGACCGGTGGCACGGGACCCAGTCCCCGGTGTCCGGGGAGCTGCAGCCCCGCACCCGCTACGTGCGCAACGAAGTGGTGCGGTCGCTCACCGAGGGGGCGATCGACGTGGACGGCATCGTCGAGGAGGGCTGGCCGTCGACGGACCACGTGGCCGACCCCATGCTGTTCTTCAACGCCGGCTCCCCGGGCGAGCTCGATGCCAACGTCAGCCGGATGATGGAGAGCGTCTCGTCCTGCCTCGACCTCGACCGCCTGCGGAGCACCACCATGAGCGAGTACCTGATGGCACCCCTGCGCTGACCCGACCGGCCGCCCCCGGCGCCGGCCCCGTGGGGCATCACCTACGCTCGCACCCTGGCCCACCGCCGGCCCCGGGCCGGCGGCGACATCGGAGGAAGCACCAGTGGGACTGTCCATCGGCATCGTCGGTCTCCCCAACGTGGGGAAGTCCACCCTGTTCAACGCCCTGACCCGCAACGAGGTCCTGGCCGCCAACTACCCGTTCGCCACCATCGAGCCCAACGTGGGGATCGTCGCCGTGCCCGACCCCCGCCTCGCCGTGCTGGCCGGGATCTACGGGTCGAAGGAGATCCTGCCGGCCACGGTGACCTTCGTGGACATCGCCGGCATCGTCAAAGGCGCGTCGGAGGGGGAGGGCCTCGGCAACAAGTTCCTGGCCGCCATCCGCGAGAGCGATGCCATCTGCCAGGTGGTGCGGGTGTTCGAGGATCCGGACGTGATCCACGTGGACGGGAGGATCGAGCCCGAGGGCGACATCGAGACCATCAACACGGAACTGATCCTGGCCGACCTTCAGACGGTCGACAACCGCATCGTGAAGCTGGCCAAGGAGTCGCGCAAGCAACCCGAGCTGGTGCCCCAGCTGCGGGCGGCCGAGCAGGCCCGGGAGATCCTCGACTCCGGTCGCACGGTGGCGTCCGCGGTGGCCGCCGGCGAGATCGACCCGGCCCTGGTGGCCGACCTCCACCTCCTGAGCGCCAAGCCGTTCATCTACGTGTTCAACGTCGACGAGGGTTCGCTGGGCGACGCCGACCTGCGGGCCCGGCTGGAGGCGCTGGTGGCACCGGCCGAGGCCGTCGTGCTGTGCGCGCAGATCGAGGCCGAGGTCGCAGCCCTCGACCCCGACGATGCGGCCGAACTCCTGGCCGAGTACGGGCAGGAGGAGTCGGGCCTCGTGCAACTGGTCCACGTCGGCTTCCGCACCCTCGGGCTGCACACCTTCCTTACCGCCGGCCCGAAGGAGACCCGGGCGTGGACCATCCACATCGGGGACACCGCCCCTCAGGCGGCGGGCACCATCCACACGGACTTCGAGCGGGGGTTCATCAAGGCCGAGGTGGTCGGCTTCGAGGACCTGGTCGAGGCCGGCTCGGTGGCCGCCGTGCGGGCCGCCGGCAAGGCCCGGGTGGAAGGCAAGGAGTACGTGATGCGCGACGGCGACGTGGTCGAATTCCGCTTCAACGTGTAGGGCTGGAGCGCCCCGGCGGGGGCTAGGGCGCGTCGGCCGGGGCCCGCCGGCCCGTCGGCACGGGGTCCGGCCCCGACCCGTGGAGGGGCGGTTCGTGCCAGGTGCGACCACAGTCGTTGCACCGGTGGGGAGCCGGGTGCCCGGGGGGCAGGTCGCACTCGCACTGGTCGAGCCTTCGGGCGTCCGCGGCTCCGCAGCCGGTCATCGCCGGTGCTCCCACTGCGCTCGGTGCCGCCACTGCTCCATGGCTTCAAGCATAAGACCGGAGGGTTTCCGATGGAACGCGGGAAACGGGTCCCGGAAGCGGCCAGGATCGCCGTTCCGGCGTTGACCTGCGCATTCGTCGGCCGGCGGCGATGTGCCATTGTGGTGCCGTGCACCGACCGACCGCACCCGGCGACCGCGGCCGCGACGACCCGGTCGCCTGAGCCGACGGTCATGAGCGAGGGAATCCCGGCCGTCCGGCTCGAGTCGGTCTCGGTGGTGCGCGACGGCTCACCTCTGCTCGACGGCGTGAGCTGGTCGGTGGAGGCCCGGGAGCGCTGGGCCCTGCTCGGACCGAACGGATCGGGGAAGACCACCTTGCTCCGGGTGTGTGGAGCCGCACTGTGGCCGACCCGAGGGGTGGTCGAGATCCTGGGCGGGCGTCTCGGCCGGGTCGACATGCGGGAGCTCCGCCAGCGAATCGCCCTGGTCAGCGCATCGGTGAGCCGCTCGCTGCGGCCCGGGGTGGAGGCCCTCGACGTCGTGCTCACCGGTCGTCACGCCGCGCTCGAGACCTGGTGGCACGAGTACACCGACGAGGACCGTGGCCGGGCTGCGTCGCTCCTGGCCGACGCCGGGTTCGGTGGTGACGCGTTTGCCGGGCGGCCCTTCGGCCTGCTGTCGGAAGGGGAGCGTCAGCAGGTTCTCCTGGCCCGGGCCCTGATGGCTGACGCCGAACTGATCCTGATGGACGAACCGGCGGCCGGGCTCGACCTCGGTGCCCGCGAACGGCTGCTCGGACGGCTGGCCGAGCTGGCCGCCGACCCGGGGGTCCCGCCCCTCGTCCTGGTCACCCACCACCTGGAGGAGATCCCGGCGGGGACGACCCACGCCGCGCTACTGCGGGGAGGCCGGCTGGTCGCGGCCGGTCCCGTCGCCGAGGTCTTGGACGACGACGCCGTCTCGGCCGCCTTCGGCGTCGACGTGGCGGTGGAACGCCGTGACGGGCGGTGGGCCGCCCGGGCCACCGGTCCCACCCGTCCCGGCTGATCCGTCCGACGAGTGCACGGGCGGTCCTGGGAAGAAGTCCCCGAGGTCCGGGGTTGTACAGAGCGAGCGTCCCGCCATGGGCGGGACTGCGCCACGACCGAGGAGAGCCGATGCCCGACACGACCACGACCGGACGCCCCGTCGCCGACTTCTGGTTCGACCCGCTGTGCCCATGGGCGTGGATCGCCTCGCGTTGGATCCTGAACGCCGCGGAGGTGCGTGACTTCGACGTCAGGTGGCACGTGATGTCGCTCGCCTACCTGAACTCCGGGCGCGACGACCTGTCCGACGACTACAAGGCCCTCATGGAGACGGCGTGGGGGCCGGTCCGGGTGGTGGTGGCCGCGGAGCAGGCCCACGGGCCCGAGGTGGTGCTCCCTCTCTACACCGCCCTCGGCACCCGGTTCCACGTGAACGGCGAGGAGCGCGACCGGTCCACCGTGGAGAAGGCGCTGGCCGACGTGGGGCTGCCCGCAGAGCTGGCGGACGCCATCGACTCCGATGTCTACGACGAGGCGATCAAGGCCTCGCACCACCTGGGCATGGACCAGGTAGGCATGGACGTGGGGACGCCGGTCATCGCGGTGGAAGGCGTGGCCTTCTTCGGTCCGGTGGTGACGCCGGCCCCGAAGGGCGAGGCGGCCGGAAAGCTGTGGGACGGGGTGCTGGCCGTGGCCGGCACCGACGGCTTCTACGAGCTGAAGCGGACCCGGACCGCACCGCCGTCGTTCGACTGACCCCTCGGCCTCGTCAGGTCCGGACCGGCCGGAAGGTACCCGAGCGGAGCATCCACCACTGCCGAATTGCCCGTCGCTAGCGTTTGTGCTGGTAGCGAACGGGGGAGGAGGTGGTGCCCGTGGTGGTTGTGGTCATCATCCTGGTGGCGTGGGCCATCATCCTGGGCCCGAACCTGGTCAAACGGAGGGTCCGCGCCGGCGACCAGTCCATCACCCACTTCCACCGCCAGCTCCGGATCCTCGAGCACTCCGCCCCCGAACCACTCGTCGCCCCCGCCTACCGCCTGCAGGCCGTCGACGACACCGGTTCGCCGAACGGCATCAGCTATCCCGACACCGGGACGCGCCCGACCCTCACCGTGGTCGGAGCGAAGGAGCTCCCCCGCCCGGCATTGGCCTTCCTCGGCGAACCCGAGCCCGAACCCGTCGAGGTCGATCCCCCGACCGGTGGGCATCGGGCGCCGGTCGACCGGTTCGACGATGTCGGCTGGGGCGAGCCCGGCCGACGCGGAGGCCGGGATGCCGTTGCACTGCGGCCCGCGCCCGACGATCCTGGCAACGGACCGCGGGGCGTCGACTCCTTCGCCCGCAGCCAGGCCCGCCGCCGTCGACGGGACACGCTCTCCGTCCTGGCCGGTGTGTTCGTGGCCTCCCTCATGCTCGGCCTGATCCCCGGGGCTTCGTTCGTCTGGGCGGTCAGTGCCGTCGACGGGCTGGCCCTCGTCGCCTACGTGAGTGTCCTTGTCCATCTCCGTCGGATGGCTCTCGAACGCGAGAGGAAGCTGCACTACCTGGATGCCGGACGCGACCGACGGACGGCACGGTTCGGCGATCCGCGGCCCTACGTGGGCGGCCGCTACGCCCATCCGTCGAACGGGCACGCAGCGGCGCACTGAGCGGACCGTCATCGCCCGGTCAGCCGTTGCTAGGGTTTCCGGCATGACCCACGACAGCGCGGCACCCGTCACCGATCCGCAGTCCGACCTGGCTCGTGCCGTTGCATCAGCCCTCGAGGGCAGGCGCCTCCTGGCCCATCCCTTCTACCGGCGATGGGAGGCGGGCGAGCTCTCGTCGGCCGAGTTGGCCGAGTACGCCGTGCACTACCGGGCCTTCGAAGCGGTCCTGCCCGAGGTGCTGGCCACCGTGGTCGACGAGTTGGCGGCCGACGGCCGGACCGCGGCGGCCGACCTGGTCGCCCGCAACCTGTCCGACGAGCTCGGCCGGCCCGAGGCCCACCTTGCCCTGTTCGACCGGTTCGCCGCGGCGTTGCCGGACACTCCTGTCGCCACCGGACCCGGGGACGCAGCGCGGTCGCTGGCCGACCTGTACCTCACGTTGGCCGCCGAGTCGCCGGTCGCCGCCATCGCCGGGTTGGCCGCCTACGAGTCCCAGGCCGCCGAGATCGCCGAATCCAAGGGCGACGGCCTCCGCCGCTGGTACGGCATGGACGCCGTCGGCACCCGGTTCTGGGACGTGCATGCCGCCATGGACGCCGACCACGGCGACTGGGCCGTCGAGGCACTGGCGCTGGCCGGTGCCGACACCGCCGAGGTGGCCGATGCGGCCCGCCGTGCCGCCGACGCCTGGTGGGCACTGCTCGACGAGCGCCAGGCCGAGGGCCTGGTCGCCGCCTGACCACAGGGCGGGGTCACCGCACCCCGCGTGTCGGCCTTCCCGCCCGATGGCTGATGGGGCTCACGCGTCGTTTTCGGGCCGGTGGCCGGTGATCTCCCGGTAGATCCCCTCGATCTCGCGGCTGGCCCCGGTGACGTCGAACATCGCGCTCTTCTCGCGGGCCGCCTTCCCGAGGCGTTCGCGCAGCCCGGGGTCCGCGGCCACCCGTTGGAGTGCGTCGGCCAACCGTTCCGGGTCCCCGGGCGGGACGACCAGGCCCTCGACATCGTCGGTCACCACCTGGGGTACCCCGCCCACCGACGTGGCCACGATGGGCAGTCCCATGGTGGTCGCTTCCATCAAGGTCACGGGAAGTCCCTCCTGGTGGGAGGCCAGCACGTAGACGTCCGCCGCCGCCATCAACCGGAGCACGTCGTCGCGCGGGCCGAGGAGCTGCAGGCGGTCCCCGAGACCCAGGGCGGAATGGCGCTGACGGACCTCGTCCTCCATCGGGCCACCACCGACTGCCGCCACCCGGACCGGCACGCCGCGATCGGCGAGGATGCGGGCGGCGTCGAGCAGGATGTCGTAGCCCTTCTCGGGACGGAGGATGGCCACGGTGAGGAAGAGCAGTTCGCCGTCGGGCACGCCGAGCTCGGCGCGCACCTCGGTGCGGATCTGGTCCCGCCTGGCGATGAGCTCGTCGGCCGTGGATCGGCTGACGCCGTGCACGATCACCCGGGCGCGGCGTCGCAGTGCCGGTGGGAGGGCGTCGTGGGCGGCCTGTGAGACGGTGATGAGGGACTGGTCCCGGTTGATCCCCGCCCGGTTGATCCCCTTGGTGACCACGGCGGCCAGGTTCCACATGCTGTGCTCCGTGTAGACGACCGACGGCCGTCGGTCGCGTGGCACCGTGGCCACGGCCAGGCGGCCGAGCGCCGCGGTGTAGGGAAGGTGGAAGTGGACCACATCGAAGCGACCGGCGACGATGAGGGTGCGCAGCCGTCCGATCCACGCGAGATCGACGCTCCGCGATGCGCCCAGCGCGTGTACGGGGGTCCCGCCGGCGCGGACGGCGCCGACCAGGCCGTCGGATCCGGTCATCACGTAGGCCACTTCGTAGTCGAAGGCGTCCCGGTCGCCGGCGGCGACCGTCTCGGCGAGGAGCCGTTCCGCGCCGCCGAACCCCAGTCCCTTGATCACCAGAAGGATGCGCAGTCGCCGCCGGTCCGTTCCCGCGTCACCGTCCGGCCCCTGGTCCACCGGGCGATCGTACAGCGTGGGCGGTCCCCTTCCTCCGATGCGCCTAGGTGCCGTGGAGGCTCCTTGACACGCTCTCCGCCAGCGCTGATGATCACGTGATGACCCAGCCCCACGGCGTCGAACGCGCGCCTGTGGGACCGACGGCGTCGGGCCCGGCCCGCCCGGGGGCCTGACCGCATGTGCGGGATCGCCGGGCTGTTCGACCCGGCATGCGCGACATCAGCCGACGAGCTCGACCGGGTCGTGTCGGACATGAGTGCCACCCTCGAGCACCGCGGTCCCGACGCGCACGGGCTGTGGTCGGACGCCGAGCACGGGGTGGCGCTCGGTCACCGGCGGCTCGCCGTCGTGGAGCTCGGCGTCGAGGGCGCCCAGCCGATGGTGTCCCGCGACGGCCGGTGGGTCCTGAGCTTCAACGGCGAGATCTACAACCACCCCGATCTCCGGGGTCGGCTGGGGGGCGAGGGCGTGGCCTTCCGCGGGGGATCGGACACCGAGGTCCTGCTCGAGGCCGTCGGGCACTGGGGGCTCGAAGCTGCGCTCGATGCCGCCGAGGGGATGTTCGCCATCGGCCTGTGGGACCGACAGGACCGCGTCCTGCACCTGATCCGTGACCGGTTCGGCGAAAAGCCGCTCTACTACGGCTGGATCGGACGGCGTCTGGCGTTCGGGTCGGAGCTCAAGGCCCTGTGCCGCGTGCCCGGGTTTGCGCCGGAGATCGACCGCGACGCCGTGGCCCTCTACCTCCGACACAACTGCATCCCCGCACCGCACACCATCTACCGGGGTGTGGCCAAGCTCCTTCCCGGCCAGCGCGTCGTCATCGCCACGGGCGCACCGGCCGGGGCACTGCCGGAGCCGATCGTCCACTGGTCGGCCCGCGACGCCATCGAGAGGGCCCGGAGCCGACCCCTCGACGGAACGCCGAAGGAGATGGCGGACCGGCTGGAAGCGGCGCTGTCGGCGTCCGTAGCGGCCCGGATGGAGGCCGACGTACCTGTGGGGGCGTTCCTGTCCGGGGGGATCGACTCGAGCGTGGTGGTGGCGTTGATGCAGCGCCACAGCACCCACCGGGTACGCACCTTCACCATCGGGTTCGCCAACCCGCTGTTCGACGAGTCGGCCGACGCCGCCGCGGTCGCCGCCCACCTGGGGACCGACCACACGCCGCTCCAGGTCGGCGACTCGGTGGCGCTGGACCTCCTTCCGCAGATCCCCGACATCTGGGACGAGCCGTTCGGCGACGTGTCGGCCATCCCCATGCACCTGGTCAGCAGGCTGGCCCGGACCCAGGTCACCGTGGCCCTCTCGGGCGACGGAGGCGACGAGCTGTTCGCCGGGTACAACCGCCACGCCTGGCTCGAGCGCCTGACGACGCGGGCGGCCCCGGTGCCCGGACCGGTCCGTCGGGCCGCCGGCTCGACGCTCCTCGCCGTTCCTCCCGGCCTGGTCGACGGGGTGGGCCGGGCCAGCGCGCTCCTGCCGGCCCGGATGCGGATCCGCAATCCCACCGTCAAGGTGACCAAGTTCGCCAAGGTGCTCGCCTCGTCCGGTCCCGAGGATGCCTACCTGGCCCTCGTCTCGCTGTGGGACGACGCCGAGTCCCTCGTCCCGGGGGCCGGTGCCACGGTGTCGTTGGCGTCGCGCCCGTCGCAGTGGCCGGCACTCGATGGCATCACCGAGCAGATGATGTGGCTCGACCTCGTCGGGTACCTGCCGGACGACATCCTCACCAAGCTCGACCGGGCGGCCATGGCCGTCGCGCTCGAGTCGAGGGTCCCGTTCCTCGATCGGGACGTGTTCGACCTGGCCTGGCGGCTCCCATTGACCGCCAAGCTCCACGAGGGGACGACCAAGTGGATCCTGCGCCAGGTGCTCTACCGGCACGTCCCGGCGGAGCTCGTCGAGCGGCCGAAGATGGGATTCGGGTTCCCGATCGGTGCCCTGCTGCGTGGCCCACTGCGTCCCTGGGGCGAGGAGCTGCTCGAGGAGGGGCGGCTCCGTCGACAGGGCGTGCTCGACCCGGGTCCGATCCGGCGGGCCTGGAGTCTCCACCAGCGTGGTCGGCGGGATCTGGCCTACGAGCTCTGGGCGGTGCTGGCGCTCCAGGCGTGGATCGAGCGGTGGATGCCCGGGCTCTGATCCGCCGGCCCGGACCCTGATCCGGCGGTCCTGACCATGGCGTACGGCCGGAACGGATGTGTAATCTGGTCGTCACGGCCCGTTTACACCGGTTGCGGGCCTGGGCCCACGCCAATTCGGGATGACGGGGGAGGGGGAAGCATGGTGTCGGAAACCGGTGCGGACAGCGAGGTTCGGAGCCACCGGCGCGGCTGTCGGGTCGTGACCACGTCGATGACCGCGCGGGTGCTCCTCGCCAATCAGCTGCGGTCGCTCCCCGAGATCGACTGGACGGTGGTGTCCGGGGACCCCTACGACGATCCGATCGACGGGATCAGCGTCGAGGTCATCCCGATCCGCCGCGAATTCGCCCTGTCCGACGTCCGGTCGGCGGTGCGCCTGTGGCGCTTCCTGCGCGGGCAGCGGTTCGACCTCGTGCAGACGCACACGCCCAAGGCGTCGTTCCTGGGCCTTCCGGTGGCCCGCCTCGTCGGGAGCCCCGCGCTGTACACGGTCCACGGATCGCTCTACTTCGACGGCAACGGCAGGGTGGCGAACATCCTCGGCTGGTGCTTCGAGCGGTGGTGCTGCTCATGGGCCACCAGCGTGCTGGTCCAGAGCCGCGAAGACGAGGGCGTGCTCCCTCGGGTCCACATCGCCCCGGCCGCCAAGGTGCACTACGTGGGCAACGGCATCGTGCTCGACCGCTTCCTCACCCCGGTGGCGCCGGCGTTGACCCGGGACCGCCCGGTGGTGCTGATGGTGAGCCGCCTGGTCCGCGAGAAGGGGTGCGCCGACTTCCTCGAGATGGCGGCGCGCCTGTCGGACGTCGCCGACTTCGTCCACGTGGGACCGGTCGAGCCCGACCAGAGCGACGCGCTGACCGAGGAGGAGGTGGCTGCGGCGGCGGGCACGGTGACCTTCGTGGGCGAGGTGGCCGACGTGCGCCCGTACCTGTCGTCGGCCACCGTGGTGGTCCTTCCCTCCTACCGGGAGGGGATCCCCCGCGCGGCCATGGAGGCGGCGGCCACGGGCCGGCCCGTGGCCGCCTACGACATCCGCGGCGTGCGCGAGGTGATCGACCCCGGGCTCGGACTCCTGGCGCCCCGGGGTGATGTCGCCGCGCTGTGCGCGGTGGTCGCGTCCCTGGTCGACGACCCCGACCGGTGCGACGAGCTCGGGAAGCTCTGCCGGGAGCGGATCGTCGAGCGGTTCTCCGAGGACCTGGTGATCGAGCGTCTGCGGTCGAACTACGCGGCTTCGTTCGAAGGTCGGGACCCGGCGGTCGCCCGAGGCGCGGCATGACCCCCGGGGTGTGCCTGTCCGTCGACGTCGAGGACTGGTACGACGGGATGGAGGTGCTGGGCGAGTCGATGCCCCGCCCGGCAGGAGCGGGTAGCGGACTCGACGGGCTGGCGGCGCAACTGGCCGCCGACCGGCGCTCGCCCCGGGTCACCCTGTTCGTCGTGGGCAACTACGCCGACCGGGTGGCCGACGAGCTGGCCGGTCTGGCCGCCGACGGCCACGAGATCGCGTCCCACGGGCCCGACCACGGTCGTCTGCCCGAAGACCGCGACGCGCTGGTCGACTGGCTGCGGGCCGGGCGGACCCAATTGGAGGACCGGTTCCAGGTTCCGGTGCGGGGCTTCCGCTCGCCGCGGTTCGACCGGCCGGCGTCGATGAGCCTGGCCGAGTTCCGCGACGCGGTGGCCGAGGCCGGTTTCGACTACGTCTCCGACACCCACCGACTGGGTGCCGGATCCCCGGTCCGCGAGCTCCCCGTCCTGTCGTTCCACGGGTTCCCCCTGGGCGGCGGGAGCTACCAGAGGCTGCTCCCCGTCCCGGTGGTCACCGGCGCCGTCGGTCGTGCCGAGGCGCCGACCGTGCTGTATTACCATTCGTACGATTTTGGGGCGACCCTCCCCGGCCTCGGGGAGATCCGGTCGGTCGCCGCGGCCAAACAGCTCCTGGGCCGGGGACGGGTGTCCCGGGCGTTCTCCGCAATCCTCAGCCGCTATGGCAGTAAGGCGTGTGCCGATGTCGAATGGTGACTTCCAGACGTACTTCCACCGCCGGGCCCGGCGGTTCTCCTCGTTCTACGCGAGCGAGCCGGTGGCCCGCGCCCTCGGGCGGGGCCCGATGTTCGACCGCCTGGACGGCGCCATCGCCATGTGCGTCGCGCAGTCGGCGGGGCACGTCCTCGACATCGGGTGCGGGAGTGGCCCGCTGTTCGCTCCGCTGGCCGAGCGGGGCATCAGGGTCACCGGCATCGAGCCGGCGGACAACATGGTGGCCCTGGCCAACGCCCAGGCCGAGGCCTTCCCCGGGTTGGTCACCGTGCAGCAGCGGGGATGGGAGGACCTGGACGAGGTCGACGCCTACGACGTGGCGGTCGCCCTCGGCGTCTTCGACTACGTGGCCGACCCGGCGGAGCTGCTCCGTCGGATGGGCAAGGCTGCGCCCGTCGCCATCGCCTCGTTCCCGTCGCCGGGCCTCCGTACCGATCTGCGCCGGGTGCGGTACGGCATGCGGGGCGTGGCCGTCCACGGGTATCCGGTCGACGGCTACGACGACCTGGCCGGGCGGGCCGGGATGGTCGTCAGCGAACAGAAGCCGCTGGGCAAGGCCGGGTTCCTGGTCCGCTTCGCACGGCGCCCGACGAGCGACGGTCCGACGGGCTGAGCCGGCCGACGCCGGCCGGGGCCGGCGTGCGGGGCTCAGCCGAGCTCGGTGCCGACCACCGACACGAAGGAGACCATCTCCCCGGGGTAGCCGCCCAGGTTGTGGGTGAGGGCGAGCTTCTTGTCCGTGTCGATCTGGCGTTCCGGGGTGGCCTCGCCGCGTAGCTGGAGCCATGCCTCGAAGAACATCCGCAGCCCCGACGCCCCCACCGGGTGGCCGAAGCTCTTGAGGCCGCCGTCGGGGTTGACCGGGAGCGGGCCGGTGCGGTCGAACGTACCGGCCAGGACCTCCTTCCAGGCGGTGCCCCGGGCCGCGAAGCCGAGGTCTTCCATCAGGACCAATTCGGTGGGGGTGAAGCAGTCGTGCACCTCGGCCATGGCCAGCTGGTGGCGGGGATCGGTGATGCCGGCCTGGGCGTAGGCGTCCTGGGCGGCCGTCGCGCACTCGGGGAACCAGGTGTAGTCGTACTCGGGGTCGATGAGCCCCGAGCCGCTGCCCGCGGCGAACGAGAGCGCCTTGATGTAGATCGGCTTGTCGGTGTACTTGTGGGCGTCCTCGGCCCGGACCACGATGGCCGCGGCCGCGCCGTCGGCCACCCCCGCGCAGTCGAACACGCCGAGCCGGCCGGCCACCCGGGGCGACGCACAGATGGTCTCGGTGGAGACCTCCTTGCGGAACTGGGCCCGCGGGTTGCGGGCGCCGTTCTGGTGGTTCTTCCAGGAGATGCGGGCCAGGACCTCGGTGAGCTCGTCCTCGCCGACCCCGTACTTCTTTCCGTAGGCGGGGGCGACCATGGAGAACATGGCGGCGGCGGTCAGCGTGCGGGCCGTGCCGTCGTTCGGGATGGGGAACGCGTTGAGGCCCTGGTAGCCGGAGTCCTTCACCTTCTCGGCCCCGAGGGCCATGGCCACGTCGTAGGCGCCCGAGGCCACCGCATAGGCCGCGGCCCGCAACGCCTCGGATCCGGTGGTGCAGTAGTTCTCGACCCGGGTGACGGGCTTGCCCTCGAGTTGGAGCGGACGGGCCAGGGTGATGCCGCTCATGCCGGACTGGGCGGTGCCGAACCAGAAGGCGTCGATGTCGTCCTTGGTGACCCCGGCCGAGGCGAAGGTCTCCTCGGCCGCCTCGACGATGAGGTCGTCGAGTCCCTTGTCCCAGTGCTCGGCGAACCGGGTGCACCCCATCCCGACGATCGCCACCCGGTCCTTGATTCCGTGCGAAGCCATCATTCTCCCTGTCGTCCTCGTGCCTGGTCCTGCGCGGCGGCCCGGACGGGCTTCGCCTTCCAGAAGTAGTCGTGGATGCCGTCCGCGGTGAACAGCTTGCGGAAGGTCATGGTCACCCTGTCGCCGATGTCGACGGTGGTCGGGTCGACATCGGTCAGCTCCACCGGGAACCGGCCGCCGCCGTCGAAGTCGAGCACGGCGAACACGATGGGCGGGCTCGGCGAGTAGGCCAACCGGTCGATGGTGTACGTGGCGATGGTGGCTCCGGCGTCGGCCCGGTCGATCGGGACCATGTCGTCGACCGCACCTCCCACCATCGACACCCGGGAGGGCGGGAGGTGCACGGCACCCGACGAACGGTCCTGGGAGCCGACGAAGCCGAACTTCCACTCCTCGTTGCGCCAGGCGGCCGTGGAGGAAACCCGCTGCGGCTCGGGCCGTCGGGGTGGTTCCGGGGTGACCATGCCCCGCCAGGTCAGGAACTTGCCGTAGGGGAGGTCGGCACCGGCCGCCACCTGGGCGGCCACCGGGTCGGCCGGCGACCAGGCGGTGATGGCCGGCGTGGTGCGGAAGACGAGCACGTCGGCCCCGTCGGCCAACGACACCACGGCCACCACCTGGTCCGGGCCCGCCTGCTCGAGCATCGCGGCGAGGACCAGCCCGGTGTGGGCGGACCCGGTCTGGCCCACCGTGTCGGTCAGATCGCCGGAGAGCACGCCGTCGCGGACGCCGAGGGCGCGCCCGAGCGCCTTGGCGGCACGGCCGTGCATGCCGGTGACCACCACGTGGTCGACCTCGTCGGCGGTCACGCCGGCCACCTTCAGCCCCGACGTCCAGGCCGCGGTGCCGAGGGGCACGTAACGGGTCTCGCCGAAGCGCTCCTCCCACGTCTTGGACCGGCGGTCTCCGGCCGTGCGCCAGCGGTCGAGGAACTCGTCGCTCACCGAGGCACCACCGAGGTATGCGGCGATGACCGGCGCACCCGGCCCGTCGTCGCCGACCACCACCGCGGCGGCGCCGTCGCCGCCGGCGGACTCGTCGCTGGACGTCGGCAGGCCGTCACGCAGGTCGGCCACCACCACCAGGGTCGTGCCCGAGCCGGAGGCGCCGAGGGCGGTGCGAAGGGCGCCCGGCCCCGACCGCAGTGCACCGCCGAAGTCGAAGGCGGCCACCTCGGCCGGCTGGCGCAGCGCGGCGTGGATGGTGGTGGCGTTGGTCTTGTCCAGGTAGGCCGGCGTGGCGGTGGCGAACCAGATGGCGACGGGTGCGGCCGACGGTGCGCCCCGAAGGGCCAGCCGGGCCGCCTCCACCCCCATGGTCGTGGTGTCCTCGTCGTGGGACGCCACCGAACGGGCCCCTTTGCCCCCGCCGGAGCCGAAGACCCTGGCCACGTCGGCCCGTTGGAGCCGGCGGTAGGGGACGTACCCGGCGATGCTCACGATTCCCCTGGTCACGGGCGTCCTGCCCTTGAACTGGCCTGCTGCATGGTGATCCTGGTCCCTTCGTCGTGCCGGCGGGAGGCGGGCCGCCCGGGGGTCCGGGGCGCTGGCGTCGTCTGCCCGGCCATCCTATGATGTCCACAGTATCTGACGGTCAGTCAGATAACCACAGCGGCAGTGGCCGTGCGGTTGACGATGCGGTTGAGGATGGAGGCTACGACCATGGACTTCGAGTTCACACCCGAGCAGCTCGAGTTCGTCAAGGACGTGGAGCAGTTCCTCGATGACAACTACGACCCCGAGGTCTTCGACCTCACCCGGGAGAACATGGCCCAGATCGTCGACACCCCGCTGCGCAGGGCGTTCATGGCCAAGCTGGGCGAACAGGGCTGGCTGGGGATCACCTGGCCGGTGGAGTACGGCGGCAAGGACGGCGACGGCGTCTACGAGTACCTCCTCAACGAGGCGCTGGCCGCCCGGGGCGGTCCTCAGATCGGCAAGGGCGTAGGCATCATCGGCAAGACCATCATCAACCGGGGCAGCGAGAAGCTCAAGGCCGAGTTCCTCCCCAAGATCCTCCGGAACGAGGTCGAGTTCGCCGTCGGCTACTCCGAGCCCAACGCCGGCTCGGACGCCGCCTCGATGCAGCTCAAGGCCGCCCGCGACGGGGACGGATGGCGCCTCAACGGCCAGAAGACGTGGACGACGTCGGCCCACTTCGCCGACTGGTACTGGGTGGGCGCCAGGACCGATCCCGAGGCCCCGAAGCACAGTGGCATCACCTTGTTCCTCGTGCCGATGGACCATCCGGGCATCACGGTCAAGCCCATCTGGACGATGGGCGACGAGCGGACCAACGAGGTCTACCTCGACGACGTGTGGGTGTCCGACGACTACGTGGTCGGTGAGCTCAACCGGGGATTCCAGTACATCTCCGAAGCCCTCGACCTCGAGCGGTTCACCCTCTTCACCTACTCGCCGATCGCCCAGCGCCTCGGGCTGCTCACCGACTACGTGAAGGGCGCCACCCGCGACGGCGAGCCGTTGAAGGACGACGACCAGGTGCGGGCCACGATCGCCCACCTGCATACCGAGGCCGAGGTGGCCCGGGTGCTCGGGCTCACGTTCGTGGCCGCCTCGACGGCCGGTGGCGCCCCGCCGACCACCGAGGCATCGGAGTACAAGTTGTTCACCACCGAATTCTCCCGCCGGCTGGCCAACGCCTCGATGGAGCTGGCCGGGCCGGGAGGCCAGCTGCGGGTGCACACCGAGGAGGCCCCCATGGCCGGCCGGGCGGAGTCGACCTACCGGTACACGGTGATCGACACCATCGGTGGCGGCTCCTCCGAGATCCAGAAGAACATCCTGGCCCGGCGCAAGCTCGGCCTCCCCAAGAACTTCTGAGTACCCCGGATCCCGTGACCACTCCGCCCGCCTCCTCTGTGGCCGCGCCCGCCGCGCCTCGCTCGGGTCGCGGGCGCATCCCCGGGGGCGGCCCCGGCGGCCCGTTGGCCGGGACCGTCGTCCTCGACCTGGCCAGCGTCGGGCCGGCGGCCAGGTGCACGCGGGTACTGGCCGACTACGGGGCGACCGTGGTGAAGGTGGGCGCGGTGCCCGGCGGCGGGGCCGAAGCGATCCGGCCGCCGTTCTACGCGTACAGCGGGGCCCGGTACCTGCGTCATGTCGCCGTCGACCTGAAGGACGCCGATGGTCGCAGCGCCTTCCTCGAGCTGGTGCGGGGCGCCGACGTGGTGGTCGAGAGCTTCCGCCCGGGGGTGATCGACCGCCTGGGCATCGGGTTCGCCGACCTGTGTGCCGTCAACCCGCGGGTCATCCTGTGCTCGACCACCGGCTACGGGCAGGACGGGCCCCGTTCGGCCTGGGCCGGCCACGACATCAACTACCTGGCCGTGGGCGGGTACCTGGCGTCCACCGAGCCGGTGGCCGACGGCGGACCACCGGTGTCGGGCGCCACCATCGCCGATGCCGCCGGCGGGGGAATGCATGCGGCCATGGCCGTCATGGCCGCACTCGTCGGCCGGGGCGAGGACGGTCCCGGGGTCCACCTCGACGTGTCCATTGCCGACGGGGTCCTGTGGCTCACGTCGCTGGCCGTGGACGAATACCTGGCCACCGGCGCGGCCGTCGGCTTCGGGCACAACATCATCACCGGCCGGTACGCCTGCTACGACACCTACCGGTGTGCGGACGACCGATGGGTGGCGGTCGGCGCCATCGAACCCAAGTTCTTCGCCAACCTGTGCCGCCACCTCGGGTGCGATCGGTGGATCGGACACCAGTTGGACGACGCGGCCCAGGACGCCATCCGGGCCGACCTGGCCGCAGCCTTCGCCGCTGCGGACCGTGACACCTGGGTGGCCCGGCTGGCCGGTGCCGACACGTGTGTCAGCCCGGTGCAGTCGGTGGCCGAGCTGGTCGACGACGATCAGTTCCGGGCGAGGCGGGCCATCGTGGACGCGGTCTCGCCCGGCGGCGCGCGGCCCGACGGTGCGCCGGCCTCCTTCCGCCAGGTCGGCCCGGTGCTGGCCGGCATGGCCGGGGTCGGCGAGCCGGTGGTGGCCGGGGACCCGTCACATTCCGACATCGGGGACCTGCTGGCGGCGGCCGGCGTGGCGGCCGACCGGATCGCCGAGCTGTTGACGAAGGGAGTGGTGGCATGAGCGCCATCGGGATCGACGACATCGAGGGCGCCATCGGGGTCGTCCAGTACGAGGAGGAGGGGGAGTTCCCCGTCGAGCAGGGGTACATCTGGACCACCTGCTCGTCGGTGGAGAACGGGAACCCGCTCTTCTGGGACGCAGCGGTCGCCGACGAGGTCACCGGCGGACCCATCGCTCCGCCGACCATGGTGTCGGTGTGGTTCCGTCCCCACCACTGGGCGCCGAACCGCTCGACCCCCGGCCTTCCCCTCCAGATCCACTTCGATCTGAAGGAGGGGCTCGATCTGCCCGAGGCGGTGATGAGCGACAACACCATCGCGTTCCACGAGCCGGTGCGACCGGGCGACCGGCTCAGCACCCGCCAGATCCTCCGCTCGGTCAGCGACGAGAAGACCACCAAGCTCGGGACCGGTCGCTTCTGGGTCATCGACGTCGAGTACCACAACCAACGCGGCGAGCTGGTGGCCGTCGAGAGCTACACCGGGTTCGGCTACCGGCGGACCGATCCGGAGGTGGGCGCGTGACGGCCCCGACCCTCCTCCATGGCCAGGTGTCGGTTGGCGACGTCCTGCCCGAGCTGGCCTACCCGGTGACGGCCACCACGGTCGTCCTCGGGGCGCTCGCCGCCCGCGACTGGCGCCCGATGCACCACGACAAGGACTTCGCCGTCAACCGCAACGGCACCAGGGACATCTTCCTCAACACGCCGAACCTGGCGTCGTGGTTCGAGCGCTACATCACCGACTGGACCGGGCCGTTCGGACGGCTCCAGCGGGTGACGTTCCGCATGCTGGGGTCGATCTTTCCGGGGGACACCATGGTGTTCCGGGGGACGGTGTCCGACACCGGCGTGGACGGGACCGGGTGCGGATGGGTGGCCATCGACATCTCGGTGTCGGTGGACGGCGATCCAAAGACCACCTGTGCGGCCCGGGTGGCCCTGCCCGTCGACGCCGGGGACAACCCGTGGTCCCGGTCCGGCGACCGATGGACACCGTGATCCGGACACCGTGATCCCGAACGACGCGTTCCGACCGAGCCGACCCGACACCCGACTGCACGCAGCACCACCAAACGCAGCACCACCAGAGGAGAGCACGACATGTTGGACCTGACCTTCAGCCCCGAGCAGGAGATGCTCCGTGACACGGTGCGCGGCGTGGTTGCCGCCACCAGCCCGCTCAGCGTGGTGCGCGAGCTCGAGGACGACCCCACCGGGTACTCGCAGGACCTGTGGAAGCAGCTCGCCAAGCTGGACCTCATCGGTCTCCAGCTCCCCGAGGAGTACGGCGGTTCGGGGATGACCACCCTGGAGACCGTGGTCGTCTACGAGGAGTTCGGGCGAGCCATCGTCCCTTCGCCCCACTTCGTCAGCTCGATCCTGTCGGGCGGCGCGCTGGCCCGCTCGGGCAGCGCGGCGCTCAAGCAGGAATGGCTGCCGGGCATCGTGTCGGGCGACGCCATCCTGACCCCGGCGTGGCTCGAGCCGGAGAACAGCTCGGGACCGAAGGGCATCCAGGTCCGAGCGGTTCCCGACGGCGACGGGTGGACCATCTCCGGAACGAAGCGCCACGTGGCGTTCGCCTCCTCGGCCCGTCGCCTCGTCGTGCTGGCCCGGACCGGTGAGGACATCGGGGACGTCGACCTGTTCCTCGTCGACCCGTCGGCCGACGGGGTGACCCTCACCCAGCAGACCACCATCGCCTCGGACGCGCAGTACAAGGTCGAGCTCGCCGGTGTGCGGGTCACCGAGGCCGACCGGATCGGCGCGTCAGGCACCGGATGGGCCACCTGGAGCGCGGTGATGCACCAGGCCATCATCCTGACCGCGGCCCAGGCCGTCGGGGGCGCCCAGTACGCGCTCGACATCACCGTCCAGTACGCGAAGGACCGCCACCAGTTCGACAAGCCCCTCGGGGCCTTCCAGGCCCTCGCCCACTATCTGGCGGACGCGGCCACCAACGTCGACGGCGCCGAGGTGCTGGTCCACGAGGCCGCATGGGCCGACGCCGAGGGACGCTCGGTGGCCAAGCTCGCCCCCATGGCCAAGCTCTACGCGTGCCAGACGTTCCGCGACGTGACGGCAACGGCACAGCAGATCTTCGGCGGCATCGGCTTCACCGTCGAGTTCGACATCCAGCTCTACTTCCGGCGGGCCAAGCAGCTCCAGATGTCGTGGTGGGACACCCGGACCCTCGAGGGATTGATCGCCGCCGAGGTCCTCGACAGCTGAACCGGCCCTCGGGTTCGACCGGGACAAACTGACGCGGCGTCAATTTCGCGACGTCTTTTCCCACGTCCGGATAGCGTGCGAGCGCCGTCGATTGCGCTACGGTTCGGGCTGCGCCCGGGGAGGGCGCCACACAGGACCCAGGGGGATCGACATGGCAACAGATGGTGCAACCACTGCGAGCGACGCACCGGGGCGTGGGGGGCTGGTCAAGTTCCTGTTCGTCCACGAGGTCGACGAGTACCCGTCCACCGGCAAGCGCACCGCCTATCTGGGCCTCGCCGTGCTGGCGACCATCGTCCTGTACTACACGTACTTCACGCAGACCGGGGTCACCCCCAACATCCTCGTCAGCTACCACATGTCATTCTCGTTCTACGTGTGGATCGTGGTCATCTCGAACCTGATCGGCGCCTTCGCCTCGCTGCCGGCCAGCAAGACCGACCAACTCGGTCGGTCCAACGTGGTCATCTACGGACTGCTGGTCATCGGCATCCTGGTCGCCTTCGGCGTGCCGGCATGCAGCACCGAGTGGCAGTTCGCGTTCGTCATCTGCCTGCTCGGCCTGGTGGAAGGGGCCATCCTGGTGGCCACCCCCGCTTTGGTGCGCGACTTCAGCCCGCAGCTCGGACGGGCCTCGGCCATGGGGTTCTGGACCGTCGGCCCGGTGGCCGGCAGCCTGATCACCTCGATCGTGGCCGGGCACACCCTGAACCACTTCCTCGCCTCCAATCCGTCGACCGGGTGGAAGAGCCAGTTCGTGATCTCCGGTGTGTCGTCGCTCGTGGTGTTCGTGCTCGCCCTCCTCTTCTTGAAGGACCTGTCCTCGAGGATCCGCGACCAGCTGATGGTGAGTGAGCACGACCATGCCCTGGTCGAGGCCAAGGCCCGCGGCCTTTCCGAGCAGGACCTCCTGGCCGCCACCGCCCATCCGTGGCGCCAGATCCTCAAGTGGGACCTGGTCGGGTCGGCGCTCGGGATCTCCTTGTTCCTGCTCGTCTACTACGCCGCCTCGGCGTTCTTCACGGTCTACTGGGCCACCACCTTCAAGAACCCGAACGGCCTCAACCTGTCCACCGCCCAGGCCAACAACCTGAACGCCTGGTTCTGGTGGGCCGACGTGGTCGCCCTCATCGTCTTCGGCATCCTCTCGGACAGGCTCAAGGTGCGCAAGCCCCTCATGCTGGTCGGCGCCGTCGGCTCGATCGTGATGCTGGTCCTCTTCCTCGGCAAGGCCAGCCACCCGTACTCCAGCTTCGACTCCATCATCGTCCTCGAGGTCCTGCTGGCATCGTTCATCTCCTTGACCTACGCACCGTGGATGGCCGGGTACACCGAGATGGTGGAGGCCAAGAACCCGGCGCTGGTGGGCACCGGCCTGGCGCTGTGGGGCTGGCTCCTGCGGCTCACCGTCGGCCTGTCGTTCATCTTCCTCCCCCTGGTGATCACCTCGGTCAACCCGGTGGTCGACAACCTGCAGTACGCGCAGGCCACCGTGGCCGGCAAGCCGTTCAACGCCCAGCAGTTCCAGCTCGAGCACTCGGCTCTGGTGGCGTTCGCCACGAAGAACGCCAGCTGGCTGAAGGTCCTGACGGAGCCGAAGAACGTACCGATCGTGGACGCCGCACACAACAGTGCGACTGCGGCCAACATTGCCGCACTCCAGAAAGCGGTCGGACCAGTCGTCTTCGGCAAGGTGGTCGCAAACCTGACCTATCTCAACACGCAGATCTTCCCGTACTCGACACAGCTCGGCTACCTCGCCGCCCATCAGAGCCAACTGACCAGTCTGCTGAATGGCGTGTCCAAGTCGCCCAAGCAGTGGCAGCACTGGTTCTGGATCTGCCTCGTCGGCATGGTGGTGTTCATCCCGAGCATCTGGCTGAACCGTGGCCGGTGGAGCCCGGCGAGGGCCCGTGAGGACGAAGCGAAGCACGAGGCCGACGTGGCCGCCGAGCTCAAGCAGCTGGTCGGGGCCAACGCCTGATCGGACAGGCGGGGACCCGCGGCGCCCGTTGCGGCGGGCGTCGTGGGGGACCCACCCTCTACGGTGTCCACCATGCAGCACGTTGTCGACCCACGGCCGGGGTTCGCCGTGGTGGACCTCGAGACCACCGGCTTCTCCCCGCTCCGCGACCGGATCGTCGAGGTGGCGGTGGTGGTGCTCGATGCCGGTGGCGTCGAACAGGACGCGTTCTGCACCCTGATCGATCCCGAACGCGACCCGGGACCGACCCACATCCACGGGATCACCCCGGCGATGCTCGAGGGGGCTCCGACCTTCGCCGAGGTCCATCCCTATGTCGCCGGCATCCTGTCGGGCCGGGTGGTGGTCGGCCACAACGTGGACCGGTTCGATCTGGCCTTCCTGGTGGCCGAGTGCCGCAACCTCGGCGGCGAGGACCTGGCACCCGAGGCCGTCACCACGCTCGACACCCTCCAGCTGGCACAGGCGTACCTCGACCTGCCGGGCAAGGCCCGCCTGGTCGACTGCTGCGACCGCTACAGCCTGACCTGGGACGACCACCACAGCGCCCTGGGGGACGCCCGGGTGACGGCCGCCCTGTTCCGCGCCATGAGGTCCGAGTTGGGGGACGACATGATCGGGGTGGCGAAGCTGCTCGACGGCGCCCTCGCCAGTCGGTGGCCGGGAGCGGGCGACACCCGTCCCACTCCCCACGGTCGGGACCACGAACCGATCGGCTGACCCCTGGCGGGTCGGGCGGTCCCGGTCAGGGCAGGGCTTCGATGGGCGGTAGCACCATCGACCGCTGACGGGCGCCGGCCAGCATTTCGTGGTCGGTCCCCTCGGTGTCGGTACCTGCCACCAGTGGCGACCGGGTGAGGATGATCACGCCGACCACCAGGACGGCCAGGGCCAGGACCTCGAGGGAGACCCACAGCGCGCCGCCCCGGAGCACGTCACCGAAGAGGGTGACCCCGAGCACGATGCTGAGCAGCGGGTTGAGGGTGACGAGGGTGGTCCGGGACGCGGTGATCGGGCCGGCGTGGAGGGCGTTCTGGAGCAGGAAGACCGTGCCGATCCCGGTGACGGCCAGCATGTACGGCTGGAAGTGGGTGAACACGTGTCCCCATCCCTCGGTCACGTACCCGGTGATCGCCTTGGTCAGGGCCGCCCCGAAGGCCGCGGTCACCGCGGCTGACGCGCCGAAGGCGGCCGCCCGCCACCACCGGGGCCCGTGCATGCCCGCCACGATGCAGAGGGCGATGGTCGAGATCAGTACGGCCGAGGCGATCACCCATCCGGTGGTCGAGGGGAGGACCTGCCCGCCGTGTGGCCGCGCGGCCAGGAAGAACCCGGCGAGGCCGGCCACAATGGTCAGGGCTCCGAGCCACTCACGGATTCCGAGCCGATAGCGGAACCACGCGGCCAGGATCAGAAGCAGAAAGAGCAGTTCCGTGGTGAGTATGGGCTGGACGACGCTCAGCTGGCCGAACCGTAGGGCGGTGGCCTGCAGGCCGAACTGCACCAGCATCAATGCGAATCCGACCAGCCAGATGCCCCGCTTGATGGCGTGGGTCATCAAGCTGAGTCTGAGGGCCGACGCCTTCGGCGCCGACTCGACACCGATGCGCTGCAGTACCGAAGTGATCGCACTGGTGAGCGCGGCGAGGGCTGCGAGGAGAAAGGCCACGGCCCTGTTGTAGTCGCGTTTGGCGACCCGGGCCGGTGCAGCCGACGGCGCCGGTCAGTACACCGTGGTGGCGGGCACGGTGTCGTCGAGGTCCGGGGCATCTGGCGACGATGTGGCGGCCGGGTCCCTCCCAGCCGGTCCGTCCATGTTGAGGCCCAGCCCGTAGCCCTCCAGGAAGATGTCGGCGTCGCGCTTGCGGGGGTAGCGGGCCTCGAGCTCGCGGAAGCGGGGAGAGTGGTTGGGCTCGATCAGGTGGGCCAGCTCGTGGACGATCACCGAGTCGAGCACCCACGCCGGGGCGACCCGAAGCCTCGAGGAGATCCGGATCTCCCGGGTGGCCAGGGTGCACGACCCCCAGCGCCGGTTCTGATTGGTGGCCCATCGGATGGAGGCCGGCTCGACGCCGGCCAGATAGGTGCGGCCGAGGATCCTGGCCCGCTCCTCGAGGAAGTGGTCGGAGGCGTGCAGGTGGGGGCGGTGCCTGGTCAGGCGCCGGATGAGGTGGTCGACCATGTCGTCGCGTTCGGTGCCGCGCAGGTGGGTCGGGACCACGACGACGATGCGGTCGCCCTCCCAATGGGCGCCCGCCGTCTTCTTCCGTCGTGTCGAGACGCGCACTTCGACGTCGGCGTGGAGCAGGTTCGCTGGCTGGGGCATCGAGGTCATGGTGCCACGCTACGGCCGGGCTGTGACGGAGCCGGGCCGACGACGGCCGGTGGGGTGGCCGGCGGCCGCTACTGGCCAGGCATCTCGCGCTTGCCGTAGGGGGCGGGAGCGACGGCCTCGGACTCGGCCTCGGTCTCCTCGTCGGACGCCGGCCGCAGCGCCTTCCAGATGGCGGCGCCGAGGACGCCGCCTACCACGGGGAACACGAGGAACACCCAGAGCTGCCTGAGGGCCCAACTTCCCTGGAACACCGCCGTGGCGAGGCTCCGGGCGGGGTTCACCGAGGTGTTGTCGATGGGGATGGAGATGAGGTGGATGACCGTGAGGGTGAGACCCACGGTGATACCGGTGAACCCGACCGGCATCGACTTGCGGCTGGTCGAGGCGACGACGAAGACGAAGACGCCGGTGAAGAACACCTCGGCCAGCATCACGGCCGCCAGGGGGAACCCACCGGGTGAGTGGGCCCCGTAGCCGTTGGAGGCGAAACCCGAGGCCTGGGCGCTGAAGGTCCCGTGCAGGGCGATGGCCCTCGGCACCCGGGACGAGTCGGCGACGATGAAGATGACCAGCGCGCCGACGAGGCCGCCGACGAACTGCCCCACGAGGTAGAAGGGCAATTCGACGGTCTTGGTCTTGCCGATGACCCACAGACCGATGGTCACCGCCGGGTTGATGTGGCAGCCCGAGATGGAGCCGATGGCGTAGGCGGCCACCAGCAGGCTCAGGCCGAAGGCCAGGGCCACGCCGAGGATGCCGACCGAATCGGTGATCCCCGTGAAGTGGCCGGTGGCGAGGATGGCGGTCCCCGGGCCTCCGACGACGAGGATCATCGTGCCGATCGCCTCGGCGATCCCGACACGGAGTCGCTGGTCCATGGAGAGGCTCCTTTCGTCGTCCGTCCGACATGCCGACAGCCGGTCGGTTGCCGGCATGCGTCGCCATCGCCTGGTGCAGAGGCTAAGCAGCCGGCGCCGGGGACCGGTGGATGGCACCGTTCCGGGGCGGTGCGGTGGACGGCGAGGGGTGGTCCGGTGCGTCGGGCGGGATCAGCCCCGGCCAGCGTCACGGCGGTTGCGGCAGCCTCCGCCGCATCCTCCATCGGCACGATCCCGGAGTCGACCCCGCCGCCCGGAGCGACGAGGGTCAAGGTCCCGACGCCGAGCACCGGGATGCCGGCCCGTAGGGCGAGGGCGATCTCCGACAGGGTGCCGTATCCGCCGTCGAGCGTGGAGCGACGGCCCTGCGAGCTTCGGGTCCGACGGGGTTGGCTGGACCGGCGTCGCCTACTCCGGCCCCGGGTCGTCGGGATGCCGTCCATCGGGCTCTGCGCCGTCCCAGTCCTCCGTCGTGTCCACGGCGGTGGCGTCGATGACGTCCGGTGTCTGCGGTTGGCCGAATGTCCAGGCGAACGCCTGTCGCCGGCCGGCCCGGCGCTCCCGGCGCTTGGGGCTCAGCGCAAGCAGGACGCGGTCGACGGCCAGGGCGAGGAGGCCCACCACCACCAGCGCGGCGACGACGCCGAGGACGACGAACCCGATCGCGAAGACCAGCACGACGACCACCACGAGGACGACGGAGCCGATGATCGCGCTCAGACATCCCATGCCGGACGGGGCTCGCCCTCCGTTGACCATGGTGCCGATCATCCCACCGGTTGCGTCCGGGTCGCCTGTCGGTCCGGGTGCCCCGCATCGGAGCCTGCGCCGACCGGAAGGGCAATTCGAATTCTGGAGTGTGCACACGTTGTGCGCATATTCGAGAAACCAGAACCGATAGCTCCCGGGTCGAGAGCCGCTCCCCTCGTGGGCACGACGATCGGGTCCCATCGCCCGAATGGGAGTTCCCCGGGGTGCCCGGTACGATGGCGGGGTGCGTCGCTACTTCACGACCCGGTGCATCGGGCTGCACCTCCTCCTCATCGTGTTGTTGCCGGCGTTCGCCTGGCTGACCCGGTGGCAGCTCGACCGGGCCGAAGGCGGGAACTCGCTCAGCTGGGCCTATGTGATCCTGTGGCCATCGTTCGGCATCTATGCGATCTACACGTGGTGGCAACTGATCCACGACCAGACCACCCGGGTGCCCGGTCGGCTGAAGACCGGCTGGCCGTCGAAGGAGCCGGCGCAGCCCGGCAGCCCGGATACAGCCGTTCAGGAGGCGCTCCCACCCGGATGGGCATTGTCCGGCGGCCGGAAGAAGAACGTGGCCATCGCCGCATCCGCTCCCATCGACGCCGAGAAGGGTGGCCGGGGCGAGCGGTTCACGGCCCAGACGCCCGAGGAGGCTTCCCGGTTGGAGGCGTACAACCGGTACCTGGCCTCGCTGAGCGCGGAGGACGCCGGGGACGTCGGGGCGGAGTCGGGGTCCCGGTCGCGCTGATGGCCCCTCCTGTCGCCGGTCACTCCCACCGGGCGGACTGACCGTGCACGCAGCGGTGACCCGGTACCGGGTGATGGCGTTCGTCGTGGGCACCGCCCTGCTCGCCCTCACCGCCATCGTCATCTGCCAGTACGGATTCCATATGCACGCCCAGATGAAGACGCCCGAGAAGATCGTCGCCCCCATCCACGGGTACCTCTACCTGGCCTACCTGGTGACCGCGGCCGACCTGGCCCGGCGGGCCCGGTGGCACCTCGGGAGGATCATCCTGGTGGTGTGCTCGGGGTTCGTGCCATTCCTGGCCTTCATCATCGAGCACCACGTGTACCAGCAGATGCAGGCCGAGTGGGCGGCCGAGGCCCTGGCCGCCGGACCGGGTGCCGTGGGAGCCGGTCCGGTTACCGCCGGGTCCGGTCCCCCGGACTGATCCCGTCCGGAATCTGGCTCAGCGGGCGCCGCGGACCAGTGTGCCCGGGCGGGCGCCGGTGTCGACGCCGCCTTCGAACGTCGTCACTCCCGACTTGATGGTCTCCACGTAGCCGACGGCACCCTGCAGCAGGCGCTTCCCACCGGCCGGCAGGTCGTCGACCACCTGGGGGTTGGTCAGCTGCAGGTTGTCGTAGTCGATGATGTTGATGTCGGCGAGGGCACCGACCTCCAGGGTGCCCCGGTCGGTGAGCCCGTACAGCCGGGCGGTGTCGTGGGTCTGCATCTTCACCATCCACTCGAGGGGGAGGCGATCGCCCCGGACCCGGTCCCGGGTCCAGTGGGTGAGCATGAACGTGGGCTGCGAGGCGTCACAGATCACCCCGCAGTGGGCCCCGCCGTCGCCCAGACCCGACGCGGCCCGGGGGTGGAGGAGCATCTCACGGGCGGCGTGCAGGTCGCCGTCGGAATAGTTGAGGACCGGGACGTACAAGAGCCCGCGCCCGTCGTCCTCGAGCATGGCGTCGTAGGCCACCGACACGGCGGAGCGCCCGGTGGCGGCGGCGATCCCGGCCAACGACCGTTCGGGGCCGGGCTCGTACTCGGGGGGGCTGCCCAGGGTGAACGTCGTCGCGAACGCCTGGTCCATGCGCTCGGCCGTGGCCGGGTCGGGCTCCCACGATTCGATGGCCCGGCGCACCTCGGGGGTCCGCAGGGCGTCGATCAGCTCCTCGGGCGAGAGGTCCTTCGCCTTCAGCTCCTGATAGGCGGGGATCTGGTCGAGCAGGCAGTAGGTGGTGAAGTGGCCCGACAGGAGCCCGAAGCCGCGCCCGGCCACCTGGGGCCACAGGTCGGCACCTTCGTCGACGGCGCGCAGCGACTCGTCCATCAGCTCGCGCCACAGGTCGGGCGCAGCGTCCACCTGGACGAGGGCGAAGGTCACCGGCCGGTGGATGGCGGCCGACAGGCGCCGCATCCAGTCGACCTCCTGCTTCGGGGCCAGGATGTCCTCACCGGCCGTGCCGGCCGGGGCCAACTCGAAGATGCCGGTACCCAGCTCGCCGAGGGCGCTCCCGATACCGAACAGCTCGTCCTCCGCGGCGTAGGTGCCGGGGACCGGTTCGCCGTCGATGGCCCGGTGGGCGATGGTCCGCGACGTCGAGAACCCGAGGGCACCGGCGGCGATCGCTTCCTTCACGAGCTGCTTCATGGCGGCGATGTCGTCCGGTGTGGCCGCCTCGTTGCGGGCCCCCCGCTCGCCCATCACGTAGGCCCGCACGGCCCCGTGGGCGATCTGGGTGCCGACGTCGACGGTCCACCGGCGCCTGTCCAGGGCGTCCAGGTACTCGGGGAAGCTCTCCCACTCCCACGACATGCCCTCGGAGAGTGCGGTGCCGGGGATGTCCTCCACACCCTCCATCAAGCCGATCAGCCACTCGTGGCGGTCGGGCCGTGCCGGGGCGAACCCGACCCCGCAGTTGCCGGTGACCAACGTGGTCACCCCGTGCCAGCTGCTCGGAGCCAGCACGTCGTCCCAGGTGGCCTGGCCGTCGTAGTGGGTGTGGATGTCGACCCACCCCGGTGTCACCAGCAGGCCGTCGGCGTCGACGGTCCGGGTGGCCGCCTCGCCCCGGTGATCGCCCACGCCGGTGATCCGGCCGTCGGAGACGGTGACGTCGGCGGTGCGGGCCGGCGCCCCGGTGCCGTCGACGACGGTTCCCCCCTGGATCAACAGATCGTGCATGGTCGTCCTCCCCCTCGGATGCTCCTTCGACGATGCTGGCACGCGCCGGGACGGCGCGCAATGACAGGACCCCCGCCGGGTCAGCGGGGAGGGATCGAGTAGGTGACCTGGGCCTTGGCCACCAGCGCGTCGTCGGCCACCGAATGGAGCGCGACGTCGAGCACGGCGAGCCGCGCCCCGAGCTTGAGGACGGTGCCGACGGCGACCACGTCGACCAGGTCCGGCTTACGGAGGAAGTCGATGTGCAGGCTGGTGGTGACGGCCAGTGCCACCGGCCCGATCCGGCTGGCGACGGCCAGCCATGCCGTGCAGTCGGCCAGGGCCATGAGCGAGGGCCCCGAGACGGTACCCCCGGGCCGGACGTCGGACTGGTCGACCGAGAGGCGCACGCGGATCCCGGTGTCGGAGATCCCCTCCACCGTGTACGGAAGGTCGTTCGGGGCGAAGCCCTCCTCCAGGAACGCCTGGAGCTCGTCGACGTCCATGGCGGGGGGAGGAGGCACGGGTGCCGATCGTACTCATGGGGGAGTGGCCGGCCGGCGACGCGCCAGGGCCCCGGCGTCGTGCAGACTGTCCACCTGGCCGGATCCGACCGGCACCTGACGCAGGCGATGGGGGACGTGGTGGCCGACGACATCGACGTTGTGGCGAGCGGGTACGCGAGGAGCGACCACCTGGCCGCGGCCGAGCTGGCCGGCCGGGCCGGTGCGCTGCTGGCCGAGCTGCAACAGGGCGATCTCGAGGGGAAGGCGCTCGGGGCCGAAGGGGACCGGCGGTCGCACGAGCTCCTGACCGCCGTCCTGGCCGAACGGTTCCCGAAGGACCGGGTCCGCTCCGAGGAGGACGACCAGTCCGAGGCGTTGGTGACCGACGTCGGTCGGGTGTGGATCATCGACCCGCTGGACGGGACCCGCGAGTACTCCGAGCGCCGGGACGACTGGGCGGTCCATGTGGCCCTGGCCGTGCACGGTGCGCCGGCCGTCGGCGCGGTGGCGCTGCCCGGCCTCGGCCTCGTGCTCGGGACGGGCAGTCCGCCACCGCTGCCTGCGCTACCCCCCACGTTGCGCCTGGTGGTAAGCCGCACCCGACCCCCCGAGTTCGTCCCCTTCGTGGCCGAGCGGCTCGGGGCCGAGACGGTGCCCATGGGCTCGGCCGGGGCCAAGATCTCGGCCGTCGTCCGGGGCGAGGCCGAGATCTATGTGCACGCCGGGGGCCAGTACGAGTGGGACTCCTGCGCACCGGTGGCCGTGGCCCTGGCCGCCGGACTGCACGCCAGCCGGATCGACGGGTCCCCTCTCCGCTACGCCCGCCCCGACCCGTGGCTGCCCGACCTCGTGGTGTGCCACCCGGCACTGGCCGACGCCGTGCTGGCCGCAGTGCGCGACTCGGGGATCGTCGACGGTGCCTGACGGCGGCGGCCACGATCCGGGGGCTCCGGTCCCCCCGTCCGTCTTCGGACCGGCCCGCCTCGGCCCCCTGACCCTCAAGAACCGGATCGTCAAGTCGGCGACGTTCGAGGGGGCGTCGCCGAAGGGTGAGGTGACCGACGACCTGATCGCCTTCCACGAACGGGTGGCCCGGGGCGGGGTGGCCATGACCACCGTCGCCTACCTGGCCGTGTCGCCCGAGGGGCGCACCGACCGACACTGCGTGCTTCTGGGCCGACGGTCGCTGCCCGGGCTCCAGCGGTTGACCGGGGTGGTGCACGACGCCGGGGCACTGGCGTCCGCGCAGATCGGCCATGCCGGACCGGTGGCCAACTCGAAGTCGAACGGGGCGCCGGCCCTGTCCCCCTCCCGTCGCTTCGGTGCGTCGGGCTCATTGACCCGGGCTGTCACATCCGGGGACATCGCCCGGATCACCGGGGACTACCGGACGGCGGCCGCTGTGGCCGTCGAGGCAGGATTCGACTGCATCGAGATCCACCTCGGTCACAACTACCTGCTCAGCTCGTTCCTCAGCCCCAGGCTCAACCGCCGGTCCGACGAGTGGGGAGGATCGCTGGTGCGCCGCGCCCGGTTCCCCCGCCAGGTGGTGGCCGCGGTGCGCGAGGGCGCCGGTCCGGGTGTGGCGGTGACCGCCAAGCTCAACATGGACGACGGGGTGCCGGGCGGGTTCGACCTCCCCGAGAGCGTCGAGGTCGCGTCGATGCTCGAACGCGACGGCCACCTCGACGCCCTCGAGCTCACCGGAGGGAGCTCGCTGTCCAACCCGATGTACCTGTTCCGGGGGGAGGCGCCACGGGCCGAGTTCGCGGCGACCCTGCCCCAGCCGATGCGACTCGGGTTTGCCGTGGTGGGCCGGCGGTTCCTGAAGGAGTACCCGTTCGAGGAGGGCTACTTCCGGGACCAGGCCCGCCGGTTCCTCGGCGAGGTGGGCCTACCGCTGATCCTGCTCGGTGGGGTCAACCGGATCGAGACGGTGGAGTCGGCGGTGGACGAGGGATTCGCGTTCGTGGCCATGGCTCGGGCCCTGCTGCGGGAGCCCGACCTGGTCGGACGGTGGGAGCGGGGCGAGCGGGACGCCGGGCGGTGCATCCACTGCAACCGGTGCATGCCCACGATCTACTCCGGGACCACCTGTTCCGAGGTGGGGACGGCCGGACCCGGGTGAGGGCCGATCAGTCGGTGGCGGTCGCCCCGGCAGCCTCGTCGGTCCCGTCGTCGTCGCCCGATACGACCGGGGCGTCCAGGTCCCAGCCCTCGTCGTCGGAGTTGCGGGCGCTACGGAGGGGTGAGGGGCCCCCGAGCCCGTCCGGATCGTCGATCATCCCGTCCAGCGTGGCGATCTGCTCGGGGTCGTCGAACTCGGCACCCGCCTCCTCGAGCTCGCGTTCGTCGATCTGGAGGTGGGGGTCGAGCGACGGGTCCAGCTCGAGCTGCTCCTCGAAGTCCGGATCGAGCCGGGACTCCTCGTCCACGGCGTCGTCGCCCTGCTCGAATGTGTCGGTGCCGTCGGCGTCGCTGTCGGTCATGGCTGCTCCACGTCGTTCGTTCCGGATCCGGGTCGGTGGGGTCGACCCAGCCCCGATCGTACGGGCAACCAGTGGGGTGCCGTAGGGGCTTTCTACCCGAGTTCGACCCGAGTTCGGTCGCAGTGCTGCGGTGCGAGCCACCCGGGGGAGGGCGTCACCCAGGGGTACGATGGACCCGCTGGCGAGGACGACGCGGGCGCCTGGGAGTCGTGCACGTCTACTGGCGCATTTCCCCAGGTCAGCGGGCTCCACGGGGAAACATGGTTCCTGTGGCGACCGCACTAGCATTGTGGCCTCGGCCGGGCGCACCTACCGTTCGGCCCAGTGGACGACGCCGCTCGAGTCCGGCAGAGGGGCACGCAATGATCATCAGCCACCAGCTCCAGCTCATCTTCGTCAAGACGCGGAAGACAGCGGGGACGTCGATCGAGATCGCGCTGTCCCAGTTCGCAGGGCCCGACGACGTGATCACCGCCATCACCGAGGACGACGAGGCCCTGCGACGCCAGGTGGGCGGGCGCGGGCCTCAGAACGACCGCGTGCCGCTTGGCATGATCGGTCGGCAGCAGCTGTCGACCTTGGTCCGGCAGCGCAAGTGGCCCACCTTCAAGAACCACACGCCGGCATCCCGGATCCGGGAAAAGGTAGGTGCCGCGACGTGGGACCGGTACACAACCTTCACCGTGGTGCGGAACCCATGGGACCGGGCGGTCTCGCTGTACTACTTCGTGAAGGGCACGGAGGCGGACGCGCCTCCGACCTTCTCGGCTTTTCTGGCGGCCACGCCGGCCATCAAGCTTTCCAATTTCCACCTGTACGCCATCGACGGCCGGGTGGCCGTGGACCGGGTGGTGCGCTACGAGGACCTGCTGGATGGGCTGGCCGAGGTGTGGAAGGAGGTCGGCATCACCGACGAGGTGGTCCTTCCCCACGCCAAGGGGGCGTTCCGCCCGACGGCCACCCGCGACTACCGGTCCCAGATGACCGACGGGGACGCCGAGTACATCGCCCGGGTCTGTCGAACCGAGATCGAGGCCTTCGACTACGCCTTCGACTGATTGGCTGGCGAGGATCGGGTCCCCGAGGAGCTGGGCACCAGCGATCCCTCGGTGGGGTTGCCAACCACTCCGGCATCGGGGCAGATGGAGCATGGCCCCGTCCGCCGTTCCGAGGTACCCGCACTAGCCTGATCTGCGGGTGTCGCGCCCGCCACCGACCCGGGGGCCGGGTGGCGATTCCTTCCCGCCCACGTAGCTCAGGGGATAGAGCGTCGGTTTCCTAAACCGTGCGTCGCAGGTTCGAATCCTGCCGTGGGCGCGCTGCCGTGGGTGGGCTGTGGGCGCGCCCTGCACATCTTCGGAATAGCCGACGATATCGGTACATCACGTGAACGGGCCGCGAAATGGATTGTGGGCCAGGAGCACGGCGATAGACCGATATAGAGTGACGGAGAGCAGGCGGAATGCGAATGCCTCGACAGAGGAAGTATGTCGACTACCACGACGGTTCTGATCGCCATTGGAGCACTCGGTCTGCTCCTCGGTGGGTTCTATGGAGTGATGACGGCGGCGCAGTTGGTCCAGGCCAGGCGCATTCCGCCGATCGACGGATCGGAGGGACGCCGATCACCGGACGCCAGCCGTGATACGCCACGTAGACGGTTCAAGGGGGAGGCGTTCGAGAGTTCCTGGCAGGGGAGTGAGGGCTACGCCCGACCGGTCGATCCGCAATCCGATGCGAACCAGATGGATCGGCTCATCGTGTCGACATTCACTCCGCTGCGGCCCTCACGGTTCGGAGACAGCTCCTACTGGAAGCAGTATCTCCCCGGAGCGTTGATCATGTATGTCGGGTTGTTCGTCGGGGTGCCCCTGTTGGTCGGGATCCTCGTCCAACCCGCAACCGGATCCGTCGCCACGTTCACGCCCACAGCGGCGCAGCGCGCGATACCCGGGCACGGGACCTATGTGACCCAGCCCAGCGCATGTCCGACAGGATCGCCTCCCCGACCACCGGGCGGTCAGGCACTGAGTGTCGACTACTCGGACGACGGCACCGTCTTCGCCGTGCATCCTCATGGCGAAGTCGCCGTCACCTACTTCTACGGGAGGCCCCTGTTCTCGCCCGGCGCCCCGCTGTGCGCCGACCCATCGGGAAGCTCCACCGGGATCGCCCGCTACAGTGCTGCCTCGTCCGGTTCGGGATACATCTACATTCCTCAGCCGACCGGGACGCTGGTGGTGCAGATCACGGTGGCGCAGGCCCAGGTGGTCTCATCGTTGACCAATCTCCAACTGCTGTTCGTGGTCGCCGTTCTTGCTGTCCTCGCGGTTGACGTCGTGCTGACAATTCTGCTCAAGCGGTCAGTTCGCGACCGATACTCGCGGTGATGTCCGAGTGGCCGCCCGTGGGCAAGTCGTGTCGTCGTATGCTTCGCAAGTGACGACCATCAACGTCGGTGTCGAAGCGTCCGAGGTCGGAATGTCGCAGTCCCGACTGGATCGCCTGGACCGGCATTTCCGTGGATACGTCGATGACGGCCGTTTGACCGGTTGGCTCCTGGCGGTGGCCCGACAGGGGCAGGTGGCCCATCTCTCCAGCTACGGGATGCGGGACCGGGAGGCGGCCGCTCCTGTGGAGACGGACACGGTCTGGCGGCTGGCATCGATGTCCAAACCCGTCACGTCGGTGGCCGCCATGATGCTCTACGAGGAAGGAGCCTTCGAGTTGAAGGATCCGATCTCGAGGTGGATTCCCGGCTTCGACGATATGCAGGTGTTCCGGTCCGGTAGCTCCATCAGGCCGGAATTGGGCCCGGCCACAGAGCCCATACGGGTCTGGCACCTGCTGACCCACACCTCCGGTCTCACCTACGGCTTCCAGTACGCCCACCCCGTCGATGCGATGTACCGGGCCGCCGGGTTCGAGTGGGGAAATCCCGCCGGGGTCGACCTGGCCGGTTGCTGCGAGCTGTGGGCGGCGCAACCGCTGCTCTTCGAACCGGGAACCGAGTGGAACTACGGCGTATCCACCGATGTCCTCGGACGGCTGATCGAGGTGGTCTCGGGCCAGAGCCTGGACTCATTCCTCCGGGAGAGGATCTTCGAGCCGTTAGGCATGGTCGACACCGGCTTTGACACGGCTGACGCCGTCGAACGACTGGCGGCGCCCTACGTGGTCAACCCGGCTGGAGCCGACTCGCCGCCGGTGCGTCTTCCGGGCGATCCGTTGGTATCCCCGCCGGAGATGCTCTCGGGCGGCGGCGGCCTCGTCGGCACAGCCGCGGACTATCTCCGGTTGTCCGAGATGTTGCGCCGTGGTGGCGAGCTCGACGGTACCCGGCTGTTGTCGTCTCGAACAGTCTCGTACATGACCACCAATCATCTCCCCGGAGGCGTCGACCTCGAGGAGTTCGGCCGACCACTCTTTGCCGAGACGACGTTCGACGGCGTCGGGTTCGGTCTGGGGGTTTCGGTGGTGACGGACCCTCAGGCTGGCAAGGTCCTCACCAGCGTGGGCGAGTACGGCTGGGGTGGTGCCTTCAGCACGTCGTGGTGGGTTGCCCCCGGTGAGGACCTGAGCGTGCTGTTCTTCACCCAACTACTGCCGTCGAACGCTCTCCCCATCCGCAGCCAGCTCAAGCAACTCGTCTACCAGGCGCTGATCTAGGCGGTGCGTCGGTTACCGGGCCTCGGGTGTGCCGTGGCCCCGAGGCAGCCGGTTGTGGCCACTGACTGCACCGCTCTCCCTCACGCGCCCGATGTTCCGGTGGCGTCGAACCTGCAGGCCGGTGTGCCCCCGGGCAGTCGGTGGCGCCACCGGACGACCATCCGGTAGACACCGGCTGCAAGCCAGCTCACGGGGGGCACGAACACGAGGCGGCCCACCATCCGTCGGGGTGCGCCGCCGGCGAGCAGTGCCATGCCGACGGCCCGGTAGCCCCGCTCGCGCCGTCCACTGTCATCCACCCACCAGGCGGCCTCGGTCACGTCGTCCAGGCTCAGATCGTGCCGATCGAGGATTTCGGGTCCGAGCAGTTGCCACGCTTCCGCCCGTTCGCCACGGTGGAATTGCCGAGCCGCCCATGTGGCAGCCGTCGTGCAGAATCCGCAGTCCCCGTCGAAGACGAGGATGGAACCACCGACGTCGGTGCGACGGGATGAGGAGAACCACCGAAGATCGCCGAGGCCGAAGGGACCGGGCTGGGGTAGCCCTGCACGGATGGCCTCCTCGCCGAACCGGGTGGACGGCACCAGGTCGTCAGGCAGGAGGTCGGGCGCACCTCGTGGCTCGATGACCTCCTCCTCGAGGATCCGCACCTGCGCGGTTGCTGTCAGAGGGACGGTCATGGACCGTTCGGCGACCTGGGCAAGGGCGTAGTGGAACGCGAGCGGGACCGGGACGACGAGGCGCCGCTTCCCGATCACTTCCGCGACCAGGCGCGCCGCATCGTCGAATCCGATCTCCGTCGGGCCGACGACGCCGACCGTCTGGTCGGTCAACCGATCCTCGGTGAGCGCGGCCATGAGGACCCGGACGACGTCGACGACTGCGAGGGGCCTGACCCGCCGGTCCCCGATCCCCAGAGCGATCGGAAAGGTGGAGAGGGCGTGGCTCAGGTGATCGAGCATGTGGTCACCACGCCCGAACAGCATTCCTGGCTTCAGGACCGTCCACTCGCAGCTCGACGCCCGGACGATCTCCTCGGATTCCCGCTTCGACTCGTGATACGCGGACCCTCGGTCTGGGCGGGCTCGTAGGAAGCTGACCAGTGCCAGACGGCGAACTCCGGACTCCTCGGCGGCCCGCACCACGTTTGCCGTCCCGTGGATGTGGACGGCTTCGTAGGTCTGCGTCCCGATCTCGCGATTGACACCCGCGCAGTGGGCCACTGCGTCACAGCCCCCGAACGCGCTGGCCAGTCCCCGCTCGTCGCTCACGCCCACCTGGATGCTCGAGACGCCGGCGAGAGCACGGACCTCCTGTGCCCAGGGGCGTTGATCGACCCCTCGGGCCAGCAGGACAACCTCGCGGCCACCCGCGGACAATTCCTCGGTGAGATGACCTCCGACGAACCCCGAACCTCCCGTGATCGCTACGCGCACGGCACCGTGTGCGTCAGCATGTCGCGGCCGGCGGAGCTCCTCATCAGGCCAGCCCGCCGCGGGCTGCCTTCTGGCGTCTGCGGCGTACCACGACCTGCTCCGGGCACACGGCGGACAAGAAGTTGCCGACCGAGACGGCAAGCCGCTCTTCGGCCAACCAGTAGAGAATCCGATTCGCCTCCCGTCGCTCGGTGACGAGCCCCGCACCCTTCAGGACACTGAGGTGCCGCGAGATCGACGGTCCGCTGATCGGAAACCGGGCTGCGATCGCTCCGGCCGCGAGCTCACCGGCCCGTAGGTCGGTGAGGATCTGACGGCGGGTCGGATCGGCGAGTGCCCGGAGGACACCGGATCGGTCGTCTGTCACCGTCGCCAGTTAGCCACAGAGCTGAACACCAGGCAAGTGCGGGGCACGCAGAAGCGATGGTGCCGGCACCGAGAGGTGCTCCCACGCCCAGCGGGGACGAGAGCTGGTGGCGGGGGCGGCTCGTCAACCTGTGTCGCCGTCGGGATGGACACGCTTGACGGGTCGGCCAAGCCGGTTCAGACTCGTTTGAAGAGTTGGCGGAACGAATGGCGGAAGACATGCAGGACGAACCGACGACCAGTCTGCGCTCGTTTGCGACATCGGAAGATGTCATCACTTCCTCGGACAAGACGTGGAAGCTCGACGGGGACCGGCTCACTATCGGGCGCGACGACCTTTCGGACATTCTCCTGGACGAACCCACTGTCTCGCGGTATCACGCCGCGATACTTCGCCAGGGGCGGTGTTGGGTGATCATCGATCAAGCTTCCGCCAACGGCACGTTCGTCAACGGGACCAAGGTCCAGCAGATGGCCCTCAGTCCGGGGGACCGAATCGCGGTGGGGAAGGAAGAGCTTCTCTTCAGCCCGAACGGAGCCGCTCCGACTCCCCCTGCGCCTTCATCGCACGGCGTGCGATATGACATTCAGTCCCAGAGCGGAATCTCGAACAATGTTGCTGGTAGCCAGATCAACAATGTGAGCCACGGTTCGCTGCACTTCATCGCCTCTCGTCGAGGCACCGCTCGGCGGTTGATCATCTCTGGTTTGGTCGTCTTCTTTGCCGGACAGGCCTCGGGAGTCACTGGAGTGTTGTTGTTCCAACGCACCGTCTTCAACGCCATCAGCTCGGATTCGTCGCAGCCCCCAGCAATTCCGTCAGCCTTCTTCCCCCTGTTCGTACTGGGTGTGGCGCTTGTCCTCTGTGGCGCCGGGTTGTTCATCGCCGGCTTGGTCACCAGGAGCGGGGCACGACGTGAGGCTGTCAGAGCGGGGGTCGAATGGTGAAGGAGCAACAGCAGCCGGTGTTCAACATCGGCGTCCAGAATGGGATCGCCAACAACGTCGTCGGCAATCAGACGAACTACGGTGATCAAGTCGTCAACTCCGGTACGCCGTCGGAAGCGTTGCAGGCAGTGAACACACTGCAACGAATCATTCAGCAAGCGGAGCTGCAACCGACCACCAAAGGTCGGGCCGCCGGCGATCTCGCTGAGGCGGTGCAGGAATTGGAGATGCCGTCACCCGACCGATCGCGGGTGGCTTCGTCGCTCACCCGGCTCCTGAGTCTCCTCATCTCGACAGGCTCGGTCCTCGGAGCCTCCACGCAGATCGTCCGTTCATTCTCCGTCATCCTGCAGTGGCTCGGGCCGGTTGGCGACCACTTGCAAGGGCTGGTCGGGGCGCTGCCCCGGTGATGCGCGTACGTCGGGTCCTCCCGGGCAGCCGGCGAACCAGCTTCGGTCTTCGAACCTGAACACCTGCAGTCACCGGCGCAGAAGAAGGGACCCCAGGGCCGCCTCCTCGAACGGTGTTCCGGCCACATGATGTGGCCATCCTGATGTCAGTCGCTCCCGGAGGCTCCCCGCTCGACGTCTTGCTGATCGGGGAGCGACTGGAT
>JBEKCS010000018.1:0-58521 GCA_050014755.1 Acidimicrobiales bacterium
GTGGCCCACGGCTTCGCCTCCCTGACCGACCTGACCCTCTGGTACCTGGTCGACGGCTACTACAACCCGGAGGACGAGCTCGGTGTGGCCTGGGACGACCCGGCCATCAACGGTGACTGGGGTGTCGCCGACCCGGTGCTCTCGAATCGTGATCAGGCCAACCCGCTCCGCTCCGAGATCCCGGCCGGCCGTCAGCCCTATGCCGGCCTCCGCACCTGACCGGCCCTGCCGAGACCGCCCGTCCCGAGGGTCCCGTCGGCCGGTGACGACCGGCCCCACGATCCCGACAGCTCGACGATGCGCCCCGAAAGCCGGTCGGTCTGGAAGACTCCCGGCATGACGGCACTTCCCGGAACCGTCCCGGACATCGATGCGGGGATCGCCGGTCTCGGCACACCCTCGACCGGGGTGCTGGTCACCGGCGGGGGGTCGGGCATCGGCCGGGCCACCGCCGTGGCCCTCGCCGAGGTCGGACGCCCGGTCGCCGTCTGGGACATCGACGGTGACGGCGCACGGGAGACGGCGGCCCTCTGCCGCGACCGGGGGGTGGTCGCCCATGAGGCGACGGTGGACGTCGTCGACTCCGCGGCCATCGGCGCGGCGGTCGAGGCCGCGGTGTCGGCGCTCGGCTCGCTCGGCGGGTTCGTGCACGCCGCCGGGGTGTCCGGGCCGGCCACGGTCGACGAGATCGACGACGCGGTCTGGGACGCCACGATGAACGTCAACGTGCGGGCCGCGGTCATGATCTGCCGGCAACTCCTGGGCCCGTTCCGTCGGGCCGGCCCCGGCTCCGCAGTGGTGCTCATCTCGTCCATCGAGGGGCTGTTCGGGAGCGGGATCCTGACCGCCTACTGCGCGTCGAAGGGCGGCGTGCTGGGCGTCATGCGCTCGTTGGCGGAGCGATTCGCCATGGACGGGTTCCGGGTCAACGCGGTGTGCCCGGGGGCGGTCGCCACGCCCATGCTCGAGCCGGCCTTCGCCCTCCCCGGGTTTCGTGAGCAGCTCGAGGAGCGGACGCCGCTCGGGCGGATATCGACCCCCGACGAGATCGCCCGGCCGATCCGGTTCCTCCTCTCTACCGAGGCGTCCTTCATCACGGGCACCCACCTGACCATCGACGGAGGCCTGACCGCGGTCACGGCAATCTAAGGGCGCGACCTGCGGCGACGCGTCCCGTCGGCACCCCGTAGCCGTCCGCTTCCGTCCTCCCGCCCCGCAACCCCCTGTCGTTTCGGGGTTGAATAGACCGAATGTGGGCCGTGGCGTTCGTCATCGTGGTGCTGGTGGTGGTGTCCTTCGCGGTCGTGCTCGTACGGCGGCCCCGCGGGGACGACGCCCACTCGGTACGGAACTACAACCAGGCCCTCGGGACCCTCGAACATCTGTCCGAACGGATCGGGCCACCCACGGTCCGCCCCGTCGCCCGCCGGACCACGCCGGGCGAACCGAGCCCGAGCGACGAGCTGGTCGTGCCGCCGGTGCCGGTGCGGGGAACCGACGAGTTCCCGGACCCGGACGCCCCCATCGTGTTCGACGACGCTCGACCCCTCGACCGGAACCGGTTCGGTGTGACGGTCGACAGCACCCCGACGCCGAGGAGCGACCGGGCCCAGCGCATGGCGCTCGACTCCATGAACCGCCGGCGACGCTCCGGCAGCTGGGTCGTCGTGGTCGTCGTGGTGGTGGCACTCTTCGCCGCCCTTGCCGTGCTCGGGAGCCACAAGTCGCACACGGGCGCCCACACCACGTCGACCACCGGTCCGTCCACGCGCACGGGTAGCCACCCGGGCTCACGGGGGGTGGCGAAGCGGACCCGTCCCACCCCGACCACCCGTCCCACGCCGACCACGCTGCCGGCACGGTTCGTGGCCACCTCCACGTCCCCGTCGGGTACGTCCGCCGACTACACGGTGCCGGAAACCTCCTACCAGATCACGGTGACCGGTACGGGGGCGTGCTGGGTCGAGGTGGACTCCGCCGTCAGCGGCGCCGGGGTGTGGGCGGGCGAGCTCTCGGCCGGCACGGTGCAGAAGGTCCAGGCGACCGGTGCGACCACGCTGCAGCTGGGGACGGCGAACGCGACCGTGTCGGTCGACACCGTCCCGGTGGTGCTCCCGACCACGCTGCACGCCCCGTTCGTGGCCACGTTCACGCCGTCGGCCACGGCCGCGGCGGCTGCAGGGTCCACGACCACCACCACGATCCCGCCGGGCCAGGGGACGGCGTCGACCACCGGCGCCGGCTGACTCCTCCGGGCCCGGACCCCGTCCGGGCTCCGCGCTCCGTGATCAGTGATCCCCGGTGCGATGGTCAGTCCGGAGCCGTCGTGGGGTAGGGGCGGGGCCGGGCGTCGTCCAGCCCCAGGGCGTCGAGGATGAACGCGTAGACGAACGCCTCGTCCTTCCAGGCCTCGTAGCGTCCCGACGGACCTCCGTGGCCCGCACCCATCTCCGTCTTCAGGAGGACCCGGTTCTCCGGATTGGCGGCGCGGAGCTTGGACACCCACTTGGCCGGCTCCCAGAATCCGACCCTGGGGTCCGACAGTCCGGCGGTGGCCAGGATGTCCGGATAGCGGACCGGGGTGCCGTCGGGCCGGGAGGCGGCCACATTGTCGTAGGGGGAGTAGGCCTTCATGACCCGGTAGATGGCGGGGTCCTCCACCGGGTTGCCCCACTCCTCCCACTCGGTCACGGTGAGGGGGAGGGTCTCGTCGGAGATGGTGGTGAGACAGTCGACGAAGGGCACTTCGGCCACGATGGCCCGGAACAGCTCGGGTGCGGCATTGGCCACCGCTCCCATCAACAGGCCGCCCGCGCTCCCGCCCCTGGCCACCAACCGGCGGGGCGATGTCCACCCGCCGTCGACCAGGTGGCGGGCGCAGGCCACGAAGTCGGTGAACGTGTTGGGCTTGGCCGCGAACTTCCCCTCCTCGTACCAGCGACGGCCCATCTCGCCGCCGCCCCGGACGTGGGCGATGGCGAACACGAAGCCGCGGTCGAGCAGGCACAGCCGGAGGGTCGAGAAGGTCGGGTCCATCGACAGCTCGTAGGAGCCGTAGCCGTACAGGAGGCAGGGGGCACCGTCCCCGGTCGCTCCCGGAACGGGAGTCGCCACCAGGTCGGGCCGGTAGACCAGCGAGATCGGCACCCGGGTGCCGTCGTCCGCGGTGGCCCACTGCCGCTCGGTGCGGTAGCTGGCCGGATCGAAGTCGCCGAGGACGGGCTGGCGCTTCAGGAGGGTGAGCTCCCCGTCGACCAGGTCGAGGTCGTAGACGGAGCGGGGGGTGGCCAGCGAGGTGTAGCCGTAGCGGAGGACCGTCGAGTCGTACTCGGGGTTGGCCTCGCCCCACACGGTCGAGGGCGACTCGGGCTGGTCGACCGGCGTCGAGGAGCCGGTGGCCAGATCGACGACCCGGATCCTCGTCTCGCCTCCCTCGCGCTCGTAGATGGCCAGGTGGCGGGCGAACGGGTCGACGGCGTCGAGGCGGACGCCGTCCCTGGCCGGGACGACCTCGGTCCACCGGGATCGGCCGGGATCGTCCTCGGGGGCCTCCATGAGGCGGAAGTCCTCGGCGCCGTCGTTGGTGACGATGAGGAAGCGGGCCGGACGGCCGCTCCCCGGGTCGCCCCGGTCGTGGTCGACGCTGTACTCGATGCCGTGTCTGCGGGGTTCGACGACCGAGAAGGCTCCCGTCGGTTCGTCGGCGTCGAGCACCCGCACCTCGGAGGTCACCTTGGAGTCGAGGCCGCAGAGCACGAACCGGTCGTCCTTGGTTCGGCCGACGCCGAGGTAGAAGTGGTCGTCGGGCTCTTCGATGACCACCACGTCGCTGCCGGGATCGGTACCGACCCGGTGGCGCCACAGCTGGAACGGGCGCATGGCCTCGTCGACCCGCACGTAGAAGACGGTGGTGTTGTCGTTGGCCCATGCCGCGCCGTAAGAGGTGTCCTCGATCGACTCCTCCGACTCGGATCCCGTGGCCAGGTCGCGGAAGCGAATGGTGTAGCGCTCACCCCCGGTCGTGTCCGTCGAGTACACCAGCCAGCGATGGTCCGGGCTGATCGAGAAGTTGCCCAGGGCGAAATAGTCGTGGCCGTCGGCCATCACGTTTTCGTCGAGGAGGACCTCCTCGGCGTCTTCCGGCCCATCGGCCGCCCTGCGGCAGTGGATGCCGTAGCTGCTGCCCTCGACCGAGCGGCTGTAGTACAGCCAGGGTCCCTTGCGAAACGGGACGGAAAGGTCGGTCTCCTGGATCCGGGCCACCATCTCGGCGTACAGGGCCTCCTGGAGCGGGACGGTGGCGGCCATGACCGCCTCGGTGTAGGCGTTCTCGGCCTCGAGGTGGGCGATGACCTCGGGATCGTCCTTGTCGCGGAGCCAGAACCAGTCGTCGGTACGCTCGTCGCCGTGGGCGGTGAGAACAACCGGACGGCGCTCGGCGACCGGGGGGACGGGCGGTCCTGACGTGGGGCCCGGGCTGGGGTTTTCGGTCATCCGCACACAATGGCACGGGTACCCAGGTGGTCGGCGCTCGCCCGGCTCCCGGTCGGCATCGACGTCCTGCTGGTCGGCCCGTTCGGCGCCGGCCGTGGGCTGCGCGGCCCGGGTCCGGGAGTTGTTACTATCTGGATAGGGGAAATAGCCGGCCCCCGCCCGCCGACCAGGAGCGCCCATGACGACCACCGACCTCGATCTCGGGAAGTACAAGCTGGGCTGGTCCGACGAAGAGGACTACGTGTTCAAGCCGAAGAAGGGCTTGTCCGAGGCCATCGTGCGCGAGATGTCGGCCATGAAGAAGGAGCCCGACTGGATGCGGGATTTCCGGCTGCGGGCCCTGCAGCGCTTCGAGAAGCGCCCGATGGCCGAGTGGTTCGCCGTCAACATGCCCGACCTCGATTTCGACGACATCTACTACTACATCAAGCCCACGTCGGGACAGGTGGAGGACTGGAACGACCTCCCCGACGCCATCAAGAACACCTACGAGAAGCTGGGCATCCCCGAAGCCGAACGCAAGTACCTGGCCGGCGTGACCGCCCAGTACGAGTCCGAGGTCGTGTTCCACCGCAACCGCGAGGACCTCGAGGCGCTCGGCATCATCTTCTGCGACATGGACACCGCGGTGCGCGAGCATCCGGATCTCGTCCGGAAGTACTTCGGGACGATCATCCCGCCCAACGACAACAAGTTCGCCGCGCTCAACTCGGCCGTCTGGTCAGGTGGCTCGTTCATCTACGTGCCCCCCGGCGTCGTGGTCGACCAGCCGCTTCAGGCCTACTTCCGGATCAACGCCGAGAACATGGGCCAGTTCGAGCGGACCCTGATCATCGCCGACGTCGGTGCCCAGGTGCACTACATCGAGGGCTGCTCGGCGCCGGTGTACACCACCGACTCGCTGCACTCGGCCGTGGTCGAACTGGTGGCTCTCGAGGGGTCGCGGATCACGTACACGACCATCCAGAACTGGTCGAACAACGTCTACAACCTGGTGACCAAGCGGGCCCGGGCCGAGGCGGAGGCGCACGTCGAGTGGATCGACGGGAACATCGGCTCCCGTCTGACCATGAAGTACCCGAGTGTCTACCTGATGGGCCCCAAGGCCTCGGGGGAGGTGCTGTCCGTCGCCTACGCCGGGGCCGGCCAGCACCAGGACGCCGGGGCGAAGATGGTGCACGCCGCGCCCGAGACCACCTCGACCATCGTGTCCAAGTCGATCTCCAAGGACGCCGGCATCACCACCTACCGGGGGCTGGTGCACGTCGACGAGGGCGCCAAGCACGCCAAGAGCTTCGTGCGGTGCGATGCGCTGCTGCTCGACGACGTGTCGGTCTCGGAGACCAAACCCTACATGGAGGTGGGGGAGCGTGACGCCCGCATCGGCCACGAAGCCACCGTGTCCAAGGTGGGCGACGACCAGCTCTTCTACCTGATGAGCCGCGGCCTGTCCGAGACCCAGGCCATGGGCATGATCGTGAACGGCTTCATCGAGCCGATCACCCGGACGCTCCCGATGGAGTACGCGGTCGAGTGGAGCCGCCTGATCGAATTGCAGATGGAGGGTTCCATCGGCTGAGCACCCGCGGGCGGTGCCAGCGGACGCGTGAGTGTGGGCCAGACTGTGCGTGGAGACGACGAGGGAGCCACCCATGCCGATGCGTGAAGAGTGCAAGCATTTCCAGAGCCGCACCTACGACTCGGGTGAGGTCGCCCGGTTCTGCGTGCTCGACCTGGCTCCCGAAGCCCCGTGGAAGTGTCCCGACAACTGTCCGTCGTACTCGCCCCGCCTGGCCGACGTCGGGTGGAGCCACGGGTCGTTGGTCGAACCGGCCATCGAGCCCATGCCCGACGTCCCCGAGGGCGAGGCTGCTGCCGTGCTCGACCAGGCCGAGGACATCGTCAACGCGGTGGCCCCCGACGTCCTCGCCGAAGTGCGCAAGGAGGACCAGAAGAGCGGTCGAAAGTGGTGGCGCCGCAAGCGTTGAGTGCCTCCCACCGCGGTTGAGGGCCTCCCACCCCGGCCGGCCGGTGGGCTCCCCTAGCTCCCGGTGAAGATGGCCGGTCGCTTCTCCATGAAGGCGGTCATGGCCTCGGCGAGGTCGTCGGAGGCGAGGAACGCGGCGTTCCACGTGGCCACGTAGTCCAATCCCTCGGCAACCGTGCGGCCCTCGCCGGCGGCCAGCACCGCCTTGGTGCCCTGGACGGCCAGCGGGGAGTTGGCGGCGATCTCGGCTGCCAGGCTGCGGGCGTCGGCCACCACGGAGGCGGCGTCGGCGCTCACCCGGTTGACCAGGCCGATGGCCTCGGCCCGTGCGGCCGAGATGTCCTGGCCGGTGAAGGCCAACTCGGCCACATGGCCCTTGCCGATGATGGACGGCAACCGCTGCAGGCTGCCCAGATCGGCGACGATGGCGACCTTGGCCTCGCGAACCGAGAACTGGGCGTCGGCGCTGGCCAGTCGGATGTCGCAGGCGGCGATCAGGTCGACGCCACCGCCGATGCAGTAGCCGTGCACGGCGGCGATCACCGGCAGCGGGCAGTCGGCCACCGCCGACACCGAGTCCTGCAGTCGTTTGATCTCGGCCCGTGCGTGCCCCGCCCGGGCGGCCATCGACGGGCGGGACCCGTCGGACGGCTCGGGAAGCGTGCCGATCCCGGCCATGGCCACCAGGTCGAGACCTACGGAGAAGTGGGGGCCGCGCGCCGCGATGACCACCGCCCGCACGGACGGGTCGCCGCAGATGGCGGCCATGGCCACCGGCAGGTCGCGCCAGATGTCCGGGCCCATGGCGTTGCGCTTCTCGGGACGGTCGAGCCAGAGGGTGGCCACATGGCCGTCGACCTCGATGTCGAGGACCTCGGAGGTGAACGAGTCGGTGGTGGGGGTGGTCATGGGGGCCAAGCGTAGGGCGCGGGCAGGGCCCACGGGGCGCCCCGCGACGGCAGCTTCCGTCGGATCGGGTGCGGCGGCCCGGTAGTATCGGCGCCGAGGCTCGTCCATCGGGCCTCGATCCGCGAGAGGCCCGATCCTGCCCACTTTCACCCCTGAGAACGCCGCCGGTCTGCCCGGCGCCCCCTGGCTGGCCCAGCGTCGGGTCGCCGCGGCCGAGGCCTTCGCGTCGTCGCCCCTTCCGACCGAGAAGGACGAGGTGTGGCGGTACAGCCGTATCGACCGCCTCGACCTCGACCGGTTCCGGCCCGCCGGGCCCGCCCGGTCCGGCGAGGCGCCCGGTCGGTCCCCCTCCGACCGGATCCACGCCCTGGCGGGCAGTCTGGGACCACACAGCGGTCTGGTGATCACCATCGACGGCGTCCTCGCCACCCTGGGTGCCACCGTCGGCGACGACGTGGTCTCGCTCGGACGGGTGACCGACCATCCCGAAGGCGCGGACCTCCTCGGCTCGGTTCTCGCGGATGCGCACGACTTCCCCCTCCTCAACGATGCCTTCGCCATCGACCCGGTGGTGGTGGACATCCACCACGGCGCGTCACCCGCCGACCCGGTCGTCATCGTGCACGTGGTGTCGGGTGCGTCCGGCTCCGCCGTGTTCCCCCGGACGGTGGTCCGGGTCGGCGCCGGAGCGGCGGCAGGCGTCATCGAGATCGTCGTCGACGCCGGTACCGGCCTGGTGGCCGATGGGCACACCGACTGGACCCCGGCGGCCGAGTGGCCCGACGAGTCCCTCGTGGTCCCGGTGACCGAACTCCAGATCGAAGACGGCGCCTCGCTGGCCTACGTGTCCATCCAGTCGCTCGGCGTGGCTTCCTGGCAGCTCGCCCACCAGGCGAGCACCATCGGGGCCCACGCCTCGCTGTCGAGCTACGCGGTGGCGCTCGGCGGGAGCTACGCCCGTCTGCGCACCGACTCGGCCCTGGTCGGCGAGTCGGGTGCCAGCAGCCTGCGGGCAGCGTTCATCGGCCGCGACGACCAGATGCTCGACTTCCGGACCCTCCAGGACCACCGTGCACCCCGCACCACCAGCGACCTGCTGTTCATGGGAGCGGTGGCGGACACCTCGCACTCCGTCTACAGCGGCCTGATCCGGGTGCGGCGCGGGGCGGTCAAATCCGACGCCATGCAGACAAACCACAATCTGGTGCTCGACGAGGGGGCCCACGCCGACTCGGTCCCCAACCTCGACATCGAGGAGAACGACGTGAAGTGCAGCCATGGTTCGACCGTCGGCCCGGTCGACGAGGACCAGCGGTACTACCTCGAGTCCCGTGGTATCGAGCCGGAGCGGGCCGAGCAGCTCATCGTGGCCGGGTTCTTCGACAGCATCGCCGAGCAGGTCCCGTTGCCGGGGGCCCGTGGTCTGGTGGGCCGTGCCTTGGCCGAGCGATCGGGAGTGCCCAATGGCTGAGCCGACGGCACAGGACGCGGTCGGTGACGTCGGCGTGCGGACCGTCCGGCTGTGCGGCGTGGGCGATCTGGCCCCCGGTGAGGCACGGCGGTTCGATGTCGCCGGCCTGCGGGTGGCACTCGTGCGCATCGACGACGAATTCCACGCCGTGGGGGACCGCTGCAGCCACGAGGACTTCTCCCTGGCCGACGGCGAGGTGTGGGCCGCGGAATGCGAGATCGAGTGCTCCAAGCACGGCTCGACGTTCGACCTGCGCACCGGTGCGCCCTGCTCGCTGCCGGCCACCCGGCCGGTGCCCGTCTACGAGGTCGTGGTCGAGGGCGACGACGTGTCGGTGGTGGTCCCGTGAGCACCGGCGAACTGGTCATCGAGGATCTCCGCGCCGGCATCCCGGGCCGGGAGATCCTGCAGGGCCTCACCCTGACCGTCCGCAGTGGCGAGGTCCATGCCGTCATGGGCCCCAACGGATCCGGCAAGAGCACGCTGGCCCACGTGCTCATGGGCCGGCCCGGCTACGAGGTTCTGGGCGGGTCGGTGACCCTCGACGGGATCGACCTCCTCGCCCTCCCCACCTGGCAGCGGGCCCGTGCCGGGTTGTTCCTCGCCATGCAGCACCCGATCGAAGTCCCCGGTGTGTCCCTGGTCGAGTCGCTCACCGCCGCTCGACGCGTCGTCCCCACCGACGACGTGGCCCCCGACATGGGGGAGCGGCTGCGCGCCGAGGCAGCCCGGATCGGATTCGACGAGCGCTTCATCGACCGTCCGCTCAACGTCGACCTGTCCGGTGGTGAGCGGAAGCGGAACGAGACCCTGCAGCTGGGGGTCCTGCGCCCCCGGTTCGCCGTCCTCGACGAGATCGACTCCGGTCTGGACGTCGACGCGCTCGGCGAGGTAGGCCGACGTGTGCAGGAGGCGACCACCGAATGGGGACTCGGCGTCCTCGCCATCACCCACTTCCGCCGCCTCCTCGACGTGCTCCACCCCGACGTGGTCCACGTGCTCGCCGGCGGCAGGGTGGTGGCCACCGGCGGGAGCGAGCTGGCCGAGATCGTCGACCGCACCGGGTACGCCGCCTACACCTGAGCCCTGTAGCGGTCCGTGGTCGGTCGTCGCCGGCGCAGGTCGGTGGTCAACGGCGCAGGTCGGTGGTCAACGGTGCAGTTCTCGTCAACGGCACTGAGGCATGTGGTCGATCTCCCCGACCGACGGCGTGGCTCAGGCGGGGGCTTCGGCTTCGTCGAGTCCCTGGGACAGCGTGTTCCAGCTCAACGTGGCGCACTTGATCCGCACCGGAAACTTGACGACGCCCTGGAGCGCCGCCAGCTCACCGAGAGCGTCGATGTCGATCGCCTTGGGCTCGGATGCCTCGGCCTGCTCGCCGTTGCTCCCATTCGAGGGGAGGGTGGCCTCGTGGATCGACATCATCCCCTTGAACGTGGAGATCAGGTCGCGGACCTCGCTGACGGGCCGGCCCTTGACGGCGGCGGACATCAGGGAGGCTGACGACTGGCTGATCGAGCACCCGGTGCCGGCGATCTTGACATCGGCCAGGATGCCGTCCTCCACGTCGAGGGTCACGACGATCTCGTCGCCGCACAACGGGTTGAAGCCCTCGACCCGCACGGCCGGCGGCGAGTCGAGCTCGCCACGGTTCCGCGGGGAGCGATAGTGATCGAGGATGATCTCCCGATAGAGGTCTTCGAGGCCGGGCATCAGGCCGACGTCCCTTCGTGACTGGGGTGCGGCAGCACCCGGGGTGCAGCGTACCGGTGGTCCCTCACGCGAAGAACCTCTGGGCGGCGTCGAGGGCGTCGACCAGCGTGTCCACGTCGTCCTCGTCGTTGTACAGGGCGAACGACGCCCGTGCGGTGGCATTGACGCCGAGACGGCGCATCAGGGGCTTGGCGCAGTGGTGACCGGCCCGCACGCACACCCCGTACTGGTCGAGGATCTGCGAGACGTCGTGGGGGTGGACGTCGCCCAGGGCGAACGAGACGATGCCGCCGCGGGATTCGGCCTCGGCGGGCCCGAAGATCCTGATGCCGTCACCGAACCGGGCGCCCAGAGCGTCGATGGCGTACGCGGTGAGCTCGATCTCGTGGGTCCGGACGGCCGCCATTCCCACCGCCTGCAGGTAGTCGACGGCGGCACCGAGTCCGATGGCCTCGGTGATCGGCGGCGTGCCGGCCTCGAAACGCCACGGGATGTCGTTCGGGGTGAACCCGTCCTTCCTGACGTCGAGGATCATCTCGCCCCCGCCGAGGAACGGCGGGAGCTCGGAGAGCAGCTCCTCGCGTCCCCACAGCACGCCGATGCCGGTCGGCCCCAGCATCTTGTGGGCGCTGAAGGCCAGGAAGTCGACGCCGAGGGCGGTGACGTCGGTCGGCAGGTGGGGCACCGACTGACAGGCGTCGGCCACCACCAGGGCCCCGGCGGCGTGGGCGGCGGCAGCCAGGTCGGCCACCGGGTTGAGGGTGCCGAGCACGTTGGACATGCAGGTCAGCCCCAGTAGCTTGGCGCCGTCGAGGACCTCGTCGAGGTCGTCGAGAACGAGCCGACCGTCGTCGTCGATGGGGATCCATCGAAGTTCGACGCCCCGGTCGGCGGCCAGCATGTGCCACGGGACGATGTTGGCGTGGTGCTCCATCTCGGTGAGCACGACCACGTCGCCCCGGCCGAGGTGGGTGCGGCCCCACGTGTGGGCCACCAGGTTGATGGCCTCGGTGGCGTTCTTGGTGAACACGATCTCGCGGGAGGGGACGGGAGCCCCGATGAACCGGCCCACGTTCGTCCGGGCCGCTTCGAAGCGCCTGGTGGCCTCCTCGGCGATGGCATAGACGCCGCGATGCACATTTGCGTGGGTCGTCTCGTCGTACTCGCGCATGGCATCGAGCACGGCCGTGGGCCGCTGGGACGAGGCGGCGGAGTCGAGGTAGGTGATCGGATGGCCGTGGACCTCCCGGGCCAGCAGGGGGAAGTCCTTGGCCAAGGTGGCGGCGTCGAAGCCCGGCGCCTGGGATTCGGAAGTGGTCAGCTCCGCCATGCGTCGTACCCTTCGGCCTCGAGACTGGCTCCGAGCTCCGGTCCGCCCTCGGCGGCGATCACGCCGTCGATGAGCAGGTGTACCCGGTCCGCGTCGAGTTCCTCGAGCATGCGCTGGTAGTGGCTGATGACGAGCACGCCCAGATCGGGCCTGGCCTCGCGCACGGTGTGCACCCCGCGTGCGACGGCGCGCAGCGCGTCCACGTCGAGGCCGGAGTCGGTTTCGTCGAGGATGGCCAGCTCGGGTTCGAGGATGGCCATCTGGAGGATCTCGTTTCGCTTCTTCTCCCCGCCGGAGAAGCCGTCGTTGAGGTGGCGCTCGCCGAAGGCGGGATCCATCCCCAGCTTCTCCATCCACTCCATCATCATCAGCCGTACCTCCAGCACCGACAGGTCCGTGCCCCGGCGCGCCGACAGGGCCTGGCGCAGGAACTGGATGACCGGGACGCCGCCGATCGACTCGGGATCCTGGAAGGCGAGGAAGATCCCGGCCTTGCCCCGGACGTCGGTCGGCCACGTGGTGATGTCCTCGCCGTGGAAGAGGATCGAGCCGGCGGTCACCTCGTAGGCCGGGTTTCCGAGCAGGACGTTGGCCAGCGTCGACTTCCCGGATCCGTTCGGGCCCATGATGGCGTGGACCCTCCCCGACTCGACGGTGAGGTCGATGCCCTTCAGGATCGGCTCGCCGTCGACCGATGCGTGGAGGTCCACCACCTGGAGAAGAGGCGGTGCCGGTGCGGGTGTGGAGGCGTCGGTTTCGGGGCTCACTGGGAAGATTGTAGCCTCTCTACGGGATTTCTCCTACGGACGTAGGAGGAATAGGGAGGTCGTACGGGCCCTCCTGTCGGCACCTGGTGACCAGGGGTAATACCCGCACCTGCGTGGTCGGCGGTACGGTACCGGGATGTCCGACCCCTGGAACTACGCTGGCCCGGTCACGCAGATCGGATCAGGCGCCGGGGCGATGACCCTGGTCGACGAGTCCACGTTCGCCATCAGTGGCGGTAGCGGGGACATCTCGCCCGGGGCGGCCCAGGGGCTGTTCTTCCGGGATACCCGGATCATTTCGCGCTTCGAGGTCCTGATCAACGGGGCCCGGGCGGAAACCCTGGCGACGGTGAACGACGACCCGTTTTCCGGCACGTTCGTGTCCCGGAACCTGCCCGGGGCGGGCCGGGCCGACTCGACGCTGATGGTGTTCCGGAGTCGCCACGTCGGCCAGGGGATGCGCGAGGAGCTGGTCCTGCGCAACTTCTCCGACGAGGCCACCGCCTGCGTCGTCGAGGTGGTGGTCGCAGCCGACTTCGCCGATCTCTTCGCGGTCAAGGAGGGTCGGGCGGTTCCCGGAGTCGACTCGGGGGCCATCACCGCCTCGGTCACCGAAGGATTCACCCGGGCCGGGAACCCCGACGGTGACGCCGTGGCGTCCCTGACCTACTCCTACGAGCGGGGATCGGTCTCCCGCGGCGTGGAGTTGCGTGCCGGGGGGGCGTCGAAGGTGGCCCCCGGCCTCGTCACCTACGACGTGGTGGTTCCCGCCCGGGGCGAGTGGACCACCTGCATCGAGGTCGGACCGATCATCGACGGCGCCGTCTTCTCGCCGAAGTACCAGTGCGGCGTGCCGGTCGAGCGGGCCACCCCGACCGAGCGGCTGGCCGAGTGGCGGCGACAGGTTCCCCAGGTGGAGACCGACCATCCGATCCTGAAGGAGGTCGTGGCACGCAGCGCCGAGGATCTCGGCGCCCTCCGCATCTTCGACCCCGACTTTCCCGAGCGGGTGGTGGTGGCGGCCGGCGCACCGTGGTTCATGACGGTGTTCGGCCGCGACTCGCTGCTGACGGCGTGGATGGCACTGCTGGTCGACCCCGACCTCGCCCGGGGAGTGCTCCAGACCCTGGCCCGGTTCCAGGGGAAGGAGGTCGACCCCCGTCACGAGGAGGAGCCGGGCCGCATCCTCCACGAGATGCGCTTCGGTGACGCCGCGTCCCTCTCGCTCGGGGGAGGGAGCATCTACTACGGCACGGCCGATGCCACCCCCCTCTTCGTCATGCTGCTCGGCGAGATGCGACGGTGGGGGGTGGCCCGCGAGATGGTCGACGAGCTGCTTCCCAACGCGGCCCGGGCCATCGAGTGGATCGAGCACTTCGGCGACTCCGACGGGGACGGGTACGTCGAGTACCGCCGGGCCACCGACCGCGGCCTGGCCAACCAGGGATGGAAGGACAGCTGGGACGGCATCCGCTACGGCGACGGCCGGGTGGCGACGGCTCCGATCGCGCTGGCCGAGGTGCAGGCGTACACCTACGGGGCGTACCTGGCCAGCGCCCACTTCGCCTTCGAGGCCGGTGACACCGCCGCGTACGACCGCTTCCGCTCCAAGGCGACCCAGTTGAAGGCCAACTTCAACCGGGACTTCTGGCTGGAGGACAAGGGGTGGTTCGCCGTCGGCCTCGACGCCGACAAGAAGCCCATCGACTCACTCACCTCCAACATCGGCCACTGCCTGTGGACCGGCATCGTGGACGAGGACAAGGCGCTCCAGGTGGCACGGGCCCTGGTGTCCCCGTCGATGTTCACCGGATGGGGGCTCCGGACCCTGTCGAGCGACAACGGCGGGTACAACCCGATCAGCTACCACTGCGGTTCGGTCTGGCCGCACGACACGGCGATCGTGGCCGCCGGCCTGGCCAGGTACGGCTTCGACGGCGCCGCCCAGCAGTTGATCTTCGGTCTGCTCGCCGCGGCATCGGCCCAGGGTGGCCGGCTGCCCGAGCTGTTCAGCGGCCTCGACCGGGGGGAGCTGAACCTGCCCGTCGGCTACCCGACCTCGTGCTCGCCCCAGGCGTGGTCGGCGGCGTCCCCGCTCCTGTGCCTGCGGACGCTGCTCCGGCTCGACCCGTGGATCCCCTACGGCAAGATCTGGCTCTCGCCCAACCTGCCCGAGGGGATCGGCTACCTGAAGGTCGAGGGGATACCGCTGGCCGGGTCCCGGGTCACCATCCAGGTCGGGGCGGGGGTCCCCGGTGGCGTGTCGATCACCGGCCTGCCCCCGGAGATCGAGATCGTCCGGGAGCCCCGGCGCCCGTCGACGGCGGTCTGAGCCGCCGGCCACTGGCCGGAGGTGGCTACCAGCCCCGCTCGACCCACTCGTCGAGGTGGGGGGACTCGGCGCCGATGGTCGTTCCGATCCCGTGGCCCGGCAGAACCAGGGTGTCAGCGTCGAAGGCACTGAACAGCCGGCCCTCGATCGAGGCGATGATGGTGGCGAAGTCGGCGTTCTCGAACGAGGTGTTGCCCGGTCCCCCCGGAAACAGGGTGTCGCCCGAGAACAACAGGGGTGTCCCCTCCACGGCGAAGCACATCGAGCCCGGGGTGTGGCCGGGGGTGGCGATCGTCGCGACCCGCAGTCGCCCGACCTGGATCACGGACTGGTCCTCCAGGATCTGGTCGTAGGACGGGAGCATCGAGGCGTCGGCCCTGGTCACGGCCACGTCGATCCCGGCGTCGCGCACGGCCTCGACGGCCTGGATGTGGTCCCAGTGCCCGTGGGTCTCGACGACTTGCCCTACGTGGAGGTCGCGGCAGAGTTCGAGGAGCAGATCGTGCTCGTTGGCGGCGTCGATGAGCAAGGAGTCGCCGGTCTCTCGGCAGCGGACGATGTAGACGTTGTTGTCCATGGGCCCGACCACCACCCGGTGCACCTCGACGGCGTTGTCCTGGTAGTCGACGATCGTCTCGGCCATGGGTACCACCTCCTGGTCGGCGAGCGTAGCGGGACCCCGTCACCCGTTGGTCACCACCGGCGCCGTTCTGGTAGACAAACAGGGTACGTCGCCCCGATCCGGGCGATGCAACACGACGTCCCCGGTGGGGGACTCCACTGGATGGAGAACCAGATGAACTTCGCCTTCAGCGAGGAGCAGGACGAGCTCCGCAAATCGGTCCGTCGGTTCCTCGACGACAAGTCGCCCGAGACCGAGGTGCGGCGGCTCATGGAGACGACCGAGGGATACGACCCCGAGGTGTGGAAGCAGATGGCCGAGCAGCTCGGCCTGCAGTCGCTGACCATCCCCGAGGCGTTCGGGGGTGCCGGTTTCACTTACGTGGAGCTGATCGTGGTGCTCGAAGAGATGGGCGCCTCCCTGCTGTGCGCTCCGTTCTTCTCCACCGTGGCACTGGGCGCCAACGCACTCCTCACCTCGGGCGACCAGAAGGCCCAGGAATACCTGCTGCCGGACATCGCCGCCGGTGAGACCATCGCCACCCTCGCCTTCACCGAGGACACCGGTCGGTGGGACGCCGCAGGGATCACCCTGGCCGCCACCCCGTCGGCCGACGGGTGGTCGCTGAACGGGCACAAGTCGTTCGTGATCGACGGCCACATCGCCGACCTCGTCCTGGTCGTCGGGCGCACGGATGCGGGGCTGTCCCTGTTCGGGGTCAAGGGTGACGCATCCGGGTTGACCCGGACGCCGCTCGCCACCATGGACCAGACCCGCAAGCAGGCAAGGCTCGAGTTCGCCGACACACCGGCCTGGCTGATCGGGACCGACGGCGGTGCCGAGGCCGGCCTGTCCAAGACCCTCGACCTCGCCGCCGTGGCCCTGGCCGCCGAGCAGGTGGGCGGTGCCCAGCGCTGCCTGGAGAGCTCGGTCGAGTACGCCAAGACCCGCATCCAGTTCGGACGGCCCATCGGCAGCTTCCAGGCCATCAAGCACAAGTGTGCCGACATGCTGCTCGAGGTCGAGTCGGCCAAGTCGGCCGCGTACTACGCCGGGTGGGCGGCATCGGAGGACTCCGACGAGCTTCCCGTCGTGGCCAGCCTGGCCAAGTCGTACTGCTCCGAGGCGTACTTCCACGCCGCGGCCGAGACCATCCAGATCCACGGTGGCATCGGTTTCACCTGGGAGCACCCGGCCCATCTGTACTTCAAGCGTGCGAAGTCGTCGGAGCTCATGCTGGGCGACCCCTCGTACCATCGGGAGCTCCTGGCCCAGCGAATCGGCATCTGAGCCCGGTCCCGCACCCGGTACCCTGAGTACCGCGATGCACGTGTCGGTCCGCCCCCTTGGTCCGGCCGGTCCCGACCCCGCCACCCGTCCCGGAAGTGAGTGACATGCGGAAGTACCAAGCCTTTGTCCTAGTGGGCGTCCTCACCGTGGTGGGACTGGGCGCGGCTGTGCTCGGGATCGTCCAGAGCGGAAGTGGCGTGGACCTCAAGCAGGCCGTCACCAATACGCTCGATGCGTCCGGCTACACCGAGTACCTGGTCGAGAACACCCCCCAGGGCGATCAGACGGCGAATCTCGTGTTCCAGGAGCCCGACCGCGTCGGGGGCTGGACCCAGAGCGGCAACCAGCGCACCTACCTGTTCTTGATCGGCTCCACCGAGTACGTCAGCGTGACCCAGTCGGCCAAGGACACCCGGGTCCCGCTCGTGTACTACACGCAGGCGACGTCGGGCGCCAGGCTCGCCGATCCGGGTCGTCACTACCTCTCGTTCTACAACCAGGGCCCGGCGACGACGTCCGGCTCGGTCACCACGGTGACGCTGACCCAGGACGGACAGACCCAGAAGGTGATGTACACGGTCTCCGGCAACTACGTGTCCAAGTTCGAGGCGGTGACCCCGGGCGGCACTGTCGTACTCGAGTTCAGCGACGTCGGCTCCTCGCCGGAGGTGCACCTTCCCGCCGGGGCGAGGACGACCCACACCGCACCAGGGTCGTCGGCGCCAGCCGGCTGAGAGTCTGGTCGGCCCGGCTCGGCTCAACGTCGCCCCGGTTCAGCTCCAGCCGCTCATCCGGGACGGCCGTCGACCAATCCATCGATGCGACTCCGGAGCTCGCGCGCGGCCCGCTCCGGATCGTCGGCGTCGACCAGCCACCGCACCACCACGAAGTGGCGTGCTCCGGCATCGACCAGACCGCCCACGCTGGACGGGTCGACGCCACCGGTGACCCAGACGGGCCAGGGCGAGCGGTCCACTGCTTCAGTCACGTAGCCGGTGCCGGTGCCCGGCCGCCCGGGCTTGGTCGGGGTCGCCACGGCAGGGCCGGCCGAGAGGTAGTCGACCGGGGCGGGGATCCCGTCGGGGCCGTCGCCCACGGCGACCGCCAGCTCCGAAGGCCCGTGGGTGGAGAGACCGACGATCGCGGCCTGACCCACCATCGCCCGGGCCGCAGCCGGCGACAGGTCGTCCTGCCCGACGTGGACCCCATCGGCGCCGACGGCCGCAGCCAGGTCGGGACGGTCGTTGAGGATGAACGGGACACCCTCCGAGGCGCACACCCGCTGGACCACGGCGGCACGTCGGGCCAGGTCGTCGTCGCCGAGGTGCTTCTCCCGCAGTTGGACCATGTCGACCCCTCCGGCGATGCACCGGCCCACGAACAGGTCGAGGTCGGGCCGATCGGGCGTGCACAGGTAGAGGCGACGCTCGCCCACTGCCCAGCGGCCGTCCCCGCCGTCGCCGGCCGTCACCCCGGGTTCGGGAGCTTGGACCGGGCCTCGGCCTTCATCTGCTGCTTGAACTGACGAACCTTGTTCAGTGCCTCGGGCGAGTCGATGTCGGCCACCGAGCGGAACGAGCCGGTCTCGCCGTAGACACCGGTCGCCTGGGCCCAGCCCGGGGGGCGGATGTCCAGCTGCTTGCCCAGAAGGGCGACGAAGATGCGCGCCTTCTGGTCGCCGAAACCGGGGAGCGCCTTGACATTGGCCACCAGCTGCTTGCCGTCGGTGGCCGTGGTCCAGATCGCCGCAGTATCGCCCCCGTAGCGGTCGATGACCGCTACGCACACCTCCTGCACCCGGCCGGCCATCGACCGCGGGAACCGGTGGAGGGCCGGCTTGGCGGCGAACACGGCCGCCAGGTCGTCGGGAGCCATGGCGGCGATGGCGACCGGGTCGAGCGTTCCACCCAGGCGCTGTTTGAGATCGAAGGGGGCCTTGAAGGCACGCTCCATCGGGATCTGCTGGTCGAGGACCATGCCGATCAGGAGGGCGAGCGGTTCGGACGACAGCAGTGCGTCCGCATCGGTGTCACCGGTTAGCCAAAGCACGGACCAAGGCTAGCCGGGGCCGTCGGGGGTCCCGGCCGGGAAGGTAGGCGGCCGCCCGGGTGGCACCGACCGTGGCCGGCGCCACCACGAGCCGGTCAGTCCGTCCAGGGATCGGGCGCCCCGCCCTCGATCCCGTAGGTGTCGAGGGCTTTGGCCGTCGTGCCCCGGGGGAGCGCTCCATCGGCTTCGAGACCGCTGAGGGCCGCCACCACCACGTGCACCGCATCGGTCTCGAAGAAGCGCCGCAGGACCTCTCGGGTGTCGGAGCGACCGAATCCGTCCGTGCCGAGGGAGGTGAACCGGCGGGGTACCCACCGGGCCACCTGGTCGGGCACGGCCCGGATGAAGTCGGTGACGGCGACGACGGGTCCCTGGGAGCCGGCCAGGCAGGAGGTCACGGTCGGCACCCGCGGCTCGTCGTCGGGGTGGAGCCGGTTGTGGCGCTCGGCCGACAGGCCGTCCTCCCGGAGCGACTTGTACGACGTGACCGACCAGGCCTCGGCTGCCACCCCCCAGTCGCCGGCCAGGAGCCGGCGGGCCTCCATGGCCGCCTGCCAGGCGGTTCCCGAGAAGAGGAGCGTCGCCCGGGGGGCGTCGCCGGGAACCTCCGCCGGCACCGGAGCGAAGCGGTATATCCCGCGCACGATGCCCCGCCGCACCCGTTCCGACTCCGCCGGGTCGGCTGGCAGGGCCGGCATCACGTAGTTCTCGTTGTAGAGGGTCAGGTACCAGTACCGGTCTTCCGGGTCGGGGCCGGTCATCCGACGGATGCCGTCCTCCATCAGCACGGCCACCTCGTAGGCGAAGGCCGGGTCGTAGGCGACAACCGACGGGTAGACCGATGCGAGCAGGAGCGAGTGCCCGTCCTGGTGCTGGAGGCCTTCGCCGTTCAGGGTGGTCCGCCCTGCGGTGCAGCCCAGGAGGAACCCGCGGCCCCGGCTGTCGCCGAGGGCCCACAGGAGATCGCCCACCCGCTGGAACCCGAACATCGAATAGAAGAGGTAGCAGGGGATGAGCGACTCGCCCCACGTGGCGTACGACGTCGCCGCGGCCGTGAAGGTGGCGGTGGCCCCTGTCTCGTTGATGCCCTCCTCCAGGATCTGGCCACTGGCGCTCTCGGCGTAGTGGAGGGCGAGGCCGGCGTCGACCGGCGTGTAGTGCTGGCCGTCGGGCGCATAGATCTGGACTTCGCTGATGAGTGACTCGAGCCCGAAGGTGCGGGCCTCGTCGGGGATGATGGGGACGACCCGGTTGCCGATGCCGGGGTCACGGGTGAGCGAACGGAGAAGGCGGGCGAACGCCATGGTGGTCGAGACCTCCTGGCGGCCCGAGCCGGCGAGCAGGTCGGCGAAGTCCTCGGGCTCGGGTGCGGGGAGCGGCGTGGCCCGCACCACGCGGCGGGGGAGCGGGCCGCCCAGCGCCCGGCGCCGCTCGGCCAGGTACCGCCCGGCGGCCGAGTCGGGCGCCGGGCGGTAGTACGGAGGGAGGTCGGCGTCCAGATCGGCCTCGGCGATCTCCTCGTGGAGGAACAGCCGGTCGCGCAGCGTGCGCAGCTGGTCCTTGGTCAACCTCTTGATCTGATGGGTCGCGTTACGGGACTCGATCTCGGGTCCGAGCGTCCACCCCTTGACGGTCTTGGCCAGGATGGCGGTCGGCGCACCGACATGCTCGGTGGCGGCCCGGTAGGCGGCGTAGAGCTTGCGATAGTCGTGCCCACCCCGGGGCAGGCTCTGCAGCTCGGCGTCGCTCAGGTGCTCGACCATCGCCCGGAGCCGGGGATCGGGGCCGAAGAAATGCTCCCGGATGTAGGCACCCGACTCGGTGGCGTACTTCTGGAATTCGCCGTCCACGGTCTCGTTCATCCGGGCCAACAGCACGCCGTCGACGTCGCGGGCCAGGAGCTCGTCCCAGGTGCGGCCCCAGATCACCTTGATCACGTTCCACCCGGCACCCCGCAAGGTGGCCTCGAACTCCTGGATCACCTTGCCGTTTCCTCGGACCGGTCCGTCGAGACGCTGCAGGTTGCAGTTGACCACCAGCGTGAGGTTGTCGAGGTGCTCGCGTCCAGCCATGCCGAGGAGGGCGATCGTCTCCGGTTCGTCGAACTCGCCGTCGCCGACGAAGCCCCACACCCGGCTCTGCGAGGTGTCGGCCAGGCCCCGGGCGGCCAGATAGCGGGCCAGGTGGGCCTGGGCGATGGCGTTGACCGGGCCGAGGCCCATCGACACCGTCGGGTACTCCCAGAAGTCGGGCATCAGCCGCGGGTGGGGGTAGGAGGACAGGCCGTCGCCACCCGCCTCGAACCGGAAGTTGTCGAGACGGTCCTCGGAGAGGCGGCCCTCGACGAAGGCGCGCGCGTAGATACCCGGTGAGGCGTGGCCCTGGAAGTAGACCTGGTCGCCGGGGCCGCCGTCCTTGCCCCGGAAGAAGTGGTTGAACCCGACTTCGTAGAGGGCGGCCGAGCTGGCGTAGGTGGCGAGGTGGCCGCCGATCGCCTCGGAACGTACGTTGGCACGGACCACCATGACCGCGGCGTTCCACCGGATGAAGGCGCGGATGCGCCGCTCGAGGTACTCGTCGCCCGGGAACTCCGGCTCGGCGTCGGACGGGATGGTGTTGACGTACGGGGTCGACACGGTGACCGGGAAGTCGACCTGGGACTGACGTGCCCGCTCCAGCACCCGCATGAGCAGGTAACGGGCCCGGTTCCGCCCGTGGACGCGCACGACGTCGTCAAAGGAGGCCAGCCATTCGGCCGTCTCCTCGGGGTCGACGTCGGGGAGCTGGTGGGCGACTCCGTCGAACAACATGGCCCCATGTTCCCACTTCGGGTGCGGAAGTCGCGTCGCTCTCCGTGTCCGGGCCCGACGATGTCGGCGACCGGCGACCGGCCGGTGGAGATGTCGGCGACCGGCGGGTGGAGGAGGCATGCTGTGGCCATGGACTCCCCTCCACCCGACTCCCCGTCCGGGGACGACTCGCCGACCGTCGCCTACACCGACGGCTCGTGCCTCGGGAACCCCGGTCCGGGCGGGTGGGCGTGGGCGGTCGACGGTGGGCCACAAGACGCCGGTGGCGAGCCCCACTCCACCAATCAGCGCATGGAGGTCCTCGCGGTGATCCGTGCCCTCGAGGCGCTGCCCGGCCCCGTCCACATCGTCAGCGACTCGACCTACGTGGTGAACTGCTTCCGCCAGAAGTGGTACACCGGCTGGAAGCGCCGGGGATGGCGTAACTCCCAGGGGAAGCCGGTGGCCAACCGCGACCTGTGGGAGCAGCTGTTCGCCCTGGCCCTCGACCCGGACCGGCCGGTCACCTTCGCGTGGGTGAAGGGCCATTCGGGCGACCGGATGAATGAGGTGGTCGACGCGCTGGCCCTCGCCGCCGCCGCGGCCCAGGAGCCGTCGGGACCGCCGCCGGACCCCGGTTTGGGCCAGGGGCAGCTACTCCCGTAATCTGCGGCCATGGAGATAAACGGAAGTTCAGCAATCATCACCGGTGGGGCGTCGGGCCTCGGTGAGGCCACCGCCCGCAAGCTTGCCGCCGAGGGTGTCCGGGTCACGGTGTTCGACCGCAACGGCGAGCGGGCCAAGGAGGTCGTCGACGAGATCGGGGGAACGGCCAACTTCGTGGCCGGCGACGTCACCGACCCCGACGACTGCCAGAAGGCGATCGACCAGGCCGCCGACGGTGGCAACCTGCGCATCGCCGTCAACTGCGCCGGGACGGGATGGGTCGGACGGGTGATCAACCGTGACGGCTCGCCCCATGATCTCGCCCCGTTCAAGTTCATCCAGGACCTGAACGTCATCGGCACGTTCAACGTGATGACCAAGGCGGCCTCGGCCATCGCCACCGTGGAGCCCCAGGCCAACGGCGAGCGCGGTGTGATCGTCAACACCGCGTCGGTCGCCGCGTTCGACGGCCAGATCGGACAGCTCGCATACTCGGCCTCGAAAGGCGCGGTGGTCGGCATGACCCTGCCCGCCGCCCGCGACCTCGCCGTCGTCGGGATCCGGGTCCTGGCCATCGCCCCGGGGCTGTTCGACACGCCGCTGCTGGCCATGCTGCCCGACGAGGCCCGGAACGCGCTGGCCGAGTCGGTCAACTTCCCTAAGCGCCTGGGCAACCCGGCCGAGTACGGCGAACTGGTCGCCCACATCGCCACCAACAGCTACCTGAACGCAGAGGTGATCCGCCTCGACGGCGGCATCCGGATGCCGCCCAAGTAGCCAGCACGGCGCGACACCGGGCACCGGTCGTCCTCGGGCGGGCACGTGTCATCGGAGGCCGATCCACCCGGTTCCGCACGGGGCGCCGGGGGGATCGTGTGCTTCGGGTGTCGCGGGGGTTGGGGGTAGGGTCGTGGTGATCTCATGACGACGACCGCCCCCAACCCGCCCGCCGGCTCGGTGGACACCGCCAACGCAGTCATCCGGACCGAGGGGCTCACCAAGGTCTATGCCGGGTCCGACTTCCGGGCCGTCGACAGCCTCGACCTGGTGGTCGGTGCCGGCGAGATCTTCGGGCTGCTCGGACCGAACGGCGCCGGCAAGACCACCACCGCCGGCATGCTGACCACGCGGGTGGTCCCCACGTCGGGCAAGGCGTTCGTCGGGGGTATCGACGTGGTGCGCCACCCGGCGCTGGCCAAGCAGATCCTCGGGATCGTGAGCCAGCAGAACACCCTGGACCGCCAGCTCACCGTCTGGGAGAACCTCTACTTCCACGGCCGACTCTTCGGCATTCCTGCCAAGGAGTCCCGCCGGACGGCTGACGAGCTCCTCGTGCAGTTCCAGCTGGACAAGTGGGCCAAGGCCTCGGTCTACGCCCTGTCGGGCGGCATGGCCCAGCGCCTCATGGTCGCCCGGGCCATCTTCCACCGCCCCGCCGTCCTCTTCCTCGACGAGCCGACGGCAGGGCTCGACCCGCAGAGCCGGCTCGCCCTGTGGGAGGTGCTCCGTGTGCTCAACGACAGTGGTCAGACCATCCTCCTCACCACGCACTACATGGAGGAGGCCGACCAGCTGTGCGGGCGGGTGGCCATCATGGACAAGGGCAAGATCCTCGCCCTCGACACTCCGGCCGCTCTCAAGAGCCAGGTCAACGCCGACACCATCGTGACGGTGACGTCCACCGGTGACCAGGAGGATCTCGCTGCCGCGCTCGCCCAGCGGATCTCCGGGGTCACCCTCACCCGTCCCGTCGAAGGGGGTGTCGAGCTCCACGTGAAGGGGAAGGACCGGCTCCTTCCGGCCGTGGTCACCGGGGCGGAGGAGGCCGGCTTCCCGGTCCTCGACATCTCGGTGACCGAACCGACCCTCGAGACCGTCTTCATCAACCTCACCGGTAAGGAATTGCGCGAAGGATGACCGTCGTCGACGCCGGGGCGCCCGGCACCTCCGTCCACCTGAAGCCCGAGCACTCGGCGGTCGCCGCCAGTCGAACTGCCCTGTGGGCCCTGATCCTCCGTGACCTCGTGGTGCTTCGCAAGCACCTGTTCGAGTTCGTGGCCCGGACGTTGATCCAGCCCTTCCTGCTGTGCTTCGTGTTCCTCTACGTGTTCCCCAAGATCGGGCAGGGCATCGGTGGGACGACCGGTGGTGCCCAGTCCGAGTTCGCCACCATCCTGGTTCCCGGGGTGGTCGGGATCTCCATCCTGTTCCAGGGCGTCCAGTCGGTGGCCCTCACCATGTCCCAGGAGTTCGGGTACACGCGCGAGATCGAGGACCGGGTGCAGGCTCCCTGTCCGATCTGGCTGGTGGCCATGGCCAAAGTGCTGTCCGGCGCCGTCCAGGGACTCATCTCGGCCGCCCTGGTCCTGCCCATCGCCTCGGTCGTCCACGCCAAGGGCGTCGAGGCCCATCTGTCGCTCCACTGGTGGGTGGTGATCACCGTCGTGCCGTTGGCCTGCGTGACGATGGCGTCGCTCGGGCTGCTGCTCGGCACAAGCTTCGAGCCCCGGAACATCGGCCTCATGTTCGGGTTCATCATCCTTCCGGTCACCTTCCTCGGCGGCACCTACTACGCCTACACCCGGCTCGCCCCGGTCAAGGTGGGCAGCTGGCACTGGCTGCAGACGCTGGTCCTGGTGAATCCGCTGATCTACATCAACGAAGGGATGCGGGCCGCCTTCACCGATGCGCCCCACATGCCCCTCTACGTGATCTTCCCGGTCCTGGTGGCGTTCCTCGCCCTGTTTCTCGGCATCGGGCTCCGGAACTTCCGCCGCCGGGTGCTGTCCTGAACGGTCCAGACGACCGCGGTCCGGCGGGTGGTCAGAGGTCGGACCGTGGTGGGGACCGGTAGGCTGATCGCGACACACGCCGCTCGTACGCACCGCAGTCGGACGGCTCAGACGACGACTTCATGATGGAGGTGGTTCCCACGGGACCCGAGGTGGAAACGGAGCAGACCGCAGCGGGGGGAGCAGGCGCAGGGCAGGGGGAATCGGACCACTTCGACGTGGTCGTGGTGGGCGGAGGTCCGGGCGGGTACGCCACCGCCCTCTACGGGGCGGCCGCCGGGCTGTCGGTGGCACTGGTGGAGGTGGACAAGGTGGGAGGTACGTGCCTCCACCGGGGCTGCGTGCCGGCCAAGGAGTTCCTGGAGACGGCCTCCGTCTTCCGGACGGTCAGCTCGGCTTCCGACTTCGGTGTCGGGGCCGGTCCCGACCAGGCCCTCCCGACGGTGAAATTCTCGGTGAGCCAGGATCGCAAGCAGCAGGTGGTGGAGCAGTTGTTCAACGGACTGTCCGGCCTCCTGAAGGGCCGGGGAGTGACCGTGTTCAACGGTAGCGGCACCCTGCTCTCCGGCCACCGGGTCCGCATCGCCGGCAACGACGGGGCCACCACGGTGGTCACCGGGAACGACATCGTCCTGGCCGCCGGATCCGTACCGCGGACCATCCCGGGATTCGACATCGACGGCACCGTGGTCATGACCTCCGACGAGGTGCTCGCCCTCGACGCCCTCCCGGCGTCCGTCGCCGTCATCGGCGGCGGTGCCATCGGCTGCGAATTCGCCTCGATGTTCGCCGATCTCGGCACGAGCGTGACCATCTTCGAGGCCCTCCCCTCCATCCTCAATGGGTGCGACGACGATGTGGTCCGCACGATCGCCCGTTCCTTCAAGAAGCGGGGGATCGACGTCAAGGCGGGCGTGACCCTCCGGGGCCACACGCCCACTCCGTCGGGCGGGACCGTCGTCTCCTACGGCGCCGGGGAACAGCTCGCCGTCGACGCGGTCGTCGTGTCGGTGGGCCGGCGTCCCCGAACCGAAGGCCTGGTCTCCGGCGACACGGGTGTGACCATCGACGGCCGCGGATTCGTGGTCACCGACCGGGCGATGCGGACCTCGTCGCCCGGGGTGTGGGCCGTGGGCGACGTGGTCGCCGACACTCCGCAGCTGGCCCACGTGGCGTTTGCCGAGGCCATCGTGGTCATCAAGACGATCCTGGGGGAGCCTGTCCTGCCGGTCGACTACTCCCGGGTCCCGTGGGCCATCTACTGCCATCCCGAGGTCGCCTTTGCCGGCATGACCGAAGCGGCCGCCAGGGAGGCCGGCCTCGACGTCGTGGTCAAGAAGGACCCCTTCGGAGGCAACAGCCGTGCCCGGATCATCGGCGACACCGAGGGCATGGTCAAGATCGTCGCCGAACGGCGCCCCGATGGCACCACCGGGCGGATCCTCGGGGTCCACATGGTCGGCCCGTGGGTGACCGAGCAGCTCGGTGCCGGCTACCTGGCCGTCAACTGGGAGGCCACGGCCGACGAGGTGGCCCAGTTCATCCAACCGCACCCGTCGCTGTCCGAGACATTCGGCGAGACGGTGCTCGCACTGACCGGAAGGGGACTGCACGTTGCCTGACGTGACCATGCCGCAACTCGGCGAGACGGTGACCGAGGGGACCATCACCAAGTGGTTCAAGGCGGTGGGCGATACCGTCGCCCGCGACGAGCCGCTGTTCGAGGTCTCGACCGACAAGGTCGACTCCGAGGTGCCCTCGCCGGCCGCCGGGGTACTGACCGCCATCCTGGTGGAGGAGGGGGACACCGTCGACGTCGGCGTGTCCCTGGCCGTCATCGACGGGGAACCGACCGCGACGGCCGGTGGACCGGCACCGGAGGCCCACACCGCCCCGCCGGCACCGACCGCCCCCACAGCCCCCACAGCCCCCTCCCCGACCGCCCCGGTGCCGGCCGCACCGGCACCGATCTCGCCGATGACGCCGTTCGCCGCTCTTCCGGACGAACCGGCTGACGTGTCGACGCCCATCCCGCCCGGGGTCTCCCCCGGTCCTCCGGCTCCTCCGGCCGCTCCGCCCGTTGCCGCGGCCGCTTCGCCCGCTGTGGCGACTGCCCCATCCGGAACGTTCGGCACGCTTCCACCGCTGGCCACCTCGAACCAGTCGTTGGTTCTCTCGCCGGTCGTCCGCAAGCTCCTGACCGACCATGCCATCGATCCTTCGACCATCCGGGGTACCGGCCTCGGCGGTCGGATCACCCGATCGGACGTCGAGGCGGTGATCGAGCACAGTGCCTCCCCTGCTCCGGTGCCGAGCATCTCCGGCCCGGCACCTGTGGCCCCGACACCCACAGCCCCGGCGTCCGCGGCCACGGCCGCGGAGGCCACAGTCCCGGTAGTCACAGCCCCTGCCGCCACGGGAGCAGCGGTCCCTCCGCCGGCCACCGAGGGCCGGGAACAGGCCCCGGGCGGGCGCGACGAGGTCATTCCCTTCACCAACATCCGTCGCCGCACGGCCGAGCACATGGTCCGTTCCAAGGCCACGTCGGCCCACACGTTGATGGTCAAGGAGATCGACTACGAGCGGGTCGAACAGGTCCGCCGTCTCCACGGCGAGCGCTTCCGGCAGGAGGAGGGATTCAGCCTCACCTACCTGCCGTTCGTCGCTCGCGCCACCGTCGAGGCGCTCGCCGAGTTCCCCCATCTCAATGCATCGGTGGGGGATGACGCCCTGATCGTCCACCACGACGTCAACCTCGGCATCGCCGTCGACCTCGACAACGAGGGGTTGATCGTTCCCGTCGTGCACCGCGCCGAGGAGCTCAACCTGCGGGGCATGGCCAGGCGGATCCGCGACGTGGCCGACCGGGCCCGTGCCAAGCGTCTGAGCCTGGACGACATCAGCGGGGGCACGTTCTCGATCACCAACGCGGGTCCCTTCGGGACGCTCCTCACCGGGGCGATCATCAACCAACCTCAGGTGGCGATCCTGTCCACCGACGGGGTGTCCCGGAAGCCGGTGGTGGTCGAGCTCTCCGACGGGACCGAGTCCATCGGCATCCATTCGGTCGGGCTGGTGGCCATGAACTTCGACCACCGCGCCGTGGACGGCGCCTACGTGGCCAGGTTCCTGTCCCGGGTGTCGGGCATCCTCGACGACCGCGACTGGGTCGGCGAGCTCTAGCCCGTCGTGACGGTCGCCACCCAACGACCCACTCCACCGGGCACACCGTGAGAGCGCGCTGGCTCGGACGCGTCCCCTACGCCGAGGCGTGGGACCTCCAGCGGGCGCTGGCCGACCGGACCGGTGACGACTACCTGCTGCTCCTCGAGCACGAGGCCGTGTACACACTCGGCGCCCACGCCGATCCGGCCCACGTACTCGTCGACCCGGCGTCGGTCGGGGCCGATCTGGTGTCGGTCGACCGTGGAGGCGACGTCACCTTCCACGGACCGGGTCAGCTCGTCGGCTACCCGATCCGCACGGTGGGGGCGGGTCCGCACCATGGACCCGAGCACGTCCGTCAGGTGGAAGAGGTGGTGATCGGCGCCCTGGTGCGACTCGGTGTCGCGGCCGGTCGCGTGGGTCGCCTCGACGGGTACCCGGGCGTGTGGATCGACCCGGGTGCGACCGGCGACGACGGCCGGGTACCCCGGAAGATCGCCGCCATCGGGGTGCGGACCGCGCACGGACGGACGACTCACGGATTCGCGCTCAACGTATCGACCGACCTCGGCATGTTCGAACACATCGTGCCGTGCGGCATCGCCGGCCGGCCGACCACCTCCCTTGCCGCCGAGGGGATGGTGGTCACCATGGCTCAAGCAGTCGGCTCCGTCATCGATTCGGCCCGGACCGTCTGGGGTGACATCGATGACGTGGCGTGGGTCACCGACGGCGCCCGCAACGGCGTGGCCGGTGGAGCCATGCCGACCGAGGGAGCCGTGCCGGTCGGGAGCGTGCCGACCGAGGGAGCCGTGCCGGTCGGGAGCGTGCCGGTCGGGAGCGTGCCGGTCGCCCTACGGGGTCCAGGCGAAGGGACCGCCCTGCAGCGCCGCCTGGTCCGTTCGGGGATCGACCCTGACGCCGGCCTGGCGCTGTCGGCGCGCAAGCCCGAGTGGCTGCGGGTCAAGGCAACGATGGCGACGGGATTCCTCGAACTCCGGCACGATCTCCGTGACCTGGACCTGGTCACCGTGTGCGAGGAAGCAGGGTGCCCCAACATCTACGAATGCTGGTCGGACGGCACCGCCACGTTCATGATCAACGGATCGAGGTGCACCCGGGCGTGCGGATTCTGCCAGGTCGACACCCGCCACCCACTTCCCCTCGACGAGACCGAGCCCGCCAGGGTGGCCGAGGCCGTGGCCAGGATGGGACTGACTCACACGGTGATCACCTGTGTGGCCCGCGACGACCTTGACGACGGCGGTGCGGGCGCATTCGCCCGGACCATCGCCGCGGTGCGGGAGGCGAGTCCGGGTACGGCCGTCGAGGTGCTCATCTCCGACCTGAAGGGTGACCGGACATCGCTGAGGACGATCCTCGACGCCCGACCCGACGTGCTCAACCACAACATCGAGACGGTGCCCCGACTGCAGCGGGCGGTTCGACCCTCCGCCGGATACGCCCGGAGCCTCACCGTCCTGGCCCGTTCGGCGGCAGAGGGTCTCACCACCAAGTCGGGCATCATCCTCGGCATGGGGGAACGGGAGGACGAAGTACTGGCGACGCTCGCCGACCTTCGCTCCGTCGGGGTCGACATCGTCACGCTGGGCCAGTACCTGCGCCCGAGCGCCCGGCACCTCCCGGTGGCACGGTGGTGGACGCCCGACGAATTCAACTCCCTGCGAGAGGCAGGGTTGGCCCTCGGATTCGCCCATGTCCAGGCCTCACCGCTCACCCGGTCGAGCTACCACGCCCGGGAGGCCGCGGATGCGTCGTCCCCCGGGGTTCCGGTTCCGGTGGCCGTGGGTCGACGATGAGCGGCCCGTCCCCGGCGGTGGCCGCCCGCTCCGCACGCATGGGCCGCACCCGGATGCGGATGGAGGAGCTCGGGGTCGATGTCCTGCTCCTGTCCCACGGCGCGGACCTGCCCTGGCTCACCGGGTACCGGGCCATGCCCCTGGAGCGCCTGACCGTGCTGGTCCTGCCCATCGCCGGCGATCCGGTTCTGGTGGTGCCCGGCCTCGAGGCGCCCCGTGTACCCGACGCCGAGGGGCTCTTCGATGTCCGTCCGTGGTCCGATGACGAGGACCCGATCGACCTGGTCGAAGGATTGGTCCGCTCGGCCGGGGCGTTGCGGGTGGCGATGTCCGATCGGGCCTGGGCCACGACGGTGCTGGCCCTGCAGCGCCGCCTGCCCGACGTCGAGTGGGTCGAGGCGTCACGGGTCACGTCACCCATCCGTGCCGTCAAGGACCCGACCGAGCTGGCCGCGCTGCGGGCCGCCGGCGCCGCGGCAGATCGGGTGGCCGACGTCCTGCAGTCCGGAGGGATCGGCTTGATCGGGCGCAGCGAGGCCGAGGTGTCGGCACGGATCGCCTCCCTGCTGGTGAGCGAAGGTCACAATGCCGTCAACTTCGCCATCGTCGGGAGTGGGCCCAATGCGGCCAGCCCTCACCACGATCCCGGTGAGAGGGTCATCGGCCGCGGCGAGACCGTGGTCTGCGACTTCGGCGGCACCCTGTCCCTCGACGGTGGGCCCGGCTATTGCTCGGACATCACCCGAACGGTGGTGACCGGGCCGCCATCGGCCGAGGTGGCTGCCTGCTACGAGGTCCTGCACGAGGCCCAGCAAGCCGCGGTCATGGCCGCCGTGGCCGGCGTGACCGCCGAGTCCGTCGACCGGGTGGCGCGCGACATCATCGACGCGGCCGGCTACGGCGATCTCTTCGTGCACCGGACCGGCCACGGGATCGGTATCGAGGAGCACGAGGATCCCTACCTGGTGGCGGGCAATCACGAGGTCCTGGTTCCGGGCCACGCGTTTTCCGTCGAGCCGGGGATCTACCGACCCGGTCGGTTCGGGATGCGGCTCGAGGACATCGTCGTCATCGGGGAGGACGGGAAGCCCGAATCGCTCAACGCTGCCGACCATCGGCTCGCGGTCGTCGACGTCTGACGATCGGGGTCCAGAAGAGAGGGGTTCAACGGTGGATCTGGGTATCGCAGGGAAGGTCGCATTGGTCACGGCAGGGTCCCGTGGGCTCGGCAGGGCCAGTGCGGCAGCTCTTGTCGCGGAGGGCGTGCGGGTCATGGTGTCCGGTCGCGACACCTCGAGCCTCGAGGAGACCCGCCGGGTGCTGGCCGATCAGGGCGCCGACGTCGGGGTGTGCCCCGGGGATGTCACCGACCCAGGTGAGCCGGCACGACTGGTGGCGTCCACGGTGGAACGGTTCGGTGGCCTCGACATCCTGGTGGCCAACGCCGGGGGACCGCCGCCGGGTCGTGCCGTCGACCTTTCCGACGAAGCTCTCGAGGCGGCGCTCAACGCCAATCTGATGACCTCGATCCGGCTGGCACGCGAGGCGCTTCCCCACATGCGCCACGCCGGATGGGGCCGAATCTGCTGCATCACGTCCTACACGGTGAAGCAGGCGGCACCGATGCTGGCGCTCTCCAACACGGCCCGGGTGGGCCTTTGGGGCTGGATGAAGACGGCTGCCAACGACCTGGCAGCCGAGTCGAGCGGGATCACGCTCAACATGGTGTGCCCCGGTCCTCATGCGACCGATCGCATGAAGGAGCTGGGCGGCTCCGGGCCGATGGGCGACCCGGCCGACTTCGGGTCGGTGGTGGCGTTCCTCTGCTCGCAGCAGGCTGGATTCGTCAACGGCGCATCGATCGTGGTGGACGGCGGGTCGACGCTGGCCCTGTGAGGGGCGGTGGCGGACTCTCGGAGCCGACAGGGCTACTCGTCGGAGCTGCTCGTCGGCCGACCCCCAGTCTCGACCACGGCGGCACCTGTCGAATCGACAGGGCGCCTTCCGGACCGGAGATACCGGAAGGTGGGCCTGTCAATTTCACGACGTCCGGCCGGTTCGGGCCGTAGTTCCGGGTCCGAGGCATGGGCAGGAATCCGTTCCCGCACATGCTGCTGGCTCAGCTGACCAGTGTGAGCGACGCCGGACGGGTGGTCAGGCGGTCAGGCGGTCGGCCGCACCGGTGGAGGTGCGGGCGCCGGCATGGCCGGAAGGTTCGACGGGACTCCGCCTTTGGGCCGGTGCGCGGGGAACGGGGCGGTATCCGCCGGGGCGATGGTTGCGCTGGTCGTCGGCGTGCCCGCTGACGGGGGCCTCTGGCTCCGGTTGGACGAGGCAGAGGTGAACGAGGGCGCCATCGGTTCACCGCGGCCCCGCTTGGACGACGGCAGGGGCGCGCCGCCGAAGTTGCGCCCGGCCGGGAAGCCCCGGTCGACAGGGACCTGGTCGGTGCCACGGCGATTGGAGAGAGCGGAGTTCGCCGCCTTGCGCCTGCGGTGATCGGACGAGTGGAAGAAGCGCACCAGCAGGATGAGTGCAACCAGGGCCACGATGACGACGAGGAGAACGGCTTCGGACCGTGCGCGTCCCATGAACTCCCCGAACTGCACGGACCTCACGAGGGCCGGCATCTCCACAACTCCTCATCGTACCGCCGCCCGTGCAACCGCCGGGTCCTGACCGAGTGCAATTCGGTTGCAGGATCGGGCGGCGGGTCGACGCGCACTGCCCCGGTGCGGTACGGACGCTCCCGACGGGATCGATCAGGCCACGAAGTACTTGGCCTGGGGGTGGTGGCAGATGATCGCCGTCGTCGACTGCTCGGGATGGAGTTGGAAGCCCTCGCTGACCTCCACCCCTATCCGCTCGGCGTCCAGCAGCTCGACCACCTTCGCGTTGTCCTCGAGCCGCGGACAGGCCGGGTAGCCCCACGAGTAGCGGCCGCCCCGGTACTTCTGGCGGAACAGTCCGGCGAGCGTGGGACCGTCCTCGTCGGCGAAGCCGAGCTCCTCGCGGATCCGACGGTGCCAGTACTCGGCCAGTGCCTCGGCCATCTCGACGCCGAGCCCATGCAGGAACAGGTACTGCTGGTACTCGTTGGCGGCGAACAGGCGGGCCGCCTCCTCGGAGACCCGCGAACCCATGGTGACCACCTGGAAGCTGGCCCAGTCCTCGTCACCCGAGTCGACGCTCCGGAAGAAGTCGCTGATGCAGAGGAAGGGATCCTCCACCTGGCGTGGGAACGAGAACCGCATCCGCTCGGTCGAGCGGGTCTCGTCGGTGTAGATCACCAGGTCGTCACCGTCGGCGTTGGCGGCGAAGTGGCCCCAGGCCACCTGGGGGAGGAGTAGCTGCTCGGCCTTGGCCGTGGCCAGTTCCTCCCGCAGACGGGGCCGGATCCGTTCCTTGAAGGTGGGATCGTCCTCGCCCTTGTCGGGACGGAATCCCCACTGGTTGCGGAAGAGTGCGGTCTCGTTGAGGAATGCGGCGATGTCATCGATGGCCATGCCCTTGGCCACCCGGCTCCCGACGAAGGGCGGGGTGAACAGCTTGTTGTCGTCGGCCACCTCGGGCGACCGGGGGGGCAGGAGCTCGCCCCGTGCACGGGCCTCGTCCGCGGCCTGCTTGCGCAGCTCGCTCTTGCGGGGGCCGAGGTCGCGGCCACCGATGGCCGTCCCGAACTCGGGGTCGTCCTCGTTGTTGCGCTTCATCTCCACCAGGCGGTCCATGGTGCGCAGTCCTTCGAAGGCGTCCTTGCCGTAGAAGAGCCGACCGTCGTAGACCTTGCGGAGATCGCGCTCGACGTAGGTGCGGGTCAGGGCGGCACCGCCCAGGATCACCGGGATATGGGAGAGCCCGCGTCGGTTGAGCTCCTCCAGGTTCTCCCGCATGATGAGCGTCGACTTCACCAGCAGGCCACTCATCCCGATGGCATCGGCGCCGAACTCCTCGACCGCGGCGAGCATGTCGGTGATCCCGATCTTGATCCCGAGGTTCCGGACCGTGTAGCCGTTGTTGGTGAGGATGATGTCCACCAGGTTCTTGCCGATGTCGTGGACATCACCCTTGACCGTGGCGAGGACCATCGTCCCCTTGCCACCCTGGTCGGCCTTCTCCATGAACGGCTCGAGGTAGGCGACGGCCGTCTTCATCGTCTCGGCCGATCCGAGCACGAAGGGGAGCTGCATCTCGCCGGTGGCGAATAGTTCGCCCACCGTCTTCATGCCGGCCAGGAGAAAGTCGTTGATGATGATCAACGGGGTCAGTCCCTGGGCCATGGCCTCGTCGAGGTCGTCCTCGATGCCGTTGCGGTCTCCGTCGATGATGCGGTGCTCGAGCCTCCGTTCCACCGGCCATCCGGACCGGTCCTCGCCCGCGGCCACTGACGAGGCCGACACTCCTTCGAAGATCGACAGCAACTCGGTCAGCGGGTCGTAGCCCTCCGACCGGCGGTCGTAGACGAGGTCGAGGCAGACTTCGCGGGCTCGTTCGTCGATCTTGGACAGGGGGAGGATCTTCGATGCATGCACGATGGCGGCGTCGAGCCCGGCCTCCACGCACTCGTGCAGGAAGACCGAGTTCAGGACCTGGCGGGCCGCAGGATTGAGCCCGAAGGACACGTTGGAGAGACCGAGCACGGTGTAGACACCGGGCAGTTCCGCCTTGATCCTGCGGATCCCCTCGATGGTCTCGATCCCATCCCGCCGACTCTCCTCCATGCCGGTCGACAGGGGGAGGGCGAGAGGATCGAAGAGGAGATCCGCAGGTCGGAGCCCGTAGCGCTCGGTGGCGATGTCGTGGATGGCCTTGGCCGCCCGTACCTTCCAGTCGGCCGTGCGGGCCTGGCCCTCGGTGTCGATACAGGTGCAGACGACGGCGGCTCCGAACTCCTTGGCCAGGGTCAGGAAGGAGTCGAGCCGGGTGCCGACTTCATCGCCCTCCTCCAGGTTCACCGAGTTGATGACCGCGCGCCCGCCGATCCAGGACAGCGCGGTCTCCACGACGGGCGCCTCGGTCGAGTCGACCATGAGCGGCGCCGTGGACTGGGTGGCGAACCGGGAGGCGACCTCCTCCATGTCGGCCACGCCGTCGGCGCCGGTGTAGTCGACGCAGACGTCGATGAGGTGCGACCCCTCCTTGATCTGCTCCTTGGCCATGGCGACGCATGTGTCCCAATCGGCCTCGAGCATGGCCTCGCGGAACTTCTTCGACCCGTTGGCATTGGTGCGCTCGCCCACCACCAGGAACGAGCTGTCCTGGGTGAAGGGCACGTGGGTGTAGATGGAAGCCGCTCCCTCCTCGCGCTCGGGCGACCGGGCGCCGGGGGTCAGGTCGGCGCACGCCTCGACGACGGCGGCAAGGTGGGCGGGCGTGGTGCCGCAGCACCCGCCGATCACCGACACCCCGAGCTCGGTGACGAACTGTCGGTGGAACTCGGCCAACTGGTGGGGCTCGAGGTCGTAGTGCATCGCGCCGTCGACCACCGATGGCAGCCCGGCGTTGGGGAGGCACGACACCGGGATCGTGGCGTGGCCGGTCAGATGCCGGAGTGGCTCGAACATCTCCGACGGGCCGGTGGCGCAATTGAGTCCGATGACGTCGACGTCCATGGCCTGCAGGGCGACCAGGGCGGCACCCACCTCGGTTCCCGGAAGCATGGTCCCGGTCAGTTCGATGGTCACCTGGCACTGCACCGGGAGGCGGACGCCCGCCCGCTTCATGGCCCGACGGGCGCCGTTGATGGCGGCTTTGGCCTGGAGCAGATCGAAGACCGTCTCGACGATGATGAGGTCGGCTCCCCCTTCGATGAGGGCGTCCGCCTGCTCCTCGTAGGCATCCCGCAGATCGGCGTAGCGGGTCTGGCCGAGTGTGGGGAACTTGGTGCCCGGGCCGATGCTGCCCGCCACCCACCGGGGCCTCGCCGGCGTCGAGTGCTCCTCCGCGGCGCGGCGGGCCAGCGCCACCGCGGCCAGATTGAGCTCGCGCACCCGGTGGCTCTGGCCGTACTCGGCCAGAACCGGGGCGAAGGCGCCGAACGTGTCGGTCTCGACGACATCGCAGCCCACCGCATAGAAGGAGCGGTGGACCTGCTCCACGACGTCGGGCCGGGTAACCACCAGGAGTTCGTTGCACCCCTCGAGCTCCGGTCCACCGAAGTCGTCGGCGGTCAACTCGGCCATCTGCAGGTTGGTCCCCATGGCGCCGTCGAAGATGACGACCCGCTCGGAGACAGCCTGCAGGTAGCTCGATTCTGTGCGCTGGACGGCCATAGCCCCCAAACGATACCGGGGCACGAGCGAGGACCGTCCCCAATGGCGTGGATCCCGCTGGTCGCGTCGTAGGGACGGTGTCGGTACCCCGGCACGGAACGGCGGAGGAGGGTGCACCCACCGGACCGGGGGAGCGATCGGGGGACACCGTTCGTTTAGCATCGGTCGGGTGAGGAAGCCGTGCTGAGGATCTACACGAAGACGGGCGACGACGGAACGACAGGTCTCCTCTTCGGAGGTCGAGTCCGAAAGGACGCGGCGGTCATGCACATCACCGGCACGGTCGACGAGGCCCAGGCCGCCCTGGGGATGGCCAGGGCGGAGTCCGTCGCCGGGTCCGAGCTCGACGAGGTGCTCACCCACTTGGAGCGGGACCTCTATGTCCTCATGGCCGAGATCGCCACCGACCCGTCCAACCGTTCCAAGCTGGTGGCCGGCAAGTCGCTGGTCACCGAGGAGATGGTGACCGCACTCGAGGTCTCGATCGACGACCTGATCTCGCGGGTGGCCATGCCCACCGACTTCGTCATCCCGGGGGCGAACCGGGCCTCGGCCGCGCTCGACTTCTCGCGCACCGTGGTCCGTCGGGCGGAACGGCTCCTGGTGTCGTCACCGATCGAGGGTTCGCTGGTCCACCCCTACCTCAACCGCTTGTCCGATCTCCTGTGGGCACTGGCACGATGGGCCGAGGGACAGGATCACCTGTTGGCCCGGGGCGCCCCCCGAAGGGCGCGACGGTCGGACGAACCTGGTGGATCCGATGGTTCAGGTGGATCCGACGGTCCCGACGGTCCCGACGGCTCCGGCGATTCCGGTGGTTCCGTCGCCGGACGGAGCGGGTGACCGAACGATCCGGACGCCTCCACCTCCTCCCGACCGCATTCCCATCCCTCCCGACCCTCCTGGAGTACCGACGTGATCACTGTGACCGCCCTGTCCGGCGCCGGACTGCCCGACGACCTTGCCGCCATCGGCGTGCCCGTCCACAGCACCGACGACGGTCCTGTCGTGGCGTGCGACCCGGGATCGGTGGAGGGAGTGACGCTGCCGGCATCACTCGACTCCGCCTGGTGCGAGCGCCAGGGATTCACGGGCAAGGTGGCCCAGGTCCTGGTCCTCCGGTCCCTCGGGGCCGCCGGTGGAGGCGGGGAGCCCGATGTCGTCCTCGTCGGGCTCGGACCCGCCGGCGCGCTTGCCGGCGACGCGGGACTCGAGTCGTTACGGCGGTCGGCAGCCTCCTTCGTACGCACGACGGGAAAGGGCGGATCGGCGCTCTTGGTCCTGCCCGCTGTCGAGGGTAAGACGGCGACCGATGCGGCGGTCGCCGCCGCGGAGGGAGGATCTCTCGCCGCCTACCGGTACGAGGAATTCCGCAGCGCCGATCCGACGGCCGGATTGGGCACCCTGATCCTCACCGGTGGGCGTGACGGCGATTCCGACGCTGTCGAGGTCGGTGCGGCCCGCGGCGCACGTGTCGCCCGGTCGGTGGCGATGGCACGCGACCTGGTCAACGAACCGCCGAGCTCGCTGACGCCGACCCGCTTCGCCGATGTCGTGTCCGAGCGGTTCGCGGAGGTCCCGGAGATCACCGTCGAGGTGTGGGACGAAGGACGGATCGCCGCCGAGCGCCTGGGTGGCCTCCTCGGGGTGGCCGCCGGTTCGGAGCAGCCGCCGCGACTGGTCCGGGTCGAGTACCGGCCTACTGACCCGTTCGAGTTCGAGGGCCGGGTCCCTCACCTGGCCCTCGTCGGCAAGGGGATCACGTTCGACTCCGGCGGACTCTCGCTCAAGACGGCCACCGGTATGGAGACCATGAAGACCGACATGGGTGGCGCTGCGGCCGTGCTGGCCGCCGTCGACGCGGTGGCGGCACTCGGCGGGCGCATCCCCATCACCGCGTGGGCCCCGATGACCGAGAACCTGCCGAGTGGGACCGCCACCAAGCCCGGCGACGTACTGACCGCGCGCAACGGCAAGACCATCGAGGTGCTCAACACCGATGCCGAAGGGCGGTTGATCCTGGCCGACGGGCTTTCCCTCGCCGTCGAGGACGGTCCGGATGCGGTCATCGACCTGGCCACGCTCACCGGTGCTGCCGTGGTGGCCCTGGGCAAGGAGATCGCCTGCCTGCTGGGCAACGACGAGGAGCTCCTCGACGCGGTCCGTGCCGCGGGAACCCGCGCGGGGGAGCCGTCCTGGCCGCTGCCGTTGCCCGAGGACTATGCACCGCACATCGAGTCCGAGGTGGCGGACATGAAGAACACGGGCCGCCCCGGCCAGGCCGGCACCATCTCGGCGGCGCTGCTGCTCCAGGAGTTCGTAGGCGAAGTCCGGTGGGCGCACCTGGACATCGCGGGGCCATCGAGGACCGACGACAACCGCTGGTACAACACGAAGGGCGGTAGCGGGTTCGGCGTCCGTACGCTGGTGGCGCTGGCCACCTCGGAGGAATTCGCCCGCTGGCTCGCCACGCGCCCGAAGGACTGAGCCTTCCTTCGGGCCCCACGCCGTCGCCGCCGGCCCGCCCTCGGCGGTGAGCCACAAGAACACCGGGTCCCTGCACTACCGTCGGGCTCGTGAAGATCGCAGTCCTCGGGGGAGGGTCGTGGGGCACGACGGTCGCCTCGTTGATGGCGCCCCGTCACGACACCGTGCTGTGGGCCCGGGATCCCGAGGTCGCCCGGGCCGTCTGCGAGGACCACGAGAACCCGCACTACCTCCCGGGCTTCGCCCTGGATCCGGCCCTGTCGGCCACCTCGGACCTGGAGGAGGCCGTCTGCGGTGCCGACCTGGTCGTGCTGGGGGTGCCGACTTCCGGCTTCCGGCGGGTGCTCGAGGACGCGGCGCCGATCATGCGCCCGTGGATCCCGGTCGTCAGCCTGACCAAAGGACTCGAACGGGGTTCGCACCTCCGGATGACCGAGGTCATCCGGGAGGTGGTGCCGGGCCACCCGGTCGCCGCCCTCACCGGGCCGAACATCGCCAACGAGATCCTGTCGGGAAAGGCCGCCGCGGCCGTGGTCGCCACCGAGGATCTCGAGGTGGCCAGCGCCATCCAGGCCGTGTTCACCCGGGGTGTCTTCCGGGTCTACATCAACGACGATGTCATCGGCTGCGAGCTCGGCGGTGCCCTGAAGAACGTGGTCGCCATCGCTGCCGGCATCGGACAGGGGCTCGGTGTGGGTGACAACACCCGTGCCGCCGTGATGTCGAGAGGGCTGGCCGAGCTCATCCGTCTGGGCGAGGCCATGGGGGCGAGGTCGGCCACGTTCGCCGGGCTGGCCGGAATGGGCGACTTGATCGCCACCTGCGTCAGTCCCCACAGCCGGAACCGTGCGGTGGGCGAGCAGCTCGGCAAGGGACGCAAGCTGGCCGACATCCTGGACGAGATGCACATGGTTGCGGAAGGTGTGAACACGGCCACCGTCGCGCTCGAGCTGGCCGAGCGTCACGGTCTCGACCTCCCCATCTGTCGGATGATCGACCGGGTGGTCAAGGGGGAGATCGAGCCGATCGACACGTACTGGGGCCTCACCCCGGCCGGTCACGAGGCCGAGCCGGGCTGAGCGGGCCGCCCGTCGGGGGCGTCGAACCCACCGGCGAGCCGGATGTCACCGTGGGCGAGGAGGCTGATCCGTGCCGCCTCGGCTGCGGCGAACGCGACGGCCGGGTGGAACTGCCAGTCGCCGAGCCGCCGTTCGATGGCGGCCCGGTCGTGGCCGGCCTGGGCCAACCCGGTGGCCAGCCGCAGGGCCCGCCGCCGCATCTGCTCGGGCTCGGACAGCCGCTGTTCGGCCACCCAACGGCGATGGCTCCGCTGGAGTGATTCCGGCAGTCGACTCAGGTGTCGAAGTGGCAGCGGGGGGATGTGGGCCCTCACGGCCAACTCACCCGGGCCCTGAGGGCGGGCCAGTTCGAAGGTGACCAGTCGGGCCAGCGCCCGTCGGAACGGCGAGTTCTTCCCCATCTTGTCGCCCAGCCCGAGTGCCCTCGCCGTCTCGGGCAGGTGGAGGTCGTAGCCCTCGCCATGGACCTCGAGTCCGTAACTGAGACGCCGGAGCAGCCAGGTCGTGCTGGGGCCGATGACCCCCAGCCAGTAGAGCTCCACGTAGCGGCTACACGGATGGAGGCCGTGGGGATCGGCCACCGGGTCCACCCACTGGACGATGCGCAGGACCGGCCCCGGACGCGGTACCACGCCGTGGTCCGGGCGAACCGGTACCGGACGGAGCGGCCGCGGTGGCGGAGGGATGACGGTGGGGGTGGGCAAGGCGTGCTCCTGAGGCTCGGGACCCGGACCACCCGTCGCGGGTGCCGGGTCGGGCGGACCCGAGCAGCATGTGTGACCGTGCTTGCTCGCCACCTTGCCGACGATCGATGCGGCGTCCTACCAGCGACCCCGGTGGACGCTGTCGTCGACGGTCCGCCTCGCCCGGCCTGCGGACGTCGACGGAGGATCGGGCGTGGCCGCCTCGCCGAGCAGTACGGCACCGAGCCAACACCGGTCGGTCGGTATCCCGAGCGCGTCCTTCAGGGTCTGCTCGCCGCGGAAGTTCCCCAGGAATGCCGCGCCGATCCCACGGTCGGCCGCAGCCAGCAGCAGGGTCATGACGGCGAAGGAGGCGTCCACGTGCCAGTAGGGGACGATCCACCCGACCTCGTCGCGGCCGGCACCGGCCTTGTCGGGTTCCCGGTAGCGCTCGACGTACGCCGCCGGGTGGCTGAACGCAAGGATGACGACCGGCGCCCGGGACATCCCGGCGAAGCGGCGGGACCGATCCCTCCAGGTGGCGTCGGTCGTGGCATCCCAGTAGCGGGCGGTCTCTACCGGGCCCTCCAGCACGACGAAGTCCCGACCCTGGGTATTTCCGGCCGATGGTGCGGACATGGCCAGGGCGAGGAGCTCACCCACCACGGTCCGGTCGAGAGGCGCACCGGTGAAGTTCCTGGTCATATGCCGTTTTCGGATGACCTCGTCCAGTTCCATGCGGCGAACGCTACCGCCGCCGTTGCCGGCGAGACCGGGCGGTCACCGACTCGGTGGGAATGTCGACCCCGCTGGTAGTGTTTGACCCGATGTAGAGCTGTCCGCGGAGGGCGTCGGGCACCGGGGAACGGGTCGCCGGACCACCCACGCCAGAGGAGACGAGACCGCCGTGCCCACGTTCAGAGAGATGTTGGCTGCCGCCAAGGCGGCTGTCCGCGAGATCACCACCGCCGAGGCGGAAGAGGAGATGGCGGTGGCGGGAACGATCGTCCTCGACGTGCGCGAGCCCGATGAGTACGAGCAGGGCGCGCTCGCCGGATCGATCCACCTCCCGCGGGGCAATCTGGAGTCCTCGATCGAAGGGCGGATCCCCGACAAGTCGGCCCACGTGTTGGTCATGTGCGCTGGCGGAGTGCGGTCGGCGTTCGCCGCCGACACCATGCAGCAGCTCGGATACACCGACGTCGCTTCGATCATGGGCGGTTTCAATCGATGGAAGGACGAGGGTCGCGCCTGGTCCGCGCCCCGGACCCTCACCCCCGAGCAGCGCAACCGCTACCAGCGGCACCTCCTCCTACCCGAAGTTGGCGAGAACGGCCAACTCAAGCTGTTGGACTCCAAGGTGTTGCTGCTCGGTGCCGGGGGGCTCGGCTCTCCCGCCGCCCTGTACCTGGCCGCTGCCGGGGTGGGCACCATCGGCATCATCGACATGGACGTCGTCGATGCGTCCAACCTCCAGCGCCAGATCCTCCACAACACGGACCGCGTGGGCGAGCGCAAGGTGGACTCGGCCAAGAAGACGCTGACCCTCATCAACCCCGACGTGAACGTCGTCACCTACGACGTGCGCCTGGGCGCGGACAACATCCTGGACATCATCGACGGCTACGACGTCATCGTGGACGGTACCGACAACTTCCCGACCCGTTACCTGGTCAACGACGCCTCGCTGCTGAAGCGCATCCCGGTGGTCCATGGCTCCATCTTCCGGTTCGAGGGCCAGGCCACGGTCTTCAACCCCTACGAGGGCCCGTGCTACCGGTGCCTCCTGCCCGAGCCGCCGCCAGCCGAGCTGGCACCGAGCTGCTCGGAGGCCGGCGTGCTCGGCGTGCTGCCCGGAATCATCGGATCCATCCAGGCCGTCGAGGCGATCAAGGTGCTGCTGGGCATCGGCGACACCCTGCAGGGCCGGCTGTTGGCCTACGACGCGTTGGAGCAGAGCTTCCGTACCTTCAAGGTCCGGCGGGACCCGGCGTGCCCGGCGTGCGGTCCCGATGCCGGCGAGATCGTGATCGCCGAGTACGACGACCTGTGCATGCCCCACGCCATCGAGGCGCCGGCCGTCTGAAGTCCCGCCCCACCCACCAGATTCCCCCCTACCCGCCGAGACCGTAACCTGTGCCCATGGCATCTGAGCACGCGTCCGGCAGGCCCACCGATGAGCGGGTGACCGACTCCGGCATCGTCATCAACCCGGTCTATGGTCCCGACGACCTGAGCAACTGGGACCCGGCCGTCCGGCTCGGCGTGCCCGGCTCCTTCCCCTACACCCGCGGGATCCGTCCCGACATGTACCGGGGCCGTCTGTGGACCATGCGCCAGTACGCCGGGTTCGGAACGGCGGAGGCGACGAACCAGCGGTTCAAGTTCCTGCTCGGTGCAGGGCAGACCGGCCTCTCGTGTGCCTTCGACCTGCCCACCCAGATGGGCTACGACTCCGACCACCCGCGCTCGGAGGGCGAAGTCGGCAAGGTCGGTGTGGCCATCGACACCCTGGCGGACATGCGCCTGCTGCTGGCCGGGCTGCCGCTCGACAAGGTCACCACGTCGATGACCATCAACGCCACTGCAGCGATCCTCCTCCTCTTCTACCAACTGGTGGCGGAAGAGGACGGTATCGACCCGAAGCTGTTGGGCGGCACCATCCAGAACGACATCCTCAAGGAGTACGTGGCCCGGGGTACCTACATCTACCCGCCTCGGCCGTCGATGCGCCTGGTCACCGACACCTTCTCCTACTGCGCCGAGCACCTCCCGGCCTGGAACACGATCTCCATCTCGGGCTACCACATCCGTGAGGCGGGATCGACGGCGGTCCAGGAGATCGCCTTCACCCTGGCCAACGGCATCGCCTACGTGGAAGCCGCACTGGCCGCCGGCCTGGCGGTGGACGAGTTCGCCCCGCGGCTCAGCTTCTTCTGGAACGCCCACAACAACCTGTTCGAGGAGGTGGCCAAGTACCGGGCCGCCCGGCGGATGTGGGCCAAGATCATGACCGAGCGCTTCCATGCCAAGGACGAGAAGTCGCTCCTGCTCCGGTTCCACACGCAGACCGGTGGTTCGACGCTGACCGCCCAGCAGCCCGAGAACAACATCGTGCGCGTCACCGTCCAGGCCATGGCCGCCGCCCTCGGAGGCACCCAGAGCCTGCACACCAACGGGTTCGACGAGGCCCTCGGACTGCCCACCGAGCATGCCGCCAAGATCGCCCTCCGGACCCAGCAGATCGTGGGCTACGAGTCGGGGATCGCCGACACGGTCGACCCGCTCGCCGGTTCCTGGTTCGTCGAGTCGCTGACCGACGAGGTGGAGAAGGCGGCGTGGGACTACCTCGAGCGAATCGACGGTATGGGTGGGGCGGTCGACGCCATCGAAGCCCAGTACATGCAGCAGGAGATCGAGCAGGCCGCCTATGCCTATGCCAAGGCGATCGACAGCGGCGACAAGGTCGTCGTCGGCGTGAACCGGTTCGTCGACGAGCACGGGGCACCGAACGACGTGTTCCCAATCGACGAGGAACTCCAGCGATCCCAGGTGGCCAGCGTGGCCCGGGTTCGGGCTGAACGCGACCAGGCCGGCGTGGATGCCGCCCTCGCCGACGTCGAGGCCGCCGCCCGGGGCACCCAGAACCTGCTCGACCCGATGAAGGTCGCGCTGTCCAGGATGGCCACGCTCGGCGAGGTCTCCGACGTGCTCCGCAGAGTCTTCGGCGAGTTCCACCCGAACGGCTGACGCACGCCGGCCCACCGGGCCGCGGCGCTCAGGCGGCGCTTCGGCCTGCGAGCAGGCGGTCGCGCAAGGCCCCGGGGGCCGCAGCGTCGATTGCCGTCCACGCCATGGCGATCGCTCCGTCCCGGACGGCGATGTCGGCCGACGGAGTGATGCAGGCGGCGGCGAACTCGGGCTGGTGGTTGACCGACCCCCCGGCGTCGATGGCGAGCAGCGGGTGGATGGTCGGCATGGCCAGGGACACGTTGGCCATGTCGGTGGAGAGGGTGGGCGGGGCGACCCCGTCGTCGTCGAGGGTGAACCGGCGCCCCAGTGCCTCCGCATTGACACGGTAGAGACCCAGGAGATCGTGGTCGCTCTCCATGTGCGAGTAATCGGGGGTGAGGGGGGTGAGTTCCACCGTCGCCCCGGTGGCCTGGGCACCTGCGTCAAAGCACGCCCGGACCCTCGACTTGAGCCGCTCGAGTCCCTGGATCGTGAGGGAACGGGCCATGAACCGTCCGGTGACCCGGGCCGGGATGATGTTGGCTGCCTCGCCGCCGTGGGTGACGACTCCGTGGATCTGGTCACCCGGGGGAAGCTGCTGGCGCAGGAGACCGAGGGCGACCTGGGCGATCACCATGGCGTCGCCGGCGTTGACCCCCTGCCACGGAGCGGCCGAGGCATGGGCCGCCTTCCCGGCGAATTCCACGTCGAAGTGGGCGACGGCCAGGCAGGTCGCCTCCAGTCGGTCGTCGGGCCACGGGTGGATCATCATGGCGGCGTGGACGTCGTCGAAGGCGCCCCGTTCGAGCATGATCACCTTGCCGCCCCCGCCCTCCTCGGCGGGGGTCCCGACGACCCGGATCGTCACACCCAGTTCGTCGGCCAGCGGAAGGAGACCGAGGCCCGCCCCGACCGCGGATGCGGCGATGATGTTGTGCCCGCAGGCGTGTCCCACGTCGGGAAGAGCGTCGTACTCGGCGCAGATGGCGAGCACCAGTGGCCCGGAGCCGGCCTCGGCGGTGAACGCGGTGGGCAGATCGGCGGTCCCGGTGGTCACGGCGAATCCACCCCGCTCCAGGGCTCCCGCGGCCAACGCCGACGACCGCACCTCCTGGTAGCAGAGTTCCGGGTGGTCGTGGACGTCGTGACTCAGGCGGAGCAGATCGGCCAGGCCGGCGTCGATGGACGCCTGTGCCGCCAGCTTCGCCTCCCTCGGGTGCGGCGTGCGGGTATCCGACATGCGGGCTCCTCCGACTGCGTGCTTGGTGGGGATGGTGGTGGCTGCGAACGCCCGTCCCACCCGGCCTCCCCGGGGAACGCCCGGTTGACCGCCAGGTGACCGTTCGGTGCCTGTTCGGTGCCTTCCTCGGGGCGCCGCTGCCGGTGCGGTGCTCGAGCGCCCCGCTACTCGATGACCGCGATGACGTCTCCGGGTCCCACCGACTCGCCCGGGGCCACCCTGACCTCCTTGACCGTCCCCGCCTTCTCGGCATTGACGTTGTTCTCCATCTTCATCGCCTCGAGCACACAGACGGTCTGGCCCACTTCGACGGTGTCACCTACGGCGACCAGGACCTTGACGATCGTCCCCTGCATGGGGACGGCGACCGTCCCGGACCCGCCCCCGGCAGCGGCAGCCTTCGGGCGCTTGGGGCCGGGTCCTCGGGATCCGGCCGCGGCACCTTGCACGGCGATCGCCTCCCCGAGATCGGGGACCCACAGCTTCACCTGATAGCGCCGTCCGTCGACCTCGGCCGTCACGTCGCGGAGCACGCGGGGAATCGCGTCGTCACCGTCCTCGGATGTCGGCGCCGGCGCCGGCGGTGCGGAATAGGCGGAGACCGTGGAGAGGTCCAGGCTCTGCTCCACCCAGTTGGTCGAGTGTTCGCCGGCCACGAAATCGGGATGGCCGAGGATGGCCACATCCGCCGGGAGGGTGGTGGCCACTCCCTCGACGACCGTCTCGGCGATGGCCCGCAGCATGCGCCGGCGGGCGGCCTCACGGTCGTGGCCCCAGACGATGAGTTTGGCCACCAGGTTGTCGTAGTACTGGCTCACGGTGTCGCCGGACTCGTAGCCGGCGTCGAGGCGCACGCCAGGCCCGCCGGGGGCGACCAGGCGGGTGATGGTGCCGGGCGACGGAGTGAAGGCTCCGCCGGTCGGATTTTCGGCGTTGATCCGCACCTCGATGGCGTGACCGTTGCACTGCACGTCGTCCTGGGTGAACCCGAGGGGCTCGCCGGAGGCCACGCGGAGCTGCCACTCGACGAGGTCGAGGCCGGTGACCAGCTCGGTCACCGGGTGCTCCACCTGAAGACGGGTGTTCATCTCCAGGAAGAAGAACTCGCCGTCCTGATAGAGGAACTCCACCGTCCCGGCGTTGACGTAGCCGCAGGCCTGGGCCACTTTGACCGAGGCTTCGCCCATGGCGACGCGGACCTCGTGGGGGAAGTTCGGAGCCGGGCTCTCCTCGACGAGCTTCTGATGGCGCCGTTGTGCCGAGCAGTCGCGCTCGCCGAGCCACAGGACAGTGCCGTGGGTGTCGGCGATGACCTGCATCTCCACGTGGCGGGGCCATGCCAGGTAGCGCTCGACGTAGCACTCGTCCCGCCCGAAGTAGGAGAGCGACTCCCGCATGGCCGACTCGAGCGCCTCGGCGGCATCATCCGGGCCCGCCACCACCTTCATGCCCCGACCGCCGCCGCCGTAGGCAGCCTTGATCGCCACCGGCCAGCCGAACTCGTTACCGAAGGCGACGACCTGATCGGGCGAGGTGAGCACGTCAGTGCGGCCCGGCACGCCCGAGACCCCGGCCCGTTCGGCCGCATGGCGGGCACTGATCTTGTCGCCCATGACTTCGATGGCTTCGGGCGGTGGCCCGATGAAGGTCACCCCGCGCTCGGTGATCGCCCTGGCGAAGTCGGTGTTCTCGGAGAAGAAGCCGTACCCGGGGTGGACGGCATCGGCGCCACTGAGCCCGATCACCTCGAGAATCGCCTCGGTGTTGAGGTAGCTCTCCGCGGCGGTCTGCCCCCCGAGGGCGTAGGCCTCGTCGGCGAGGCGCACGTGCAGTGCGTCTCGGTCCAGCTCGGAGTACACGGCCACGGTGGCCACTCCCAGCTCCCGGCACGTCCGGATGACCCGGACGGCGATCTCCCCCCGGTTGGCGATGAGGACCTTCTTGAGCACGCTGCGCCTTTCGAACTCGGAGTGGCGAGATTCCGCGCCCTTCCGTGGTCGGCAGGGCGGCGCCTCACCTCACGGTGAGGCGTTCCCACTCTGTCACGCCCACGACGGACGTCCCGGCACCGACATCCGCACCGGGACCACAGACTGGCACGGGCCATAGGGTGTCTGCCATGTCGGTGACCAGGTTCCACGACGTCCGCCGGTTCGAGTCGATCGACTCGACCAACCGTTACCTGCTCGACGAGGCACGCGCCGGTGCCGCCGAGGGCGTCGTGGCGGTCGCCGATCACCAGACGGCGGGGCGTGGACGACTCGGTCGGAGCTGGGACGCGCCGGCCGGGGCCAACCTCTTGTTCTCGGTCCTGCTCCGGCCGGCGATCGATCCGTCCGAGCGTCATCTGGCCACGACCGCGCTAGCCCTCGCCGCCCTCGATGCAATCTCGGCTCTGGACTGGTCCGGCGTGGACAGCGGTCAGCGGGGGAGTGCCGGTCAGGTCGGGATCAAGTGGCCGAACGATCTGGTCGCTCCCGACGGGAGGAAGCTCGCCGGCGTCCTCGCGGAGGCGGATCTCACCGGCGGATCGCCGGGATCGCCCGCCCCGATCGTGGTCGGGATCGGGGTGAACGTCAACTGGCCGGCCGTCGACGAGGACCTGCCACCCGAACTGCGGGGGAAGGCCGTCTCGCTCCGGCAGCTGACGGGCGGGCTGGTGGATCGGGAGGCGCTCCTGTACGGGCTGCTGGCCGCGCTCGAGCCTCGTACGGCCGGACTGGCGACCGCCCAGGGCAGGGTCCGTCTGGCCGAGGACCTCCGGTCCGTGTGCATGACCCTAGGGACCCGGGTGCGGGTGGAACTCCCCGACGAGGCGTTCGAGGGCACGGCGACGGCCATCACCTCGGAGGGTCACCTCACCGTCGACACGGACGGGGGGACCCGGACGGTGGTGGCCGGTGACGTCGTCCATGTGCGACCGGGGTCCTGACCAGGGACCCGACCTCCGGCTGGCGGCCGCCGGGCCCGGCTCTCGCGGGGGTGCGCCCGCACGCGATCCTCGACCGGAGGGTCCGGTCAGGCGGGCCGAGAGGCCGCAAGGTCACGGCTACGCTGGTCCGTTATGCGACTGCTCGTGACCGGCGGTGCCGGGTTCATCGGATCCAATTTCGTCCGCTATTGGGTCGACCGCCATCCTGATGACGCCGTCGTGGCGTTCGACGTGCTCACGTACGCAGGCAACCGGCCCAACCTGGCCGATGTGGAGGACCGGATCGCCTTCGTGCAGGGCGACATCGGTGACCTCGACCGTGTGACCGCCACCCTGGCCGATCACGACATCGACGTCATCGTGAATTTCGCGGCTGAATCCCACAACAGTCTGGCCATCCTGGATCCGACGAGGTTCTTCCAGACGAACGTGATGGGGACTCAGACCCTGGCCGAGGCGGCGCGCCGCCACGGGGTGTCCCGGTTCCACCACATCTCCACCTGCGAGGTCTACGGGGACCTGCCCCTCGACTCCGACGAGGTGTTCACCGAACAGACGCCCTATCGGCCCCGCACCCCCTACAACGCATCGAAGGCCGGGGGCGACCACGCCGTCCGGGCCTACGGCGAGACCTATGGGCTCCCGGCCACGATCACCAACTGCTGCAACAACTACGGTCCGTTCCAATTTCCGGAGAAGGTGATCCCGCTCTTCACGGCCCGGGCCCTCGACGACCAGCCGCTCCCCCTCTACAAGTCGACCCAGAACAAGCGGGAGTGGCTGCACGTCGACGACCACTGCCGGGCGATCGAGCTCGTGCTGCAGCACGGGGTCGTCGGCGAGACCTACAACGTCGGGAGCGGCGTCGAGGCCTCGATCGAGCAGATCGCCGACGCGGTGCTGGCCGCCACCGGAAAGCCCCAGTCACTCAAGGAGATCGTCCCCGACCGACCGAGTCACGATCGGCGTTACCTCCTGGATTCGTCGAAGATCCGCAAGGAGCTCGGCTGGGAGCCCTCCGTCCCATTCGACAAGGGCCTGGCTGACACCGTCGGGTGGTACGCGGACAATCGCGCCTGGTGGGAGCCGTTGCGCGACCGTGCTCCCGTCGTCGAGGGCGACTGGGCCGGCCCCGAGCCCGGCACCGCCAGGAAGTGAGCCAGCCCCGACGGGTCCTCGTCACCGGCGGCAATGGCCAGCTCGGACGGGACGTGCGCGACGTTCTGGAGGGCGTCGTCCCTGCCGGGGGCGTTCCCCACGAACGGCTCGACGGGAACCTGCTCGGCCCCGTCGCTCCGGGAACCTTCGAGGTCCTGTCCACGGACATCGACACACTCGATCTGGTGGACCGCGACGCCGTGCGGGATGCGGTCGAGGAATTCCGCCCGGAGCTGATACTCCACGGAGGCGCCTTCACGGCCGTGGACGCCTGCGAATCCGACCCCGACACGGCGTTCGCCGTGAATGCGATGGGCACGCGCCACATGTCGGAGGCCGCTGCGTCGGTGGGCGCCCACATCGTGTACATCTCGACCGACTACGTGTTCGACGGCCGGGAGTCCCGCCCCTACGTCGAGTGGGACCGACCGGCGCCCTGTTCGGTCTATGGCCGGAGCAAACTGGGCGGCGAGCAGGAGATCCGCTCACTTTGCGGGGTGTCGGCCACGATCGTGCGCACCGCCTGGGTGAGCGGCGCCCACGGGGCGAACATGGTCAAGACGGTGCTCCGACTGGCCACCGACCCGCCGGACGGGATACTGCGGTTCGTCGACGACCAGCACGGGTGCCCCACCTTCACCGCGGACCTTGCCCGTGCCGTCGTCCGGCTCGGCGTCGACCGGCGACCGGGCACGTTCCACGTCACCAACCAGGGGGAGACCACGTGGTTCGGGTTCGTCCAGGCCACCATGTCGGCGGCCGGGTTCGACCCGGCCCGGGTCGAACCGATCGCCACGTCCGACCTCGACCCGCCCCGCCCCGCACCGAGACCTGCGAACTCGCGCCTGGACAATGCCGCCCTCCGGCTCTCCGGGCTCCCCGCCATGCCACCCTGGCAGGACGCCCTCGCCCGGCTGGTCGAGGCCCTGTCCGCCCCCTGATGGCCTCGGGTGTCGGGGAAGCCTCCGGAGTGGCCCCGTTTCCCAGTGCCGAGTTGCCCAGCGCCGAGTGGCCCAGCGCCGAGTGGCCCAGCGCCGCGTGGCCCTGTGGTCCAGCGCCGTGTGGCCTGGTGACCGTGCGATGTTGCAGAATTGGGCTGGGGAACACAGGCTCCACCGGGACGAACCGGCTCGGGGTCGACCGTACCGACACCGAATCCCTGTACATGACCTCCACCAACCCGATGGGTGGTGACCGACCAGATGATGGGACGTGACCCGCAATGTCAGTGAGCTCGACGCTCTTCGCCCACGGAGGTGATCCGGGGCCCGACCGTTCAGGTGCACCCGAGGCATCAGCCTTCGGACGACCGCCAACCGGTCCGGTCCACACGGTCGCCGTGATCGGCGTCGGTTACGTGGGTCTCCCGACTGCGGCCACCTTGGCGCACCTCGGTCACCGGGTCACCTGCGGCGACGCCGACCCCCGCAAGGTCGACATGCTGCAGCGCGGTGAGGTACCCATCGTCGAGGACCACCTCGAGGACCTGGTCCGCGAGGGCCAGCAGGCGGGAAACCTCCGGTTCGTCCTGGGTGCCACCGCGGCGATCCGGGGCGCCGAGTTCGTGTTCCTCTGTGTGCCGACTCCGCAGGGCGACGACGGCTCGGCCGACCTCTCCTACGTCGAGGCGGTCGCGGCCGAGATCGGTCCTCACCTGGCACCGGGCACGATCATCGTCAACAAGTCGACCGTGCCGGTCGGGTCGACCCTCGTGGTCGAGCGTGTGCTGGGTCGCACCGATGTCCAAGTCGTCTCCAATCCCGAGTTCCTGCGAGAGGGGACGGCTGTCCCGGACAGCCTGCATCCCGAACGGATCGTCGTCGGCGCCGATGACCAGTCGGCCGCTGCCAGGGTTGGAGAGCTGTTCGCCGGCACACAGGCCCCCCTCCTGATCACCGACGCGGCCACCGCGGAGACCATCAAGTACGCCTCGAACGCCTTCCTGGCCACGAAGCTGAGCTTCGTCAACGCGGTGGCCGGACTGTGCGAGGCGGTCGGTGCCGACGTCCGCGACGTGATCCTCGGCCTCGGCTACGACAGGAGGATCGGCTTCGAGTACTTGAAGCCCGGGCCCGGATGGGGCGGGAGCTGCCTCCCGAAGGATACCCGTGCCCTCGTCCACATCGCCGAGCAGGCCGGATACGACTTCTCATTCCTGAAGGGCGCGATCGCCACCAACGACGAGCAGTTCGAACGCGTGGTGGCCAAAGTGAAGGCCGCCGTGGGCCCGTCGCTCCACGCGGGCCCGGAGGAGGGCGACTTCGCCGGAGCGGTCATCGCTGTATGGGGTCTGACGTTCAAGGCCGGCACCGACGACCTGCGCAACTCGCCTGCCGTCGAGGTCGCGCTCCGCCTGGTGGCGGGCGGCGCCGAGGTCCGGGCCTTCGACCCGACTGTGTCGGTTCCGGAAGCCGCCGGGTCGATTCCGGTTCCCGGTATCGAGGCGTCGACGGCGGACGGGGCCGGGTCGCTCCTCGCCTATCCGGACGCCTATGCGGCCTGTGAAGGAGCGGCCGCGGTGGTCGTGCTGACCGAGTGGGACGAGTTCCGGTGGCTCGATTTCATCAAGGTGCGCGACGCCCTTGCCGCTCCGGTGCTCGTCGACGCCAGGAACCTCCTCGATCCCGCCCAGGTGCGCCGCCTCGGGTTCTCCTACGTGGGCATCGGACGTCGATGAGCGGTCGCGTGGTCGTGCTCGGCGGGTCGGGTTTCCTCGGCTCACATCTGTGCGACCAGCTCCTCGATCGCGGCGACGCGGTCGTCTGTGTCGACGACTTCTCGACCGGTCGAAAGGCAAACATCGCCCACCTCCTCGACCACCCCGGATTCGAACTGGTCGAAGCCGATGTGTCGACGGGCATACCGGTGGACGGGACGGTGACCGGGGTCTGCAACCTGGCCAGCCCGGCGTCGCCCCCCGACTACCTGGCCCTCCCGCTCGAGACGTTGGCAGTCGGCAGTGAAGGGACCCGCCATGGCCTGGAACTCGCCGAGCGCCACGGTGCCCGCTTCCTCATGGCCTCGACGAGCGAGGTCTACGGGGACCCCGACGTGCACCCGCAGTCGGAGGGCTATTGGGGCAATGTCAACCCCGTAGGCCCACGCAGCGTCTACGACGAGGCCAAGCGGTTTTCGGAGGCGCTCACCATGGCCCACCGCCGGCTCCGGGACACCGATGTGGGGATCGCCCGCATCTTCAACACGTACGGCCCCCGGCTGCGGCCCGACGACGGACGGGTCGTCTCCAACTTCCTCCTCCAGGCCATGCGGGGTGAACCGCTCACCGTCTATGGGGACGGGACCCAGACCCGAAGCCTCTGCTACGTCGACGACGAGGTCCGCGGCCTCCTGGCTCTTTTCGACTCGGATCTCACCGGACCTGTCAACATCGGCAATCCGGACGAGTACACGGTGATCCAGTTGGCCCGGACCGTCATCGAGCTGGTCGCTTCGGCCTCGACCGTCGAACATCTCCCGCTGCCCACCGACGACCCGACCCGGCGCCGTCCCGACATCACCGTGGCCCGCGCCGAACTCGGCTGGGAGCCGACCACCACTCTCGAGGTCGGCCTGTCCCGGACCGCTGCCTACCTGGCCGAGGATGCCGGTCTGGGCGACCGAAGTTCGAGCGCGTGAGTCGGTCGGTGGCGCAGCATGTCGGGCACGGTCGGGCACCGGTCGGAGTGCGGGCCGTCGCGATCGTGGAGAATGGGAGCACCCCGATACCGGGGGCCGAGCAAGGAGCACCGGTTCATGCCTGAGTCCGATGGGAACGAAGCGAGCGGGGCGCTCCCGGTCGACGGGTCGGACGACGGCCTCCGGACGTTCCGGCTGCTGTCGGTGATCGTGCCGGTCTACAACGAACGGGTGACCGTGGCCGAGGTGATTCGCAGGATCAGGGCGGTCGACGTACCCGTGGACGTCGAGGTCATCGTGGTCGACGACGGTTCGTCGGACGGCACCGACAAGGTGCTGACGGCGCTCGGTGACTCGACCGTGCGGGTCCTGACCCATCCGGTCAACAAGGGCAAGGGTGCGGCCATCCGCACCGGTATGGCCAGTGCCCGGGGCGACCTGCTCCTCATCCAGGACGCGGACCTCGAGTACGACCCCGAGGACTGGCCGCGGCTGCTCGAGCCCATCATGCGGGGCAAGGCGCGGGTCGTCTACGGCAGTCGGTTCACCGGAGAGCGCAAGAACATGATGCCCCTCCACTGGATCGGCAACCGCTTCCTGTCCCTGGTGACCAACGTGCTGTACTCCTCCACCATGTCGGACATGGAGACCTGCTACAAGCTCTTCGACCGGCAGGTCCTGGAAGGGATCACCGTCGAGTCCGACAAGTTCGACTTCGAGCCGGAGATCACGGCCAAGGTGCTCCGACGGGGGTTCCGGATCTACGAGGTACCGATCTCCTATGCCGGACGCGAGGCGAGCGAGGGCAAGAAGATCACTTGGCGTGACGGAATCGGCGCTCTGCGTGCCCTGATCAAGTACCGGTTCACGCGGATCGAATCGTGACCGGCGGCGCCGGCGCCGGGGTTGAAGGGGCCGGCGTCGGTGCAGGTCGCAGGGCCGGTGGCAGGGCCGGTGCCCGGGCCGGTGTGGGTGGGGGAGGAGTGCGCGACGCTCCGGCCGGCGATTCCGGGGCGTTCCACCAGGAATCGCTGACCGAAGCCATTGCCGCCGTGGTGGTCAACTACGAGTCGGGGTCATCGCTCGCCACGTGCGTCTCCGACCTGCAGGAAGCCGGCCTCAGCGAGCTCGTCGTGGTCGACAACGGATCAACGGATGGTTCGCTGGTTTCCGCCGAGTCGGCGGTTCCCGGGATCGAGGTCATCATCCCGGGAGGCAACCTGGGTTACGGCGCGGCGGCCAATCGGGGAGTCGCCGCGACCTCGGCCCCGATGGTGCTCGTCTGCAATCCCGACCTGGAGGTGCCGGCCGGAGCGGTGGCGGCACTCGTGGACGCCCTCGACGCCGATCCGGGGTGCGCGCTCGTCGGTCCACTGATCCGAACCCCGTCGGGTGACCGCTACCCGTCGGCCCGCCGGTTCCCCTCGATGGTGGACGCCGCCGGCCACGCCCTGCTCGGGATCTTCGCCCCTGACAACCGGTTCACCCGCGCGTACCAGCGGACCGAACTCGACAGTGCCGGCACCGACGTGCAGAAGGTGGATTGGGTGTCCGGGGCGTGCTTCCTGGTCCGACGGACGGCATTCGAGGAGGTGGGTGGTTTCGACGAGTCCTATTTCATGTACCTGGAGGACGTGGACCTGTGCTGGCGGCTGGAGCGGTGCGGGTGGCGGATCGCCTACTCACCCGTGGCCGAGGTCACCCACATCCAGGGCCGATCGACCGACCGTCACCCCTACCGGATGATCCTCGAGCACCACCGCTCGCTACTCCGGTTCGCCTCCCGATCGTCGGCGGGCTGGCGGCGAGCGCTGCTGCCGTTGATTGCGATCGGGGTGATGACCCGAGCCGGCCTGGCATGTCTCGCCAGGGCCACCGGGCGGTAGGCGGGCCCGGCCAGCCCGCTGCAAGGAGCGGCGACTGGACGTTGTAGGGTGTCGGTCGATCATGGCGAGCAACTCGACGGGCAAATGGGTGCAGCGCGCCGCCACCACAGGTGGCGGGCGGACGTATCGCGGGCAGATGCCCGTCAACTGGTATGCCAGCCTGGCCCTCATCATCATCGTCGGCTTGGCACTGGTCGGTCTGAGCCGGTACCAACTGAGCCACCGGTCGACCTCCTCCTCCGGGCCGCCGACGACGAGTCAGACCTGGTACGTGGCATTGGGCACGGACATCTGCGGCACCATGCAACCCGACCTGCCGGCCAACACCGACAAGTCGTCGGCCAGCAGTTCCACGACCTCACAGACCGGTCTGCATTCCAACGGGAACGGCGTTGTGACCGTCTCGCCGCGTAGCAACTCGGAGTCAGGATCGAACGCCACCCTCGGAAAGTTCGTATCGCTTTACAAGGGTCTCGCGCTCACCGACTCGACGCTCCAGTATCCGGGCAAGCCGGCCTACACGAATGGCGACGTCTGCCCCAAGGGCACGCCGGACTCCGGCAAGCCCGGCGTCGTGATCGTCTACAGCTGGCCGAACTTCACCTCGAAGCAGGGCTCCGAGACCGCCGGTGACCCGCAGAGCCTCCTGTTCCAGAACGGTCAGCTGATCACCATGGCGTTCGTCCCGGCCAGTGCCTCGATCCCGAAGCCGCCTGCGTCGGCGATCACCAATCTGATCACCGCCGATGAATCCGGCCCGTCCACTCCGACCTCGACTCCGACGACTGCGCCGACGTCGACCCCGACGACGGCTCCGACCTCGACCACCGCACCGACGTCAACCACGGCGACCACCGCAGCGGGTAGTTCCACCTCGACGACGAAACCTGGCGGAACGAAGGGGTGAGAGCCGTCGTCCTAGTCGGCGGCGAGGGAACCCGCCTCCGGCCGCTGACGCTCACCGCCCCCAAGCAGATGCTCCCGATCGTGGAGCAGCCCATGATCGAGCGCGTGCTCGGTCATCTCGCCGCCCACGGGATCGATGAGGCCGTACTCTCCCTCGGGTACCGACCCGATGCGTTCACCAACGCCTACCCGGAAGGGACCATCGCCGGCGTCCGCTCCACCTATGCGGTCGAGCCGAGCCCGCTCGACACTGCCGGCGCCATCCGGTTTGCCGCAGCGTTCGGTGGGATCGATGACACATTCGTGGTGCTGAACGGCGACGTCCTCACCGATTTCGACATCAGGGGGCTCGTCGACTTCCATCGGCTGAGGGGAGCGGAAGGGACCATCGGCCTCACCCCGGTCGACGATCCGAGCAGCTTCGGCGTCGTCCCGACCGACCCGGAAGGCAAGGTGACGGCCTTCATCGAGAAGCCGCCGCGTGACGAGGCTCCGACCAATCTCATCAATGCCGGTATCTACATCCTCGAGCCTTCGGTCGTAGGTCGTATCGCACCAGACGTCCGTGTCTCCATCGAACGGGAGACCTTCCCGGCGATGGTGTCCGACGGCACCCTGTACGCCCAGGGTTCCGATGCCTACTGGCTCGATACCGGCACCCCCGACGCGTTCTTACGTGCCCACCGTGACCTGCTGAGCGGGCGTCGGGGAGGACCGCCGGCTCCGGACGCGGTGGTCGATCCCTCCCTCGGGACCGGCGTGTGGACCATCGGCGCCGTCGACATCGCCTCCGGCACGGTGACCAGGTCGTTGATCGGCCGGGGGGCATCGGTGGCGGCGAACGCCGCGGTTACCGACTCGGTGATCGGAGCGAGGTCGGTCGTCGAGCATGGGGCAACGGTGACGGACTCGGTACTGCTTCCGGGAGCACGGGTGGCGGCGCGAGCCACAGTGGAGCATTCCATCGTCGGACCGGGAGCCATCGTGGGGCAGCGTTGTGTCATTGCGGGCATGTCGGTCATCGGTGCCGAGGCCGTCATCCCGTCAGGAACCGTGCTCGACGGAGAGCGCTTTCCGGTGGTCAACTGACGATGAAGGCCCTCGTCACCGGAGGTGCGGGCTTCATCGGCTCGACCCTCGTCGACCGCCTGCTCGCCGAAGGCCACTCGGTCGATGTGATCGACGACCTGTCGACCGGGTCGCTGGCCAATCTCGCCGGTGCGCGGGCATCGACGGACAATGACCTGTCATTCCATCGTCTCGACATCCGGTCCCCCGAGGTGGTGGAACTCATCACCCGCCGGTCCCCCGACGTCATCTTCCATTTCGCAGCCCAGGCCGACGTGCGTGTCTCGGTCGCCGACCCGGTTTTCGATGCCGACGTGAATCTCCTCGGGACACTACGGATCCTCGAGGGAGCGCGAGGCGCAGGTGCCCAGCGGGTCGTCTTCGCGGCGAGCGGCGGGACGCTCTACGGGGAGCCGGACGTGTCCGAGCTCCCCCTGAAGGAGTCGCTCCCCCAGCATCCACTGTCGCCCTACGGCGTATCGAAGAAGGCCGCACTCGACTATCTCGTCGCCTACCGGGAACTCCACTCCCTCGAATTCGCGGCCCTTGCCCTCGCCAATGTCTACGGACCCCGCCAGGATCCCCACGGCGAAGCCGGTGTGGTGGCGATCTTCGCGGAGCGCCTGCTACGAGGCCAGACGGTCACCATCTTCGGCGACGGCGAACAGACCCGGGATTTCGTGTACGTCGATGACGTGGTCGACGGATTCGTTCGGGCTGCCACCAAGGGTGGGGGACTGGTGTGCAATATCGGCACCGGCAAGGAGACATCCGTCAACACCCTCTTCCGGGAGATGGCGACTCAGGCCGGAGTCGACGTGGAGCCTGAGTTCAAGCCGCTACGTCCAGGCGAGTTGGCCCGGAACTGCCTCGACCCGTCCCGTGCAGGGATCCAGCTGGGTTGGAGTTCGTGGACGGAACTCAGCACGGGGACGGCGGCCACGATCGGTTTCGTGCGGGACAGGCTCACCGAGGCTGGCGAGCTCTAGCCCGATCGCCGATCGCCGATCGCCGGACGCCGGGGCCGGACACCGGTCGCCGGGTCCCGTATCCGGTCCCCGTCCGGGCACCCCGTCCTACACCCCGCCGGGCACCGGTTCCCCGGTCCCGTCCCGCTCAGCACCGGGGCACGGCCTCGGGTGGCCGGTCGATCCCGAGCCCCGGCTCCTGGCCGAAGGGCGGCTGGGGCACGAAGGTCCAGCCCGGGTCCTCGTCGCTCGCTCCGGTGCGCTCCAGCACCCACCCGTCG
>JBEKCS010000019.1:0-58500 GCA_050014755.1 Acidimicrobiales bacterium
GCTTGGACACCGCCAGCATCGAGGGGCCCTCCACCGGAATGGCGGACCTTTCAAGTGGCCCGCCACCCTGCTCAGGGGGTGGGGAATTTCAGTGATCGAGGGTGGGGAATTTCAGTGATCCGCAGCACATGCGCAGATCGTCGATCTCATCGAAGACGAGATCTTGACTATCGCAGAAGTCCGCGACGGACTCCGCTGTGACACCGTCTTCGATTAGTTCCACATCCAGGAACGGCGTGATGTCAAAGAGAGCACGGCGAACGGCCTGCGTCTTCCGTCGACCCACTGCATAGAAGGGGTACGGCGCTCGATTCAGATTAGTGGTCTCCAGGTAATCGAAATCGGCGAGGCGAAGTGTTGAGGCGATTCCGGACCGGGCGAGCGACAATGCGATGTTGGCTCCGATTGACAGTCCAGCGATTGCCACCCGGCAGTTCAACAGCGCCGTCTGCTCGTCGGATCGGATGATGTTCCTATTGCGATTTGTGCGCAGCTCGTCGAACTCAGCTTGTGTCACGAGGTGGATTAGGAGCTGGGTCCAAGGGACGTAGAACCAGTCACCTCGGAGTTCACGCTGCTCGGACGGAAGGAATGCCGTGGGGTCGACCATTCGGATTGCGGCTAATTCGTCGAGTTGATCGTTGAGCAGATCGATCTCTTCAACGATGGGATGTGCGGAGCGCAATTGGTGTAGGTCGTCAATGCCGTAGGTACCTTCACGAAAGTGGATGGGCTCGGCGCTCATGACAGCTTCCTCTCTATTGGCGGCGGCCCTTGACGGGTGACCTCAGCGGATGTTCGACGAGGAGTGGGGCTTGGGGAAGGTTGGGGGCCGACGCCGACCCGAAGAGCGACGATCAAGTCGCCCGGCAGTCCGAGTTCGTCCTCGAGTCTGGTCGCGATTAGCTCGCTTTCTGCTGCAGCGGCGATCCAGCTCGTAGCAAGGCCGAGTCGAGTCGCCTCAATCGCGGCCGTGACGGCCGAACGACCGACTGCGAAGTAGGCAGCGTCTGCCGATGATCCGACGTCTGTGCCAATCAGAAGAATTGCCCCTGAAGCGACACATTGCGCGTGGGACTGCTTCGCCATCGGCTTTCCAGTGTTCACAATCGGGAGGATTTTCTTCATCACGATGGTCTGGAGTGGTTTGAAACCCATGACGGTGCCGGGCATGCCGTCTGGGTCGGCGGTCTCATTTGGACGGAGCCAGCCGGCTAGTTCCCGACGGAACGCCTGGTCGGCCCCGAATGCCATCGTCGCCTCAGCAACAGCATCTGCGAAGACAGCGATCTCGCGACGGTCTTGGAGCACTTGAATCCACGATCCAGGGGTCGAAGCCAACGCAATCGAGTCGAGGTCGATTTCTCCCAACTCACTTAGGTACGGTCGACGGTCGCTGTGCCGATTGAGTATGGCCCGACGGTAGGAATCGTCCGCCTCCTGATCCGATTCGCCTATTCGGACGGCACAAAGCCAAGGCGAATCCTCTGTCCAGTCAATCTCTAATTGTGCGCCGACTGCCTTCGCTGCTGATTCGAGTGTTCCGACCACACACCCGATCGCGAGGGGCATCTGGCGTCCGGTTGGGTCGGATACCGGGAGGGTCCTCATGTGATCGATGCCGAGTCGAAGTTGGTCGTCTTCGATTTCGAAGATCCACGGCTGACAGTTATGCGGTGAGGGAGCCAGCACGCCATACGCGGCCAGTAGTCGAAGGCGCTCGGTGGGCGATGCCGCTCTCTTCCAACTCAAAGGGTCGACATTCCAGGCGGTGTAGTTCGATTTTGGCACGGTCGATTGTCCTTGGATCATCTCGAGGGACGGCTGGTGTGGCGTTCGTCGACGAACGGAGGGATCTTCCATCCTGCGTCCGCCGAATCGGGGGCGCGGACCCGCTCGACGACAATCGGCGCAAGGGAACCGCTAATGATGGCATGGTCGATTTGATGGTGCTTGAGCAGCATAAGTCGTGCGGCCTCTTCGGCTGCGTGGTCGACATCGGGACCAAAGAGCCGGAGCACTGCCTCGTCGATGCCGGCAGAACTTGACCGCACCCGGAGCTGCACAGCTTGGACTGCGTGGCCACGCGCGTAGAGTTCGTCAGCCAACCGCTGAATTTCTCCGAGCGGAAGGATTCCGTCCCCCAAGATGGCATCCCCACGTCGGACGATGTCGGTCAGGACTGTTCGGTTACCTCTTGCGACCAGCGTGACCTCGTCACCGACGCGGTACCGGATAAGAGGTGCAGCAGTGTTGTGAAGGACCGTCACAAGGAGTTCGCCACGCTCGCCCGGACCGACGGGTTGGCCCGTGGAATCCACCACTTCCGCGTGGTGAGTCTCGGTGAAGCATCGGTAGATGCCGTCGTCGGGGACGCTCATCGCTAGAGGACCCGCATCCGTCGTCGGGTAGAACGCAGCGATGGTGTCAGGACGCAGGGTGCCGCAAATGGCGGCCCGCCCGTCAGAGTTGAGTGAGGCCCCACCGTAGAGAACCACCGCCGGTCGAAGCGAAATTGATGATTGATCGGCAAGTTCGAAAGCAAGGCGAGTGAGGAACCCTGGAGCGCTCGCGATGCAATCAGGAACGTGATCTCGGGCCTGGCACAATTGTTCGGCGAGGTCATCGACTGTGTTGGTGACCAGTGCTTTCTCTCCAAGGATCCGTTGTAGCCATTCGAATGACAGATACGAGCCTGTGACCTGACCGGGCCACGCTCGGTGTCCAATTGTCCAGTACCTCGACGATGAACCCAGACCGGCGGCACCCAAGGTCCGAAGGAAGGAGTCTCCGAGTCCCGACCGTATCGACTTCGGGCTGTGGGGGATGCGAACTTGGGCAGCCGTCGTGCCACTCGTCTCGACCCAGATGACAGGACCAGCTATCCCGGGCGTGGTCGAGTAGCCGTTCGAAGCCAGGGTTGCCTTGTCCATAATGGGAAGCTGACCGAGGTCCTCGACCGAATCGAGTCGTAGGGGTAGCTGAATGCCCCGCTCTTCAAGCAGATTCCGATAGGCACTGTTCGGACTTGAGGTGGTGTGCCATGCAACCACCCGCCTGAGTGCATCGACGGTCGCCGCAGTCACCCGGCCGAATGGGGCTGCGTCCAAACCTGCGCTGCGCGCAGTGACGAATTCGATCCTGTCGGCGATTCGAATCGGCACCGCCAAAAGCCCTAACCGTGACTTTGGATGAGGATGGATTCGTTGGCATTCAGGATTTCAGCGACTTCACCAAAATCCTCGTGTCCACCAAGGCAGAGCCTGATAAATGGAATTGAATCGTGCCTCGGCCGATCGAGACCGATTGACTCACTCGGAGTCACGTGCAGTCCATCGAGTGCCAACGCCGACGCCACCTTGACCGTGGAGTAACCCCCTGGCAGGACCAGGGAGGCATACAGCCCACTGTCCGTTGTGACTAGCTTCGACTCGAGCGACAAGGTGAGGCCATCATGCAACTGCTCACGCCGACGACGGATCTCGTCAAGGAGGGCCGAACGAACATTCTCGGACACGTAGAGCTCAAGCGCAGCAGCGCCCATCGTCATAACTGGCCGAGCAACGCCTACCGACGCCCGAGCCATAGACGAGCGCATCGCTGGTATGTGATCCTCGCGAGCCAGAATCCAGCCCAGCCGAAGCCCAGGGGCTCCGAGCCGCTTCGAAACCGAGTCCACGATAACTGCGCCGCTTTCGAGCAGGGCCTCGATCGGTCGAGGACAATAATCGAGAAATCCGTACACGTCGTCGAAGACAACATGGAGTCGTTTGTGAGCTACCAGTCCTACGAGTTCATCCCATTCACTGTCGGATGGCGCGATACCACTCGGATTAGCGGGGAAGTTGAAGATGGCACCAATGTTGCTCGAGCGGTTCTCGGCGACGAAACGTTGGATATCACTGATGAGATCCTGTAGCGGAGCACCCAACGCCCAGTGCACCGGAACCGCCCGATGACCCGCTCGACCAATTGCCGTCGAGACTGGGAATCCTGGCACCGGGTACAACACAGGAGATCCCAGAGGCAAGCCGGCCAGAGCATGACAGAGCCCATCGAGGGCACCATGTGAGGCAAGGATCCGATCAGGCCCCACTGCGAGACCATGAACCGGCCTGGGATCCGCGTGTGCTCCTAACCTTGGAAACGAGGATGGAGCATGAGCAAGAACCCACCGACGAAGCGGTACCCGTCTGAGCTGAAGGAGCGGGCTGTCCGGATGGTCCGCGACCTCCGGCGGGAGGATCCCGGCGACCACGGGGTGGTGACGCGGGTGTCTCGGCAGCTCGGCGTCGGCGCTGAGTCCCTTCGGCTCTGGGTCAAGCAGGCCGAGATCGACGACGGCGTTCGGGGTGGCCTCACGACCGAAGAGCGCAGGGAACTCACCGAACTCCGCAAGGAGAACCGTGACCTCAAGCGCTCGAACGACATCCTGCAGGCTGCAGCGATTTTCTTCGGGGCGGAGCTCGACCGCCAACACAAGAAGTAGTCACCTTCATCGACGCCCATCGGGATCACGAGTCCGATGGGCGTCGATGGGGGGTCGAGCCGATCTGCGAGATGCTGCAGGTCGCCCCTTCCACCTACTGGTCGGCCAAGACCCGACCACCGTCTGCTCGTGCCATTTCGGATGCCGATCTGGGCCCGAAGTTGAAGGAGCTGTGGAAGCACAACTTCTCCGTCTACGGACGCCGCAAACTCTGGAAGGCAGCCCGCAGGGCCGATCTCGACGTCGGCCGCGACCAGGTGGCCAGGTTGATGGGCCTACAGGGCATCGAGGGCGCCACCAGGGCGAAGAAGCGCTTCACCACCAAGTCCGACCCTGCCCACGTCCGGGCGCCGGACCTCGTGAACCGCAACTTCACCGCCACCCGACCCGACGCCCTCTGGGTCGCGGACTTCACCTACTGCTCGACCTGGTCGGGCATCGTCTACGTCGCCTTCATCATCGACGTCTTCTCCCGACGGCTGGTGGGCTGGAAGGCCGCCAGGTCGATGACGGCCAGCCTCGTCGTCGACGCCCTCAACATGGCCGCCTGGACGAGAAGGAACACCAGCCTGGACCACCTCATCTGTCATACGGATGCCGGCTCGCAATACACGTCAATTCTCTACACCGAACAGTTGGCAGAGATCGGCGCCGACCCGTCCATCGGGACCGTCGGCGACAGCTACGACAACGCCATGGCCGAGTCGGTGATGGGCCTCTTCAAGACCGAACTCCACCGGAACCCTGCCGTCCTCGCCGACAACGGTGGGCCCTGGCGAGGGCTCGACGACCTCGAGATCGCCACCAGCGCATGGGTCTCCTGGTTCAACGAGGAGCGGCTGCACTCCGAACTCGACGACCGGACGCCGGACGAGGTCGAGGCCGACTACCGTCTCAAGTCTCAGCCCGATGCGGCATGAGAAACCCAAACTGGCGAGCACACGTCAAACCCAGGCCGGTTCACCACGTTCCGCCGCCACTACCCCGGCGATCGCCTCACAAAGCCGAAGACTCCCCTGGGTTCCGGGATATTCTTCAATGGAGGCGCAAAGATCTCCGACTGACGCCTTCGCCCACAGTTCGGACAACTCGCGAGCCGCACGCACAGTGCCCAATCCGACATCTACGCCCGAGGAGACGGAACGCCCGAAGGCTCCGAATACCGCCGTCAATTCATCGTTAGGAGGCGAATCAAGTGGAGCCTGTCGCCAACTGCTTGAGTCTCCACCCACAGTCCAAGTTCCCCCAGCTGCAGGCGCAGCATCGCCAATGCATTGCCAATCGACTTAATTTCGGTCATTCGCTGACGTGCAGTCAGGATAGCAAAGCGCCCCGGTTGTTGGCCGAGTAGCTCGCCCGAAGGCCATTGGAACCAGCCCGTGCGGTGTCGGCGACCAACGGTTCTGATCGCAAACTTCGGCAGTGGGCTCCGCTGCGTAGGGCCGGATGAACGCCACTCGGGATGTCGGAGTACGTGTCGAACGGAGACCTCAGTCTGACCTTCCTGAGGGCAGTCACCCATGTCTTGTCCTAGAAAATGTCCCAAAGATCGCACCATTTGCTGCCGTTGGGTACCTTCCTGATCACCCATCACCGCAGGTCACAGCGTTTCGAGCCGTCCAAAGTCGTCCAATTCGCGCCCTTGGAGCGAACTGATAACGCTGAGGTCTGCCGCCAGCGCTTACGGACCCCCGGGGTTATTGCGAGTTCGATCTCACGATGGCCCGACCTGATTGGCTGTCGTCCCAGCCGTTTATTCTGGGCACGTAGAGGGCACGGCGACCGACTGCCAACCTGGCTGTTTCAGGAGACCATGCCCCTGACCTGCAGGTTCTTGGTGGTCGGGACCGGCGTCGATCCGGTGACCTCACGCTTTTCAGGCGCGCGCTCTACCAACTGAGCTACCCGACCTCGCCCCGGAAGAACCGGGGTGGCGGACCTGACGGGATTTGAACCCGCGACCTCCGCCTTGACAGGGCGGCGTGCACTCCAAACTGCACCACAGGTCCCCAACCAGCAACATGCGCGCTGGGGCGTACGGCACCCCCAACGGGATTCGAACCCGTGTTACCGCCTTGAAAGGGCGGCGTCCTAGGCCGCTAGACGATGGGGGCTCGATCCCGTATAGGGCTTACGGACTTTAGCAGAGGTTCACAGGGCCTCTTCGGGCCGTCCCTCGTCCGGAAGGCCTTCGGACAGCACCTCCACCATCAGGTACTGCAGCTCCCCCAGAAACACGAAGAGCCCGTACTCGGCGGCGGTCGGATCCTCGGGGTCGGGGGGCTCCATGTCCTCGTGCACGTCGAGCCGCGTCCCCAGCACCAGCCGGATCGAACCGACGGCGTCGAGCCACGCGTCGAACTCCGCCTGGCTCAGCGTGTCGGCGTTCGCCGTGGCCACCAGCACCTCGAGCGACTGGGTGTGGTGGTTCACCAGGGCGGTGTCGACCAGCTCCCGGTACTCCATTTCGGCCTCGGCCAGCTCGACCGCCGTGTACGCAGGGGGGAACAGCCGCCGGACCATCGGGTCGCGCGTACCGATGGCCGCCGGCAGCTGCCGGGCCAGGTCGGCGAGGACCGTCCGTGCATTCGGATCGAGGCGGATGACGTAGCGTCCGTCCCGACGGCGCTTGACGGGCGAGTTCATGTGGACTGCTCCATCGTGGCCCACAGGCCGTGCTCGTGGAGCCGGTAGACGTCGAGCTCCGCCCGCTCCCGACTGCCCGACGAAACCACGGCCCGGCCCTTGTGGTGGACGTCGAGCATCAGCGCGGTGGCCTTCTCCTTCGAGTAGCCGAAGAGCTTCTGGAGCACGAAGGTCACGTACGACATCAGGTTGATCGGGTCGTTCCACACGATCACCAGCCATGGCCTGTCGAGGGTCGTGTCCTGGCCGACGATGGTCTCGATGTCGCCCACCGGAACGGTCTCGGGCGGGACCACCGCGACCACCGCGACCACCGCCCGCCGGAGCCTCGGGGGCCATGTCGACCTCACGAGGGATCCCCGGCCCCGACGGCCGCTACGGCCGGGGCCGGTTCGACCAGCCCGGTTCCGCCTCCGGGATCCCCGTCGTCGGCCCCGGTGACCTCGCGACGGTGGTCGGAGAGTCCGTGGTGGAACCACAGCGCGGTCGACCACACCAGGGTCGCGCCGATCACGTGGAACCAGACCAGGACCACGGGGAGGTGGGTGAAGTACTGGGTGTAGCCGATGATCCCCTGGATCACCATGGCCCCGATGAGGATCCGGCCCGACTCCTGGACCCGGGCCGGGGCGTTCGACTTCCACAGCAGCCACAGCAGGGCGAGCAGCACGGCCCCGGTGACCAGGACCGTCTCCGCGTGGATGCGGGCCATGTCGGCCAGGGGGATGGGTACCCGCTTGGCTCCTTTGCCGCCGGCATGGGGGCCGGCACCGGTGGTCGCGGTACCTGCGGCGATGGCCAGGACCAGGAGGACCAGGTAGACCCGGCTCGTCACCAGGACCCGGCGGGTGACCACGAGCGTGCCGCGCCCGGGCCCGTGGGCGGCCCGGAGGGTGAGTACGACGCTCACCGTCAGGAGGGCGATCCCCACCATGAAGTGGGTCATCACCACATAGGCGTTGAGCTTGGAATAGACGACTGCGGCCCCGAGGACGGACTCGCCCAGGATGCCGAGGATGAGTCCACCGGACAGCCACCGGAGGTCACGTCGGGACGGGGTCCGGAACATCGATGCCACCCAGGTCACCCCGCAGGCGACGACCAGGAGGACGACGACCATCCGGTTGCCGAATTCCACGATGGGGTGGATGGCGAGCGGCGGGGTCAGTCGCCGGTGGGAGCACGTCGGCCAGTCGGGGCAGCCCAGTCCGGAATCCGACAGCCGGACGGCGGCGCCGGTGGCCACATTGAGGGCGATCGTGGCCAGGGAGATCCAGCACAGGAGGAGGAAGCCGCGGGGGCTGATTCGCAGGGTGGGCACCGCCCACCGATGGTATCGGGCCACCCGGTTCCCGGTCTCACCGTGTCGCCGGCGCTCCCGGGGGCGCGGAGGCACGGCTGCGGCGCCGCTCCGGCGGGTTCCGATGGGACCATTTGAACCGTTGGGAGTAGTCTGGAAGAGATGTCCGTCCCTGCCGTGGCCCTTCCCGGCCACCTCTCCCTGGTGTCACGCGTCGGCGCTTACGTGGCGCTGACCAAGCCGCGGATCATCGAGCTCCTGCTCATCACCACCCTGCCGACCATGATCCTGGCCAAGCACGGGTTGCCGGGCGTCTGGCTGATGATCGCCACGCTGGTGGGCGGTGCGCTGGCAGCCGGGGGAGCCAACGCCGTCAACATGTACGTCGACCGGGACATCGACAAGCTGATGCAACGGACCCGCAAACGACCGCTGGTCACCGGGGTGATCGCTCCCCGCAATGCGCTGATCTTCGCCGTCACCCTCGAGGTGGTGGCCTTCGCCGAGCTGTGGGCGTGGGTCAACCTGCTCTCCGCCGTGCTGGCCGTGACGGCCACGCTGTTCTACGTGTTCGTCTACACGCTCTGGCTCAAGCGGACCAGCAAGCAGAACATCGTGATCGGCGGCGCGGCCGGTGCCATGCCGGTGCTGGTGGGGTGGGCTGCGGTGACCGACTCGCTGGCCTGGGCTCCCCTGGTGCTGTTCGCCATCATCTTCACGTGGACCCCGCCCCACTTCTGGGCACTGGCCGTCAAGTACCGCGACGACTACGAGGCGGCCAGCGTCCCCATGATGCCGGTGGTGGCCAGCTTCCGGCGGACGGCCATCGAGATCCTCGTCTATACGGTCGTGATGGTCGGACTCACCCTGGCCCTCGCTCCCGTGGCCCATCTCGGGATGCTGTACGTGGCGGCGGCGGCCGTCCTCGGCGCCGGCTTCATCGCCTTCGCCATCCGTCTGTGGGCACAGGCCACGCCGAAGGCGTCGATGCAACTGTTCAGTTACTCGATCACCTACCTGACGCTGCTGTTCGTCGTGATGGCGGTCGACGTCTTCGTCACGCATTGACGGCGGTGCCGGACGCCCCGGGCGACGACGGGGCCGACCCGGGAATACCCGCGGCCCGTCCGGCCCCCCGGCCGCCCCGCCGGCTGCGGGCCTTCCTGATCGGCGTGGTCCTGGCCGCCGTCCTGGCGCTCGTGCTGTTCGTCGGTCTCGGTACCACTTCGAACAGCGGATCCGGAACGGGCGGGGTCGTACCGGTGGGGTCGAAAGCGCCGAACTTCACACTGCCGTCGGTGGTCGGCGGTGCCCCGGTGACGCTCGACAGGCTGGGGGTGGATCGCCACCACCCGGTGATCCTCAACTTCTTCGCTTCGTGGTGCATCCCTTGCCGCCAGGAGACCCCGATGCTGGCCGCCACCGCTCGGGCCGAGCAGGCGAAGGGCTCGGTGCTCCAGTTCATCGGGGTCGACAGCGCCGACCCGCCGGCCGATGCGGTGCCCTTCATCCGGTCCGCGGGCATCACCTATCCGGTCGCCCAGGACGCTGTCCTGCGGGTGACCGGCAATGTCTACGGCTTGGACGGCGATCCCCAGACCTTCTTCATCAACTGGAACGGCGTGGTGGTCGGGCACAAAGAGGGCCCGCTCACCCGACCGGAGCTGGACACCTGGATCCACCGGCTGGTCGGCGGAAGCTGAGTTCGTCGCCCGCGCGGCGCGGGCTCCCTACTCCCAGCGGAAGAGGGCGCCGGCGATGATCGGCGCGCCGACAGCCCACAGCCCCAGCACGACCCAGTCGCGTGCCGCCACCGGTGTGCCGTTGCCGAGGGCACCGTGAAGTGCCTCGGACAGCGCGGCGGCCGGCAGCGCCCTCGACAGCGCGGCGAGCCAGGAGGGCAGCTTGGACAGGGGGATCAGCATCCCGCCCAGCAGGAGCAGCACCACGAAGAGCGCGTTGACCACCGCCAGGTTCACCAGCGGCTTGAGGGTGCCGGCCAGCGCCAGGCCGATGCCGCCGAACGCCACGGTGCCGAGGACCATGGCGGCCAGCGCCTCGCCCACCAGCGCGCCCGTCCCGCCCGTCCCCCCGGGGCTCCACCCGAGCGCGTAGCCGACGCCCACCAGCACGGCGGCCTGGAGGACCTCGACGGCGATGATGGCCAGGATCTTGGCCGACAGGAGCCGGGGCCGCCCGAGCGGCGTCGACCCCAGGCGCTTCAGTACGCCGTACCCGCGCTCGAAGCCGGTGCCGATGGACAGGGCGGTCATCGAGGTCGACATGACGGCGAGGGCCAGGATGCCCGGAACGAGGAAGTCGACCGGGTGCGGGGTGCCGGTGGGAAGGACGTGCACCGCCGAGAAGAAGAGGAGGAACACCACGGGGATCCCGAGCGTCAGGAAGAGGGTCTCACCGTTGGTGAAGAGCATGGTCACCTCGGCCCGGAGCTGGGCCACCAGGGGACCCATCAGTGCCGCCCCCGCGCCCGGCCGCGGCGTCCCCGCGGCGCGTCGGCTCCGGGCCCGGGCTCGGGTGCTTCCCGGGCACCGGTGATGGCCAGGTAGGCCTCCTCGAGGGACCGGCCGGTGCGCAGGTCGCCGAGGGCGAGGTCCCGCTCGGCCAGCCATCCGGCCAGGGCGGCCACCACGGCCGGGGTCCCGGTGCCCGCGGGTAGGTGCAGTCGGTAGGCGCCAGCTCCCTCCTCGACGACGGTGGCTCCGGGGGCGACGGCGTCGGCCAGGGCCGCGGTGTCGATGCCGGGGTCGGTGGAGAACCGCACCGACCCGTCGGCGGTGCCCGCGGCCAGCCCGGCCGGCGTCCCCTCGGCCAGCAGACGCCCGTGGTCGATGATGACCACCCGGTCCGCCACCCGTTCGGCCTCGGCCAGCTCGTGGGTGGTCAGGAGGACGCAGAGTCCCCTGTCGCGCTGGGCACTGATGATGTCGCGGACCACGATCCGGCCTTCGGGGTCGACGCCGGCGGTCGGCTCGTCGAGAAAGAGCACGTCCGGGCGGCCCACGAGAGCCAGGGCGAGCGACAGCCGCTGCTGCTCGCCTCCGGAGAGGCGGCGCCACGGCGTGCGCCGGACGCGGCCGAGGCCGACCAGGTCCAGGAGGGCGTCGGGGTCCTGGGGGTCGTCGTAGTACGCGGCGAACAGGTGGAGCACCTGTGCCGGCCCGAGCATGGGGTACACCCCGCCGTTCTGGAGCATGACGCCGATCCTCGGGACGAGGGCCGCGTGGTCGCTCCCGGGGTCGAGCCCGAGGACCCGCACGGTGCCGGAGGCCACGGGCCGGTAGCCCTCGAGGGCCTCGACGGTGCTCGTCTTGCCGGCCCCGTTCGGACCGAGCAGGGCGAGCACCTCGCCGTGGCGTGCGGTGAAGGAGAGCCGGTCGACGGCGAGCGTGTCGCCGTAGCGGACGACCATGGCGTCGCAGTCGACGGCCACCGCGCCTGCAGCGGGGGCCGCGGCATCGGGCCGGCGGTGTGCGCCACGGTCGTGCGCGTTGTCGGCGTGGTCCACGGGTCGTCACGCTACCGTTGTGCCGACATGATCGATATCAGACTGGTCCGAGACGACACCGACGCGGTCAAGGCCGCACTGTCCCGCCGGGGGGTCGACCCCGGGGAGATCGACCGCCTGGTCGCGCTCGACGCGGCGTCGCGGTCGGCCATCGGGGCCCGGGACGAGGTACGGGCCGAGGTGAAGGCGCTGTCCAAGCAGGTGGGCGAGGCCCGCCGGGCCGGCGACACCGGGCTGGCCGAACGGCTGGCCGACGACAGCCGGGCCGCCGGCGACCGGGAGCGCGAGCTCAACACCGTGGCCGACCACGCCGCAGAGGAGGTCCGTCGGGCCCTCCTGTTCCTTCCCAACCTTCCCGGGCCCGACACCCCCGACGGCACCGGTGCCGACGACAACGTGGTGGTCCGCACGTGGCCCGACGTCGACCCGACCTATACCGAGGCCCAGCGGGTCCCCCACTGGGAGATCGGCACCGAGCTGGGCCTGCTCGACATGGAACGGGGGGCCAAGCTCTCCGGGTCGATGTTCCCCCTCTACCGGGGATACGGGGCGAGGCTGCTGCGAGCACTCAGCTCGTTCGCCCTCGACAGCCACGCCGACGAGTTCGAGGAGGTGCGGCCGCCGACCCTGGTGCTGACGGCGACAATGGTCTCGACCGGCCACCTCCCGAAGTTCGAGGAGGAGGCCTACCACCTGGAACGGGACGACCTGTGGGCCATCCCGACCGCCGAGGTGCCCCTCACGTCGATGTGGCGGGGCGACGTGCTGGAGGAGGCCGACCTGCCCCTCAAGCTGACCGCCGGCACCGCCTGCTACCGCCGCGAGGCCGGCGCGGCCGGGCGCGACACCCGGGGGCTGCTCCGGGTCCACGAGTTCGACAAGGTCGAGCTGTTCGCCTACGCCACGCCAGACGAGGCGCCCGCGCTGCTCGACGCCATGGTGGCCCGGGCCGAGGCGCTCCTGCGCCAGCTCGGGCTCCAGTACCGGGTGCTCGACCTGTGCGCCGGTGACATGGGCATCTCGGCATCCCGGACGTACGACCTCGAGGTGTACTCGCCCGGCGTCGACCAGTGGCTCGAGGTGTCGTCGGTCAGCTGGTGCACCGACTACCAGGCACGTCGGGCCAACATCCGGTACCGGCCGACCGCCGGAGGCACCCCCGCCTTCGTCCACACCCTCAACGGTTCGGCGCTGGCATGGGCCCGGATCTGGGCGGCCATCGTCGAGACGGGGCGACGGCCGGACGGCTCGGTGGTCCTGCCCGAGGTGCTCGCCCCCTACCTACGGGGCGAGACGGTCATCCCGGCCCGATAGCTGATCCGAGGTCGCCCCTGGTCACTCGCGCTTGGCGTCGAAGCGGTAGCCGACACCGCGGATGGTGGTGATCAGCTTGGGGGAGGACGGGTCCTCCTCGATGTGGGTCCGCAGGCGCTTGATGTGGACGTCGAGGGTCTTGGTGTCGCCGAAGTAGTCCGAGCCCCAGATGCGGTCGATCAGCACGTCACGGGTCAACAGGCGCCCGGCGTTCTCCATGAGGAGCGACAGCAGCTCGAACTCCTTGCGACGGAGGTGGACCTCGTCGCCCCGGATGAACACCAGGTGGCGGTCGACGTCGACCTGGATGCCGCCGGCCTGAAGAACCGATCCCGGCTCGGAGCGGCGCTCGGGGGAGCGCCCCCGGCGCGGCTCGCCGTCGTCGGCGGACTCGGAGGCCTCGCCCGCGGTACCGTCCTCGCCGCCGGCGTCGCCCTCCCCCGGGGTCCGGCGAAGGACGGCGCGCATCCGGGCGACCAGCTCGCGGAGCCGGTAGGGCTTGGTGACGTAGTCGTCCGCCCCGACCTCGAGGCCGACCACGGTGTCGATCTCGGTGCCCTTGGCCGTGACCATGATGATCGGCACGGTCGAATGGGCCCGGATGGAGCGGCACACGTCGATGCCGGACAGACGGGGGAGCATCAGGTCGAGGAGGACCAGGTCGGGGTCGACCTCGGCGAACAGCCGCAGCGCCTCGGTGCCGTCGGTGGCCACGGTGACGGCGAAGCCCTCCCGGGCCAGGCCGACCACCAGGGCATCGATGAACGACTCGTCGTCCTCGGCCAGGAGAACCCGGGTCTGGGTCGGGACTTCGACCTCCGCCTTGCCGTTGCCGTCCTTGCTCACGCCATCACTCTTACCCACTCGACGTCCCCCGGCCACTCCGACCGGGATGCCAGGGTCACGCGGTGTACTCCGGCGGATTGGGGAGGACCAGAGTGAAGGTGGATCCCTCCCCCTCGCGCGAGTCGACCTCCACCCGGCCCTGGTGATTGCTGGCCACATGGCGGACGATGGACAGTCCGAGCCCGGTGCCTCCGGTCGAGCGGCTGCGGCCGTGGTCGACCCGGTAGAAGCGTTCGAAGATGCGCTCGAGGTCGCGGGTGGGGATGCCCACCCCGGTGTCGGACACCGAGAGGCGGATCTCCCCGTCGGCCTGGTGGCCGGAGACCCGCACCGAGCTGTCCTCGTAGGAGAAGGTGACAGCGTTCTCCAGGAGACTGTGGATGGCCGAGACCAACTGGCGGCGGTCGCCGACCACGTGGACCGGAGGGTCCGGCTCGTCCAGCTCGATGGTGATCCGGCGCTGCTCGGCGGCGCTGCGGACCCGCTCGACCGCTTCGGCCATCACCAGGTTGATGTAGATCGGCTCGCGGGGCGGGGCCTCCTCGGACTCGATGCGGCTGAGATCGAGCAGGTCGTCGATGATCCTGCTGACGCGGAAGGCCTCGGCGTGGATGCGGGATGCCAGGCGCTGGGCCACCTCGGGGTCGGGCTCGACGGTGAGGGTCTCGGCCAGCAGCCCGAGGGCGCCGATCGGGGTCTTCAGCTCGTGGCTGACGTTCGCCACGAAGTCGCGGCGGATCTCCTCCAGACGGCGGCGCTCGGAGACGTCCTCGATGATGGCGATCACCCCGAGCGGCCGGCGGCCGTCGTCGATGAGGCGGGTCCGCACGGTCAGGGTCTGGCGGGGGGGCCCGTAGAGGTCGAGGGTCCGCTCGGCCGAGCCCTCCTGCCAGGCGTTCTCGAGCAGCTCGGTGACGGCCTGGGCGGCGAGCGCGTCCCCGTGTCGGTTGTTCATGAGGGCCACGGCCCGGGCGTTGCGGAAGCCCACCTCGCCGTTCTCGTCACACACGATGACGCCCTGGGTGAGCGTGTCGAGGGCCCGGCGGAGCCGGATGGCGTCCGAGCTGGCCTCCGTGACCGCCTCGGCGGCGTCGCCGGCCACCTTCTCCAGGTGGCTGAGGACCGGCTCCATCCCGTGGTCGTCGGGTGCTTCGACCCCGAGCCGGTTGGAGAGCGCGGTCAGCCGCTGCTGCAGGCTGCGGCGCCCCGCCCGCCGCCCGGCCACGTTGGCGACGATCGCCACCACCACCACCGCCACGCCCAGGACGATGCATCCGATCTCATAGGCCTTCACGGTCTAAGTGTGACAGGCCGCGGCGACAGTGGTGATCAGCCCTCTGCGGGCGTTCGAAAAGACATGAAAAATCGTGAAAAGTATTGAAATACTCTTTACCTGATCCTAGGGTCGTCGGCATGACCTCCTCCGCGCTGATCGCTCTGGCCCACGTCCATCTCGTCGATGTCTCGATGACCCCCGACCCGAGCCAGCTGCCGGGGGGCCAGGTGCTCCAGAAGCTGACCGACGGCATCGGCGGGTGGGCCCTCGCGCTGTCGTTGGTGGGCCTGCTCATCGGGGCGGCCATGTGGGCCCTCGGGGCCCACAGCCAGAACTACCAGCAGTCCTACAGCGGAAGGAAGGCGGTGCTGGTCTCCGGACTGGCCGCGCTGCTCGTCGGTGCGGGCCCGGCCATCGTGAACTTCTGCTTCTCGACCGGTCAGGGCGTGCACTGAATGTCCCCCCTGGTCGCCCTTCCCGCCCTCCCGGCCGCGGTCTGCTCCCCGGCAGTCGGGGCACTGGGTGGGGTCGCGGTGAGCGGTGCGTGCGCGGTGGCCGGCGCGGCCAGCAGCGCGGTCGGTTCCGCGGTCGGTTTCACGGCCGGCAGCGTGCTCGACGCGTTGGGCAGCTGGGTGTCCGACGGCGCGGCGTGGCTGCTCGGACAGATCGGGGGCGTGCTGAACGCCAGCACCAGTGTCGATCTCGGGGCGCCGTGGTTCAGTGCCCACTACGCGACCATGGCCGCGCTGGCCGGGGTGGTGGTCGTCCCCCTCCTGCTACTGGGCATCCTCCAGGCCATCTACCGGCAGAACGCGGCGATGCTGCTGCGATCGACGCTCGTCAACGTGCCGTTGGCCGTCCTCCTGACCGCGGTGGCCGTCACCCTCGTGCAGCTCGGACTGACCGTGACCGACTGGATGTGCGGGGTAGTGGCCAACGGCGCGGGTCTCGACACCGTCCACTTCATGGCTCCGGTGACCGCAGCGCTCGCCGGCGCGACGATCGCCAACGGCGGTGTGCCGCCCTTCGTCGTCCTCCTCGGAGCTCTCGCCGTGGTCGCCGGAGCCGTCACCGTGTGGATCGAGCTGCTGTTGCGGGCCGCGGCGGTCTACGTGGCCGTGCTCTTCCTCCCCCTCGCGCTGGCCAGCCTGGCGTGGCCGGCCATCGCCCACTGGTCACGCCGCCTGGTCGACACACTTGTCGCCCTGGTCCTGTCCAAGCTGGTGATCGTGGCCGTGCTCAGCCTGGCCGTCGGCGCCCTGGCCGGGGGGGAGGGCTGGACACCCGCGGGTGGCACCGGCGCGAGTGCCAGTTTCGCTTCGGTTCTGGGTGGTGCCGCCCTGCTGTTGTTGGCCGCCTTCGCTCCGTGGTCGCTGTTCCGGCTCCTCCCCTTCATCGAGGCCGGCGCCGTGGGCCACCTGGAGGGTCTGAGCCAGCGCGCCCGCCACCAGGTGGCCGCTCCGGTCCGCGGCCTGGCCCAAATGGCACTGCGGGCCAAGATGGGCGACCTGACGTCGGGGTCGACGTCGAAGGGTGGGGGTGGGGGTCACGGTTCGGTCGGTGTGGTCGGGCCGGTGGCCGGCGACGATTCCGGCACGGAAGGTGCCGGCGGGTCGGGCGGTCCGGGACTCGGGGGTGGCGGCTCGGGTGGCTCCCTGGAGGGGGAGGACTTCTACGACCCGTACCGACCCGACGACTGGACGGGCCCACAGCCGTGGGAGCCCGGGGGGACCATCACGATGATGCCACCCACACCGCGCTCCTCGGAGAGCGTGCGCCGCATGGCCGAGACGCAGTCCCGCTCCGTCCCACAGCTCGAGGCCGGGCGGCAGGCGGCGACCGGAGGCGCCGGCGGCCCCGACATGACGGAGTCCCCTCGGCCGTCGACGCCGGGCGACGTCCCGGTCATGCCCCCGGGGGTGACCTACGTGGCGACGCTTCCCCGGGCGACCGGTGCCCGCCATGCCGACCACCTCGGGCGTGACCACCTCGGCCCGGTCCTCGTCGCCGGCAACCGGCCCGCGGCCCGGCCCGTCGACGGCGGCGACCGGTGAGCACGGACGACCCGACCGGTGCCCCGGGTCGGATCCGCTATCGGTTTCCACCCCTCGAACGACGGGGCGTCATCGCCGGGTGGCGGGCCGGGCAGATCGGTTCGGTAGCCGCCGGCCTGGTGGTCGCCGTCCTGGCCGTCCGGAGTCGGCCCTCGCTCGCCGGTGTCCTCGTCGCCATCTCGGTGGTGGGTGCCGCGGTGGCCCTCGCCTTCTGGCCGGTGGCCGGACGGACGGGCGAACAGTGGCTGCCGGTGGTGGTGCGATGGGCGTGGACGGGGGCGACCGGTCGCCGGTTCCAGTCGGACCCGGGGCCTGGGCGGGGCATCCGCCTGGCCACCGACGACGAGGACGACCATGACGGTGGGGGGCGGCTCCGCGCGGCGGCGGACCGGTCGGGCACCGTGTCGCCGTCGGTGTTCGACGGGCTGCGCCTCATCCAGCCGGACGACGGAACCGCGGACGGGGACGGCATGGGCGTGGTCGTCGACGACCGTGCCCGGACGGTCACCGCCGTCCTTTCGGTGCGGGGCCACAGCTTCGCCCTGCTCGGTCCGGGCGAACAGGACGCACGGGTGGCCGCGTGGGCCCGGGTCCTGGCGTCGCTGGCCCGGGAGGGATCGGCCGTCCACCGCCTGCAATGGGTGGAGTCGTGCCTGCCCGACGACGGCCGGGCTGTGCGTTCGTTCGCCGAGCACCACGGGACCCTCGACCCGTTGGCCCCGGCGGCCCGCTCCTACCGGGCCCTACTGGACGAGTCGGCTCCGGTCACCCGCCGACATCGGGTCCTGGTGGCCGTCACCGTCCACCGGTCGCGTGCCGGCCGGGCCGTGCGGGGCGCGGGCGGGGGGATGGCGGGAGCGGTGGCCGTGCTGGCCCGCGAGGTGGCGGCCGTGCGCCGGGCACTGTCCGGTGTCGATCTCGGGGTCGACGGTGCCCTCAGCCGGAACGGCCTCGCCGGTGTGCTGGCCGAGGAGTTCCGTTCCGCACCGGACGCTCGCGGCACCACCGCCGGCACCACCCCGCCGCCGGTGGGGACCAGCCCGTGGCCGATGGGCCTCCAGACCCGATGGGACGCGGTGCGCACCGATGGCGCGTGGCACGCCGTCTACTGGATCAGCGAGTGGCCCCGGATCGACGTCCACCCCGACTTCCTCGGCCCCCTGTTCTTCGCCCCGCTCCGACGCACGCTGTCGATGGTCATGGAGCCGGTCGATCCGGTCCGGGCTGCCCGGCAGGTGGCCCAGGCCCGCACCGCGGGGATCGCCGACGGCGAGCTCCGCCGGCGCAATGGATTCCTCACCTCGGCCCGCCACACCCGCGAGCGCGAGAGCGTCGACGACCGCGACGTCGAGCTGGCCGACGGCCATGCCCAGTTCCGCTTCAGCGGCTACGTCGGGGTGACCGCCGACACCGAAGCGGAACTGACGGCGGCGTGCGCCGAGCTCGAACAGGCCGCCGGTCATTCGCGCATCGAAGTGCGGCGCCTCTTCGGCCAACAGGACGGCGCCCTGCTCTGTGTGCTCCCCCTCGGCCGGGGACTGTCGTGATCGGGCCGGGCGGGGCCGGACTCCCGCCGGGGCTCCCGGCCCACGTGGCCACCACCCGGCACCTGTGCGCCGCATACCCGCTGGTGGCCGAGGCCGGGCTCGGCCACCGTGGGGTCCTCATCGGCCGGGACGTGCTGGGCGGATCGTTCGTCTACGACCCGTTCGCTCTCTACCGGAGCGGGATGGTCACCAACCCGAACATGGTGGTGATCGGTCAGATCGGCCGGGGGAAGAGCAGCTTCGTCAAGTCCTACCTGTGGCGCCAGGCCGTCTTCGGGCGCAGCGCCTGGGTCATCGACCCGAAGGGCGAGTACGGACCGCTGTGCGAGGCGTGGGACGTGGTTCCGGTGGCGCTCCGGCCCGGCGGCCCCGTACGCCTCAACCCGCTCGACACCGGTGGGCCCGACCGATCGTCGGCCGACGACGGGAACCGCGAAGGTGCGGCCCTGCGCCGGACCTCGCTCACCGCCTCGTTGGCGGTGTCGTGCCTGGGGAGGGACCTGCTGCCCCGGGAGCGGGCGGCCATCGACGCCGCGCTCGGCGCCGCGGATGCCGCCGCCGTGTCCGCGTCGATGCCGGCGCCCACCCTTCCCCAGGTGGTCGACGCGCTGCTCGATCCCGGCGCCGATGCGGCCGCCGCGCTGCGGACGACCCGGACCGACCTGGTGGAGGACGGGCGGGACGTGGCCCTCGAGCTGCGCCGGCTGGTCCACGGCGATCTGCGTGGCATGTTCGACGGTCCGACGACGGGCGGCCTCCGGCTCGACGGGCCCCTGGTGGTGCTCGACCTGTCCGCCGTCTATCACTCACCGGCACTCGGGGTCCTCATGGCCTGCGCGGCGGCGTGGCTGCAGAGCGCGGTCCGCGCCGCCGACCGGAACCGGATCCTGCTGGTGGTGGACGAGGCCTGGGCGATCCTCGGCAACCTCGGTGTGGCCAGGTGGCTGCAGTCGTCGTGGAAGCTGTCGCGGGCGCTGGGCGTGGCCAACATCGCCGTGCTCCACCGGCTGTCCGACCTGATGTCGGTGGGGGCGGCCGGGTCGGAACAGGTGGGCCTGGCCGAAGGGCTGCTCGCCGACTCCGAGACCCGGGTGGTCTACGCACAGTCGCCCGGCGAGGTGGCTCGCACGGCCGAGCTGTTGGGCCTGACCGCCACCGAGGCCGATCTGGTGAGCACCTTGCGTCGGGGAACCGCGCTGTGGAAGGTCGGCCGGCGGTCGTTCCTCGTCGAGCACCGCCTCGGCACCGCCGAAAGGTGGCTGGTCGACACCGACCACGCCATGGCCGACGTCCCCACGCAACAGGGCGCGGCCGTCGGGCCACGGTGGTGACCCCGGGCACGGCGGCCGCCGTCGGCATCGGGGTGACTGCGATGGTGGTCGCCGGCGTCCTCCGGCCCGGCGGAAGGGCCCCGACCCGTGTGGCCCCGACCCGTGTGGCCCCGACCCGGCGTCCCCTGGGTCGTGGTGCCATGGGGCGCGGCCGCGAGCAACGTTCGGCCCGATGGGCGAAGCCGGCCGACCTCGGGTGTCTGATCGTGCCCGGCGGCGGCCGGCCGCCGCCGGTCGGACGCCTGGTGCTCGGCACGGTGGGGCGGCGGGTGGTGGCGGCCGAGCGCTCGCAGTCCGTGCTGGTCTTCGGACCGACCCAGTCCCACAAGACCACCGGCTTCGCCGTGCCCGCCATCCTCGGATGGGAGGGACCGGTGGTGGCGGCCAGCGTCAAGGGGGACCTGCTCGAGCACACCGTGGGTCACCGGGCGACCCGGGGCTCCGTCCACTGCTTCGACCCGACGGGGGTCACCGGTAGGACGGCCACCGGATGGTCGCCTCTCCCGGCCTCGCGTACGTGGCCCGGGGCGAGACGTGCGGCATCCACTCTGACCGAAGTCGGCCGGTCCCAGGTGGGGGGGATGAGCGACGGCGACTTCTGGTATGCCACGGCCACGCGGATGCTGGCCCCGCTCCTGTTCGCGGCGGCAACCGGAGGACGCGACATGGCCGAGGTCGTCCACTGGGTGGAGACCGGCGAGGAACGCGAGGTGCTCGAGCTGCTGCAGTGGGCCGGGGTACCCGAGGCGGTGGACGCCATGCAGTCGACGTTCGGCAAGGAGGAGCGCCAGCGCAGTTCGATCGTCACCACGGTAGAGACCCTGCTCGAGCCGTTCGTCGGGTCGGCCCCGCCCGGCGCCGGTGGTCACGAGGTCGACGCCGGTGCGCTGCTGTCCGCATCCGACACCCTCTACCTGTGCGCTCCCGCCCACGACCAGCGCCGGCTCACCCCCCTGTTCGTCGGGGTCCTGCGGACCGTCCTCGACCACGCCTACGACCGGGTCGCCCGGACCGGGAAGCCGCTCGACCCGCCGTTGCTGGTCGTGCTCGACGAGGCGGCCAACATCGCCCCGATCCCCGACCTCGACACCCTGGCGGCCACGGCCGCGGGGCACGGCATCCAGTTGGTGACCATCTGGCACGACCTGGCCCAGATCACCGCCCGGTTCGGGCCCCGGGCGACGACGGTGGTCAACAACCACCGGGCCAAGCTGTTCCTGTCGGGCATCTCGGACCCGTCCACCCTCGACTACGCCAGCCACCTGATCGGCGACGAGGAGCTCCATCTGGCGGCAACCACATCGGGGGGGAAGGGCGCGTCGAGCACCACCCGGTCGCCCACGACCCGCCGTCTGGCCCCGCCCGATGCCCTGCGGAGGGTGCACCCGGGCTCGGGCGTCCTCGTCTACCGCGACCTGCCACCGGCCCGGCTGGCCCTCCGGACCTGGTTCGACGATCCGTGGCTGAGGGCGCGGGCGGAAGCGGTGGAGCCCCGGCATCCCCCGGAGTGGCCCCATGACCCCTGGGTGGCCGCCGGCTGACCTCGACCGGTCCTCGGTCGCCGCGCATCCGGTCGCGCCGGGGGTTCAGTGGCTGCGGCCGAGCAGCTCCTCGGTCCGGGCGTCGGGGGCGCCGGCATAGTAGCGGTCGAGTACGCGCACCCACAGGGGTTCGGTCGGCTCGGCCCGCGCGAAGAGGGTCATCGACGAGCGAAGCTTCATCGCGTCGACGGGGCCGAGGATGTCGACCGCCTCCCGTCCCTCGATGGCCAGGACCCGCGCCGTCGCCGCCCGCAGGCGGTCGCCCAGGACGGGGTGGCGGAGGTAGGCGGTGGCCTCGTCGAGCGAGGAGATGGCAAAGTGCCGGGCCGTCGCGCTGGTGCCGAGGCCGGCGAGCTGGGGGAAGACGAACCACATCCAGTGGGACCGCTTGGTGCCGGACGCCAGTTCGTCCATGGCCCGGTCGAAGGTGCCTCCGTCGTCCTGTGCGTGGACGAAGCGCTCGAGGTCGTACGCCGCGTGATCCACGTGCGGTCCTTCCCGTCGATCGGTTCAGAGCGTCGCGGCCCGCTCCTGCACGGCGGCAAGGCCGTCGAGCTGGGTGCGCACCGAGTCGACGTCGAGGGGGATGATCAGCGCCGACACCGCGTCGGCACCGGCCTCCGCATACCGGGCGGTGCGGTCGGCGTCGAGTGGCTGGAAGTAGGGGCAGACGGTCACGGTGATGTCCGACCGCGACCGGCCCTGTTCGCCGAGGAGCACGTCGAGCCGGGCGAGCGGCTCGGCCAGGTCCTCGGGGGCCCGGTTGAACGTGTGCCACCCGTGCCCGGCCCGGGCGACCCGCCGCAGAGCGGCGTCGGACTCGCCGCCGATGTGGATGGGCACCGGCGACTGGACCGGCTTCGGGAACATCTGGCACGGGTTGAGCGAGTAGAACTCGCCTTCGTACTGCGACGTGTCGTCGGTCCACAGGGCGTGCAGGACATCGAGGTACTCGTCGGTGCGCCGGCCCCGCTGCGGCCAGGGCACGTTGACGGCCCGGAACTCCTCCTCCAGCCAGCCCACCCCGATGCCGAAGTCGACCCGTCCGTTCGACAGCCAGTCGAGGGTGGCCACCTCCTTGGCCGTGTACACCGGGTTGCGCTGGGGCAGCAGCACCATGGCCGTGCCCAGTCGGACCTCGGTGGTGTGGGCGGCCAGGAAGGCCAACGTGTTGAGGGGCTCGAGCAGCCCGCTGCCCGGCGGTGCGGGGATCCTGCCGTCGTCGGCGTAGGGATAGGAGGATGCGTACTCCTCGAACAGGACGACGTGCTCACCGACCCACAGCGTGGTGATGCCCCGTTCCTCGGCCTCGCGTCCGACTGCGGCCAGCACCTCCGGGGTGGCGAACGGCGAGGCGGTGGGGATCCAGAGGTCGACGTGCATGGGCATGTTCTAGACGAACCGGGCCCGGCCTGTCGGCGTCCGGACGGCGGGTGACCCTAGGCGGTAGCCGGGGGTGCCACCAGGGGCCACGGCCGCTCGCGCTCGGCGATGCGGGCCAGCTCCAACAGGAGCTGCTCCTCGTGGTGGCGTCCGATCACCTGCATCCCCACCGGCACGCCGTCGACCGATCCGACGGGGATCGACACGGCGGGCAGTCCGGACAGGTTGGCCGGGATGGTCAGAGCCCCGTTGTTGCCGATGGCCTTGTCGAACCCGTAGGTGGCGATGAGGTCGACGTCGCCCACCTTCGTCGGCATCGGCCCGCCGGCGTCGAAGGCGACGTCCGGGTTGGTGGAGGCGAAGACGAAGTCGACCTGGTCGAAGAGATCGGCCATCTGCTCGTTGAGGGCGATCCGGAACTGCTCGGCCTTGCCGGCCGACTCGATGCTGTAGTGGTGGGTGGCCAGGTTCATCCCGATCTGGAGCTCGGGGGTCAGGTCGTCGTTGCAGCCGGGGTAACGGTCGCCCAACTCGGCCACCAGTCCCACCAGGTTCGACAGTGCCCACTCCAGCCCGCCCTGGGGCAGCGTGATGACCACGTCCACCCGGCGCAGCCCGGCGTCGGCGATGAGGGCCTCGGCCGCCCCGATCACCAGGGCCGCCACCCGCGGCTCGACCACCGCGGCACCGAGGTCGACGGACACCACGGCCCGCTTGCCGGACAGGTCGAAGGTCCCGAGGCCGGCCTCCCAGCCGTCGACCCTCGGCAGGCTGAGGGTGTCGCGCGGGTCGGAGCCGTTGCAGACGTCGAACCAACGGGCGGTGTCCCGGACCGAGCGGGACAGGCAACCGACGGTCACGGTGAGGGGCGGCTGCAGTGTCTCGGGGCCCCGGGGGATGCGCCCGTAGGTCGCCTTCAGCCCGAACAGTCCGGTGAATCCGGCCGGGATCCGGATCGAACCGCCCCCGTCGCCGCCGCTGGCGATGGGGAGCAGGCCGCCGGCCACGGCCGCGGCCGAACCACCCGAGGAGCCGCCGGGCGTGCGGTCGGTGTCCCACGGGTTGCGGGTGATGCCGTGGATCTTGGTGGCGGTGCAGTTGACGCCCCCGAATTCGGACGCCGTGGTCTGGGCGGCCAGGACAGCACCCGCCGCCCGCAGCCGGGTCACCTGGGTGGTGTCGAACGTCGAGATCCGGTCGGCAAACACCAGCGACGCCTCGCTGTAGGGCCATCCCTCCACGTGGTCGAGCTCCTTGACCCCGATGGGCACGCCGCCGAACGGCAGCGACACGTCGGCGGACGCGGCCCGCGCCCGGGCCGCTTCGGCATCGAGGTAGCAGACGGCGTTGAGGTCGGACGCCTCGATGGCGGTCAGCGAGGCCTCGAGCGCCTCGCTGGGACTGAGCGTCCCGGCCCGGAACGCATCGACCAGCGAGCAGGCGTCGTCCAGCCATGGTTCGGTCATGGGTCGGGACGTTACCCCCGCCGGTCCCCGGCCGCTCCGCCGGTCGGGTCGGCCGGGGCCGACGGCGGGCGCTCGGAATCGAGCCCGGCCATCTGGGGTGCCCCGTACCGGGTGCCGGCCACCCCGTCGGTCGGCACCGCCGCCTCGATGGCGGCCAGCTGGGCGTCGTCCAACTCCAGTGCGACGGCCCGGAGCACGCCGTCGAGCTGTCCCGGCGTGCGGGCACCGATGACCGGGACGACGTCCTCACCCTGGGCCAGGACCCAGGCCATGGCCACCTCGGCCACCGTGGCGCCGATGGCGGCGGCCACGTAGCCGAGGGCGTCGACCAGTCGGAGGTTGGCATCGATGTTGCCGGGGGCGAAGCGGGGCGCGTGGGCCCGGAAATCGCCGGGGGCGATGTCCCGCTGCGTGGACCAGTTGCCCGAGAGCAGCCCGCGGGAGAGCACCCCGTAGGCGGTGACGGCGATGCCCAGTTCGCGGGTGGACGGGAGGATCGCCGACTCCGGTCCGCGGGACATGAGGGAGTACTCGATCTGGACGTCGGCCACCGGATGGACGGCGTGTGCCCGGCGGATGGTGTCCGCGCCGACCTCGGACAGCCCGAGGTGGCGGACCCAGCCGGCGTCGATGCACTCGGCGATGGCCCCGACGGTGTCCTCGATGGGCACGGTGGGATCGAGCCGGGCCGGTCGGTAGACATCGATGTAGTCGGTACCGAGCCGCTGCAGGCTGTAGGCGAGGAAGGTCTTGACCGCCGCCGGTCGGGCGTCGAACCCGTGCCAGGACCCGTCGGGACCCCGTTGAGCGCCGAACTTCACCGACAGGACCACCTCCTCGCGTCGGTTGCCGATGGCTTCGCGCACCAGCAGTTCGTTGTGGCCCATGCCGTAGAAGTCACCGGTGTCGACCAGGGTGACGCCGGCGTCGAGCGCGGCATGGACGGTGTCGATGGCCTCGGCCCGGTCGGTCGGCCCGTAGGCGCCGGACATTCCCATGCATCCGAGGCCGACGGCCGAGACCGGTCCGGCCGCACCGAGCATGCGCTGATCCATGGTGGTCCTCCTCGGATCCGGGCCCGTCGGGCCCTGTGCGCCCGAACCTAACCTCATGCAGCCCCCGGTCGGGTTTAGCGTGAGGGGATGACCACGAACGACGACGCCACGCCGGCGCCCCCCTCCCCGCCGCCCGCCACCGACGCGACGGGTGTCTCCCCGAATGCGAGGACCGGCGAGGTGCGTGCCGCACCGGAGCACCCCTTCACCTTGGCCGTGGACATCGGTGGCACCGGCTTCAAGGCGTCGGTCCTCGATGCCAACGGAGCCATGGTGGCCGACCGGGTCAAGGTCGCGACCCCGTACCCGCTGCCCCCGGGCAAGCTGGTCGCCCTGGTCACCAGCCTTGTCGCGCCGCTGCCGACGGCCGAGCGGGCCGCGGTCGGCTTCCCGGGGATGATACGGGCCGGCCTGGTCCTGTCCGCGCCCCACTTCGTCACCGTCAACGGTCCGGGCAGCGCGGTCGACCGCCTCCTCGAGCAGGAGTGGAACCGGTTCGACCTGGCCGCCGCACTGACCGCGGAGCTCGGCCTCCCCACCAAGGTGGCCAACGACGCCGACATCCAGGGGGCGGCCGTCGTCCTGGGCAGGGGACTCGAGCTGGTCATCACCCTGGGCACCGGGTTCGGCACCGGCCTCTTCTACGACGGGGAGCTCATGCCCCACCTCGAGATCGCCCACCAGCCGTTCCGCAAGGGTGAGACCTACGACGAGCAGCTGGGCGAGGCCACCCGCAAGGAGATCGGCGAGGAGCGCTGGAACAAGCGGGTCACCAAGGCCATCGCCAACATGCGTGCCCTCACCCTGTTCGACCATCTCTACATCGGTGGAGGAAACTCCCGGCGGGTGCTCCGACACCACCTGCCCGCCGACGTGACCGTGGTCGACAACGCGGCCGGCATCCTGGGCGGCATCCGCCTGTGGGTCCCCCAGCACGCCGACCAGGGCGGCACCGCCGCGGGCTGAACCGACCGGGCCGACCGGTGCCGCTCAGCCCTGCCAGCGCCGCCAACGGCGCTCGACGTCCTTGAGACCGCGCTTCCACCCCTTGCGGTTGTCGGCGGCCACGTCGCGCTGGACGGCCGCCAACCGCTTGGCGGCATCGGCCAGGTCGGGCTGCTCGGAAGCCAGAGCCTCGAGCCAGTCGATGGAGACGACGGTGTCGTGCAGGTCGCCGAGTCTGTTCTGCAGGTTCTTGGCCGACTTGGCCGTCTTGGCCGCCGGGCCACCCTCGACCAGGGTCAGCGTCTCGCACCCGTAGCGGAGGTCCTTGAGACGGATCCGCAGTTGGTGGAGGTTGACGTCGGTCGGGTCCTTCTTGGCCGTGCGGCCTGCGCCGCGCACATCGCGCCACGACCGGTGGAGCATGGGCGCCAGGATCTCGGCCGCCGGCTTGGCCGCCTTGGCCTTGAACTGGGGCCCCTCCCAGAGGACCATCATCTGCTCGGTGAGTCGGACCCGGCGCGGGCTGGCCTGTTCGGCGGCGATCCGTGCGGCGACCTCGTCCCGCCGCCAGTCGACCACGGCCAGCAGGCGGGCCACCTCGTCGGCGTCCAGTGCCTCGGGTCCGCGGTCGGAGACGACGAGGGCCAGCAGGTCGAGGTCCCGGGAGCGGCCCAGCTCGTCCCCGTACCAGGCGAGCTCGGCCCGCAGGGCGGTACCCCATGCCGGGTCGAGGAGGAGGCGGAAGGTGCGCAGGTTGGAGCGGATCTGGCGCATGGCAACCCGGCTCTGGTGGATCCGCTCGGTCGGGTCGTCGCACCGGTCGGCGCCCGCCAGCGGCTCGACCGTCGACTGGGCCCACAGCGGCTTCGTCCTCGTGTTCAGGCTGAGGGCATCGACGGTCCCGGTCCCCCGCGGGCCACCGTCCAGCTCGTCGGCCTGGTCGTTCAGCAGGAAGGCTCGAGCCGACATGGCCAGGACCCGGTGGAGGACCATCCCGGCGGTCGGCTCGGGAATGAGATCGACACCGTCCATCCGCTGTCCGTGCCGTCCGGCCGGAAAGGGTCCAGATCCGTTGTCGTCGTCCTCGAGTGGTTCGCTGGTCATGGTCCCGTCCTTTGGGACCAGCCTACGAGTGCGCAACAGTCGGCGCAGGGGGAGGTGTCGGATCGGGCCGCGGCCCGGCGCCCCCGGGTGTCGCGGGTGGCGGTTCCCGGCCGACGTGGGACTCGGCGGGCGCATGCGAGGAGGAGGTGGTTTGGTTTTCGCCAACGTGCGCACATGGTGTGTATATACGGAGAAGTAGTATCGACTGTCGGCCGCGGAGGATGGGCACGACGTGCACCGACGGGCGGGATCGTCGGCACCGGTGGGCCGGCGGCGCCGTCGAATACCCTGGGCTCATGCGCGCCGTGACCATCGTCGAAGGGGAGCTCCGCTGGAACGAGCATCCCGACCCCACCCCCGGACCCTGCGAAGTGGTGGTGGCCGTGGCGGCCGCCGGCCTCAACGGTGCCGACATGGTCCAACGCAAGGGCTTCTACCCCGCCCCCCCGGGCTGGCCGGCAGACATCCCCGGACTGGAGTTCTCGGGGACGGTCCTGGCCAACGGCGAGGGAGCCGACCGGTTCGCCGTCGGCGACCGGGTGATGGCCATCTGTGGCGGGGGCGGGCAGGCCGAGCAGGTGGTCGTCCCCGAGTCGGTGCTGCTCACCGTGCCCGACAGTGTCGACCTGGTGGCGGCCGGCGGGTTCCCCGAAGTCTTCTCGACCGCCCAGGACGCGCTGTTCACCCAGGCCGAGCTGTGCGAGGGGCAGACCGTGCTTATCTCGGGCGCCGCCGGCGGCGTGGGCACGGCGGCCGTGCAGCTCGCCGCGGTGGCCGGCGCCCGGGTGGTGGCCACCGTCCGCAACCCGGACCACCACGACCGGATCCGGGAGCTCGGGGCCCACGAGGTCATCCTGCCCGATCGGGTCGCCGACTACGGCCCCTACGACGTCTCGTTGGAGCTCGTCGGGGCACCCGGTGTCGAGGCCGTGCTGCCCCACCTGGCCGCGGGCGCACGGATCGTGGTGATCGGTGTGGGCGCCGGCGCCAAGGCCGAGGTCAACCTGCTCGACGTGATGAGGGCACGGGCCACCATCGGCGGATCCACGCTGCGGTCCCGCAGCACCGAGGAGAAGGCGGCCGTGGCCTGGCTGGTGGAGGCCCGCGCCGTCCGGCTGCTGGGCGAGGGGGCGGTGACCGTGCCGATCGCCGACACCTTCCCCATGTCCGAGGCGAGCACCGCCTACGACCGGTTCGCGGCCGGCGGCAAGTTCGGCAAGGTCGTCCTCGTCAACACCTGACCGGCACCCGGCCTGCGCCCCGCCCGGGCCGCGTCCGAGCCGCGCTACCGGGAGACGATGACCGAGGAGCCGTGGCCGAACAGACCCTGGTTGGCGGTGATGCCCACCCGGGCACCCTCCACCTGACGACCGCCAGCCCGGCCGCGCAGCTGCCACACCAGTTCGCACACCTGGGCGATGGCCTGGGCGGGGATGGCCTCGCCGAAACACGAGAGCCCGCCGCTCGGGTTGACCGGGACCCGGCCGCCCAGGGTGGTGTCGCCGTCGCGCAGCAGTCGCTCGGCCTCGCCCTGCTTGCACAGGCCGATGTCCTCGTACCAGTCGAGCTCGAGGGCGGAGGAGAGGTCGTACACCTCGGCCAGGTTGACGTCCTCGGGGCCGATGCCGGCCTCCTCGTAGGCGGCCAGGGCCACCGACTGCTTGAATGTCGGTCCGACGGAAGCCGCGGTGGCCGACGAGTCGGTCGAGAAGTTGGGCATCTCGATGATGGTCTGGGGGAAGCGCGGGGTCACCGTCGACACGGCGTCGATGGTGACCAGGTCCTGGGCGCCGGCGTGCCGCTTGGCGAACTCCATGGAGCAGAGCACCAGGGCGGCTCCGCCGTCGGAGGTGGCGCAGATCTCGAGGAGGCGCAGGGGGTCGGCCACCATCGGGGACGAGAGGACCTCGTCGACGGTCACTTCCTTGCGGTAGCGGGCGTTCGGGTTCTCCAGGCCGTGGCGGGCGTTCTTCACCTTGACGGCGGCGAAGTCCTCCTCGGTGGCGCCGAACAGCTCCATCCGGCGGCGGGCGTAGAGGGCGAAGTAGGTGGGGTTGGTGGCCCCGAGGAGGTGGAAGCGGAGCCAGTCCGGGTCGTCCTTGCGGTCGCCTCCCACCGGGGTGAAGAACCCCTTGGGGGTGGTGTCGGCCCCGACCACCAGGGCCACGTCGCACAGGCCGGCGAGGATCTGGGCCCGGGCGTTGCTGATGGCCTGGGCGCCGGACGCGCAGGCGGCGTAGGCGGACGAGACGCGCGCGCCGGTCCAACCCAGGGCCTGGGCGAAGGTGGCGCCGGCCACGAAGCCGGGATAGCCGTTGCGGATGGTGTCGGCTCCGGCGACGTACTGGATGTCGGTCCACGGGAGACCCGCTTCGGCGAGGGCGTCGCCCGCGGCGGCCAGTCCGTACTCGACGAAGTTGCGGCCCCACTTGCCCCACGGGTGCATGCCGGCACCCAAGACGGCGATCCTCTTGTCGTCGGGCACGGTCAGGCCTCCTGTCCGGTCGGGGCACCGGTCGGGCGCCACTTCCACACCATGTACTCGTGCTCGTCGTCCTCGTAGAGCGTGTCGAGCACCAGCTCGACCTCGTCACCGACGTGCAGGTCGTCCACGCCCACCCCGGCGACGACCTGACCCATGACCACCATCTGCTCCGCGGCCAGCTCGACGGCGGCGATGGCGAACGGGACGTAGGGGTCGGCGGCCTCGTAGGGCTTGGGCGGCTGGTAGCAGGCGTCGGTGAACGACCAGACCTTGCCGGTGCGGCTGAGCGGAGTCTGGGCGAACTCGGTGCCCTGGCATCCCGGGTTCCGGCAGAAGAACGTCTCGGAGGGGAAGGCGAAGTTCCCGCAGCTGGTGCACGTGGAGCCGAGCAACGAGGGTTCCTGCTCGTCCATGGTGAACCAACCCTCGATGGCGGGCATCCGGGTCTTCGTGGTCATGGGCGGAATCCTAACGGACCGTCAGAAACCGGGACGATGGGCGTGCGGTAGCCGACGTTACGGGTGGTCGACGTTACGGAGTGATGAGGGCCACCGAGGGGAAGTACGAGGCGTAACGACCGGCATCGCGCGTCAAGAGGGACAGATCCCCGACGGCAGCATGAGCACCGATGAAGAAATCCGGGAGGGGTGCCGTCCGGACCCCTCCGCGACGGCGATAGGCAGTGAACGCCTTACCGGCGAGGAACGCCGCCTCCCAGGGGAGCGGGGCCCGGAGGAAGTCCTGGGGACCGAGCGCATTGTCGAGGTCCTCCACCCGGGTGAAACGGATGGACACCTCGGCGTAGATCATCGGATTGATCACCAGGGGACCGTGCTCAGCCGCATCGCCGAGCGCGTCGACGGACCAGTCGACCCACTGCGGGTCGACGGTGAGGATGTCGAGGAGGACGTTGCTGTCCACCAGGGTTCCGACCGGCACCGTCAGTCGGACCGGGTGAGCGCCATGATCTCGTCGGTGCTCATTGCGACGTCGCCCTGGCCACGCAAGCGCTCAGCCAGGACGCGTCCCCTGGAGGGAGCAGATCCGTTCTTCCGCAGGACGAGGGTGCCGCCTTCGAGCTCAAAGGTGACGTCCGTTCCCTCTCTGATTCCCATCTGGTCGCGCAGGTGCTTGGGGATGGTGACCTGGCCCTTTTCGCTGACTCGCATTGTAGGAATCCTACCAGTAGGAATCCGACCCGCACATGCTGTGGAGCCGGGGATGGGGAACGAGGTGCTCAGGTGTCAGGCGACCGGCCCGCCCAACCCACCGCGAGCCCGGGACTCGGCGATGCGGGCCGCGTCCCATCCGAGCAGGTCGGAGAGGACCTCCTCGGTGTGCTGGCCGACTGTCGGTGCGTGCGCCGGGGCGGGCAGTTGCTCGCCGATGAACTTGAGCGGGGTGGCGAGCTGTTCGGCACCGAGCTGCTCCACCGGGTACCAGTGGAACCGGTCCTCGAACTGGGGGTCCTCGGCGATGGTCTTCGGCGAGTTGACCGGGGCCACCGGGAAGTTGGCCTCCACCCCGAAGTCGATCCACTCGACCGCGGTCCGGGTGGCGAAGATGTCGCGCAGCTCGGCCCGCAGCTCGAGGTTGCCCCGGGCGTGGTCCGCGTACTTCGAGCCCGGCCACCGTTCGAACAGGTCGACCCGGCCCACCGCCTCGCAGAAGTTCCTCCAGAAGGCCTGTTCCGAAGCCATGAACAGCACGTAGCGGCCGTCCTTCGCCTCGTAGACCTGGTAGCGGACGCCCTCGACCATGCCGGCCGTGCCCGGCTCCCGGCGCTCGTAGTCGTCGGACTTGTTGCCGGTGACCTCCGACTGCGGCCGCTCGTAGGCCTTCCACGTCTCGCTCCGGTACCAGTCCATGGCCGCCGCCGCGTCGGACTGGGCGATCTCCACGAATGCGCCCTCCCCCGTCGTCTTGGCCCGCAGGACCGCGGCCATGATCCCGAGGGCCCCGAAGAGGGGGCCGGCGTGGATGCCCATCGACGCGTGCTCGGGCAGGTAGGCGAAGCCTTCGTCGTTGACCTGGGGGGAGACGATGCCGGCCCACGTGTCGAAGGCCACGCCGTGGGCGGGAAGGTCCCGGTAGGGGCCGGTCATGCCGTAGCCGGAGATGGTGCAGAACACGATGTCGGGCTTGAGGGCGACCAGGTCGTCGTAGCCGACGCCCCGACGGGCCAGGCCGCCCGGGCGCATGGCCTCGACGACGACGTCGCAGGTCTGGGCCAGCTCCTTGAAGGTGGCGACGTCCTCGTCGGTGCGCAGGTCCATGACGATGGACCGCTTCCCCCGGTTGACGTGGAGGTGCATCAGCGAGACGCCCTCGACGATCGGCCAGGTCATCTCCCGGATGTAGTCGCCGGCCGGAGGCTCCACCTTGATGACCTCGGCACCCAGGTCGATAAGGGGCATGGTGATGGCGGCCGGCCCCAGTGCCGACACCTCGAGGATGCGGATTCCGTGGAGAGGGGCGTCGGTGGGCATGGCGGAGAAGTGTATCTGAGGCCCCGTCAGAATCGGCTGGTCGAAACGGTGTCGGAGGAGCCCGGGTCAGCTCAACGAGCCGGCGTCGAAGGAGACCACCGCGTCGTCCATCGGGAGGACCATACGGGCCCCGAGGTTGCGGTGCTCACCGGCCACCAGCCGGACGGCAGTGCCGTACGCGGTGAACCCCACCGCGTGGTGGGCGAACTCCATCGGACCCTCGGTCACCTTGACCTCGACCACGCCGGACCCACCCAGGTTGATGGCAGACGTCTGCATGCGTTCCATGGCCGACTCGCGGGCGGCGTACATGGCCTCGGTGTAGTTGGTGAGTTCCACGTTCTGCCCTGACTGCTTCATGGTGGCGCCCATCGTCCGACGGGGCGCGTAGACGAAGCTGGCCCCCGCGGCCAGGCCCAGCGGCGCCCAGCCGGCGGAGTGCAGGAGGGCGAAGTCGCGGCCCGACAGGTCGGAGACGAAGATCGGGTCGGTGCCCAGGGTCTTCGCGCCCACCGGCCGCACCGCGGTGCCGGTCAGGGCCACGTCGATGTGGTGGCGCTCCACCGCCCACTCCACGTGGACGCCGACGACGCCGTGCCCGCCGGCTTTGGTGCACGCCTCGTGGATGCGCTCGGTGGCATTGGCGAACGAGCGTGCGTAGGCGGCCGAGGCATAGGAGATCTCCCCCTGCCCCCAGTTCCACACGCCCACCGGGACCGAGTGCATGGACACACCGCTGACCAGCTCGACCGGCTCCCAGCCGATCGAATGGAGCACGAGCTCCTCGTCGATGGACAGGTCCGAGGTCATGCGCACCGCGCCCTTGACCGGCTCCTTGGCGAGGGCCGCAGCCGCGGCACGCATCTCGGCCTTGGGGTCGACGTCCGTGCCGGCTTGGTCCCCGTCGAGGGGCTCGGGCACGGTCACAGCAGCCGGACCGTGGGTCGCGGCCGGGGCATCGGGTCGAAGTCCTTGAACCGGCGGACCCGGTTCCCCCGGAGGACGCACTCGACTTCCGCGTCACCCTCGCCGAGCTCGCGCTGGGTGGTGGTCATGGCCGCCCCGTGGAGCGAGTCGTGGCCGAGCTGGCCCTTCACCCGCTGGGCCGCCAACTGGCGGGCCACCGTCTGGGCCTTGACCGTCTGGATGATCTCGGAACCGGCGGTGGCGCTGGCGAACATGGAGTTCGAGCCCTCGGTCAGGTACTGGGTGACGCAGTTGGCCCACACCCGCACCGACGCCACCGCCGCGGCGATCGACACCGGCGCGTAGCCGGCCTCGACCAGCTTGGTCAGGCGCTGGCCGGCCAGGTAGGTCGTCCACGGCCGGCCACCGGCCGGCGGGGCGCCGCCGGCCACCCGGACCGCGGTCCCCTGGACCCGGAACTCGAGGACGCCCATGTCGCTCAGGGGCAGGCAGGTGTCGACGACCCCGACGACGCCGTGGGCGCCACCGGACGCCGCCTCTTCCACCATGCGGTTGCAGGCGGTGGCGAAGCCGGCGGACCAGGCGTCCTCCACCCAGGACTGCTCGTAGTTCTGGCCCCAGGACCGGTGCTCGCCGGACACGAAGCCGTGGGGGCAGTTCCATGTCTCCGAGTAGCCGCGCACACCGCCCCATTGAGCGCCGAACCCCCCGCCCATCCCCATGGGCGACATCCCGTACCACTGCCACTGCATGACGCTGTATCCCTGGGTGAAGCCGACGGGCTCCAGGCCCATCTGGAGGCAGGCGGCGAAGTCCGGCACGGTGAGCCCCGAGGTGAACGCGCCCTCGGCAAAGCGGCGGACCGCAGCCTCGGGAAGGTCGCCGGGAGCGTCGGCCGGGACGGTCATCAGTTGTCGAGCGAGATGATGGTGGTGGGCCGGGGAAGCGTGACTTCGTCGGAGGTCTTGACCACGGCGGTCCCGAGGGACAGGAACTCGATGGTGTGGCTGCCCCACTGGTGGGACTTCTCCTCGAGGCGGACGCCGACGATGCCGGAGGCGCCCAGTTCGTTGGCCTCGTCCTGCATGCGGGTCATGGCCAGTTCACGGGCCTCGTAGAGGGCCTGGGTGAAGTTCGGCAGCTCCACGTTCTGGCCGGCCGCGCCCAGGGTCGCCCCGAGGCCACGGTGGGCGATGTGGTAGACGCAGGTGCCCATGACCAGGCCCTGGGGGATGTGGCCGGTCTGCATGAGGGTCCAGAAGTCCTGGCCGGACAGGTCGGAGGTGAACGGCTTGCCGAGCCTGTTGCGGTGGGAGACGCCGTTCTCCGCCTTGACGGCGGTGCCCACGGCGATGAACTCGGCGGCGTCCTTGCCCCACTCGTAGTAGTTGACGTCGAGGCGGACCCCGACGACGCCATCGGCTCCCAGTTCGAGGGCCTCCTCCTCCATGCGGGTCATGGCCAGCTCGCGGGCGTTGTACATGGCCTCGGTGAGCTTGGTGAGCTCCTGGCTCTGTCCCCACTTACGGGTCTGGATACCGGTGTGGTAGATCGACGAGCCCATCACGAAGCCGACGGGGTGGAAACCGACCTCTTTGATCAGGAGGAATTCGTTGACCGACAGGTCCGACGTGAACAGGCCGTGTTCGAGCTCGGCGAGCCGGCGACTCGCCCCTTCGGGCAGGTCCTGGGGAGTTTCCTCCGGCGTGTCGGTCATGAATTGCCTCCGATGACGATGTTCTCGAGAGCCTGGCGCACGGCCTGGCTGTGGTCGGCTTCGGTCTTCAAGACGGCGAGCAGGCGGTTGAGCCAGGTGTCCATGTCGACCTTCTCACTGCGGATGCGGATGCCGCCCGATGAATGGCCGATGGTGCAGCGCAGGACCGGACCGTCCACCTCGGCGTCGAACTGGTCGTCGGCCATGGTGATCGTCAGCGACTTGATCTCGTCGGACTTCCGGAACCGCCCGCCGGACCGCTGCACCTTGAGGCGGGGTCCGAGGGCGTCGGACAGCTGGTCGACCAGGACCTTGACCAGGATGCCGACGTCGGAACTGTCGGCCCGCAGCTGGGCCGCCGCCAGTTCCAGGTCGAAGGACTCGTCCATGCCGCTCACGGTCCGAACCCTACAGCGGGCCGATGCGCACGGCCGGGGCGGGGGGCGGACATCGGTACGGTACGGAAGGGACGCGCAGGAACCGGGACGTTCGGGGTCGGGTAGAGTGTTCCGCTGCCGTGTTCCCCGCATCCGGTCGTCGTGGCGACGGCACCCGGTGCGGAGAGCACCCCGGCAACCAGCGCTCGTAGCTCAACGGATTAGAGCATCTGACTACGGATCAGAAGGTTGCAGGTTCGAATCCTGCCGAGCGCGCAAAATTTCGACGGTGTTCTCGCGAGTGACACTCGGGCGTGACTACGTCGCCTTGGCCGTGATCTCCTGCCCGGCCGGGTTGAGCACGTACCACAGCCCGCCGGTGCTGTTGATGCCCTGGCCGGTGGCCTGGCCCGGTACCGAGTCCCCCTGCCAGAGGTAGAGGGGCCATCCGTTGTAGGTCACCTGGAGCGTGCCGTCGGTGCGCTTGGTGGAGCCGAGAAGCCCGGGCTTCACTCCGGGACCGTAGACAGGGGCGTCCGTTCCGGTCAACAGCAGCGGGGGCCATGCCGTGGCGCACCCGCCGTAGCAGGTGGACACTCCGGACTGCTTGTCCGGGACGAACAGGTAGAGGGTGAAACCGTTGCCGGCCACGAGGATGGTGCCGAGCCCGGGCACGGTTCCGGTCTTCACCTCGTAGAGGGGCGGAGTGCCCGACGTCGGTGCCGGGGTGGCCGCCACCCCGGAGGTCGTGGTGGTCGGTGCAGTGGTGGTCGTGGACGACGCCGTCGTGGTCGTGGCGGTGCTGGACGAGCTGCTGCAGGAGGCCAGTGCGGAGCCGAGGGCGACCAGCACGGCGGCGGTCACCAGGCCGGTCCGGCGGCGGTAGCCCCCCCGGGACCCGCCGGGGCGATCTACGTCACCTTCGATGGGATCGACGATGGTGCGCACGGGCATGGACCGTCCTTCTCGGATCGAGGGCTCAGTGACTCGATGTCGCCGCCGACAGCGTCGCGGAGCGGGATCCGCCGGTCCCTTGGTGATAGCCGCCATGGCCGTACACATTGCCGTTCCCGGTCCAGTCGGTGGTGGCATCCGCATTGACGGGCACCATCGAGATCAGGCCAAGGCACATCTCGTCGGACGAGCCGTCCCCCCACACCACGTAGCGGGGGGGCAGCTTGCGCAGCTGGGGCAGCTCCTCGCGCAGCGAGGGGTTGTAGGTGCAGCTGACCTCGATGGTGTCACCCGGGACGACCTTCACCCATTTGGCCAGGTTGTAGCCCCGCTGGAAGTGGAAGTTGAAGTCGGGCACGTTGAGGAGGGTCTTCTGGCTCGGGGTCCCCGGGTTGAGGATGATCCGTTCGCTGACGCCGGTCAGGTGCATGTGGGCCGCGAGTCGGACGACATATCCGGATTGGTAGACGGGCCAGGTGCACTGAGTGGTGTCACTGGTCGGCGGGTCGGCCGCATTCCGACCACACACGGACTCGATGATGTTGTCGAAGGTCACGGCACTCTGCCCGAACCGCTGACCCAGATAGGCCAAGGCCGCCGACCGGCTGCACAGCGGGCCCGTGACCCCGGCGGGGCAACCGTAGTCGGGAGGCGCGATATCGATGGTCTGGCTCTCCGGACGCAGGTGAGCAGCGGCCGGCACCGTCTTCAACTGCAGCCACGGCTTGTCCGGCTTGTCCCCGACGAGGCCGTTGAAGTGGACCTGCATGATGACCATGCTCCCGGCCGGCAACGGGGTCCCCGTCGTCAGGGGCTCGTGGTCCACCCCGGCGCCGGGGGCCCAGGCGCTGAGCCAGGGGAAATCGCCCAGCCCGGCCAGGCTGTTCCCGTCGAGGGGGGACTCGCCGAAGCAGCTCCAGCCCTTGTCCCCCGGGTTGATCGACTCGGCGGTCGCCACTTCGCTCGGCGGGACGAGGAAGAGGATGGCGTGGTGAACCTCGACGGTGGCCGGCCCCGAGCCGGGGTGGAACTGCGAAGCCACGATGTAGGAGTTCTTGGTGACGTGGGGATTCAGCAGGATGCAGTGGTAGTCGTCCGTGCTGCCGTTGGTGAACACCGGCTTGTACGCATGGGGCATGGTGAGGGTGAGGGTCGTCACCCGCTGGCCGTCGATCCGTTGGGTGCTGGCCTGGGCCGACGGGCCGGCCACGAGGATCCCGAGGCCGGCCACCACCAGGGCCACCACCGCGGCGAGCGCCACCGTCACTCGCGATCGCCGGGTCAGCACTGTTCTGTGTCGGGTATCGTGCACGGTCGCTCCCCAATTCGCCTGCTGTGAAGATCACCGGGTGCGGCGTCTGACGTAGAACACGTCGGTGACCCCCGTCCCCCGTCCCCCCGTCCCGGGGTCTCCGCCACCCTACTCCCGTCCGATCCCCACGTTCAGGCGCCTTCTTGTACGCGATCGGAGGTAGCAACGGCCCGGCGCCACCGACGGCCTCTTCGGGCCGTGGCGTGCGTTGCAACACGGGTGCCACCGGCGACCGCCCGGCCGGTCAGCGTGGGTCGGGTAACTGGACCCTGTCCTCGGGGTGGAGATGGGCGTACGGTTGCTATGAGGGGCGCGGCAGGAAGGACGTACCATGCGTGCGCAAGTGGGGGACCAGCTGGTGAGGCAGGGTCGGTTGACCGGACTGGCAGAAGTGGTGGGTGCTGTGATCGAGGTCACGAGCGAGGACGGCAGTCCTCCCTATGTCGTGAAGTTCTACGAAGACGGCACCGAGCAGTTGGTGAGTCCGGATCCGGATCGCTATTGGATAAGAGAGCACGGCATCAAGGAGCACGGCATCAGGGGGAGCGAGCATCCGATGTCGGGCGACCGTGGTGGCCGGGCGGACTGATCACCGACCGGTGGTCTGACAGCTGGGATACCGCCCAGGCGCGTGCCGCATCCCGGAATGCGGTCACTGTCCCGGTTCCTTGGTGGTCCACGGCTCACTCCGACAGGTGGGCCCCCACGCGTCGCTAGTCGTGGAGGACCTTCCACCACCAGCCGGGATCGGGAAGGTTGTGCCCGAGACGGACCGGCACGGTCTCGGTCTGAGGCCCGAGGGTGTAACGGACCACGCCGACCGGTCCGGCGCCCGCCCTGACTCCGGGCGCCGGCACCGGGGCCAGCGTGGCGGCCACGTGCTGTCCCGGAACACCGAGTAGCCACGCGGTGTGTTCGGTCACGACAGGCACCAGCAGCCGGGTCCCGGCCCACTCGGTCGTGGCCACGCCCGCGGTGTGGCTGGCGGAGACGACGGCGACCGGCACGACTGCCGCCTCCGTGGCGTCGAGCAGTTTCTGGACGACGGGCTCCGTGTAGAGGAGGGGGTACTCCGCTTCGATCGGGCTGTAGGGCACGGTCGGCGTGGTCGGGGCCGGTGCCGCGGTGGTGGGCGTGGTCCGGGCCGGCGAGGCGTCGGCAGGCGGGGGAGGGGGCGGCGCAGGCTCGCTCTGGCCGAGTGCCGAGGCCAGCACCAGCACCGAGTGTCCGTCGATCGTCCGGAACCCGGCCAGCACCATGCATCCTTCGGCCTGGGAGGTATAGCCGGACTTCACCCCGACGATCCCGTCAGTGCCGATCGCCGTGACGATGTTGGGGACGTCGCCCACCCACGGCAGGTTCACCCTGGGCATCCCGGCAACCTTGGCGAAGGTCGGGATGACCATGCCCGCGGCAGCGATGCGCAGTGTGTCGGCAGCCGTCGACACCGACCCGGGGTCGAAGCCGCTGGTGTCCACGTAATGGGAGTGGGCCGCCCCGAGCGACAGGGCCAGAGCGTTCATCTTGTCCACGAAGACCTGCTGGGAGCCCGCGTCCCAGGCGGCCAGCGTGTAGGCCGCATCGTTGGCCGACTGGACGAGGAGGGCCTCGAGGAGTTGCAGTTCGGTCAGCTTCTCCCCGGCCGCCAGGGGGATGTTCGTCTCGTCGTTGTCCAGGTCGACGCCGAATTGGGTCGCCTCGTCCGGCGTGATCGTGATGGTCGGACCGCTGGTGCCGAGAGGAACCGGGTGGTCCCGCAGCACGACCAGCGCAGTGGTCATCTTGGTCAACGAGGCGATGGGAACGGGCTGCTCGGGCCCGGACTGCTCGGCGTATCCCAGCGCCGGTATGGCCACGGCGGCCTGTCCCCCGGACGGCCAGGGCGGGGTGGGTGACGGTCCCGGCACCACCGAACTGGTGAGGCGACCGGTGGCCACGGTGGGCCGGGGCAGCGGGCGGTCGATCCTCTGGACCACGGTGATGCCGCCATAGGCCACGGCTACCACCAGTACGACCACCGACCAGTCCCTGACCCGACGGTTGTCCCGGCGGCGGCCGTGTCGGGACCGGTGAGGCCGGCGACCAGGGGGTTCTGCGGGCGACGCCGACGGTCCGCGCAGGGCGACCGGCTCAGCCGAGGCGGGTGGACCGACCGCCGTCGGGGGCTCGGAACCACCCGGAGGCGCGGCGCGGGGAACGTTGTTCAGAGACGGCCCCGATCCTGCGGGGGTGAGCACGGAAGTCGCCGTCCGGTTCCTCCTCGCGGCCGCCGGATGGACCGGGCCGTTCCCGTCCGGACGGCGGGAGCCGGTGTGGCCGGGCCGGCGGTCACACGAGGATCGACCCGCGCCCGGACCCTCGTCGCCAAAGCTGTCGGCCCGCACGTCCATGTGCACCCCCGTGGCACTGCAGGCGGGGACGGTCGACCTCGCCTGCAGCCGTCAAACGCCCGAATCCCCAGAGCCTAGGTGGCGTTCGCGCCCGTGTTCGGCATCCACCCACGGCGGGTGGACCTGCCGATTCGGCCCTGGCGGCGATAGGGACTGCTCAGGCCGCGGTGACCAGGTTCGAGGCCCGGTCGAGCGAGACACGGTGGACCTTGTGGGCCACCGACGGGGCGATGGCCAGGATCGACCGGAACTCGCCGACCGAGCTCACCAACACTTCGAGATCGGTGATGGCGGTGGCCGTCGCCGTCCGGCGCGTCCCGCTGAGTAGGGCCATCTCGCCCAGGAAATCACCGGTGCCGACCTCGGCCACCTGGGCGATCCCGTCGTCCGTCTTCCGGGTGACCCGGGCGGAGCCGCTGCGGATGACGATGAACTCCCTGCCGACACTTCCTTCCCGGATGAGCACGTGGTCCTTCGGGATGTGCAGATAGGAGGTCAGCGAACCGATCCTCCGCAGCTGCGCCTTGGTGCAGTCGGCAAACAGGTCGAGATCGTCAATTCGAAATGCGGTCGTCGATTCCGGCATGCCGGGCTCCTTCGCTAGCAGGTGATGGCATCTGCTTGCTCGAGTATAGCAGCTATATCGTGTGAACACATTGAATTTACGGTTATAATCGGAAATAGTGATGATCGCCATCGACCCACGGGCAGATCGGCGGGTGCGGTGCCGGCGCCCCCGGTGGACGGTCGGAGAACGCCGCGGAAACCATTCCGAGGCCGTGGCAGGCTCGTCGATGTCGGCGGCGCCTCCAGAGCCGCCGGGAGATCCGGGGAGGACCACCATGGGCTATCCATTCGACGTCGGCGGGGTCGACGACTATCCGGTGAAGGTGGGCAGCATGCTGCTGACCCTGGTGGAGCCCTCGCCCGGGTTCGAACGGGCCTACAACCGCTGGTACGAGCGGGACCACTACTACGGCGGCTGCATGGTCGGCCCGTGGCTGTTCGCCGGGAGCAGGTGGGTGGCCACCCGGCCGCTGAAGGACCGCCGCTGGCCGGCGGAGAGCCCGATCGCCAAGCCGACCGACGCCGGCAGCTATCTGGCCGTCTACTGGGTGGAGGAGGGCCACCACCACGAGCACTTTGCCGAGTGGTCGATCCACCAGGTGCGCGGTCTCTACGCCAACGGACGGGGATTCGCCGAGCGGACCCACGTCCACACCTCCACCTTCCGCTACGTCGGCTCGGCCTATCGCGACGACGATCCGGTCCCGATCGAGCTCGCACTCGACCGGGGCTACGACGGCCTGATCATCCTGTGGTGGGACGCGTCGGAGGGCACCGGAGAGGAACTCCACGAGGCGCTGGTCGGATCCCGCCTCGACGGTCTCCTCGCCGGGTCACCGATCGAGATCGCGTCGTCGTGGGTCCCCTCGGTGCCCGACGAAGGAGATCGAGGCGCCCCGATGGACCTCGGCTCGTCGGCCGGGGGGACCGATCGCCTGGTGCAGCTCCTCTTCGTCAACGGGGATGTCGATGCGGCCGTCAACCGGGTGCGGGTCTACACGGACGCGGTGGAGGCCGACGGCACGGCCACCCTCCTCCTGGCGGCACCGTTCCTCCGCACGGTGGTGGGCACCGACACCTACGTCGACCAGCTCTGAGCGCGGCGCCCGGGCTCGATCCACCACGGACCGGCGACAGCCGTCGGCTCAGTGTGGCGATATCCCGCCCTTCGACCGCGCCGGTCGATCCGACGCGATGACGAGCGGCCACAGTCGGGGCGACAGCCAGTTGTAGAAGGTGTCAGCCACGGCCTGGCCGGCGTTGTCGGCGAACATGTTCCCCGGCGCGTAGGCCGGCGTGTGGACCCCGTCGGAGGACCGCACCTGGACCCCGTCCAGGTATTCGCGGTAGACGCCCCGCGGTGTCACGAGGTGGCCGAATCCGATGACGCTGACCGTGCCGCGAAACTCTGCTGCCGCTGTTCGGAGCAGGCGGTTGTAGGCGATCCGTCGCCTCGAACTGTCCGGATGGGACACGCCGACGGAGTCGTTCTCGTCGGCCATGGCCGGCATCGTGGCCAGGTCGACGTGGGCCCCGTGGGACGACGCGATCCTGATCAGCTCGCGCAGCTGTCCGAGTTCGTACCTCCTGAACGACGGTTGCGAGATGTTGGTCCAGTGCCCGGCTCGGGACAGGTCCATGACCTCCCAGTAGCCGGCCAGGAAGAGGACGACGTCCCCTCTCCTGGTCCCCGCGACCGTGATCGCGTCGACCGCCGGCCACTGTTGATCCGCAGGGGTGGACTCGCCACACCGGGGGGTCATCGCCATCTTGGGTGACGGCGGGTCGTCGGAGAACCAGGACGCGATGGCCAGCCCGCACCCGAACAGACCGCCGTTGACCACCGTCGTCCCCGGGGGCGCCGTGGCGGCCAGCGCGTACCCTAGGGCCAGGGCGGTGCTGTCGCCGAGCACGACGACCTCGTGGGGTCGGACGGGCGCCGACGCGTCCTGGTAGTGGTGGACCGCCACCGGCGAGGAGGCCGGGGCCGCGACGGCCACGCCCGGGGCGGACGCCACGACGGCGACCGTCACGACGAGTGCCCCGACGCTGCCCCGGAAAGTGGCTCCGATCGCCCTACCGAGGCGCTGGCGCGTCGTGCCCCGACGGCGGTCGGGGCCGGTCATGGGGTGCGGGCGGACTGGCGGGCCATGGTGGGGTCCCATCGGCCGGGTCGGGCGAACCGGCATCATGGGATCCAGCATCGCAGACGGATCCCGCAGGGCACCGGCGGCATCGTCAGCCGGGGAACGGCCGAATCACCATCTGACACCCCCAAAAGGCGGCCGACGAGTGCTACCCGGCCGTGTAGTACGTGCCGTCGCAGCGGTAGCCGTGGGTCGGACTGTCGACGGGAGGGTCGTCCAGTCGCACGAAGTTGCCTCCGGTCACCTGACCCAACAGGTAGCAGGTCACCGGAACCTTTCCTGACGGGTTGCTCACCGGGACCAGGTTCCCGCTCTGGAACACCGTGATCTTCCGCAGCGCCTGGAGCAGCGACCCCCGGCTCGGGTCGTCCCCGGCATTGCGCAGGGCGTCGACGAACAGTTCGGCGCACAACCAGCCGGTCAGGGTGAAGAAGTCGGGGGTGAACCCGGGCGAGACCTTCTGGACCCAGGTGTTGAACGTGGTGACTGCCGGGATCTGACTGGCGTCTCCGCCGAGGTACAGGGACGCCGCCTGCTGGAGGTAGGCGCCGTCCACCGCCTGGGCACCGCCCGCGTTGGCCACCAGCTGCGGGTTGTACGACGGAGCGCCCAGCACGACCACCGGGTGGAAGTTCTGCTCGTCGAGGTCGCGGAAGATCGCCGAGGCGTAGTTCTGCGGCTCCTGCTCGAGGAAGAGGATCTGCACGCCGGCGGCCTTCATGGTCACCACCTGCTCGGTGAAGTCGGTCGTGGTCGCCGGAAGAGCGGGATCGTCCAGCACCCGGTAGCCGAGGTGCTCCATCGCCGCCTTCTCGTCGTTCCAGGCCAGCTCGGTCGAGGGCAGATTGGCGATGATGGTGCCGGTGTGGAGCACCTTGGAGGGGAACTTCTGCTTGAAGTAGAGGAGCGGACCGGTGGGCCATCCCTCGGCGGCCGGCAGCGGACTGAAATTGTTGGGCAGCTTCTGGGTTCCCGGGTCGAGCGACGCGGTGACGTCCGGGAATCCGGGGTCGGCCGCGATGATCGGCTCGCTGAAGCTGTCCTCCAGCGTCAGCCCGCCCACATTGGCGAAGTCCTGCTGGACGACGCTCTGGGTCTCCTGCTTGTTCAACGCCCCGGAGAACTGGTCGTCGGCACTCTGGACGATGATCGTCCGGCCGTTCACCCCGCCCTGGGCGTTGACGTACGCGGCATAGGCCTTGGTCCCCACCACCGCACCGGTGAAGAGGCCGGCCACCTGGGTGGTCACGTTCCCGACGGTGACCGAGTCGGCGGTGACCCCGGTGTGGTCGGCAAAGGCCGACGCCGGAATCGGCGCCGGGGACGAACCCGACGCCGAGGATCCCGTCGAGTTCGTCGAGGAGCAGGCGGTCAGCAGACCGGCCACAAGCACCAGGCAGATGCCGACCCCGGTCACCCCGGTCAGGTGGCCTCGACTGGATACGTACTCACGTCGGATCATGATCCCCCCGGATGTCGAGCGTGGGTCCGTCGACCGGGCGTACCGCCGCCCGACCAACCGACGGACGCAACCTACCCGGCAATCGCCGCCGGGGCCCGGGATACCGCCCTGGTCAGCCGAACGGTGCCGGCCGGTCGGTGGCCGCGGCGCGGGCCAGCCCGAGGATCATCTCGGCGAAGGCACCGCCACCGAAGTAGATGGTTCGCTCGATCCGGCTGGCGAACCTCCACGCGGATCCGGTGCGTGCATAGGTGTCCTCGTAGATCACCCCGACGTCGAAGAGCTCATTCCTCCCCTCCCACTCGACGCCGTTGCGGTTGAACGCGTGGACCCGCCCGCGTGCGGCATCGGGCCCGGTGAAGCGGATCTCGTGGGTCGAAGTCGTGTGCAGGCAGAAGGCGAATACCGACATGGCGTCCGGCAACCACGCCGCCACCTCCCGCGGGGTTCCGGCGATGCCGCTCGCCGAGGTGTAGTCGACGAGGGCGTCGGGGAGGAACAGCACCTCCCACCGCCCCCAGTCCCGGTCGTCCACCGCGTAGGCGTAGGACGTGACGAGGTCCTGGATCGCCAGCTGGTCGGCCAGCCGCTCCGGCCCGGAGACCCGCCCGTCGTCGTCATGGTCGTCGGTCGTCATCGATCCTCCCAGCCGTGGCTGTCGTCCGTCCCCGATATCCACCGGCCGTCGGCGGCTCGCGATCCGGAGCGCTGCGGACCACAGGTTCGCCCGGCGGTCGGGGCCTAGTATTCCCACATGTCCGAATCCCCTGCAACGGACGCGGATTTCGACCCCGAGGCCGTCCGCGCCAAGTACCTCGCCGAGCGCGACAAGCGGCTGGTCCCCCATCGGGCCGACATCCGTGACCTGCGGGCCGACGAGCAATTCGCCCGGTACCGCGACGACCCGTTCACGCCGTACGTCGACCGCGACCCGGTGGCCGACGATGTCGACGCCGTCATCGTGGGCGGGGGGATCGCCGGGATCCTCGCCGGCGCCCGCCTCCGCGAGGCCGGCGTCGAGCGGATCCGGATCATCGACGAGGCGGGTGGCATCGGGGGCACCTGGTACTGGAACCGCTATCCGGGGGTGATGTGCGACGTCGAGTCGTACATCTACCTGCCCATGCTCGAGGAGCTCGACTACATCCCCAGGCACCGGTACGCGTTCGGCGAGGAGATCCTGCACCACCTCGAGGCGGTGGCCGACCGGTTCGACCTGGTGGACGACGCGCTGTTCCACACCGGGGTCACCCGCGCCGAGTGGCAGGAGGAGACGGATCGGTGGCGGGTCCGCACCGACCGGGGCGACGAGATCACGTGCCGTTGGTACGTCCTGGCCGTCGGGATCCTCAACCTCATGAAGCTGCCCACCATCCCGGGGATGGAGGACTTCGTCGGGCACTCGTTCCACACCGCCCGCTGGGACTACGACTACACCGGCGGAGGCCCGGGCCAGCCCCTCACGGATCTGTCGGACAAGTCGGTCGCGCTCATCGGCACCGGTGCCAGCGGCATCCAGTGCGTGCCGCCGCTGGCCGAGGCGTCGGAGCGGCTCTACGTGTTCCAGCGCACGCCGTCGGCCATCGGTGAGCGGGGCAACCGGCCCACCGATCCCGACTTCTCCGATTCCTGCGGGCCGGGGTGGCAGCGGGACCGCATGGACAACTTCCAGGGGATCATCATGGGTCGACCGGTGGAGGCAGATCTGGTGGACGACGGGTGGACCCACGACTACGCCCGCACCCGGAACGCCCCGCGCCGCGAGGGCATGACGACCGAGGAGTACATGCGGAGCGCCGAGGAGGTCGACTTCCAGGTCATGGAGGCGCACCGGCGGCGGGTCGAGGAATTGGTGGCCGACCCGGATACGGCGGAGATCCTCAAGCCGTACTACCGGTACATGTGCAAGCGACCGTGCTTCCACGACGAGTACCTGCCCGCACTCAACGGCGCCAACGTCACGGTCGTCGACTGCCCGGGCGGGATCGAGCGGATCACCGCACAGGGCCCGGTCGTCGACGGGCACCAGTACGAGGTCGACTGCATCGTCTACGGCACCGGATTCGAGGCCGAGGTCACCCCGCTCTACCGTCGCGTCGGCCACGAGATCGTCGGTCGCGGCGGCATCACCCTGGCCGGGAAGTGGGCCGACGGTGCCGCCAGCCTGTTCGGCATGATGAGCCGGGGATTCCCCAATATGTTCGTCATGCCTGCCCCGGGGCAGCAGGCGGTGGTGACCGTCAACTACACCCAGCTGGCCGTATTGGGTGCCGAGTTCGTCGGTGGCGCCGTCGGGCAGCTGGAGCAGAAGGGTGTCGGGGCGTTCGACGTGAGCGCCGAGGCCGAGGAAGCGTGGACCAAGGAGATCGTCGGCTCGTTCGTCGACGCCAGCGCCATTCTGTCCGCGTGCACGCCGTCGCGCATCAACAACGAGGGCCATCCCGAGGAGATGAATCCCCGCAACGGCAACTACGGCCGGGGCCTGGGCGACTGGTTCGCCTACCGCGAACTGCTCGAGCGGTGGCTCGAGGCCGGCAGCCTGGAGGGCCTGGAGCTCGAAGTCTCGTCGACGGAGCCGTGAGCGAGCGCCAGCGGGTCGCCGTCGTCACCGGCGGCGGCGGCGGGATCGGGGCGGGTGTCGCCGAGGAGCTCGGCCGCGACGGCTGGTTCGTCGTCACCCTCGACCCGCTCGTGACCCTCGACGGATCGACGCAGCTTCCGGAGCCCGAGGAGTCCACGGCCGACCGCATCGTGGCCGCCGGCGGCACGGCCCGGGCCTCGTCGGCATCGGTCACCGACGGCGACGCGGTCCGCAGCCTGTTCCAGGAGCTGGTCGACGAGCACGGCGGCCTCGACGCCGTCGTCAACGTCGCCGGGATCACCCGGCAGACCTACTTCGGAAAGGGCACCGAGGAGGACTGGCTGGCGGTGCTGGCCGTGCATCTCGAGGGTTACCTCAACGTGGTGGAGGCGGCCCTGCCGCTCATGGCCGCCGCCGGCTACGGGCGCATCCTCGGTGTGACCTCCGGATCGGGGTGGCGGGACGCCGATGCCGGCGCCTACAGCTGTGCCAAGCGGGCCATCGCCGCGCTCACCTGGCAGCTGGGCCGGATGGCGCCGCCGGGGGTCACCGTCAATGCCATGTCGCCCATCGCGGCCACCCGGATGATGGCCTCGGCCCTCGAGCGGGCCCGGAAGGCGGGCCGGTCGGGCGGTGGGGGCATCTCCTTCCTCTCGGTGGCGGAACCCGGGGAGTTGGGCCCGTTCGGCGCCTATCTGGTCGGCGAGGAGTTCGGGTGGTGCTCCGGCCGGGTGCTCTTCGCCGGCGGCCCGGAGGTGGCTGTCGTCGACGAGCCCCGCCTCATCGAGGTGGTGCGCACCGACCCCGTCGCCTCCCTCGCCCGGGTGCTCGACGACGTCGTTCCCGCGGCGTTCGCCAAGGCCGAGGCCAACCAGGCGAGCGCGGGCGGCGGCAACCCCCGCTTCGGACCGATCTTCGACCAGCAGGCCGAGCCCGGGGACGCGCCGGCCGAGGTGCGCACGTGCGTCGTCGTGTCCGACCGACCGGTGCTGGCCGCGTCGCTCGTCGCCGCGCTCGAGGCCCGGTCCTACCGGTGCCACCGGGTCGAGCCCGTCCGCGGCTTCGGCGAAGCCGCCGCCGCCCTCACTGCCGCAGCGGAGGCCGCCGGCCCCATCGACGCGGTCGTCGTCGCCCCCGCCGGTCGTCCGCCACAGGCCGCGCCGGTCGACGGCTGGCAGCAGGTGCTGGCCGAGCACCGGGGCATCGTCGAGTCCATCCACACCGATGCCGGATGGGCCCGGGCGGTCGCCGACTACGCCGCCGGTGCCGCCCGACCGGTCCGGTTGGTCACCCTGACCGACGCGGTCACGTCGGGTGGGCGCAGCCGGGCTCAGGCCGCGGCCCAGCACGCGCGGGTCGCCGCAGGGGCCACCGAGGGACGGGTCCCGGCGTTCGCCGTCGGCCTCGAGGCCGACGAGGACGCCGCCGGTCGCACGGCGGGCGGGCTCGTCGCCCACCTGATCGAGCACCCCGAGGCGCCCGCGCTGGCCGGAGCGGAGCTGGTGGTGGGCGACGCATGGCTCGGCCTGCGCAGCCACCCCCGACCGATCGGGAGCGTCACCTTCGGTGGTCCCGCCCTCCCGGACTGGCTCGACGGGACGCTCCGCGAGATCGTGGGAGCTTCGACGAACCCACCGGACACGGTGGCCCGATGACCGACCGACCCACCCGCGTGGTGGACGCCCACGTGCACATCTGGGACCCGGCCCGGACCGACTGGTACCCGTACCTGTCCCATCCCCAGGCACCGGACACCGCGGACGCGTCGCGGATGTTCCGCCGGTACGCGGTCGAGACGTACCGGACCGAGGCGGCCGGGTGGAACGTGGAGAAGTTCGTCAACGTGGCTGCCGCCACCGGTCGCCACTCGATCGAGGAGACCATCGAGCTCGACCGCGACGCACCCACCTCAGGTGGTCCCGACGCCATCGTCGGCGGCATTCCTCCGACCGACACCGTGGCCGAGGCCACCGGGCTCCTCGACCGGCAGATGAGCGCGTCGCGCTTCCGGGGTGTGCGACCCATGGGCCGCTACGAAGGACCCCTACCCGAGCCCGGGGTGCTCCGTGCCCTGGAGGAGCGGGACCTGGTGTTCGACCTCATGACCCATCCCGACCAGCTACAGGCCGCGGCGGCGGGGCTCTCCGACTTCGAACGGCTGACCGTCGTGGTGGAGCACACCGGATGGCCCCGCTCGGGCTCCGACGAGGAGTGGGAGCTGTGGCGGCAGGGGATCGATGCGCTGGCCGGCCTCGGCGACAACATCGTGTGCAAGCTCTCGGGCCTGGCCATGCCGTTGGAGACGATCGGCGTCGACGCCTTCCGCCCATGGCTCGAGTACGCCATCGAGGCGTTCGGCGTCGATCGCTGCCTGTTCGCCAGCAACTTCCCGGTGGACTCGATGTACGGCACGTTCGACGAGCTCTACACGGTGTTCAGCGAGGTGACCGCCGGCCTCGACGCCGAATCGCGGGGGAAGCTCTTCGCAGACAACGCTGAGCGCGTCTACCGCTGCTAGCCGGGAGGCTCAGTCGAGCGCCTTGGACAGGAGCTGGTGGAGTTCGACCCGCTCGCCGGGGGTGAGCAGCGCCAGGACGTCGTCCTCGACGCTCTCGATCCCCTTTTCGGCGTTGTCGAACGCCCGCAGTCCTTCCTCGGTGATCTCGACCAGGTGGCGGCGACGGTCGGAGGGATCGCGACGGCGCAGGGCGAACTCCCTCGACTCGAGGTCGTTGAGCAGCAGTACCAGGTTGTTGGCGTCCACGCACAACATCTCGCCGAGCTCCTGTTGGGGGAGCGGGCTGTGGTCGCGCAGCATGGCCAGGGTGGCGAACTCCTTGACGGTCATGCCCAGCAGCTCCTCCGACGTGCGCCGGTAGATGAGCCTCGACAGCTGGGTCACCAGGACCGTCACCCCGGGTGTGGTGCTCTTCGACATCGGCCGCATCATAGCCGAATCGGTCCTGAATTGACGACTACCACGTGAGTTTGACACTCACTAGCTCAGTGACTATCAATGGACAGGGAACCTGTAGCCCCCCGAGACCGAGGAAGCCCCCCATGCCGTCGTCCATCCGCGGCCTCGTCCACGAACGTCGCCGTTGGGTCGCCCTGATCGTCGTCTGCTTCGCGATGTTGATGAACACGCTGGACCAGACGATCGTGAACGTGGCGCTGCCCACCATCCAGCACGATCTGCACTTCACCCAGGCCTCGCTCGCCTGGGTGATCGACGCCTACCTGATCACCTTTGCCGGGGCTCTCCTGCTCGCCGGTCGACTGGGCGACCTCATCGGCCGGAAGAGGGTCTTCCTGGTCGGTCTGGCGATGTTCACACTGGCCTCGGCGGCCTGTGGCGCCGCTGACACCCAGGCCCTGCTGGTCGGGGCCCGGTTCGTCCAGGGGCTGGGGGCCGCGCTGTCGTCGTCGGTCATCCTGGCCATCATCGTCGCCGACTTCCCCATTCCCGCCGAACGGGCCAAGGCGATGAGCTCGTACATCATCGTGGCCGTGGGTGGCGGGTCGCTGGGCCTCCTGGTCGGCGGGTACGTGACCCAGGCGCTGAGCTGGCACTGGATCTTCTTCATCAACATTCCCATCGGCATCGCCACGTTCCTGGTGGGCGTTGCCCTCATCGACGAGAACGTCGGACTGGGGGTCCGGTCGGGCCTGGATGTGGGCGGCGCCGTGTTGAGCACCGGGGGCCTGATGCTCGCGGTCTACGCCATCGTCAGCTCGAGCCAGTACGGGTGGCGGTCGTCCCACACCCTGGCATTCGGTGGGGGAGCGATCGTCGTGCTCGCCGCATTCGCCCTACTCGAAAGCCGGATGACCCATCCGATGATGCCGTTGCAGGTCATGAGGTCCCCGGGTCTGCTGACCTCGAGTCTGGTCCGGGGCCTCATGGTCGTGGGCATGTACAGCACCTTCTTCATCGGGGTGCTCTATTTCCAACACGTGCTGGGCTTCGACCCCGTCGTCACCGGCCTGGCCTTCCTCCCCCAGACACTCATGGTGGCGGTGATGTCCGCCGGGGTCACCGCCCGCATCATGGGCAGGTTCGGGGCCAAGACAACTGCGCTCGGGGGCCTGGTGGTGGTGGCGATCGGGCTCACCCTGTTCGTCCGCTCAGGCCCCCATACGGCCTACTTCCCCCAGATCTTCCTGGCCGTGCTGCTGATCGGTTTCGGGGCGGCCACGGCGTTCACGCCCCTGTTGACCGTCGCCCTGGCAGGGGTGCCCGCCAAGGACGCAGGTATCGGATCGGGCATCGTCAACGTGTCCCAACAGGTGTCGGGAGCACTCTCGGTGGCGGTCCTCGGAGCCATCTCCACCGGCCACACGGCCTCGCTGCTGGCCTCGGGACACTCGGCCATGGACGCCCTGGACGGTGGGTACCGTCTGGCGTTCGTCGTCGCCCTGGCCAGTGTCCTGGTGGCGATCGTCCTCGGGTTCCTCATCATCAGGCGGTCCGGTGCCGCACCGGTCGCCGACCAGGAGTTCGAAGCGGAGTCCGAGACGATGATCGCCGAGATCATGTGAGCGTTCGGCCCTCAGTACCCGGTCGTCGCAGTGGTCGCTCCACTGCGGTGCCTTCGGCGTCGAACCGTACGTGCCATTCGAGCTGGCGGAGTCGTTCCTTCCGTGCGCCGGTCCAGGCGCGATCAGGGGATGTCAGGCTGCGTCACGGTCGAGCAGGCCGGTGATCAGATCGACGAGCAGTGCCCGCTCGCCGGACGAATCGATCGGCCTCGAGGAGAGCATCTGCGCCATCACCAGCCCGCGCAGTGTCGCCCACAGCACCTCCCCGACGACGGCGCCGTGATGTCCGGAATCGTTGCCGCTCCCGATGAGGACACTGCTGAGCTCCCGCATGTCCCGCGCCATGTGCTCGAGCTCGCCGATCCGTGCCTGGTCCCGACTCGCCCGGGCCGAGATGAGGATCTCGAGGCTGGCCCGTGACTCCGCGCTGGAGAATGCGGTCCAGGCAGCCCCGACCACGGCCTCGACGCGTTGGCGCGACGTTCCGTCGGGTACCGAAACGGACGCAATGGCGGTGCGGAAGCATTGGAAGCCGTGGGCGATGACCGCGGACAACAGGCCGTTGCGGTCTCCGAAGTGGTACTGGATGACTCCCCAGGTCACCCCGGCACGTTCGGCGATGTGACTGGCGCTGGCCGCGGCGAATCCTTCCTCGTTGATGCAGCGGATGGTCTCCTCGACGATGGCGTCCCGTGTCCGGTCCCCGCGCCGCTGGGCCCGCCCGACGTTGCGGGTCGGACGGGACGGCGCGAGTTCTGACCGTCGAGCCCCTGTCATCGCATCAGGCCGCCTACCTGGGCCACGGGCAGGTCCCGCAACGATACGAGTCCGGGCGGGGCCGAGCAGACCACCGGTATGGCATTGACGGCTTTCGCCGCAGTGGCGATCACGCCGGCGACGTTGTGGTCGACGCCGTCCAGACCGAGGTGGGTGTTGATCTCGACCCCCGGGCTTCCCGTGACCACCACCCGGTGAACGCCGGGCCGACCCTCGGGTGGAACCGGCCATTCGGGCGCGGCGGCCGGAGTCAGGCGGTTGACGTGCTCCATGACGATCCGTGGCCGGCCATCGACGATGCCCTCGACGGCGAATCGGACGGCAGCCACCTCACCGGGATCGACGAGCATCATCGTGCAGTCGATTGACTCCGTCGCCACCCATGGCTCGTAGCGCTCGCGGATCTCGTCGAGCTCGACTCCGAGTTCGTCGGCCAGTAGGCGGACCGGGCCTCCCCAGATCGAGGCCAGCACACCGGGGAGGAAGAGCATCGGGACGGTTTCGGGCGTGGTGCCGAATCCGAAACTGACTCCGGTGAACTCGGCGTCGTCATAGGAGCCGTAGTCACAGATCTCCTGGACGAGAACGGAATCGGCCCGGGCAGTCAGGCTCAGTGCGGCCAACGGCAGGAGGTCCCCCGAGAATCCGGGATCCACTCCGTTTACGTACATCGTGGTGCCACCGGCGCGGCACGCCGCATCCAGGGGTCCGGTGAGCCAGGCATCAGCGTGGGGAGGGTAGATCAGCCACACCAGAGAGGTGGCCACGACGTTGGTCCCGGCGCCGAGGAACGAGGTGAGCTCGTGGATCGCTTCGTGCGGCCGTGTCTCGGCCTGGCTCATGTAGACCACGCAGTCGGCCCCGAGAGCCACCAGTGCGTCCAGGTCGTCCGTCGCCAGTACGCCGGTCGCCTCGTCGAGGCCGCACAGTTCGGCGGCATCGCGCCCGATCTTGTCGGCATCGGCGGCGTGGACTCCCACGAGCTCGAGGTCGGGCCGCTCGACGAGCTGGCGGAGGGCATGGCGCCCGACGTTGCCGGTCGAGAACTGGATCACCCGCAGAGCCATCGCTACCCCCTGATGCCGAGCGGACCTGCCCGCTCCTTGCGCGAAATCATAGAACGATTTATGTTTTCCGGGTCGGTCCATCAGGAGGTTCGTCAGTGGGAGTGCTCGACGGCAAAGTGGCAGTGGTCACCGGCACCAGTCGGGGAGTGGGTGTGGGTATCGCTCACGAACTGCTGCTGGCCGGGGCGACGGTGGTGGGCTGCTCGCGCAACCCGCTACCGGCGCTACCCGGTGCCGAGGACATCCCGGGCGGCGTCGACCGCTCGGCTCAGTGGGTCTGCGACCAGGGCGACTACCGGGCCATCGACGGGTTCGTGGACCGGGTGGTCGACACCTACGGTCGCGTCGACATCCTGGTGAACAACGCCGGTGGGACCGTTCCCGCACCGCACGTCGAGGACATCCCCGAGCTGGTCCAGAAGATCCAGGGTGCACCACGGGGCGCCGACGATTTCGAGCGAACCGTGCTCTTCCACTCGTTCGCCATCCAGATGAATCTGATCAGCCCCCTCTGGTTCGCCATTCGCGTGTTCCGCCAGATGCGGGACCAGGAAGGGACCGGCTCGATCATCAACATCTCGAGCGGAGCGGGACACCCGGCCGGAGCGCCGACCCTCGTCTCCTACGGGGCGGCCAAGGCGGGGCTCAACCACATGACCCGGTCACTGGCCGAGGAGTGGGGCCCGAAAGCCCGGGTCAACTGCCTGGCACTCGGGCCCACCATGACCGACAACTTCCGGTCGTTCGTGCTCCCGGCCGGTGATCCGGAGGGGTCGGAGTACTTCGTCAACGTGCCGCTCGGTCGGGCCGGTGAGCCCTCGGAGGTGGGGCGGACGTGCGTGTTCCTGTGCTCCGGCGACGTGGATTACATCAACGGCACCACCATCGAGATCGACGGGGGCATGCTTCCCGGCGTGCTGTACGAGTCGGGGCTGAAGACGATCACGGATCTGCTGTGAGCGGAGTGTGAAGGGGATTCGATGAAGGTCCACCACGCGGTGTTCTGCGTCCACGGCGACAATCAGGAGCTGGCCGCCGACTTCTGGCGCGCGTTGGGACTCACCTTTGCCGAGGTCATACTGGCCGACCTCGAGATCCGGGTCCTCATCGACTGGGACGCGGGCATCGAGCTGGTCTCCCCCCTTCCTGACGCCGGCGAGCCGGCAGCGGCGTTCACGACGTTCCTCGAGACCCGAGGGGAGGGCCTCTACTCGTTGGTGATGAGCGTCGACGAGGTGGACGGACCCGAGGCGATCGCGCTCCGGTACGGCGCCGACGTCGAGTACCGGCAGCATCGCGATCTCGGCGGCATGGTCATCGACGAGGTCATGTTGGCACCTGTTCACGGCATGCCGATCACGTTTCTTGCCACGGGCGAGAAGGCCTGAGTCGTCGATCAGCTCCATCCTGGGCGCTGCTACAACCAGACCCGATTGGCTCGGTTGCCTGCATCGAGAGCTCCTCTGGCGACGAGGTACCGAGCCACCACCGTGGCGTGCTCCCTGGGCACGGCGCGGTTGCGGTAGCCGAGGAACTGTCGGATCGTCCTGTCGGGCTTTATCTCCAGGCAGTACGTGAGCGCCTCATGGAGTTCGACGCCGACGATATGGGACCTGCCGGCCTCCACTGCAGCCGAGTAGCCGGCCAGGCAGTTCGCGAAACGACGGCCCCACGCCTGGAGTTCTGCGCCACTCCTGGGCACGATGAGCACGAGACCGTCGCTCGGAGCAGCGCCATGAAGCGCACGAATGGTGTCCCGTAGCCCAGAGTCACCGGGTGCCGGAGACCGGTGGTCTTCGTGGTGGGGAGCGAGGAGAGCCCTTCGTCGAGGGTCAGCGGGTGCCGGTGCTCGTGGAGCGTGATCCGGGGGTCCTTGCAGGTCAGCTGTGAGATCTTCTCCGGGCCGACCTGGTGGGACGGCTCGTGGTCGCGGAGGTGCTGGGCGTGCGGGGCGAGTGCTCCTCTGCGGTAGGGGACCCCAACGGGCACGGGTCGGGTTGGGATCGATCGGCAGTAGCTCGTGGCACTGGTGGTCGAGGTCCTCGAGTCGATTGGCGATCGTCCGGGGAAGGAGATGGCCGACGTGATCGAGGGCGGTGATGATCCGAGACAGCAGTCGGATCCCGTCCGCTCGGGTCGCGGCCTCTACGAGGAGCCGTGAAGCCCGGGTTCGACCGAGCATGGGCGCCTGGCCACGGAAGAGTGCGATCTGCTGAGAGGTCGGCCACAGTGCCGGCCGACAGTCGGAGCAGTCCTGTCCGAGCAGCCGCGCCAGATCGTCAGGTTCGAGAACGGGGTCGCCCATGAGAGCGAGACCGATGCCCAGAAGGCTCACGCACGTGACTCCGCCGCCGCCGTCGGTCGCTTCCACCGGATCGGGATCATCCGGCTGTTCTCGATGCCTCTGCACGAGGCCGCGGGCGAGCCCAGCGATAACCGGACGGGTTGCCTTGGAAGTGAATGCTGCCCGTGCCGCATCCCGCGCGCTGGTCCGGGTGAGCAGGCACGCCGCCCATCGGGGGATCTCCCGCACGGGTGACGCCCCCCGATCGTAGGCAGCGCCGAGCAGCGGAAAGGCGCCCCCACCCACTGTCCTGATCAACCCGGCAGAATCCGGGTCGGACGGGTGCCAGATGGACGAGCGCTCGGACAGCCGCGCCACCCACCGTGCGGCCACGGATCCGCTCGAACCCGGACGACACGACCCGACGTCGATGGGAAGTACCTCCATGAGGACAGACGGCTGAATCGAAATGTCGACGACCCGCGTCGTCGGGATCAGGGCCATTCCGACCCGGATCCGGCCGCCTTCAGGCGTCAGCCGGAATGCAGACCTGGCGGCACGGCTCGGGCCGCCGGCATCGCTCGTGCCGACCTCGAGCCGGGCCCCGGATGGGTCATCCACCCAGGACAGGGCGGTTCCGTCGACTACTACGCGGTCCATTTCGCGAACATAGCGAACATATGTTCGGCCCGCTCGGGTGGAGGAACTTCCAGCTCAGCGTGGCGTCCTAAGGTTCTGGCCATTACTCGGCTAGCGCGGGAGGGAACGCCGATGTTCGCTGCAGCACCATCACCACGCCGATCATGAGCTCGTTCCAGAATCCGGCCTGGCTTCCGTTCTCGGTGAGCGAGGCGGCCACGGCTGGCGATGCGACCAGCCAGGACCTCGAGTCCGGTCAGGCGTGGAACCACCTGCTCGAGAGGCTCAGGCAGGCCGGCGACACGGTGCTGTCCGACTCCGTCCCTCACGACCCGATGGACATGGCCTCCGGTTTCCGTCATCTCCTGGTCCTCCTGGGCATCGGTATCGACGAACTGCTGCGGCGAGGTCTGGACCGGGTCCCGGCGATCAAACCCGCGGCGATGGATGCCGCCTACAAGTGGGGCATGGAGTGCCCTGACTGCATCTATGTCGGCTCGGCCCTCAAGGGAGGCACCACGTATCGACTGTCAGGCACCCGAGGTTCGGCGCGATATGTGGGGCTGCAGGTGATGGCCGGGATGGGGTCGTCCGCAAATGCCCTGATCGATGAGTTCGAACTGGGTCCAAACGGCGAGTTCGAGATCATCCTGTCGGCCGAGCCCCACGAGGGCAACTGGCTCCCCCTCGACGATGCCGCCACCATGCTGGTGGTACGGCACTTCTTCTACGACTGGGAGAACGAGGTGCCCGTGGCCATGTCCATCGAGGTGCTGTCGGGACCCACCGAAGCCGATGAACCCACGACCGTCGAACCGCAGGCGGCCATCGCCCGTCAGGTGATCGCTCTGGGCGACTTCGTGGAGGAGAACCTCAACTTCTTCCTGGGCTTCTCGAATCCCGAGGCTCCCAACACGTTCCTCCCTCCGCTCGACGGAACTGCCATGGGTGCGGCCGCGGAAAACCGGCCGGTCATCGGATCGTGGAAGCTGGGTCCCGACGAGGCGCTCATCGTCGAGGTCGCCCCGCCGGAGGGCCTGTACTGGAGCTACTCGCTGGGGAACCTCTGGTGGGAGACCGTCGACTACGGCAATCGCCAGTCCAGTCTGAACGGCCACCAGGCCGCAGTCGACGCCGACGGAAAGGTCCGGGTGGTGGTGGCCCACCAGGATCCGGGATTCGCCAACTGGCTCGACACCGCCGGACACAGCGAAGGTCCGATCATCCTGCGATGCGTCCGGACAGAGACGGCACCGGTGCCCATCACCAAAGTCGTGTCGTTCGACCGTCTGGCCGAGGAACTGCCCCCGGACACCCGATGGGTCTCGCCGAGCGAACGGGCCGCGGCGATCGACATCCGGAGGAAGGCCGTGAGCAGGCGGTTCCCGAGATGACCCTGGACGTGGAACGGATCGAAGAGGATGCCCGGTCACGGACGGGCCTCGACGACACCGATGGTGACCACTACCGCGAGGGACTCGAGCGCCTGGTGGCCTCGATGAACGACGAGGGTGACCTCACCGAGATCGGCGAGATCATGCAGCACGCCCGGCTGACCGCACTCCTGTCGGCCCGCCTGGAGGTGGAGGACACCTACCGGCTCCATCCCGAGATCGACGACGAGGAGATCGGTGGCCCGGTGTTCGTCATCGGCCTGCCACGCACCGGTACCACCGCACTCAGCCATCTGGTCGGCGCCGATCCGCAGTTCCGGTCCCTCCGGATTTGGGAGTCGGGCTCACCCGTCCCGCCGCCGGAGAAGGCCACGGAGCACACGGACCCCCGCATCGCCGTGACGGAGGCGAACCTGGCCCTGATGGACGAGGCCTTCCCCCTCATGCAGTCCATGCACCACACCGAGGCCACCTCGGCCACGGAGTGCCAGGACCTCATGGGCATGAGCTACCGGACGGCCCACTTCGACGGCTTCGCCCGGGTGCCCGCGTATCTGGAGTGGGTC
>JBEKCS010000020.1:0-57337 GCA_050014755.1 Acidimicrobiales bacterium
CGCAGATCACCGACGGTGCCTCGGGCGTCCTCGTGATGAGCGACACCAGGGCCGCCTCCCTCGGGCTCACCCCCCGTGCCCGGTTCCACTCGTTCGCGGTGGCCGGCAGCGACCCCATCACCATGCTCACCGGACCGATCCCGGCCACCAGGATGGCCCTCGAGCGGGGCGGCCTGACCATGGACGACATCGACGTCATCGAGATCAACGAGGCGTTCGCCTCCGTGCCGCTGGCCTGGGCCAAGGACCTCGACGTCGACGTCGAACGGGTCAATGTCAACGGTGGGGCCATCGCCCTCGGCCACCCGCTCGGCGCCTCGGGCGCCAAGCTCATGGCCACGCTGGTGAACGAGCTCGAGCGCACCAACGGCCGGTACGGCCTCCTGACGATGTGCGAGGGCGGCGGCATGGCCAACGCCACCATCATCGAGCGCCTGGGCTGACCGCGAGCCGGTGCGTGGGCGCCGGCGGCTCGGCACCACAGGAACACGGCGAACGACCGGCCCCCCGGGGCCGGTCGTTCGCGTCCCGCCACGTACGGCGGAGGCGTTCCCTCCGGCTACCTCAGTGGTAGCGGGTGGCCAACATGAGGCCGACGAAGATGGCGGCGATGGCGGCGATCAGCCACGCGTTGTTCACGCCACCGGGAAGGAGGCCGGTGTAGTTGAGGATCACGATCAGGACACCAAGCCCGAACATGGCGATGATCAGCACGCCGAGCCACGCCGGGCTGACCTTCTGTCTCCGGTCGATCGGCGGCGTATAGCGGCTGCTCTGCACCGAGCCCGAACCGCCGGCCGCGGCCTTGGTCGGCGCCGTCACCCGGCCGCCCTTCTTCTGTGCCTTGCCCGGACCCTGTTTGGCGGTGGAAGCCATGCCCCAACAGTAGCCAGTGCGCTGCCGGCCCCGCGCCCGGGCGGAAGCCTCCCGGACGCCCGATACGATCGGTATGCCATGGCGACCCGCATCCTGGTCATCGACAACTACGACTCGTTCGTCTACAACCTCGTCCAGGAGCTGGGCGAGCTCGGTGCCGACCCGGTCGTCTTCCGCAACGACGCCATCGACGTCGCCGGTATCCGTTCCGAGGCGCCCGACGCCATCCTCATCTCCCCCGGACCGGGGAGGCCCGAAGCGGCCGGAGTCTCCCTGGCCGTCATCCACGAGCTGGCCGGAACGGTCCCTATCCTCGGTGTGTGCCTCGGGCACCAGGCCATCGGCCAGGCCTTCGGTGCGGTCGTCGGACCTGCACCGACCCTCATGCACGGAAAGACGTCGTCCATCCACCACCAGGGTCAGGGGGTGTTCGCCGGACTGCCTGATCCCTTTACCGCCACCCGGTACCACTCACTGGTGGTCGATCCGTCCACCATCCCCGACGTGCTCGAGGTGACCGCCCGCTCCACCGACGGGGTCATCATGGGCCTGCGCCACCGGACGCTCGCCGTCGAGGGGGTGCAGTTCCACCCCGAGTCACTCCTCACCCCCGAAGGGCCGTCGCTGCTCGCCAACTTCCTGTCCGCGGCCGGCCGGGTGGCCGCCTGACGGTCAGGGCCCTCCCCCGCCCTTTGGCAAGGTGGTCGAGGTGGTCGTCGTGGTCGACGTCGAGGTGGTGGTCGTGGTCGACGTTGACGTGGTGGTCGTGGTCGCGGGCGAGCCGGACGAGACGGCGATGTCCACCGAGCTCCCCGGCATAACGGTGGAACCCGTGCCCGGGCTGGAGGACACGACCAGCCCTGCCGCGTACTGGGTCGAGGACACCGACGTGACGCTCCCCACGTTCAGCTGGACGCTGCCCAATGCCTGGCCGGCTGCCGCCTCCGAGAGCCCGATCAGCGACGGGACGACCACGTCGGCCGGACCGGACGACACGGTCAGGGTCACCGTGGCCCCCTGGTTGACCTTGGTGCCCGAGGCCGGGTCGGTGCTGAGGACGGTTCCCTTGACCGCCGTACTGGTCCGGTAGACGACGACCGACTGCAGGCCGGCGCTCTGCAGGATGGACGCGGCGTTGGTCTGGGTGGTGTTGGTCAGACCCTCGGGGATGGTCACCTCGATCGGCGGCGGCGCTTCGGCCACCTTGATCGTCACGGTGTCCCCCTTCTTGACCAGGCTTCTGGGGGCGGGATCTGTCGAGATCACCGTCCCCGGTGAGTCGTTGGAGACCTGCTGGACCTGGGTCACGGTCAGTCCGTCACCCTGGAGCGTCGCCTTGGCCACGGAGGCCTGCTGGCCGACCACGTTCGGGAGGCTGAACGACGCACCTCCCCCGAAATAGCCGAGATTCCGCCCGAGGACGAAGCCGGCCAGGCCCAGCAGGATGAGGAGCAGGACCAGCGCGATGATGTAGTTTCGAGTTCGGTTGGTGCCATCGTCGGGGGTGTCGCCGAGGGTTGGGTCCACCGGGCCGCCGCCGTTGCCACGCGAAGCGGCCACCGCCTGGGTGGCGTCCATGCCGGCCACCGCTGCCATCGTCGTGGTGGCGCCGGCTACGCCGATCATCGTCGTGGTGTCCTCCATGGCCAGGACGCTCCGGCCCTCGTTGAACCGGAGAAGGTCAGCGCGGAGGTCCTCGGCTGTGGCATACCGGTGGGCCGGTTCTTTGGCCATTGACTTGAGGATGATGGCCTCGAAGGTCGGCGGGATCTGCGGGTTGAGCTCGCGGGGAGCCGGAGGATGGTCCCGCACGTGCTTGGATGCCACGGCCACCGGCGACTCGCCCAGGAACGGCGGGCGGCCGGTGACCATCTCGAACAGCACGACGCCGAGGGAGTAGATGTCGCTGCGGGCGTCGACCCCGAGTCCCTCGGCCTGCTCGGGGGAGAAGTAGGTGGCCGTTCCCATCACCGCTCCGGTCTGGGTGAGGCTCTCCTCGGTGTTGATGGCCCGGGCGATGCCGAAATCGGTAACCTTGACGTGGCCGTCGTCGGTGATGAGGACGTTGCCGGGCTTGACGTCCCGGTGGATGACGCCGTGCTTGTGGGCGTAGCCGAGGGCTGCGGCCACGTGGGCACCGATGTCGGCGGTGCGTTCGGCCGACAAGGGGCCTGCCGACTTGAGGATGGAGGACAGCGGCCGGCCGTCGATGTACTCCATCACGATGAAGTAGGTCCCCGTATCCTCACCCCAGTCGAATACCGGGACGATGTTCGGGTGGGAGAGGTTGGCCGCCGCCTGGGCCTCCCGGCGGAAGCGCTCGACGAACGAGCGGTCCACCGACAGTTCGGGGAACAGGACCTTCAGTGCCACCGGCCGGTCGAGCAGCCGGTCGTGGGCCCGGTAGACCTCGGCCATGCCTCCCCGGGCGATGAGGTGGTTGAGTTCGTAGCGTTCGGAGAAGACACGCGGCGTCTGGGACGGGTCCATGTGGGTCAAAGCCTATGCCTGCTATCGCTCGGTTCCGGTGTTCTGAACACTCTCTTTCCGGGGTTCCGGCCCCGGTCGACCTGCCGCCTCACGGCGTCTCCGCCAGTGCGTCGCCCAGGATGGTCCTCATCGGGGGGCCCGAGATCGTGGCACCCGTGCTACTCCCGATCTGGTTGGGGACTACCACGGCAACGGCCACCCGCGGATCGTTGGCCGGGGCGAAGGCGATCATCCAGTCGTTGGTCTGACTGTTCTCGGGGCCCGTCTCGGCGGTGCCGGTCTTGGCCGCCACGTCCCACGAGGCCGGGAAGATCCCCGCGGCCGTCCCGGACGTGGCCACCCCCTCCATGAGCGTGGTGACCGCCGCGGCCGTCAGCGGGTTGGTGGCCGTCAGCCACTGGTGGGGTTGGTAGTTGGTGAGCAGGGCGCCCGACGAGTCGTGGATGTCCTGCATGACGTGGGGCGTCATGATCACCCCGTGGTTGGCGAATCCGTCGGCCACCAGAGCCATCTGCAGGGCGGTGGCCACCACGTCCTGCTGGCCGAACGCCGAGTAGGCCTGGGTCGGCTTGTCCAGGATGGAGGGGCTGGACGTCGCCGTCGGGAACTGGGATGCCTCGGCACCCGGCAGGTCGATGGGGACCGGTCGGTTGAAGCCGAACGCCTGCGCCTCGCTGACCAGCGCCGGACCGCCGAGATCCATGCCGAGAGTGGCGAATGCCGTGTCGCACGACTGCGGGAGGATGGCCAGGTCACCCGTCGCTGTGTCCAATTCTCCGCCGCACCTCTCGTGCACACCGTCGACTCCCGCGTAGTTACACAACTGCTTGTCCGACTGCGGTAATGAGATGCACTGTGCCTCGGGGATGAATTGCTTGGCCAGGGCTGGTTGGTGGTCGTAGACGGCGGCCGCGGTCACCGTCTTGAACGTCGAGCCGGGCAGGAACCCGTGCTGGAAGGCTTGGGAGACCAGCGGACTGGAAACGCCGTTGCTCGGGTCGTCGGACGCCCAGGCGTAGTTCTCCGTGACGGTGTCCGGCGACGCCAGGGGGACCGGGTTGTAGGGCGGATCGGAGTACATGGCCTCGATGGCCCCGGTCTTCACGTTCATCACCACTGCCCCGGCCAGGGGGGCGCTGTTGTCCACGTCGGTGGCGTTCACGGCCGCAGCCACCTGGTTCTGCAGGGTCGTGGTGATGGTGAGGGTCACATTGCCGGTGGTCGTGCGGTTGGTCAGCAGGTCCCGCAGTGTCTTCGCCGGCCTGGTATGGGACTCGAGGTAGCTGTCGTACTCGGCCTCGACGCCCGTCTTGCCGTAGATGAGCGAGTCGAACCCGACGATCTGGGAGAAGATCTCCGCTGTGTACGGGTTGTACACCCGCTTGTACTCGTAATAGCCCGACGATGGAACCGAGCTTGCCAGTACGACACCGTCGGCCGAGATGATGTCTCCGCGGGGATCGTCGCGCTCCAGCGCGAGGACCCGAGGGTTTTTCGGCGACGTGGCCAGGCTGTTCGCCTTCAGGATCTGGATGTTGTTGAGCTGGACGAACAGCACGACGAAGCAGAGCAGCATGAAGACCCCGAGGCGGCGGATGCGGCGCTCCATCAGGGCGCCGCCGTCGTGGACGTCGTGGCACAGCCGGCGGCACTGGGTGTCTGGGTGCAGATGCTCTGCTTCTCGGTGGTCACCAGGCCGGCCACGTAGGCCTGCGCGGCCTGGAGCGAATCCTCCTGGACCCCTGTGGTCAGGTCGGCGACCGCGTACGGAGGAACGTCCGCGGTGGTGACGCCGGTGCGCTCCACCTCGACCGGTTTGTAGAGGACGCCGCCGCCGATCCGGCCGTGGTAGATCATCAGCTCGTTGTTCGAGACCTGCACGTAGTACGCGTTGGTGTCGTACCAGCGGACGGCGTAGAAGGCGCCGTAGACGATGGCGGCCAGGATCACCACGAAGAGGAACGTGCGGATGGTGACGAGCCGGCGGCCCCGGGCCTCCCGCCTGGCCTTTCGCCTGGCCCGCCGCCGATCGAGCCACTTCGGCTTGAGGGCTTCGGGCCCGGGGAGCACCTCCACCGGTACGGCATCATCCGGGCCTGGGGCCGGCGGAGCCTCGTCCGCTGCCGTCTTGAAGTCGGGGGCGACGGCGGCCACCGCCTCCTCGGCACCCTGCTCCTCCTCGTCACCATCGCTCCGGACGACGTCGACGATGACGACGGTGATGTTGTCACTGCCTCCGTGGGTCCGAGCCGCCCGCACCAGGAGGTCGGCAGCCACCTGCGGGTCGGGCACCGTGGCCAGGACCTCGGTGATCTGGGGCGCGTCGAGCTCGTTGGTCAATCCGTCGCTGCACAGGAGGAAGCGGTCACCCCGCGTCGGCTGGATCCGCCACAGGTCGACGGACACGTCGCCCGCCACACCGAGAGCCCGGGTCAGGATGTGCCGATGGGGGTGGACGGCGGCCTCGGACTCACTGATCTCGCCGGTGCGGACCATCTCCTCGGCCAGGCTGTGGTCGACGGTGATCTGGGTGAGCTCCCCGTCGTGGAAGCGATAGGACCTCGAGTCGCCCACGTTGACCAGGGCGATCACGTCCCGGTCGTCCTCGTTGACGAGGGCGGCAGCCGTCAAGGTGGTGCCCATCCCACGAAGCTCGGGGTTGTCCAGGCTGTGCTCGTAGACGACTGCGTTGGCCTCCGACACCGCCTCGGACAGCCCCGCGCCGGTCGGCTTCGTCCGGAATGCGACGGTCAGCGTATCGACGGCCAGGCGCGCGGCGACCTCTCCGCCGGCGTGGCCACCCATTCCGTCGGCCACCGCGAACAGGGTGCCCGTCTCGACGGCGAGGTCCTGGTTGACCGAGCGGACGAGGCCGGTGTCGGTCGCCGATCCGGATCGGAGCAATGTCATCTCAGCGCCCGACCTCGAACACGGTGCCGCCGACCTGCAGGAGATCGCCCTTCTGCAGCTTGGTCCGCTCGTTGATCCGCACGGTGTTCACCCATGTGCCGTTGGTCGAACCGAGGTCTTCGGCCCACAGGTCACCATCCAGGCGGAACAGGCGGGCATGCAGGTTCGAGGCATACGCGTCGTAGTCGATGGGGACTCCACAGCCCGCGGCCCGGCCCACCGTGACCTCCTCGCCGACGTCAAAGACCCGACCGGACTGGTCATCGGGTCGGATCACGTGCAGCCGCAACGAGCGACGGCGCTTGCCGTCCACTACCGGGTCGACGTCCTTGCCGCGACGGCGCTTCCGCTTGAGGGGGCGGACCTCCACCCAGACGGCGCGTACCACCCACATGAAGAAGAGCCAGAGCAGCAGGATGACGCCGAGTTCGAGCGCCCGCAACAGGGGTGCGTTGTCGACGGGTGCGGTGGCTGACGCAATGAGCTGGATCAAGGTCGGGCGCCAGAGCTCACGAGGTCTCGAAGCGGAGCACGGTGGTGCCGATCACGATCTGGTCGCCATCGTTGAGCACCCGCTCGCGAATGGTGGCCCCGTTGACCCGGGTGCCGTTGGTCGAGTTCAGGTCGACCACTACCACGTCGTTCCCCGATCTGCGGATCTCGGCATGGCGACGGCTCGCGTTGGGGTCGTTGATCACGATCGTGCTCTCGGGCAGGCGGCCGATGGTGATGGGCTCGGGGCCGAGTACCACACGTGTGCCGTCGGCGAGCAGCACCGAGGCGGCCGTCAGGCCCGACGGTCCTTCGTGGACGTCCGAGACCACGGCGAACCGGCCCCTGCGTTGGCGGGGATCCTCGACCACCGACACGGTCACAGGGCCGACGAACACGTACTCCTCGGTCCGGGCGTGCTCCCGAGCCGCCTCCTCGAGCTCGCGCACCAGGGCGTCGAGGAAGCTCTCGAACCGGTCGAAATCAGGCGCCGACAGATGCACGACGAAGGCATTGGGCGCGATAAGACCATGCACGCCCAAGCGTCGCTTGAGGTCCATCTCCCTGGTCACCCGGCGACCGATCTCCACGGGGTGCAGTTCGCCTCGGAAGGCCTTGGAGAGGGTACCGTCGACCATGCGCTCGAGGCGCCCTTCGAACTTCTGAAGTCCCATGTCAGCGTCAGCCTACCGGTGTCTACCCGCTGGTAGGGGGTACAGGAAGCGTATCCGGCGCCCGTCGCGGGCGGTCGTCGGGGCGGTCGCACGGGCACCGGCGTCCGCCGGAGGGCCCCGACGTCGTCCCGGCGCGGCGGGTGGGGATCGCCCCGGCGATGACCAGCACGTTTGCGCCCCCTTCTGGTTCGAACGGTCGGACGACGACCCGGTCGGATTGCCGGGGTGCGAATTCCGGGGGCAGGATCTTCAGGTAGCCTCTACCGGTCGCTCGGGCGAGTGGCGGAATTGGCAGACGCGCAGGATTCAGGTTCCTGTGTCCGAAAGGATGTGGGGGTTCAAGTCCCCCCTCGCCCACCGTGAAGATCCTCGGCTCCGAGAAGCCGTACTTCCAGACGACGGCGCTCGAGGCGGAGTTCGTCACGCACATGGAGAACGCCTTCCTGGCCATCAAGGTCACGTTCGTCAACGAATTCTTCGAAGTATGTGTCGCCATGGGTGCTGATTCGGATACCGACCGGGAGGAATAGCTGCTCGATCCGCGGATCGGGCGTAATCACTCCGCCATCTTCGACGGGGACCGGGGCTTCGGAGGGCACGCTCGAGGCCTTCTCTCTGACCGTGAACTGACCAGTCGAGCGAAGGTCTCGAGGTGACTTGGGCCGGTCACCAACGCTCACCTGCTCAGAGGTACTCGCGACGGCGCATGCCGACGAGGACGAACCACCCCCATATCGGGGGAAGGTAGGCGGTGAACAGCCGCTGGACGAACACTGCGGCCACGGCGACCGACTGGTTGACGCCGGCGGCCGTCAGACCGAGGATCATGCCCGCCTCCACCACGCCCATCCCCCCGGGTACCGGGGAGATCCCTCCGAGCATGGAGCCGAGGGTGAGGACCACGATGAGGGTGGCCAGGCCGAGGTGGGCGCCGAAGGCGTGGAGGGAGGCACCGAGGGCCAGGGCCACGAGCACCTGGGCGGCGACGTTACCGCCGAAGATCTCGACCAGATTCTGCGGATGGACGGCGAGCATCTTGAGGTGGTTCCAGACCTCTTCGGTCTTCGGTCGCAGCTTCGCCCCGGCGAGGCTCCGCCATCGCGGGACGACCAGGACCACGCCGATCACAACGCCGACCACCACGATCACGAGCACGATGAGCTGGACGAGGTGGGCGACGCCTTTGTGGGCATCGCTTACCGGTGACTCCGTGAAATGGAGATGCCCGATGGCGAGCGGGAGAGCGACGAGGAAGAGCACCCCTTTCACGATCCAGCTGGCCGTGCTGACGACGACCCCGGAGCTGACCGCCAGCGTGGCGTCGTAGCCCTGCTTCTGGAAGAAGCGGACCCGGGTGGCAAGTACGGCCATCGAGCCTCCGGCGAGACCCACGAAGGTGTTGGAGAGCTCGAGTGCGAGCGACCGCCCGAACGGAAGCGGGTTGGTGACCGACCCGACCGTGGTGATCGCCACTGCGGGGAACGCGGCCTGGGACAACACGAAGACGAGCGCAACCCATCCCCAGTCGGCCCCGGTGATGGTGCTCCATGAGTGCCCCACATTGACCAGGACCCCGATCAGGGCCCACCCGCCGATCAGGGTGCCGGCCACCAGGGCGAGGTTTACCCAGCTGATGCGCCGCCGCTCGATCAGAGCGGGTACCTCGATGCCGCATGCCCGGGCCCCTTCCGTGCGGACCTCAGCCAGGAGGGACTTCCTGCCTCGGAGCGAGCGGGACGCCGCGGGATTGAGGGCGGCCCGCTGGAGAAACGGGAGTGCGGCGGCCACGGAAGTGTCTGGAAGTGCACGTCGGGCTGCGTCCACCGCTCTGACCGATCCGCAGGCCAGCGCCACGGTGGCCAGTCCCGCTGCCAGATCCCGGTCGAGCTGTTCGGCGGTGGCGAAGGCGGTGGCTGCCTGGAGGTCCACGAGTCCGACCCGACCGTCGTCATCTACGACCACGGTTGCAAGGGAAAGTGCCCCGTGGGCGATACCGGCCTGGCGAAGCGATGCGAGCTGACCGAAGAAGTCGTCAAGGGTGGCGTCGTCGGGAGTGGCGCCGGCGTCGGCGTCGGGGTCTGCCGCAGATGCCGCATCGTCGTCCGTCCCGTCCGTCACCAGAGCGACCAAGGGCTGTCCGGGCGGCGGACGGGTGACCAGGAGGGCGTCGTGGGCGGGACCGGCGGGGCCGGCCATGAGTACGTCCGGGACTCGCGCCCCTGCCCGCCGCGCCAGCAGTGACAGATACGCCTCGTGCTCGACCTGCTGACGCCGGGTCCAGTTCAGGGTGGGACCGGAGTCCCGGTAGAGCAGCCCCCTAGCCGCCTTGGTCACGAGCTGGGCATCCGAGGAGTCACGACCGTAGATCGAGATCGACATCGGGGCCCCGTCGACGCGGCCGACGAACCTGCCCACTCCCCACTCCTGCCGCTCGAGAGGGGCCAACTCCGACGCGACGATCCCAACGGATGCCAGAAGCTCCGACACCTCGTCGACCGAGGGCAGCCCGAGCGGGGAGCCGACGACGAGGTGGACGACGGCCGTGGAGCCGATACCGACGGCCAGGCTGGCCAGCACCGCCATGGGCAGACCGGCACCATGGACAACCGAGACCACGGCCACCAGCACGATGGAGGCCCCGATGACCCGCTGCAATGGCCGGCTGAGATAGGGCCGCGCCGCCGTGGCCATCCCGACGGTGGCGGCCACCATTGCCACCGGAAAGGCCAGGTCTACACGGCCCACGCCGAGGTGGTCGGGGCTGCCGGCGTGGACGCCGAACAGGGAGCCCAGGACGATACAGACCAGCCAGGAGATTGCCCCCGCCAGAGCCGTGTCCCGGATGGCTGCCCATCGGCGGGAGATCAGCGCCAGAAGGACCACCATGGCGATGATCCCCACGGTGTCCATCCACCAGATGGTGGAGATCAGCCAACGGACACCGTCGGGAGGCGGCGTGAGCGCGCGCACGACATCCCGCTCGGCGTGCGAGTTGGCGCGGGTAACCAGCCAACAGACGATGACGACGACGCACGAAAGTCCGAACCGGACGACGTCGGTCCCCCTTCGCCGCGTCTGTCCGTCACCCAGCGGTGCGAAGAGGATCGACCGCCAGGTCCGGGCCACCGACACGGTCTGCCCCGGGGACGTTGCGTCCACAACGTCCGGTGCCGGGTCCCCCACGGTGCAGACCCTAATGGAGATCGATCACGTCACTCGTGGAGAGCTCCCCGGATGTGAGTGGGGCGTCGGCATGCCGGGCCCACGGAGAGGAACCACCGGGCGAGAGGGTGGAACGGACGACGGGACGGTACCCAGGACCCCGGGGCACTCGCCGTCCTGGGCCTTCCCGCCGACGGGGGAGTGACGCCGAACCGTCATCGAGGTGCCGGGTAGATTTGTCGCAATGGCAAGGATCGAGCTCCGCGACCGGACCTTGCACGACATCGCCCTCGGCCAGGACAGCTACATCCTCCTGTTCGTGCTCCTCATCGTCGACTACCTGGTCCTCATCCTGATCGACTCGCAGCGGTGGGGCGGCCTCTGGCACATCGTCCCTCTCGCGGTGACCGTCATGGTGGGGCTGCACACCTCGGGATCGAAACGGCACACCCTTCACGTCGCCGCCGTGCTGTTGGGTTTCGCCTTCCTTGCGGCTCTGGCCCAGGCCGTCGACGACAACCGCCAGTTGAGGGCGACGGTCTTCCTCGTGGGTGCCCTTCTGCTCGCAGTCACCGCCGTGGCCATCCTGGGCAGGATCCTGCGGCACCGTCACGTGAGCATCGAGACGATGTTCGGCGCACTCGACGTCTACATCCTGATCGGCCTCTTCTTCTCCGGCCTCTTCATCGGTATCGCCCTCATCTCGGACAGATACCACCTCGGGTCGTTCTTCGCCCAGCCGGGACGGCACGACACCAGTGACTACGTGTACTTCAGTTTCGTCGTACTGACGACCGTGGGCTTCGGTGACCTCTCGCCGCTCACCAACCTGGCCCGGTCGGTTACCGTGCTCGAGGCGCTCACCGGTCAGATCTTCCTGGTGACCCTCGTGGCCCGGCTGGTAACCCTCTTCGGGGTCGAACAGCCCCACCGGGCCGGAACCAAGGAGGAGCCACCGCCCGCGTCAGAGGTCACACCTGACCCCCTCAGCTTCGAGGACGCCGACGACATCTGATGTGACGGTGCAGTCCGGTCACGTGTCGACGGGTTGCACCAGCGAACGTCACCGCGTCAGGCACCCTGCCCGGCCTGCTCCCGTACCACCGCCGGGACCCGCCATCTCCGAGTAAGTGGCACCCGGCACCTCCAACCATCGGGTGGTAGCGTCGCCGGAGGGGCGGACCAGGCTTTTCGAACGCATCTACCGAGGAGCGTCGCCATGCTCGCGTACACGTACCCGCTGGCCAATCTCTTTGGCACGATGCTCGGATTCTTCATCTTCCTCATCTGGCTCTGGCTGCTCATCGCGATCTTCGGCGACATCTTTCGAAGCACTGACCTCTCCGGCGCCAGCAAGGCGCTCTGGGTGGTCTTCGTCGTCGTCCTTCCCTACCTCGGCATCCTGGTGTACCTCATCGCCCGAGGGGGGAAGATGCACGAACGGGCTGCGGCGCAGACACAGCAACAACGGCAGGCATTCGATTCGCTCATCAAGGAGTCCGCCCAGACGGGAACTGCCGACGAGCTCGAGAAGTTGGTGAAGCTCAGGGATCAAGGTGTCCTGACCGATGCCGAATTCGCGGCACAAAAGGAGCGTCTGCTCGCGTGACGGCAGGTTTCCGCTGATTCGCGCTGGTCGGAACCTCCGTCACGGTGTCCGCGCACCGTGCCGGGTGGAACGGCGTACTGTCCGATCCCCTCGGGCTGACAGCGGGACGTGAGACTCCGGATCGGGGTCGCTCTGTGGGTTCTGTCGTGGATTCCCTACGGCATCATCCTGGGCGTTTCCGGATACTGGTTCACGCTGGTATGGACCGCTGAGCTGGTTCTCGGTCTACTGGGACTTGCGCTTGCCGGTTCAGAGTTTGCCAAGCTGGTCAAATCCAGCGGGTGGAAGCGGGCTCCGGCCGTCGCTTGGCGGGCACTCCTCGATGGCTCCGAATCAGTCGAGGTGGGGGCCGAAGACCAGACCGGCGACAACGCTGCAAACTGAGCGTCAGCCAACGACGGCACCCGTTCCCGGTCGTATCCGACCGGCCGGTGTCGTCAGGTCGCCTCATCGGTGACCGTGCGCTCAGCCGGATGTCCCGTATCGACGACATCGGCCTCGGGGTCGGCTTCGCCGTGAACCTCGACGGGAGGAGCGTCCCGTCCAAGAGCAAGTTTGGCGCTCATCTTGATGGCTTTGGTCGCGCTCGTCGCACCTGTCTGCAACAGGACGGCGACCGCGATCACGGCGATGCCGAGAAACCGAAGCGCATGGGAGCCGAGCAGTACGACGCCGAGTCGACCGAGGGCGTACGGGGGTGAACACACCAATCCTCCGACCACCCCACCGATGGCGGTGGCCGACAGCCTGTCCCGACGGGACCGGTCGGAGGGGACGGCCCCGAGCAATCTCGACGGGACGAGGACATAGGTGAGCATCATCACCGCGACAACGACACCCAGAGCCAATGCGAACCAACCCCGTCCCCAGCGCTGGACGACGATCGTGGAGAACCCGAGGGCCAGCCCAATGGTGAAACCCCAGGCGAGCACCGACCTCCGGTGCTCGACTGCCTGGGTGAACGCCGGACCGATCTGCGGCGGGCTTGGACCGGAGACGGCGAAGGCGAACACCGCATTGAGGAAGTAGGCGGCTGCGGTGACGGCGGCAATGGCCAACACGACGGGAACCAACAACGGGCCTCGAAGAATGTGGAATTGCTTCCCGTGAAGGACGTGCAGTTTGAGGTCGAGCATGGCGGTCCAGATCCACATGGCCGGCAACACTTGCACCAGGGTCAACCGCCAGTTGGTGAAGAGCAGCTTCACCCCCTGGAAGAGCAGGGCAAAGGCACCTGCGGCCAGAGCCAGCGGGGCCAGCCACCGGCTGCGCTGGCTCAGAGCCAGGACGCTCCGCTCGACCATCGCATCGTCGCCGTTGCGAATGGCCGTGAGCAACCGTTTGAACTGCGTCCCCGAAGTCTCCCGCCATGTTCGACGCCACGGTTCAGCCGGCGGCTCCGAAGCCGGCTCCGGCGGGCTGCTCGGCGTCATGAGCGGACTCTTTCCTTCACTCGGTCCACGGTGGGCACTCGCCAGTCACGTCCAGCCGTCGACGGTAGGTCGTGCCGATGGCTCGCTACCTCCCGAGTGATCAGCCCTTGATCACGTGCCGGATCTGAACGGCCAACGCGATCTCGACGATGCCGTAGGCGATCATTCCCACTCCGAGGATCACGGCCAGAATCGAAAGAGACAGCCCCGGATAGACGAGGCACAGAATCCCGACGGCGGTCCCGACGAGGCCGAGAACGATCAGGACTCCCCGCCGACCTTCGGACTCACGGCTCAGACCGGCGAAGAGTTCGGACAGGCCTCCGATCACCCAGAAGACCCCGATGATGAATCCGAGGATGGCCACGGTCTCAAAGGAGTGGTGCAGGACCAACAAGCCCACCAGTGCCGCCAGGAGCCCGGCAAAGGCCATGCCGAACCGCGTGCCGCTACTGGTCGCCCTTTCGGCCACGGCCATGATGATCCGAACCACTCCGCACACCAGTAGCCAGATCCCGAAGAGGATCGCCATGACGTGCACGGACTTTCCCGGCCGAAAGATGATCACGATTCCAAGGGCCAGCGTGACGATACCGAAGAACAGCACCAAGCCCCATGAGCTCCCCAAGACACGAAGGGGCTCAAGCGGGTCGGGCGATCCTTGATCGCCTCCGTCTCCCCCCTCGACGACGTAGCCAACTTCGACATATTCCTCAGCCATGTTCACTCCTTTGTTCAGGGTTATCGGAGCCGACGCGAACGGATGCTTCCGTTCCGTGGCCGGGCTCCGATCCAGCCGGTACCTCGTCAAACGAATTCACCTCGGCCCACTGGAGAAGAACCTCGTAGACGGCCAATAACACGCCGACGATCAGGAAGTTCCACCAGGAGATGCTGATGATGAGCAGGAGGGCTCCGGCAACGACTGCTCCCACCAGTTGAAGGCCGTCCGCATGCGCCCCCAACCAGGCAATCGATCGCGCTCGTCGCTCCCCGCTGATGGCCCCGATCCCTCGACGCCAGGTTCGAGCCACGAATCGGCGCAGGACGACCGCCCACCGGTAGGGGCCAGTGAGCAAGGCGGCCACCAACATGACGAGGGCGACTGCCAGGAGCCAGCCGGTGAGAACGAAGAACCCGTGCAGCAGATCCCCGAGGATCGTCTGGACGAGGTGGGGGTTGTTCGCGCCGCTGGCCAGTGCACTCTGTTCGTGAAGCACCACCCGCCGCAGGACGATCAGCAGCAGCGAGCTGCCGACCAGGAACTGCATCAGGGTCCGACGGCGTGAGACGGAGAGCCAGAGGGTGAACGCGAGCAGCACCAGAGTCAGCAGTGGCAGCAGGATGGTCAGCCGGTCGAACGCCTTCACCCCACGTTGTGCGACGGCGAGATTGGTCGACCGCACCAGCGTGATCTGGCCGTAGTTCGAGGGCAATTGCACTCCGAGTGCTCTCGAGAGCCTGTCCACCGCCTCCTTGGGGGGCTCGGCCGAGGTGATGGTCGGTAGGGACACGTTCTTGCCGATGAGACCAGTTACGAGTCCGGACACCGAACCCAGGGCCCTGTTGATCACCGGGACCGTGTTGAGAACGATGAAGCCGTTCGCGGTGGAGATGGTGGAGGTCTTCTGGCCCCGAAGGACGGCAACGACCGACTCATGGGTCGTGGTCAACGTCCCGATCCAGATGGCGTGGAACCTGTCAGAGCCCAGAACCTTCGCCAGTTCGCCTGAGACGTAACCCTCGGTGGTCTTCGTGATGGGCCCGGCTGCGAAGCCGACCTTTGCCGGCAGGGCGTCGCGTAGCCGCATCTCGATCTGCAGTCGCGTGAACAGCTGGTCCGTAGCCCGAGTGGCGATGACCGTGTCCACGTCCGGGTGCTGTAGGACCGGGCCGACGGTGCCCACGAATGTGTCGGTATTGAGCACGGTCCGATGTGCCCATACGACGGTGGTGGAAAGCACGACCAATATGCAGCAGATCGCGACCAGGGCACCGACAACCCCTCGGCGGAATCGCATCTTCCGGGGGGCCTTCAGTTTCTCGACCTCTCGGGCCAGCGCGTCCCGCTCCGCCTGCAGGCGTTCGACCTCAGTCGCCGCCGGAGCACCCTCGGTCGATTCAGGCTCAGAACCGTGATTGGTGACGCTCATCTTCATTCAGCCTCACGCCGGCAGGCGCCCCTCTCGTAGACTAGGGCGTCGTTCGTACCTGTTGTGGCCACATTGCTTCATCGTGGCACCTCGCGCCTCCATTCATCCGTGATCGCCACCGCACTGACTCCGATGGCCACGGCCAATGGGAACAGACGAGGTCGCTCCGGCGAGTGACCTGGCCCGGCGGAACTCCAGTTCATATCGCGACGGCTGCATCTTGCTTTTCGCGAGTTGGTCGCTCGTGGGGTAGCTCTCGCGTGAACGCGAGCGAGGCGAGGGCGAGTAGCGCGGCCGCCAGGAGCCCTGTCTTGAGCGAGCGGAGCTGAGCCGACTCGTAACTCTCCACCAGCGCCGCCGTCGACACCTCGTCAAGTCCTGACTCCTTGGCTGCAGCCTCGACCTGGGTGGACGAGTTGAAGTTGGTATTGGAACCTGCTGCCACGCCCACTTGGGCTGACACCTCGGCGCTGATGCGCGGATCGTGCTCGACGTTGGAGATGAAGGTGCTGGTCAGTCCCATCAACACGATGGCACCGATGAACGCCACGCCCAGCGATGAGCCGAGCTGTTGGCCCGTGTACTGCAGTCCGCCGGCTTCGCTCCGCGCCGACTCCTCCACCGATGACTGGACCACGTTGCCCAGTTGAGAGACCATCAGACCCATTCCGATGCCGAGCACTCCCATACCGATCGCAAAGCCGGCATCGATGAGCGCCGGCCTGATCGTCCAGAGCAGGATGAGAGCGCCGGCGATGGTCACGAGCAGACCGCTCCGGACGATCGACCGCACCGGGAAGCGGTTCGAGAGTCGTGATCCGATCGCCGAAGTCCCGAACATCGTGATCGAGACGGGCAGCATCTTGATCCCCGTTTCGAGCGCATTCAGCCCGAGCACCAACTGAAGGTAGAGCGGGACCACGAAGAAGATGCCCATCAGTATGAGGTTCTGGCTGAACAGTCCGATCAACCCAGACCTGACGGTCGGGACGCGGGCCAGTGACAGGTGGACGAGAGGGTCACGGTCAGCCATCTCCAGGTGGCGCTGCCACGTCACAAAACCCCAGATCAGGACAGCACCTCCGGCAATGACGAAGACGGTGAGCGAAAAGCCGAAGACGGTGATGGGAGAGTTCTTCGGCTTCAGCCACCCCCACGTGCTCGACTGGAGAACTCCGAACACGAACATCCCGAGACCGGCTGCCGAAAGCACCGAGCCGACGACGTCGAGCTTCGGGGTGGGGTCCGGTCGGGGGGCGTCTCCTACCTTGGGCGTCATGACCAGGATGAAGGCGACGATGATCACCTCACCCACGAAGACGATCCGCCACGTGACTTCCGTCGTCGCCCATCCGCCCAGAATGGGGCCGACTGCAATCCCCGCCCCAGCGACGCCTCCGATGATCGCGTAGGCGACCTTCCGGCGGGATCCCTCGAAATTTCCGGCGATCAACGCGGCGAGCGCAGGGAGGACCAGTGCCGCGCCGATTCCTTCGAGGAGTGACCATCCGAGCGCAAGGACCTCCACCGACTGCGAAGCAGCGGTCAGGGCCGAGCCACAGGCATAGATGACCAGACCGATGACGAACGCCCGGCGCCGGCCGATCATGTCGCCGATCTTGGCCCCGGTGAGGATGAGCATGGCCATGACCAGGCAGTAGAGGGTGATGACAGCCTGGATCGTGCCCACCGTGGTGTGAAAGTCCTTCACCAACGCGCTGATCGAGACGTTCATCACCGACTGGTCCAGGACCATGAGGAACTGCGCCGTCGCCAACGCGACCAACGCCAACCAACCCTTGCCCGCCGCGGCGTCGTTCACCTGCTCCCCCTTCACTGTGCTCGAGGTCAAGTTTCCCAGGCGGCGGCACATCCGGTCGCGATGGTCCCGAGCCGTAGCTGTCACTGTTGCCCAGGTTTGCGGCCGTATCGACCGAATCCGCGACCCGCGCATCCGCGTGAGCCAAGGTCCATCGCCCCTGGTCGGCGGCCTTGTGTCATCACCCCGTCACGCGACGGTTCCATGAATACCGAGCACCTCCAGCCCGGCCCCGACGGCGACGGCCGGCATCGGCCGATGGGGCCTTGACGCATTCGGAACCCGTGATCTAATAGGAGGCGATGAGCGCGGGCCGAGCCTGGTCGAGACGGCAGATCCTCCAGGGGGCGCTCGGGGTAGGTGCGGCGGCCATCGGGGTCAGCGCCTGCACGACCGAGGGCATGTCTTCGGGCACGAAGGGGCCCGCCACACTGCCTTCGCGCCTGCCGCCCCGCTCCCAGTGGCGCCGCCCCGGATCCCTGCCTTTCCCGAACCTTCCGGAGGGCACCGACACGCTGCCCCAGATCGACCACATCGTCGTCGTGATGCAGGAGAACCATTCGTTCGACAACTACCTCGGGATGCTGGGCCGAGGCGACGGATTCACCCTCGACCGCAACGGCCACCCGACCAACACGAACCCGGACCCCGCGGGCGGATACGTGCGTGCCTTCCGCGAGACGGAAACCTGCCAGGCCGGCAACGTCACCCAGACCTGGGACGCCAGCCACATCCAGTACGGGCAGGGCCACAACAACGGGTTCATCGGGCCCGAGAGCAGCAGCGACTGGTCGATGGCGTACTACACGGGCCAGGAGATCCCCTTCTACTACTCGCTGGCCAGCACGTTCCCCGTCTGCGACCGCTACTTCTGCTCGGTGCTGGCCCAGACCTACCCGAACCGTCGCTTCCTGCTGGCCGGGACGGCCTTCGGACTGATCGCCACCGTGGACTCGTCGATCAACGGGATCCCACCCAACGGGACCATCTTCGATCGTCTCAACGCCCACGGGATCAGCTGGGCGAGCTACGCCAGCGACGTTTCCTTCCTCTACGTGATCTCCGACATCGTGAAGAGGAACCCGAGTCGGATGAAGACGCTCGAGCAGTTTCATGCCGACGCCAGGGCGGGCACCCTGCCGGCGGTCTCGTACGTCGATCCCAACCTTCTGACGGGCACCGAGGAGAACCCCCAGGACATCTCGCTCGGCGAACACTTCGTCTCGACGGTGGTCGACTCGTTGCTCAACAGCCCGGCATGGGACCGAACCCTGTTCGTGTGGACCTATGACGAGCACGGCGGCTACTACGACCACGTTCCGCCCCCACCGGCCATCCCGCCCGACGACATCCCACCTGACATCAGTCCGACCGATCAGCCCGGTGGGTACGACCGTTACGGCTTCCGGGTTCCGACGGTGGTCATGTCTCCCTACAGCAGGGCACACTTCGTGTCCCACACGGTGTACGACCACACGTCGGTGCTGAAGACGATCGAACGCAAGTGGAACCTCCCGGCGATGACCTACCGGGATGCGAACGCCAACGACCTCCTCGACTGCCTCGACCTCAGCAAACGCACATTCGCCGATCCTCCGACCCTGGCGGCTCCGGGGAACCCCACGGGTGTCTCCGTGTGCGTTCCACCACCCACGAGCGCGCAGCCGCCCCTTGCGGCCTTCCTGAAGACCCCCAGCACACCGGTCTGATCTCGTACCGAGTAATCGGCCCGTCAAGCAAGAATTGCATGGAGTTCGCCGAACTGGCGGCGGGCGACCGGATCTGAGGCGGTGGCTCTGATGATGGCCATCGGGTCAGGGCATTCCCCGGGTGGGAACAGATTCACGCTCTGTACCTTCCTTGCCCACTGCGTTTGGAGGCCACGCCAGCCCCCCGAACCCGCTCGAACCCCCGGACCGCTCGATCTAGGCCCGGATCCGCCCCTGGTATCGAAAGCCCGACGTCACACACACGGGCCGCGGCGGAAGCCCCTGACCCTGCGGCCCACGAACAGTATGGCCGCCGAACGACCCGCGCTTTGCATCAATCTGTTAGCCCATAACAGGTGCCCGTTTGGTGATTTCTGGGAATAAGGTGATTGTCATGGTTGGACATGCTGCTGACTCCGTCAGGGCAGGTGTCGTTCTCCCAGATCGACGAATCGGCCCCGGTTCCCCAGTTCGTGTTGTTGCCCATGGTGGCGCCGTCGAAGTCTGATTCGATGATGATCGCGTCGGTGAAGTTGGTCAAATTGAACGTGTCATTGAGGAAGCTGCTGTCATTGATCGTCGCTCCCACCATGTAGGCGTTTGTAAAATCGACGTTATACGGAGACACTCCGCCGGTGGTATCCCCACTCCACGACGTGCCTTGAAGATCGGAATTCTTGAAGGTCGATCCCCACAGGGTCGAATTCGTGATGGAGTCACCCGCCATAACTGTGTCGCTGAAGTCAGCTTGGGTGGCATAGACACCGGAAAACTCGACATTGACCATCTGGTCATGCTGGAAGTCCGCGCCCGTTGCCTGCACTCCATCCAGATCGGCACCATCAAGCGCAAGGCCCAACCCGCCCAGTTTGGCATTATCCAGATCCGCACCAGGACCGATCAGATAACCCCCTGCCAGCGTCCAATTCGTCGGGAGGGCGAGGGGAACCCCGCGGATGCCTCCCGAGGAATCACCAGTCAGATCCACCGTGGACAAGTCGATCCCAGCGAGGTCGGCATTGGCGAGATCAGTGTTGGAAAGATTCGCACCGGCAAGAGACACATTCGGCCCGATCAGGTAACCGGCCGCGATGGAGTACGGCTGAGGCAGCAGATGGGGAGTTCCCGTGATGCCCCCCGAAGAAACGCCGTAGAGGGTGGCCCCACCAAGAGATGCTGATTGCAGGTCAGCTCCCGTAAGAATCGCGCCGGACAGATTGGCGTTTGTCAATACTGTCCCAGTCAACAGTGTGTCCGCAAGATTGGCACCCGACAGATTCGCACCGGCGAGATTGAGAGCACCTATTGCATAGCTATCCAGATTCGCATCTTTCAAATTCGCATCTGGGCCGAGAAGGTAGCCGTCTACGATGGTGAAACCACTTGGAAGGCTTGCTGGAATGGTGGTCAATACACCTGAATAGATCCATGCGAACTGCGACCCCGCGAACGAGGTGTTATCGATTGTGGTATCGAACAAGTCTCCCCCGTCGAGATTTGCACTCTTGATACTCGCATTTGTGAGATTTGCGCCGCTCAGGTTTGCGTCCTCGAGGTCAGCATTGTTGAGATCCGCGCCAGTAAGGTCGGCATCGCTGAGAACCACATCCGGTGCCCTCGCACCTGCAAGGGATGCGCCCTCGAGGCTCGCCCCGGGCCCCAACAGATAGCCGTCCACGATCTTCCACTGGGCCGGCAATGACGAGCTTTCGCCCGTAATGGCGCCCGACTCGACGCCTTCGAGGTCGGCAAACTGTAGATCTGTCCCGGCGAGGTCCGCTCCAGCCAGGTCCGCTCCAGCCAGGTCCGCGTAGGAGAGGTCAGCCTGAGGTCCGACCAGATAGTTGTTTGCCAGGATCCAATTGGCTGGCAACGTGGGATTCACCGGACCCTCCCAGAATCCGCACGCGACTGCTTCGCAAAGGGAAACCTCAGAAGGTGTCAGGGTGCCGAAGGGTATGAAGTTCCAGGGAAGAGAGTTGCCGCATGAATACGTACCACCAGACAAGTACGACGGGAGAAACGTGTCTCCGTGTCCATAGAAGTTGACGTAAAAGCTGAACTCCTGGGGCTCAATGGCCGTGCAGATTCCGGGCGCGGTCGTGAGCTGCCCGGATACTGCATTCAGAGTGGCCCTAGTCAGATTGGCCCCCGACATGATTGCCCCAGCCAGATTGGCCCCGGTGAGATTTGCATTCGTCAGATTCGCGCCGCCGAAGTTCACACCGCTGATGTCACTGTTGGACAGGTTGGCGTGCAATAGGTCCGCATTGGAGAAGTCAGCGCCGAAGGCCAGGGCTCCACTGAGGTTTGCTCCTGCCAGACCTGCACCGGACAGATCAATTCCTGCCAGATCAGCTCCGGTCAGGTTGCAGCCCGCCAGATCTGCGTCGGGAACCAGGTGCGTGCAGTTGACGCCGGAGCCGCCTCCCGGGGCCGACTTGGCACTCGCTGGAGATGACATTCCGCCGACAAGGCCGACCGTCATGGTCAAGATGGCTACGGCAGCCACCACTGAACGCTTCATCCGATTCTCCTGTCCATCTCGGTCCGGTTGGAGAGTGCACCCACCGATTGGCCATGCACCATGAGGGCCCCACGATCTTCAGCGCCGAGCACGCCACATGGGACCACGAACGATTCCAAGATCGTTCCAATGGGGGTCGAAGGTCGAATGCCGACGGGGTGATGTCGCGGGAATGCGCCATAACTGTGGAATTCCGGAGTTCCGAACGCCCATCGTGATGTGGCGATCATCGGTGGTCATTTCCGTTGCGTCACGAGATTGCCGGAAGACGTTGTTTCATTAGGCAGGAAGACCTTGATTCTGCACCTCTTCGCGTCACCTGCCATAAGGTTCGCGACGCCTGCCATGAGCGCTGACGTGGCGATCCGGTCGGTTCATCCCGTCGAACAGACCCTGCTGCCTAACCGGATCCCAAGAGTTCGATGGCATAGTTCACGAGCTCACTCCGGGTCATGGCCGCCCCCGACTCCAAACTCGCGACGGCTTCCGGCTCCGAAGCCACCGGGTCGAGGAATTCGGCTCGGAGCAGCTGCCCGAATGGGTTCGGGTAGCGGAGGTTGTTGGCCTGGAGGTGCCCGAGCACCGTCGCCGCGCGATCGACTATTCCGCGTCGTGCCCATACGATCCCCAGGTATTCGAGAACGCGCAAGATCGTGTCCCCGTAGTCGTAGGCCTTGAGCGCCGACAGGATCCTGAGCAGTCGCTCGTCGGCGGTCGGGTCATCCGGAGACATCAGCAACAGGGCCATTGCCTCCAGATCCATCTCGATACTCGCAACCTGGGCTCGCGACGCTGCCTCGATGGCGGCTGGCAGCAACCACACCGCCTTCTCGATCATTCCGCCCCTGATGTGCTCGACGACATCCATCCGATGCACGATCGCGTTGGCGATCGAGTTGTCCAGGTCGAGCGCCGCCCGATGGACGGCATCTCGATGGCTTCCCTGACGATCCGGTGTTGCGATGACGATCAGCGGATGCAGGACTGCATGTCCTTCTACGAAGGTGAAGCCGTCGCCACAGGAGTCCAACGCCGCCTCCGCCTCTGCGATTGCTCGGGCCACATCCTTCCGTCTCCCTGTCATTCCGTTCGAGAAGGCGACAGCGACCCAACTCATCGCCGCGGCGGTCGAGTCCGGGGCGGCTGCTGCGATAGCGTCGAGCGCGAGCCGACGGGCGCCTTCGTGGTCACCGGAGAGCCCCAGCCACTTGGCCGCCAGTGCGAGCAGGGACGGCCGGATCTGGGATCGGCTCGCGACCAGTTCAAGACATCTCGCCACCCAGAGGCGGTGCTCCGACTGCAGCGCCCGGATCGCCCACTGCCCGATCGGAACGACGAAGTCAACCGCGGAATCATGGTCACCATCCTTGATTGCGTGATCCATCGCAGCCCGGAAGTTGTCCCATTCAGCCCTTACCATCGAACCGTTCCCGTGATATCCGGGTCCCAGCGTGGCTCGACCGACCTCTACGCAATGCCGGCGGTAGTAGTCGCAGTGGCGGGTCTGGAGCTCTTTCTGCCTGGCGGCAACCCCTTCACTCCTCCTTCCGAAGTCCCGCATAGCTTCGAGTACCCGATACCTGGTGGTGGTAGCCGATCGGTCGATCTGAATCATCGAATGGCTCACAAGGACAGCCAGCTCGAACGGAATGCGCCGGACCATTGCCTCGTCGTCGCACACTGTCAACGCGGCATCCAGTTCGAATCCAGAAGGAAACACAGCAAGGTCCTGGAAGAGTCGTCTCGAGTCGTCGTCAAGGAGCCGGACGGACCATGCGACACTTTCATCCAGCGATCGGTGCCGTGTCTGCATTGTCTCTGCATCGATTTCCCCCCATTCGCGAGGGAGAACTTCGAGTATGTCCTCGATCGACCGCGATCGAACCTGTGCCGCTGCAATTTCGATTGCGAGAGGATGTCCGTCGAGGCGATCGCAGATCCGGTGGATGAGTTCACGGTCACCTTCACCGAGCGAGAGCTCCGGATCGATCTCGAACACCCGCTCCTCGAAGAGTGCGAATGCATCGTCCCGATGCAATGAACGGACAGTCCATACGACCTCACCCGGGAGACCCAACAGGATCCGACTGGTGGCCAGAACGGTGACGCCCGGACAGCGCGACGTGATGACGTCGACCAACCCGGTGACCGCAGGGAGGACGTGTTCACAGTTGTCGAGAACGAGTAGCTCTCGTCGGTCTGACAGCCACTCGGTGATGGTGTCGACAATCATGTCTGGAGACGTAATCCGGATGCCGAGCGCACCGGCGACCGCGCCGTGGACGTCACTTGAGTCGGTGAGGGAGGACAGCTCGACCCATCGCGAACCCTCCGAATAGGACCGCTCCGCCCAGAGCGTGACTTCCGATGCCAACCGACTCTTGCCGATACCCCCAATCCCTGTGAGCGTGACAACTTGACGCTCCTGAATCGATGACAGCAGATGGTCGAGTTCACGCTCTCGCCCGATCATCCTGGTCCGCCGTGAAGGCCGATCCCCTTGTCGACTCGCCCCCAACCCGATGTGGTGCCGTCCGGATGGACGTTGGGGGGTGTCGACCCGGACTCCCGCCGACCAGTCGAGCTCGGCGTCCTGACGGAGGATGCGCTGTTCAAGATGCGCCAGCTCTACCGATGGTTCGAGTCCCAGTTCTTCGTCGAGTAGCGCCCGGACTCGTTGATAAGCGTTGAGCGCGTCGGCCTGCAATCCGGATCGGTACATCGCCAGCATCAGTTGTGCCCATCTGCGTTCACGGAGCGGCTCCGCTGCCACGGCATCCTCCAACATCGGAACCAGTTGCCGATGCTCGCCCAGCTGGAGCCTGACTTCACCCAGCTCCTCTTCGGCCGCACGCCGCAGTTCCTCCCACCTTGTTCGAGGTCCGATCGCCCATGCGCACTCGCCGGCGTCGGCCAAGGCCGGGCCGCGCCACCGCGAGAGAGCCCCCGCCAGCAATTCCCGGGCCGCATGTCGATCGCCCGAGGCCCACGCCGTACGCCCCGCGTCGACTTCGGAACTGAAGCAGGTCGCGTCGATCTCAGCCAGATCCACAACCATGAGATATCCGCCTGACTTCCGACGGATCCTTTCCTTCCCGATCGCCTGACGAATCAGGGAAACGTGGCTCGACAGAGTCGACAGGACCCCTTCCGGCGGGTGCCCCTCCCACACGTCCTCGGCCAGCCGGTCGTCCGAGAGTACGAGGTTGGGAGACGTGAGCAGCCGGAGCAGGAACAATCGGCGCCGTTTGCCGTCAAGTCGGATCTGGCCCAGAGGGCCCTCTACCTCCAGCGGTCCGAGCAGTCTGAAGTTCACGGTGCGACCGGAAAGGAAGGCGCCAAAGGACGTCTGATTCGCACGGGAACTGATGTTACCTGTCCATTTAATCAATCTCCCTGATTGTGAATCAATCTCCCTGATCGCAGAGGATTCGCGAAGACGGTCTCTTCGACCTCCGTTACCTCGCGGGCGCCCGGAATATCAGAAACCGGCGGAGATCGAAATCGGTCCAAGCGACGTCCCATCTCCGACTGGGGCCCCTTGGAGCAATCTTGGAACGGCTCGTAGTCGAATGACCCGCGCTCGGCCGTTGCATACGAAGTCTCAGTGGCGGGACCGGGTCCGATCGAGGCAACGGTCGGGCGCGAAAGCACAGGGGGCTCGGATCCGGTTTCATCCTCCAAGCGACTACCACGCCAACGACGTCCACGCCGAAGAATGCGACTGTTCCCCCGTTCGGGCGCACGCCTTCGGGCAAATCACGGCCGCGGATCCCGCCGAACCGAAATGGTCCAAAGGCTCTTGGTCCACGGCGGAGGCTCACTGACACTATGACCTATGACTCGAGAGCCGGCCCGCAGTCGCCACCGCCGTCGCCGCCGGTGGCCGTGGGTACTCGGCGCGGTGGTCCTGATCGTTGGGGCCGGGGTGCTCGGGTTCGTCCTGGCCGCGAATCGGGCAAAACCGGTGTCCCTGTATCAGGCCGAGAGCCGGTTGGGAAACAGCCGACTCGGCACCCCGGGCTCGGCTCGACCTGCGCCAGGGGTCTACCAATACACCGGATCGGGATCAGAGCAGCTGTCCTTGCCGCCTCTGTCCCAGGCCGAAGGTCCCTCACTCCCCGGAACGGTGACGCTGCAGGGCTCCAACTGCTGGCTCTTCAGGATCGACTACAGCACCCATCACTGGCAGACGTGGAACTACTGCCGCCATGGGAACGGCCTCTGGGAGGCCGGTGGGCAGACCTGGCAGCTGTGGTCCGTCGGCCCGGTCAACGTCACCAATCTGAGCTCGTTCAAATGCGCTCCTGGCACCATGGCCCTGCCCGCCGATGCGACACCCGGTGAGCAGTGGCGATCGCGGTGTACCGGTACCAACACGTCCGTGAGCGGTACCACCACGAGCGCCGGCCCGTACAAGTTCATCGGGCTCGACACCATCCGGGTCGGTCGGACATCCGTGACTGCCGCCCAATTCCTGCGCCTACGAACGGACTCGGGAGCGCAGAAGGGCACCGAGCGCTCCGAGGTGTGGTTCAGCACGGGCACCGGCCTCCCGCTACGGGTGCAACAACAGATCAAGCTCACGACCGCGACACCGTTCGGGACGTCCACCTACACCCAGAACGGCGTCTTCACCCTCGCATCCCTGACTCCCCACCACTGATCGGTCACACCGCCGACCCGGACTAGATATCGTGGCAACACGCACCGTTACGGGGGCCATATGTCCGCCGACGAGGGATCCCAGATCGAGACCGCCCGACCTGAACCTCCCCGGACCCCCAGCCGCCCGCGCTGGAGACCGGCGGCACTCGCCGTCGTCGCCGTCTTCGGGACCTTCGTGGCCGCGTGTTCGTCAGCGGCCGCTCCGAAGCCTTCGGGCACCGATGCCACGTTCATGGCGGCGATCGCCGCCGAAAAGAATGGGGACCGCGCCCTTGCGGTCGCCGACTTCCTGGCCGTGGTCAAGGCGGACCCCCGCAACACGTTTGCATGGTACGACCTCGGCGTCATCGCCGATCAGGCCGGACAACCTGGGGAGGCCGCAGCCGACTATCAGCGGTCGATCGGCATCGATCCGAACTTCGTCCCGGCGCTCTACAACCTCGCTGTCATCCGGACAGCTGACGCACCGGCGGCGGCTGCCCAGCTCTACGAGCGGGCGGTACGGATCGAGCCCCGCGACGCCGATGCCCACCTGAACCTGGGCTTCGTCCTGAAGACCCTCGGACGCACGTCCGACGGCGATACGCAGATCGCTGAAGCACTGCGACTCGACCCGTCCCTGTCCGGTCGTCTTGCTCCCGACCATCCCGCCGGATCATGAGCCCGGCGAGGACGACAGTCGGCCTCGCCATGATCGTGAAGAACGAAGAGCTGACGCTTCCCCGACTGGCGGCAAGTGTCGCAGGGCAGATCGACCATTGGACCATCGTCGACACCGGAAGCACCGACGGAACCGTCGCCCTCGCCGAGGAGCTGTTCCACGGCATACCTGGACAGATCATCTGCGACGAGTGGCGCGGCTACGGGCCGTCGCGGAACGTCGCCCTCGACGCCGCCCGCCCACATTCGCAGTGGCTCCTCACCCTCGATGCCGACGAGACCGTCGATGGAACGATCGAACGCGACATCCCGCCCGAGTGCGACGCCGTCGAAGCCGAGTGCCGGTTCGACCCGCTCTGCTACTGGATCACCCGGATGGTGCGGGCCGATGACGACTGGCGATGGTACGGACGCGCCCACGAGTTCCTGGCTCGGGTAGGCCGGGACAGCGTGCCGTTCCGCACCGGACGCTTCCTCGTCCGTCACCATGCCGACGGTGGCAATCGGGCCACGAAGCTCGAGCGCGAGCTCGCCTTGCTGCGTGCCGATCACCGCGACGACCCCGATGACCAGCGGACGCTCTTCTACCTGGCACGGACCTACGAGGACATGGGCGAGTCGGCGCGGGCCGCTACCTGGTATCGCCGGCGCATCGAAGCAGGAGGCTGGGAGGAGGAGTCCTGGTACGCCACGTGGCGCCTCGGACTCTGCCTCTTGGCCGCCGGGCGCGCGGACGAGGGCTGCGGAGTGCTGTGGACCAGCTGGGGACGGCGTCGGTGGCGTGCCGAGCCCCTGTGGACGCTGGCCCAGCACTACCGGTCGACCGGCCAGTGGATTCTGTGCGCTGAGGTATGCCGGTTGGCCCGCCAACACTGTGGCGTGGGATCGGATCGCTCCGGAACGGAGTATGGCGGCGACCGGCTCTTCGTGCATGCCGACGTGTATCGCTGGAGGATGACCTACGAGGAGTCGATCTGCTCGTTCTATGTCGGCGCCTACGAACGGGGACTCGAGATCGCGGACGAACTGCTGGCGCTACCCGATCTCCCGCCGGTGATCGCGCAGAGCGTCCAGGAGAATCGCGGCTTCTACGTCGACCATCCCGATGCTCCGCCCGACGGATCGTCTACCTCGCCGTGACCTGATCGGGCGGTCAGCTGACACCTCGGGCGCTACCCGTGGTGCGCGCGACAATGATCGACTGCCGAACCTGGATTCTCGCAACTGAGCAACAATCCTGCGGCTTTCAACCCTTGTCGCGGTGGAATTCCGGGCTTACATTGGACGAGGGCGCCCTTCACGGGGATCCGGAAGTACAGGAGAACGCCAATGGCAACTCACTCCGTGCATCGGGGCGTCCGGCGCAAACGGCAGCTCGCGCTCCGGCGGCAGTGGTGGTCGTACCGGGTCTCGGGGATGGCAGCGGGGGCCGCGGTGATGGGTGGACTGCTCGCCGGGACCGTTCCCGGCGTGGCTGCCGCCAGCACCGGGCTCTCACTTCGAGCGCAGACGGCGGGAGGGTCGGGGTACTGGCTGGTGACGGCACAGGGAGCCGTCTACGCATTCGGAGCTGCCCGCTACTACGGCGGAATGCTCGGCACGCCGATAACGGCACCGATCGTCGCGCTCGTCGCCACCCCGGACGGGCTGGGCTACTGGCTCATCGGTGCAGACGGTGCCGTGTACGCGTTCGGCGACGCACGATTCTACGGCACTCCGAAATCGGCAGGCGCTTCTCTGTCGTCGACAGTGGTCGGGGGAACCGCGGTGCCGTCCCTGGGAGCGTCCGGAGTGACGGGACCGACCGGACCTGCCGGTGCTCCGGGTGCGACGGGACCGACCGGAGCACGAGGAGCCACCGGTGCGACGGGCCCCGTGGGCCCCACCGGACTCGTAGGCCCCACGGGAGCGACCGGACCTGCGGGTGCTCCGGGTGCGACGGGGGCAACGGGACCGACCGGTGCGACCGGACCCATCGGACCGACCGGTGCGACCGGGGCGACCGGGGCGACCGGGGCGACGGGAGCCACCGGACCGACGGGAGCGACAGGGGCGACCGGACCGACGGGCAGCGGCAACTTCGCCGAGTTCTATGCGCTCATGCCTCCGGACAATTCGGCGACGGTGGCACCCGGGAGCGACGTCCAGTTTCCTCTGGAAGGGTCCGTCGGCGGATCGTCGATCAGTCCGATCACCTCCTCCACCTTCGCACTGACCGCTGTCGGCACCTATGAAGTGATGTTCGATGTCTCCGTGACCGAGCCCGGTCAATTGGAACTGTCACTGAACGGAACTGAATTGGCCTACACGGTCGTGGGTCGGTCGGCCGGAACCTCGCAGATCGTCGGCCAGTCCCTCATCACGGTCTCGGCACCTGATTCTGTCCTGGCAGTGGAGAACCCGAGTTCGGAGTCAATGGCGCTCTCAATCACTGCTGACGCCGGAGGCACGTTGCCCAGCTCCGCATCGCTGATCATCCAGCAGATCGGTTGACGAGGACGCGGCCCCGCCCGCTCGGGGATCCGTCGGTGCCGACCGTCTTCGACGAGCACGTCTGCGCGGGGTGCGGCAGCGACCGCGTCGTCAAGGGAATCTGGTGACCCCTGGCCTACCATGAGCCACATGCAGGCCAGGGTCGTCGCCCCGACCGAACTCACCAGCTCCGATGTAGCCGGGTGGTCCGCATGCGCCGCTGCGTCGATCGAACCCAATCCCTTCTTCGAGCCGGACTGGCTTCTGCCGGCCCTCGCCCATCTCGACGAGTCTCCGACGACCGTGCTGGTGCTGGCCGAGCACGACGGCGCCGTCCACGCGTGCGTTCCCATCGCCCAGAGTGCGTTTGAAGAGGACGAGGTGGGAGGTGGACGCACCCACTCCACCTTGGTGACGCGGGTGACGCCCACCGCCATCGCGCTCGGAACCCCGCTCGTCACCGCCGATCAGGCGGTGGACGCACTGACATGCATCATGAGCCAGATCCGGTGGATGGCAGAGGGGTGCGGGGCAGGTCTGGTCATCATGGAGTGGGTTTGTACGGACGGCCCGACCGCCCCATTGCTGAGGGAGGCGGCCGTCCGCGCCGGCCATCCCCTCATCGAATTCGACCGATGGGAGCGCGGGTTCCTCCGCCGACCCCCCGACCATGAGGATTCCTACTGGCTCCGGGCTGTCGGGAAGAACCGACGCCGCACGATTCGCCAGCACCGCCAGGGACTCGACGCCGCCTTCGGAACGACCTCGACGCTCCGCACGCGTACCGACACCGCCGCCATCGACGCGTTCTTGCGTCTGGAGGCTTCGGGATGGAAGGGCCACGAGCCGGGTGGCCGTGCGCTCCGGCGCCAGACTGGATCGGCCACCTTCTTCGACGACGTGTGCCGCCGCCACATCGACAAGGGCCGCCTGTGGTTCGTCTCGCTCGAGTGCGACGGCGGGCCGGTCGCCATGATCTGCTGCCTGCGGGCCGGCGACGGCGTCTTTGCCATCCGCACCGCCTACGACGAGAGCCTGGCCAGGTTCGGCCCTGGAATCGAGGTGTTCCTGGGGGCCATGGAGCAGTTCGACCACGAAACCGACGCTCAGTGGTTCGACACCTGTTCCGATCCGGACAACCGCCACCTGCTCGGACTGTTCCCCGACCGGCGGACGATGGCCACGATGCTCTTCCGATTACCCGTTCACGACGAACCCCACCAATCGCCGACGGGCTGGGTGACCGCCCGATGAGCACCGGGGAGCCCGCGCGGCCGAAGCGGGTGGTCGCCTCCGTTCAGGACATGGTCGACCTCGTCGGCGAGCCGATGGGACCGAGCGACTGGCACGTCATCACCCAGGACCACATCGACCGGTTCGCGGACGCCGTCGGCAATCCGGCTGCCAACCACACCGACCCCGAATGGGCGGCCCGAACGCCGATGGGAGTCACCATCGCATTCGGCGGCCAGGTCCTGGCGATGACGACACTGCTCCTCGGCGACCTGTGGGAATTGGTGGGCGTGGTGGGTGGCGCCGACTGCGGGAGCAACAGGGTCCGTCACCTGGAGCCCGTACCGGTGAACAGCACCGTGCGGCTCCGTGCCACTATCGCCTCGGCCGAGCCGGTGGACGAGGGTGGGGTGCGGGTCGTCACCGACCTCGAATTCGAGAAGGACGGCGGCACCCGCCCGGTGTGTGTGGCCCAGGTCGTCAATCTCTTCTGGTTCACTCCGGACTGAAGGGACCGCCCGGGTCGAACCTCAAGGTGGGCGGCCCATCCGTCGATGGTCTGGGGAACCCTCTAGTGACGGACCGAGGAACCGAACCACCATGACGCCAGCAACACCCTCACCAGTGCCTGACTCGCGCGAGCAGAACCAGGGCGACGACGGACGGCATGGCGTCGCGGGCGTCCTCCAGCGGTTCGGGCCGACGTATCTCGCCTATCTCATCGGGCCGATCGCCCTGGTGGCCATCCTCCTCCTCATGCACTGGGGGGACATCGTCCGGGAGCCTGCGTGGCTCTGGGTCGCCGTGTTCGTCGCCGTTCCGGCATCGAGCCTCATCGTCGACATGATCTACACGCTCCATCCCTCCCGGGTCACCATGCACCTGCGCATCTCGATACAGGCAGCCGCCGTGACCGGTGTGATCTACCTCACCGGTTGGGGGCCGGTCCTCTGGGGGGCCTTCGCATTCCTGGCACTCGAGAATGTCTCGCGTGGAGGCTCGCGTGTGTGGAGGATCACCGCGCTGTGGAGTCTGGTCGGGATCGGAGTCGGACAGTTCCTCATCGGGCAGGGATGGATGCCCTCCCGGCTGTCCCTGTCGGAGGCGAACTCGCTCGCCATCATGGGCGCGTTCGTCCTGGTGTTCGTCGTCTGGATGGCCGGCGTGACGATGCGCAAGAAGGAGGATGCCGAGGAGAAGATGCGGCTGAGCGAGGACCGGTTCCGATCGCTCATTCAGGATTCCTCCGACATCACCCTCGTGATGGACGAAGTCGGCATCTGCACATTGGTGAGCCCGGCCGCAGAGACACTCCTCGGGTTCCGTCCCGACGAACTGGTCGGGATGATGGCGACCGACCTCATCCATCCGGACGACCGGGACCGGGTGCGTACCCGACTCGGCGCCTCCTTCCAGGCGACACCGGATACCGCCCTCCTGCAGTTCCGCATGGTGCGCAAGGACGCTACGTGGTGTGACGTCGAGGCGGTGGTGACCAATCAGGTGGCCCGGCCGTCGATCGCCGGGTATGTCGCCCACATCCGCGACATCACCGAGCGCAAGGAGTTCGAGGCGATCCTCGCCCACCGAGCGCTCCACGATCCACTCACCGGCCTGGCCAATCGCCAACTCATCCTCGACCGGGCCGACCAGATGCTCAGTCGAGCCCGTCGATCGCTCCAGCCCGTCGCCGCCTACTTCATCGACCTCGACAACTTCAAGGACACCAACGATTCGTTCGGCCACGAAGCAGGGGACCGCCTCCTCCAGGCGGTCGGCGGCCGCCTGGAGTCGATCCTCCGTGCCAGTGACACCGTGGGAAGACTCGGTGGAGACGAATTCGTCATCCTGACCGACGGGGTGACGCTCGAGGGCGGACCAGTCGCCGTGGCCGACCGCATCCGCCAGGTGCTCCGCGCCCCGTTCTCCATCGAGGGCTTTGCCGAGTTTCCCGTCACCGTCACCGCCAGCATCGGCATCGCCGTCGGGGACCGGGATTCGGCCCAGGAGCTCCTGCGGGACGCCGACATCGCCCTCTACCGGTCCAAGGGGGCCGGCCGGGACCAGGCCGTGCTGTTCGAGCCGGCGATGCAGGTCGCCATCGCCGGCCGCATGGAGCTGAGATCAGATCTCGACACGGCACTGGCCGACGGCCAGTTCTTCCTGCTCTACCAGCCGATCGTCGACCTCGAGAGCACCACGATCCGGGGCGTCGAGGCCCTCCTCAGATGGCAGCATCCCACCCGCGGCGTCATCGCACCGAACGACTTCGTTCCCCTGCTCGAGGACTGCGGATTGATCGTGGACGTCGGGCGCTGGGTGCTGGACACCGCCTGTGCACAGTCAGCCCGCTGGCACGACCAGGGATACGACCCGACGATGTCGGTGAATGTCTCCATGCGCCAGCTCGAGTGCGACTCCTTCGTCGACGATGTCCGCCGGGCCCTGGCCACCCACGATCTCGACCCCCGGACGCTGGTGGTCGAGGTCACCGAGACCGCGTTGATGAAGGACGCCAATTCCACCGTCTCCCGGCTGCACTGCCTGAAGGAACTGGGCGTCAAGATCGCCATCGACGATTTCGGGACCGGCTACTCCTCGTTGGCCTATCTCCGACAGTTCCCGGTGGACGTGCTGAAGATCGACCGGTCGTTCATCGCCGGCATGGACGGGACGCCCGATTCGGTCGCCCTGATCCACACCATGGTCGAGCTGGGCCGGGCCCTCGGTCTCGTCACCCTTGCCGAGGGGATCGAGCACGAGGATCAGCTCGAGAGCCTCCGGGGCCACCAGTGCCACAGCGGGCAGGGTTTCATGTTCTCCAAGCCGGTCGAGGCGGCGATGATCGAGACCCTCCTGGCCCACACCGCGAGATCGGCGCACGATCGGACCGACGAGACGTTCACGTTCCCCTCCCCCGCTCCACGTTGAGCCGTCGACGAGGGATCCGAGGACCCTCGTCCGGACCGACCCCGGAAGTTCCCGCACCCGCGACACCTCGACGTCGCCCGTCGACCTGGCTGCCGGCGACCCGATCCCTGTGCCTCCGGCGCCTCAGGTGGCGAAGCTGAAGAAACACAGCTGCGTGGCATAGGCGACCAGGCGGGCCGGATCGGTTCCGGTGGTGCCGAGGTCCCACAGGGCCATGTCCACGGACGCGTATCCGTCCCCGGCGTGGCGGGCCCGGTTGTGGGCGAGGACCCACTCCGATCGACACTCGTCGAGCAGGTGGAAGGTGAGGTCCACGCTCGGGCCGAACCAGCCCCGGCGCTCACCGGGGCCGATCTTCTCGGCCACCGCGCCCGGCATGGTGTCGGCACAGACGATCAGGGCCAGTGGGTCGAGGGTCCCGGCGTCGGTGAGCGGAGGATCGTCCAGCCGGTACCAGCTCGCGTGCTCGGCCCGGTCCGGCACGTAGTCGTCCCACGGCGCATGGCCGAGTGCGGCCCTTCCCTCCATGCGGCTGTCCCAGAACGGGTTGGGCGCGAACCCCTCGACTCCCGCCGGCAGAGGTCCGCGGAAGGAGCGGGCTTCGCTCAGGGGGACGAACCCGGACGGCGGATCGAGGTCGGTGAACTCGAAGCCCCGCCTGGGCGAGCCGAACACCGCAGTGGTCACGTGGCCGTGGGCGGACCCGGGATTGCGCACTTCCGCCCGCGCATGGGACATCGACCGGCCACGACGCAGGATCTCGACGTCGACCTCCACCGGACCATGGGCGACGGGAGCGACGAAGGTCGTATGGAGGGACCGCAGCCCGTGCCCGCCCCCGGCCAGCTCGGCCGACATGGCCCGGGCGGCCAGAGCCGTGACCACACCGCCCTGGGGCAGCGGGTTCAGGTTCCACGATTCGTCGATCCTCCCGAGGTACCGGCCGGCACGTGTGGCCGAAGGTGACGTCCGAGTCGTCGCGGCGAACGGCGTGTCCATGACCGATCGTAACCTCCGCCGCACGGCGGTCAGCCGAGCAATTCGGTCCTCCGGGCCTCACACTCGGCCTCGCCTGCGGTGATGCCCCCCGCCTCCTGGTCGGTCACCGTCACCGGTTCCGATCCGGAGCGAGCGCCGCCGGGCTCGCTCAGTGCGGGTGGAGCAGCCCGGCCCGACCAGAACGGCCTGCCGGCCACCGACGACGCCCGATGCCGTCGGACACCACGGTGGAGATCGCGGCCACGGCCAGGGCCAGATCGGAGATCCCCAGCGCGGTTCCCGCGTGGGTGCCTGTGCCCACGAGCACCAGACAGGAGGTGACGGCCACGACCACGCCGGCGGCGACCACGGCCGAGGGACCCGTGGTCCGCCTCGATCCGGGCCCGGGCCTCGTCAGGACCACGGCGGCGGTGAGGAGGAGGCCGGCCAGTACGACGGTCACCAGCCGGCTCGACGTGAACCCGGTCGGGCCGGAGCCACTCGACGAGGAGATGAATCCGAGCCACCGATACCCCTCCAGGATGGACACGTTGGCCACCATGACCAGGCCCGGCGAGCGGAGGAGGAATGCTCCCCCGCCGATGGCGGGCGGCCCATGATCGGTGTGGCCCTCGAAGGTCGGCCGCGCGTAGGACGGTCGGGCACCGTGGACGACGCTCAGGTCGGCGGCTTGCAAAGGAGTCACGGCACCTCGGTAATCTCTTGTTTAACGGTAGGTTTACTCAAGATTATGCACCACCAGGACTTACCCGTCAACAGCCACCGGACGGGGACAGATCGGTCCCCGATCCGGGCCGAGGTGCTCGAAGCCCTGTTCCCTACCGGCTCCGCCGGGCCCGCGGCCACCTCGGCCCACCGGGTGCCCGCTAGCTAGAGTCTCGATCCGTGTCCAGGTTCCTGCCCGATCGACCGCTGGGCGTGGCACCGGGCTCGGTGGGCGACTACCGGGAGCTCGCACGGCGCAAGCTCCCCCGCCAGCTGTTCGACTACCTCGACGGCGGGGCCTTCGCCGAGTCGACCCTCGCCGCCAACGTCGCCGACCTGACATCGGTGCTGCTCCGCCAGCGCGTGATGCGCGACGTGTCCGACCTCACGCTCTCGACCACGGTGCTGGGCCAGGAGCTCGCCATGCCGGTCGTGCTCGGGCCGGTGGGCCTGGGTGGGATGTTCGCCACCCGGGCCGAGGTCCAGGCGGCACGGGCCGCCGAAGGGGCCGGGGTGGTCTTCTGCGAGTCGACGGTGTCGATCTGCAGCATCGAGGAGGTGTCCTCCGCCACCGCGCACCCCGTGTGGTTCCAGCTGTACGTCATGCGGAACCGGTCGTACTCCGAGGACCTGATGGAACGGGCGGCCCATGCCGGTTGCCCGGTCCTGGTCCTGACCGTCGATCTGGCCGTCGTCGGCTCCCGCTACCGGGACAACCGGAACGGCCTGTCCGGTCAGCTCTCCTCCTGGGGTCGGGCGCTCCGGGGCCTGGACCTGGCCGTGCACCCGTCCTGGGCACGCGATGTGGGGATCCGGGGCCGACCGCACACGTTCGGGAACCTCGAAAAGGCCGTCCCCGGGGCGTCGAGTCCCGAGGGGTTCTCGGAGTGGGTCAACTCCCAGTTCGACCCCTCGGTCACGTGGGACGACGTGGCATGGGTGCGGCGGTGCTGGCCGGGGAAGCTCGTCCTCAAGGGGATCCTCGACCCCGACGACGCCCGGCAGGCGGCCGACCGCGGTGTCGACGGGATCGTCGTGTCGAACCACGGCGGTCGCCAGCTAGACGGCACGCCGTCGACGGTCCGGGCACTGGCCCCGGTGGTCGACGCCGTGGGCGACCGTCTCGAGGTGCTCGTCGACGGTGGCATCCGCAGTGGGCTGGACGTGGCCAAGGCACTGGCACTGGGTGCCCGCGCCTGCCTGGTGGGCAGGCCGTGGGCGTGGTCGGTCGCCGCCGCGGGTCAGCACGGTGTGGCTCATGCGCTGGCCATCATGCGGTCCGAGCTCACCGTCGCGCTGGCACTGTGCGGCGTGACCGATGTCGCCGATCTGGACCGGTCGGCGCTGATCGGCCCCCCACCCGTGGGCTGAGCGACGCCCGCCGGGACGCTCACCCCATGGCGTCCACGATCGCATCCACCCGGCTGATGAACCCGGGGTCGTCCTCGGCCGTCGCGTCCCGAGCCACCCGGGCCAGCAACAGGTGCCACGCCAGCTGCACCTCACCGGCCTCGGCCAGAAGGGTGGCCTCGGCCAGCAGTCCGATCCGCCCGACCACCTCGCGGAAGTGCCACGACCCGTGCTCGGGATCGTCGACGCACCGTCGTGCCGATTCGACGGCCCGGTCCAGCTCCTCGACCAGGCGAGCGGAGAGATCGGGGTCCGGGGCCTGTTCGGCGGCACGCAGGAGCCAGTCGGCCACCACGTCGAGGATGGGGAGGCGGCCGAGGTCGGTGAGCACCTGGGCCACGAGCACGTTGTGGCTGCCTTCCCACGACTCGTAGACCATGGCGTCCCGGTAGAGCCGGGGCAGCACGCTGAACTCCTCGATGGCCCCGTTCCCCCCGAGCACCTCGATGGCGGAGTGGACGACATCGGTGGTCTGGCAGGACACCAGGTATTTCGCCAGATTGACGAGGAATCGGTGGAGGAGGACGTCCTCCTCGCTGTCGGTGGCCGCGTCGATGCGGTCCTCCAGCCCGGTGAGGGCGAAGACCAGGTGGAGTGCGCCGGCCGAATCGGCGGCCATGTCGGCCAGCGTGCGCCGCACCGCCGGGAACCCACCGATGGCACGGCCGAACGCCTCGCGGTGCCGGGCGTAGGACGATGCCTCGACACAGGCACGGCGCATCATCCCGGCGTCACCGACCGCGGTCATCCACCGACTGGTGTTGAGGACGATCCCGACCGCCGTACGGAAGCCGTGCTCGACGGGGCCGATCGGCCAGGCCAGGGCTCCGTCGAAGTCGATCTCGCCCGAGGCGAGCCCACGCGTGCCGAGCTTGTCCTTCAGACGACGGAGCGAGAAGCCGTTCGGTCGACCGTCCACCTCCCGCGGGACGACGAAGCTTCCCAGTCCCCGCGTGCCGCCCGGGGCTCCGTCGATCCGGGCCGTGAGGAAGAACTGACCTGCGTCGGCCACCGAGCAGAACCACTTCTCCCCGGAGATCCGGTAGGTCTCGCCGTCACCGGTCGGGACGGCCAGGCAGACGTTCGCACCGACATCGGATCCGCCCTGGACCTCGGTGAGGAACTGCGAGCCACGGGAGGCAGCGGCGTAGTCCGTGTCGACGAGCGCGGGCAGGAAGCGGTCCCGCACCCCCGGCGCGGCGGCCCGCCGCAGGGCACGGGCCAGGCCGATGGTGCACGTCGCCGGGCAGGCGTGACCGGCCTCGCCTTCCGCCGACAGCAGATAGAGCAGTGTGGCCTGCTCGTATGCCGTGCCGGGGACGCCGGACGATGCCACCAGTCCGCTCGCCCACACGGCGGCCCCGGCGACGTCGTAGGACGGGTCGAACTCGATCGACTCCGTCCGGCGCCCGATCGAGTCCCATCGGGACAGCTCGGGCAGGTGCCGGCGCTGTTCGTAGCGTGCGGCCGCGGGTCCGATCACCCGGGTCATCTCGAGGGCGAAGGACGAGGCCCGCTTCTCGAGGTCGTGGAGGCGACCTTCCGGCAGGGCGCGGGCCAGCAACGCCCGCAAGCGGTGGTCCGCGGTGAACGGATCGGACGGATAGGCACTGCGCCAGTCGGCCAGTGCGGCACGTGCGGAGTCGGTTCCCATGGCCCCAGTCTCGCGCCGGCACGGGCCACTCGGGCGGGCGACCCTGCGCCCGGACCGCCGCGCCGGGTACGTTACGTCCATGAGCCCCGACGGCTTCACCCTGGCGGGATCCGACGTCACCATTCCCTTGATCGGCGTCGGCACCTGGGCCTGGGGCGACCAGTCCACCTGGGGCATGGGTGGCTACGACACGGACCTCACCCGGGAGTCGATCCGCGAGGCGTGGGACGCGTCGATCGATGCCGGCGTCACGTTCTTCGACACGGCCGAGGTCTACGGGCGCGGGGAGAGCGAGCGGATCATCGGCAGCCTCCTGGCCGGCGATGCCGCCCGGGCCGCATCTGCCGTCGTGGCCACCAAGTTCATGCCGTCACCGTGGAAGCTGAACGTCCGCGGCGCACTCCTGACGTCCCTGCGGGCATCGTTGGGCAGACTCGGCCTTCCTGCCGTCGACCTCTACCAGATCCACGGTCCGATCAGCCTGCGCTCACACGATGCGATCGCCGACGCGCTCGCCGCCGCCCACGGCGAGGGACTGGTGAAGGCGGTGGGGGTATCGAACTACTCCGTCAAGGAGACCCGGTCGATCGCCGCTGCACTGGACCGCCGTGGCCTGCGCCTCGCCACCAATCAGATCGAGTTCTCGTTGCTCCGACGATCCCCCGAGACGACCGGACTGCTGGCCGCGTGCGCTGATCTCGGCGTGGTCCCGTTGGCCTACTCACCGATCGGGCAGGGCCGGCTCACCGGCAAGTACTCGGCCGACCACCCTCCGCCAGGAAAGAGGAACTTCTCGAACCACCCGATGGAGGTGGTCGACAGCATCGTCGCCGAGCTCCGTCGGATCGGCGACGGGCACGGGGGGAAGCTGCCCAGCCAGGTGGCGCTCAACTGGGTGACCGCCAAGGGCGCCGTCCCCATTCCCGGTGCGAAGAACCGGCATCAGGCCGAGGAGAACGCCGGGGCCCTCGGCTGGCAGCTGGACGGCGATGACCTCGACAGACTCGACCGGGTCGCCCTGAGGGGCATCTCGAACCTGTCCAGCCGGGTGTGGCAGCACGGTTGAGCCGCACCCGGTGGCGTCAGGGGTGGGACGGTGACGGAGGTGCACCGTCCACGTCGAAGGCGGCCTGGTCGACGTAGCACCACCACCAGTCCTCGTCCGGCTCGAAGGAGCGGATCAGCGGATGGTGGGGCTGGGCATTCCAGTGCCCGGTGGCATGGCGACCGGGGGAACTGTCGCAACAGCCGATGTGGCCACAGCTCATGCACATCCGGAGGTGGACCCACCGTCCACCGGAACGGAGGCACTCCTCGCAGCCCACCCCCGAAGGGGTGACGTCCGACACCGAGTCGAGATGCGAACAGGTACTGGACATGAACTGGGACACGAACACCCTCCGGCCCCAGTTTACCGGGGTCCGGACCGACGTCGACCGCCCGGACCACCGGCTTCTGACCGGGGAATGATTCTCCTGGCGTGGTGTTGGAACGTTGCTACCGCTGTAGATCCCGGAGGACCGATGACCACACCACACGAGAACCTGCCCCTTCTGCCCCTCACCTCGGGCGTACTCCTCCCGGGCATGGTCTTCACCATGGCCCTCGAGTCCGAGGAGGCCATCGCCGCGGTCGAGGCGGCCGAGGCGGCCGACGGCACGCTGGTCATCGTGCCCTTCATCGACGGGCGCTACTCGTCCGTCGGCGCCATCGCGGAGGTGACCGAACGGGGACAGCTCCCGGGTGGGATGGCCGCCGTGGTCGTGCGGGGCGTCGAGCGGGCGCGCCTCGGGACAGCCGTGCCCGGCACCGGTCGTGCCCTGTGGGTCGAAGTCGAGCTGATCGCCAACAACGACACCGAAGCGTCGGAGACCGCTGTCGAGCTGGCCCGGGAGTACCGCGCCGTCCTCGAGAACATCCTCGTCTCCCGGGGCGCGGGCCGACTGGCGGAGCGGCTGCCCGACGCAGCCGAGCCCGGGCGAGTCGCCGACCTGGCCGGGTACTCGCCCGACCTCTCGCTGGATCAGAAGGTGTCCGTGCTTGAGACCGTCGACGTCGTCGAGCGCCTGCGACTGGTGCTCGGTTGGGCCCGTGAGGTCCTGGCCGACATCACGCTGCGGGAGCGCATCAAGACCGACGTGGAGGAGGGCATGGAGAAGACCCAGCGCGAGTTCCTGCTCAGAAGGCAACTCGACGCCATCCGCAAGGAGCTGGGCGAAGCCGGGGATGACGAGGTGGGGCCGGACGACTACCGCGCCCGCGCCGCGGCCGCGGACCTCCCCGAACAGGTGGCGGCGGCGGTGGACCGTGAGGTCGGCAAGCTCGAACGCACGCCGGAGCAGAATCCCGAACACGGCTGGATCCGCACGTGGCTGGACACCGTCCTCGAGCTCCCCTGGGGCGTCGAGTCCGATGACCGCATCGACCTGGAAGAGGCCACCCGCATCCTCGACGAGGACCACGACGGCCTCCAGGACGTGAAGGAGCGGATCCTCGAGCACCTGGCCGTCCGGAAGCTCCAGGTCGACCGGGGCCTGGCCCCGGTGGGCGGTCGGGGGGCCGGCGCCATCCTGGCCCTGGTCGGGCCTCCCGGCGTGGGCAAGACGTCGCTGGGCGAGTCGGTGGCCCGGGCGCTGGGACGATCGTTCGTCCGGGTGGCGCTGGGCGGCGTGCGGGACGAGGCAGAGATCCGCGGGCACCGCCGCACCTATGTCGGGGCCCAGCCCGGACGGATGGTGCGCGCCCTGCGCGAGGCCGGCACCATGAATCCGGTCGTCCTGCTCGACGAGGTCGACAAGCTCGGCACCGACTTCCGCGGCGACCCCGCGTCGGCACTCCTCGAGGTCCTCGACCCGGCCCAGAACCACACGTTCCGCGACCACTACCTCGAAGTCGAGCTCGACCTGTCCAAGGTCCTGTTCCTCGCCACCGCGAACGTGATCGACACGGTCCCGGGACCGCTCCTCGACAGGATGGAGATCATCCGACTCGACGGCTACACCGAAGACGAGAAGGTGGCCATCGCCCGGAACCACCTGGTGGCCCGTCAACGGGCCCGATCAGCACTGGCCGAGGGGGAGGTGGTCGTGACCGACGGCGCTCTGCAGCGCATCGTGGCCGACTACACCCGTGAGGCCGGGGTGCGGTCGCTCGAGCGCGAGCTGGGCAAGCTTCTCCGGAAGGTCGCCGGAAAGGTCGCGGCCGCAGAAGAGGACGGGCCGCCTCTGGTCATCGACGCGGCCGACGTTCCCGAATGGCTCGGTCGACCCCGGTTCCACCTCGAGTCGGCGGAGCACGCGCTGGTACCCGGTGTGGCCACCGGCCTGGCTGTGACCGGAGCCGGAGGCGACGTCCTCTCCGTCGAGGTCACCATGATGGACGGCGTCGAGGGACTGACCATCACCGGCCAGCTGGGTGACGTCATGAAGGAGTCCGCGGAGATCGCCCTGTCCTACGTGCGCTCGCACGCCGGCGCACTGGGCATCGGTCCCGAGGCCTTCGCCGGCAAGCGACTCCACGTCCACGTGCCCGCGGGCGCGGTTCCCAAGGACGGTCCCTCGGCGGGCGTCACCCTGACGACGGCGCTGGTCAGCCTCCTGACCGACCGCCCGGTCGCACCCGGCATCGGCATGACGGGTGAGGTCACCCTCCAGGGGCGGGTGCTGCCCATCGGCGGGGTCCGCCAGAAGGTGCTCGCCGCCCACCGGGCCGGGCTCACCACGGTGATTCTCCCGGAGCGGAACGGGCCCGACCTCGACGACGTGCCCGAGTCGGTGCGCGGTCAGATGACGTTCGTCCTGGCCGCCCACGTCGACGAGGTCCTGGGGGCCGCCTTGGACACCGGCCACGAGTCGCGCGACGCGATGTCGAGCTCGGTGCCCGCTTCGGCGGCTGCCTGACGACGCCCGGCGGCGTATCGGCGAGACTGGTCGACGAACGACCGAGGAGGTCATCGATGAACAGCGCCGACATACTGCTGGACGCGTTCGAACGGATCCGCGACACCGTGCACCCCGCGGTCAACGGGCTCTCCGCAGCCGAGCTCGCCTACCGGCCCGACGAGGAGTCCAACTCCATCGCGTGGTTGGTCTGGCACCTCACCCGGATCCAGGACGACCACGTGGCCGCGTTGCGCGGCGCCGAGCAGGTGTGGACGGCGGGCGGTTGGGTCGGGCGGTTCTCGCTCCCCTTGGATCCGTCGGACACCGGCTACGGACACGATGCCGCCACGGTGGCGATGGTGACGGGCGAGGCCGCTACGTTGCTCGGCTACTTCGAGGAGGTGCACCGGGCCACCGTCGCCTACCTCCCGTCGCTGACCGACGCCGATCTGGACAGGGTGGTGGACCGGAACTGGGACCCGCCGGTGACCGCCGGCGTCCGGCTGGTGAGCGTGATCGCCGACGATCTGCAGCACGCGGGCCAGGCGGCGTACGTCCGGGGGATCCTCCCGGAGCCATAACCGTGCTCGGGGACGACGCACACCCGTTGTCCCTGCTCAACGGTTCAAGTTCTCGTCTGTTCGCGCCGAGAAACAGACACCACGGGATCGTGGAACGGCGCGACGGAGGAAAGATGCCCGGTCAGGCAGGCTTTCGACAACATGGCGAACTGGATCCGGCACCGGAGCCCTCTCCGGCGACCCCGTCGCGGAAGCACCTGAACCCGACGAGCCTCGGCTACCTCATCGGACCGATCGCCTTCGTCGCGGTCCTGCTCCTCATGCGCTTCCACTACGTCGTGCACGAATCGGCCTGGATCTGGCTCGGCGTCTTCATTGCCATTCCCGTCACCAACCTGGCCGCGGACCACCTCCACTCGACGCATCCCTCACCGCTCTCGTTCCACGTCCAGCTCGTCATCAAGATCGCCTCGGTCACCGCCGCGATCTACCTGACCGGCTGGGGTCCGGTCCTGTGGGGGGCGTACGCCTTCGTGGCGCTCGAGGTCATCGCCCAAAGCGGTTCGTGGGCGTGGCGACCGGTGGCACTGTGGAGCCTGGTGGCCATGGGGTCGGGCGACCTCCTCATCTGGTTGGGCTGGCTACCGTGCACCCTCTCGTTCGCCCGGGCCTCGGCGATCACCCTCATGGGCGTGTTCGTGCTCGTCTTCGTGATCCGCATGGCCGGAGCCCTCATCGAGCAGAAGGAGGGGGCGGAGGCCGCCGTCCGACTGAGCGAGGACCGCTTCCGCTCACTGATCCAGAACTCGTCCGACGTCACGATGATCATCGGCCCGGACGGCTTGTTCCGCTACCTCTCCCCGGCTGTGGCGGACCTCCTCGGCTACGAGCCCGCCGAGCTCGTCGGCAGCAGAGCCACCAGCCACGTCCACCCTGACGACGCCCCCATGGTGCAGATGCAATTCGGTCCCGAGTTCCAGGCCTCGTCGGACACCGCCGTGCTCGAGTTCCGGATGATCCGCGAGGACGGCACCCCACGGGACGTCGAGGCCGTGGTGTCCAACCAGATCGAACGTCAGGCGGTCGGCGGCTACGTCGCCAACGTCAGGGACGTGACCGAACGGAAGAAATTCGAGGACCTCCTCTCCCACCGTGCACTCCACGACCCGCTGACCGGGCTGGCCAATCGCCAGCTCATCCTCGACCGGGCCGACCGGATGCTGGTCCGGGCCCGACGTGACGGCCAGCCGGTGGCCGCACTCTTCGTCGACCTCGACAACTTCAAGGACGCCAACGACTCGCTCGGGCACGAGGCGGGGGACCGCCTCCTCCAGTCCGTCGCCAGTCGACTGGTCGGCCTCCTGCGATCGAGCGACACCGTCGGCCGGCTCGGGGGTGACGAGTTCGTGATCCTGGCCGAGGGCATGTCCCTGGCCGACGGTCCGAAGGCGATCGCCGACCGGATCCGCCAGGTCCTGCGCCCCCCCTTCTTCGTCGAGGGATTCGAGAGCCTCCCGATCACCGTGTCGGCCAGCATCGGCATCGCCGTCGGGGACCGTCAGACCGGACAGGACCTGCTGCGCGACGCGGACATCGCGCTCTACCGGGCCAAGGCGTCGGGACGCGACCAGTCCGTCGTCTTCCAAGAGGCCATGCACGTGGCGGCCAGCGACCGGCTCACCTTGCGGACCGAGCTCGACTCGGCTCTGTCCGCCGGGGAGTTCCGCCTCCTGTACCAGCCCATCTTCGACCTCGAGAAGCTGCAGATGCGCGGCGTCGAGGCCCTCATCCGGTGGCAGCACCCGTCCAAGGGGATCCTCACCCCGGATCGGTTCATCCACGCGCTCGAGGATGCCGGCGACATCGTCGATGTGGGCCGGTGGGTACTGGACGAAGCGTGCCGACAGCTCGCGGTCTGGCACTCGGTCGGACAGGACCTCACCATGTCGGTCAACGTCTCGATGCGCCAGCTCGACTCGAACGAGTTCGTCGGTGACGTCCGCAACGCGCTCGACACGTACGGCCTCGCCCCGAGCTCGCTCATCATCGAGATCACCGAGTCCGTCCTCATGAAGGACGCCAACGCCACCGTCAGCCGCCTCCACCGGCTGAAGGACCTCGGCGTGATGCTCGCCATCGACGACTTCGGGACCGGGTACTCGTCGCTGGCCTACCTCCGACAGTTCCCGGTGGACGTGCTGAAGATCGACCGGACGTTCGTCTCGGAGATGAGCGGCTCCCCCGATGCGGCGGCGCTGATCCACACCCTCGTCGAGCTGGGTCACACCCTCGGACTCGTCACCCTGGCCGAGGGCATCGAGCAGCCGAGCCAGATCGAGGGGCTCCGGAGCGAGCGGTGCCAGCACGGGCAGGGCTTCCTGTTCTCCCGCCCGGTGATCGCCACCGAGATCGAGAAGCTCTTCGTCCGGGCCGAGCCCGACGGAACGCTGCTCAACGCCGGGGCGCAGAGGCTTCCGAGGCGGTAACGCCGGGCACGGCCCACCGGTTCGTCCGGGCGTAGGGTGGCCCGTGGCCCTCGAACGCCCCACGCAGACGGCGGACGACCGACGACGGTTGCTCGGCCTCGTGCGGGCCTGCCACCTCCAGCCGACGCTGGCGGTGACGGCCATGACCACCGCCCTTGCCGCCCTGGCCGGCCGCGGGACGCGGGGTTGTGTGGTGGTCGCACTGGCGGTTCTGGCCGGGCAGCTCTCGACCGGCTGGAGCAACGACTGGTTCGACGCCGACCGCGACACCGCCGTGGGCCGGGCGGACAAGCCCGTCGTGACCGGCGCGGTGAGCGTCGCCACCCTCCGGCTGGCGGCGTGCAGCGCACTGGTGGCGGCCGTCCCCCTGTCGCTGCTGTCCGGGTGGCGGGCCGCCGCCGTGCACCTGGTGGCCATCGGATCGGCCTGGGCCTACAACCTGGGTCTGAAGGCCACCCTGGCCAGTCCGCTCCCCTATGCCGTCTCGTTCGGGCTCCTCCCGGCCTTCGTGACCTTGGGACTGGCCACCCATCCCTGGCCCCGACCGGAGATCATGCTGGCCACCGCCCTGTTGGGTGTCGGCGCCCACTTCGTCAACACCCTGGCCGACCGTGAGGACGACGCCCGGTCCGGGATCGCCGGGCTCCCCCAGCGCATGACCGCCCGGGCCGCTCTCCTCACCGGGGTGGTCCTGCTCACGTCCTGCGCCGTCACCGTCTGGCTGCTGGGCGGCAGTGACAGGGCGGCGCAGACGGCCCTGCTGGCCGCCTCCCTCGGTGCGGCCGCCATGGTGGTGGGCACCACCGTGCGGTCCAAGCCACGGGCCGCATGGTCGTGGACATTGGTCACCGTGCTCGGGTGCCTGGCGATGTTCGCGGTCTCCCGACCGTCCCTGGTGGCCGGCTGACGCACAGGCGCACCCGCCGGCGGGTCACGCGCCGGGAAAGACCCGCCGGAGCTCGTCCAGATCGGCCGGTCCGGTGGTCGGCGGGGTGTGCCCGGGGTCGAGCCGTCCATAGACCAGGCGGACCAACGCCTCGGCGGGCAGTCGCAGGTCGGGCGCGTCCACGGGACCGGCGGCGGACAGCGCCACCTCGTCGGGTCCCAGCGTGACGATGACGGTCCGCTCGGGATCGGTCGTCTCCACCGTCAGCGTCCGGGCCTCGTCGAGCGGCTTCCCGGTGAACCGGGCGAACATCTGCAGGTTGTCGACGATGCAGGCGACCGCATCCGGCATGACGGTCGCCGCCGGATCGAAGGCGACCTCGATGTCCCACAGGTGCAGCGCGTGCTCGTTCAGTCGCAGTCCCACGAAGCCTTCCAGGTCGAACGTCATCGGTCCCATGGCGAAGCGGAACCCGTCCCGCTCGGCGTCGGTGAGCCCGAGGAGACGGTCGAGCAGGTCCCGATCCGAGATCAGGGCATCGGCGGCCTGGGCCTCCGGCGACTTGCCGTTCCACACGTCCCACACGGCCTGGGCCGCGTCGGCCGGCGTGTCCACCCCGGCCAGGGTGTCGTCGAGCCGCCGACGGAGGATCACGGCACCGGACCCCAGATGGGACAGGACATCGGCGACCGTCCACTCGGTCGGGTAGGCCGAGGCACGGAGACGGTCGGCGTCGAGCCCGTCAACCACGACGTGCAGCCGTTCGACGGATTTGCGGAGTGCCTCGAGTCGGTCTGTCATCGCCGTCCTCTCGTCTTCGCCGGTGCCCGCAATGTCGTCGCACCGCCGTAGGGGCACAGTACAAGAACCGGCGTCCTTCCCCAGCGTTGGCTACCGTGCACCCATGGGTGCACCTGACGTCGATGCCCGGGCCGGGGGACCCCGGTCCGCGGATCGGGCCGCTCCGACCTGATGGCACGATCGACCGTCGCACCCCTGGAAGGAAAGGTGGCGATCGTGACCGGCGCGGCACGCGGCATCGGTGCCGCCACCGCCCGCCACCTGGCGGAGCTCGGCGCCCGGGTGGCCGTGACCGACCGGAACGGCGACGGAGCCGCGTCGGTGGCGGCCGAGCTCGGCCAGGCCGGCCACGACGCCGTCGGGCTCAGCTGTGACGTGTCCGATCCCTCGGCGGTCTCCGCCATGGTCGACGCCGTCGCGGCGCGCCTCGGGGGCGTCGACCTCCTCGACCACAACGCCGCCTGGACCGACTTCCGGACCGACCTCGGTGCCGAGGACGTGGACCTCGGGACCTGGGAGCGGGTACTGGCTACCAACGCGACCGGCGGTCTGCACCTCGTCCGGGAGGTCATCCCGCGGATGCGGGCCCGAGGCGGGGGTGCGATCGTCTTCATCTCGTCCGGATCCGCCTCCATCGGCGAGCACCGCCGGGTCGCCTACGGGGTGTCCAAGGCCGCACTCGAGCAGCTGGCCCGGCACGTGGCCACCCGCTACGGGCGGGACCGGATCCGGTGCAACGTCGTCGCGCCCGGGTTCATCCTCACCGATACCGCGGCCCGGGGTGTCGGCGACGAGGGCCGGGCCCGTCTGGCCGAGCAGAACCCGCTCGGCCGCCTCGGGACTCCCGACGACATCGCCCGGGTGGTCGGGTTCCTGCTCTCCGACGGGGCCGGCTTCGTGACCGGCCAGGTCCTGCGGGTCGACGGTGGGCTCACCGTCTCCCCCCGGCTCGCCGGCCTGGACTGACCGGTGGCGACCGGCGACGGGCATCCCGACGCACGAGGGGCCTCCGAGGTGCTCCGCACTCCGGCCGACGTCGATGCCGCCTGGCTGACCCGGGTCCTGCGATCCCGGAACCTCCTCGCCGCCGATGCGAGAGTGGTGGACGTCGACGCGACACCCGTCGGCACCGGTCAGATGGCCGACACCTTCCGGTTCGGCGTCCGGTGCGATCCCGACGGGGCCGGGCCGGCAAGTGTGGTGGGGAAGTTCGCCTCGCACGACTCCCGCAGCCGGGCCACAGGGCGGATCATGCGGGCCTACGAAGTCGAGGTGCGGTTCTATGCCGAGGTGGCCCCGCGGGTGGAAGCCCGGCTCCCCCGGGTCCTGTTCGCCGCGATCGACCCGGTCGACGCCTGGTTCACCCTCCTGCTCGAGGACGTCCGCGACGCCGTACCCGGCGACGAGATCCAGGGGTGCGACGCCGACGTGGCCGCCGCGGCCATCGGGCAGTTGGTCGCACTGCACGCCCCGTGCTGGGAGGCACCCGATCTGGCCGGTCGCTCGTGGATCGACCGGTCGACGCCCGAGACCGACGAGTTCACGGCGGCCGTGGTGACCGGTGTCTTCCCCGGCTTCCTCGAGCGGTACGCGGACCGCCTCGAACCCGGACACGTCGCGCTCCTCGAGGCGTTCATCCCCCGGATCCGGTCGTGGATGGGTCGCGACCGCGGACCACGCACGATCGTCCACGCCGACTTCCGCCTCGACAACCTCCTGTTCTCCCCGGGCCGCCCCGATCCGGTCGTGGTGGACTTCCAGACCGTCGGCTGGGGCTGCGGCGCCTACGACCTGGCGTATTTCATCGGCGGAAGCCTCGAACCCGACATCCGCCGGTCGGCCGAACGGGAGCTCGTCGCCGGCTATCACCAGGCACTGGTGGCCCGGGGCGTCACCGGCTACACGCTCGACGCGTTGCTGGTGGACTACCGCCGCGAGTGCTTCGGTGGCCTGGTGATGGCGGTGGGTGCGTCGATGATGGTCGAGCAGACCGATCGGGGCGACCGGATGTTCCTGAAGAGCGTGACCCGTCAGGCCCAGCAGGCCATCGACGTCGACGCGCTGGAAACGCTGACCGACCTCTGACCGGGCGGCACGACCCCGGAGTTCCACCGGAGCGGGCCAGCGGCGAGGGGATTACGGTTGGCTCCCAGCGGGACCGACCCACCCGAACCGCACGGCGGGCGCCCGGAGGCGAACTCGAGGAGCAGCAATGGACCACCAGGCACACGAACCATCGGTCACCCGATCGCCCGACGACGGATTCGAGTTCCGGGGCATCAACCACCTGGCCCTGGTCTGCAGCGACATGGAGCGGACCGTCGACTTCTACACCAACGTGCTGGGCATGCCCCTGGTCAAGACCATCGAGCTGCCGGCGGGGATGGGCCAGCACTTCTTCTTCGACTGCGGCGGGGGCGACACCCTCGCCTTCTTCTGGTTCCCCGACGCCCCCGAGGCCGTCCCCGGCGTGTCCGCGCCCACCGGTCGCCCCGACCAGGGGAGCCTCACCAGCGCCGTGGGGTCCATGAACCACGTGGCCTTCTCGGTACCCCCCGAATCGATCGACGCCTACCGGGACCGTCTCCGCGCCGCAGGAATCGACTGCACCGACGTGGCCGACCACGACGACAGCCTTTGGGGCATCGCCGACACACCGCATCCCGGGGTCTTCGTGCGGTCCATCTACTTCCAGGATCCCGACGGGATCCTCCTCGAGTTCGCCTGCTGGACCCGCCCCCTCGGTCCGGCCGACGTGGCCCACGCGCCGGCCCGCGCCGTCGACCGGGCCCGAGCCTGAGGCCCGGGGTGCCCCGACTCCGGCAGGTGCCACGAACCGACGCCGGTGCCCCGATCGTGACCGTCATGTACGACCTCCTCTTCGAGGGTCGGGACCCGGTCGCCGAACCCGGGACCTCGGACGGGACCCCGGGCGACTGGTGGACGGTGTTCGCCCTCGTTCCCGATGTCCTCGAGCACGCCGTCCAGGGGTTCGTCCTCTACCAGAGCCCCGAGCGCATCCTCGACCCCGTGCTACGGGAGCTTGCCCAGGCCCGCGTCGGCTGGGCGTCGGGTAGCCAGTTCGTGTTCTCCCAGCACTGCAAGTCCCTGCGCGCCCTCGACGTCGGCGAGGAAGCCATCGCCGCCGTCCCGCACTGGGTGGCGGCGGACTGCTTCGACGAGATCCAACGCCTGGTGCTGGCCTACACCGACTGCCTGGCCTTCGACCATGGCAGGGTTCCCGACGGCCTCTTCGCCGGCCTCCGGTCCCACCTGTCCGACGAGGAGATCCTGGAGCTCACCTACGTCACGACGCTCTACCTGCAGCACGCCGTCATGTCGCGGGCGCTGCGGACCGAGTTCGACGACCGCCCCGAACCCGTTGTCGAGGTACGGGTCGAGGGTGCCGACGACACCGGCGCCGGACGACCCGGTCACCGACCCCGGCCGAAGGCTTGACCCGTCCCCGCCGGCGGCCGGTTCACTTCTTCTGGCGCCATCCCCGCTCGAACGGCAGCCGCCAGGTGCGCGGCGCGATCAGGTCCCGCATCGCCGGTGGGCCCCACGACCCGACCCGGTAGAGCTGTACCTCCGGCGGATCGTCGAGCAGCGGCTGGGACACCTCCCACAGGCGTTCGATGCCCTCGGCATTGGTGAAGAGCGTCTGGTCCCCACTCATCGAGTCGTGGATCAGGCGCTCGTACGCCTCGAGGACGTTGTCGCTGTCCTCGGTCTCGTGGAGGGCGAACTGCAGGCTGAGCTTGTCCAGCTTCATGCCCGGGCCCGGCCGCTTCCCGTAGAACGAGAGCGACAGCTTGGACGAGTCGGCCAGGTCGAAGGTCAGGTGGTCGGGGCCCTGGGCCCCCACGCCGGACCCGGCCGGGAACATCGACTTCGGCGGCGCACGGAAGGCGATCGACACGATTCGGGCGCCCTCGGCCAGGTGTTTGCCCGTCCGGAGGTAGAAGGGGACGCCGGCCCACCGCCAGTTGTCGATCTCGCAGCGCAGGGCGATGAACGTCTCGGTGTCCGACCCGTCCGCTACGCCGTCCGAGTGGGTGTACCCCTCGTACTGGCCGCGCACGACGTGCCGGGTGTCGATCGGTCGCAACGACCGGAAGACCTTGTTCTTCTCCTCGTTGATCGAGCGGGGCTCGAGTTCGGTCGGCGGCTCCATGGCCACGAAGGCGAGGATCTGGAAGAGGTGGGTCACGACCATGTCCCGGAACGCTCCGGTCTGTTCGTAGAACGCCGCTCTCGACTCGACGCCGAGCGTCTCGGGCACGTCGATCTGGACGTGGTCGATGTGCTGCCGGTTCCAGATGGGCTCGAAGAGCCCGTTGGCGAAGCGGAAGGCGAGGATGTTCTGGGCCGCCTCCTTGCCCAGGAAGTGGTCGATCCGGAAGACCTGGTCGTCGTCGAAGACCTCCCGGACGAGGGAGTTGAGCCTCCGGGCGCTGGTCAGATCCGTCCCGAAGGGCTTCTCCATGATGATCCGCGCCCGCTCGGTGAGACCGGCTTCGCCGAGTGTGCGGACGACGGTGTGTGCCGCGTCCGGCGGGACGCTCAGGTAGTGCAGCCGCCGGGGCTCGGCGTCGAACGTGGCCTCGAGCCGCCGGACCATCTCGCCCAGGCCCTGCACACCGTGCTCGCCGGGCACGTAGTTGATCCGGCGCTGGAACTCCCCCCAGTGGTCCTCGGTGACATCACCACGGGCGAACTCGTCACATGCCATCCGGGCGATGGCGTGGTACTCCCCGTCGTCGAGCGTCTCCAGCGACGTGGCCACGATGTGGCATTCCGGCAACATCCCGGCCCGCGACAGGTGGAACAGCCCGGGGAGGAGCTTTCGCTTGGCCAGGTCGCCGGTGGCCCCGAAGAGCACGACCACATGTGGAGCGGCGGGGGCATGGGCGCCGTAGCCGAAAGCGGCGTCCACGTCGATGCTCGGTACCTCTAGGTGGGTTGCCATTGTTCGACCCTCAGTCCTCCTCTGGCCCCGTCCACCGTCGGGCGGCACAGGCCCGTGGTTCCGGTGAGGGAGCGGCATCGCACTCCCCGCGCCGTCGACTGTACCCGCGCTTCGTTTCGGGAAGGTTGCCATTGCTTACCCAGTCGATGAATCGACACCGGACCGGGGACCTGCGCCTCGACCGGGTCGGGGACCCGGGTCAGCGCCCCCCCGGAACCGAACCGGGCGCGGCGGCGAGGGCCACCCCTACCTGGTCGGCGATGGCCACCGCCACCAACAGCACCTCCTGGGCGACCGACGTGCCGGGGACCGGCACCAGGATGAAGTGGCCGAGCACGGCACCGTTGCCCCGAACGGGAAGGTCCACGCCGCGATGGGGGAGACCGAGATCCTCCGTGGACCAGGCCACGTCACCGATCCGCACCGCACCGTCGGGCAGGACGTGGGCGGCCACTCCACCGTCGTCCGTCGAGAAGGCGCACGTGCGGAGGGAGAGCAGCCGGCAGAGCTCGTCGGCGGCCACGTGGACCATCTCCTGCGGATCGCGGCCGCTGGCCGCCATCTCGGTGACGGAGTGGAGCAGCTCGACATGGCGACGGCCCTGCGACGCAGCCGTCCGATGGGTCCGCCCGCGTGCCGCCAGGTCGCCCACCGCAAGTCCCACCACCAACAAGAGGAGCTCGGTCACCAGGTCACTCGTCCTCGATATCCGCAACGAGTTGTACGGCCGGGTCAGGAAGAAGTCGAACGAGAGGGCGCTGACCAGTGCACAGGTCGCCGCGGCCCACCGGTGGCCCGAGGTCGCCACGGCCACGATCACCACCACCAGGATCAACGCGTTGTCCGCGGCGGCCAGCCGGTCGCGCCACGGAGTCAGCAGCAGCGCCACGGCGATCGGTGTGAGGACCGCCCAAGCCAGGAGCAGCCAGTGGGCGCGACCGCTCTGCGGCTGCTCCTCGCCGATCGCCGTGTCGGCGGACTCGTCTGCTGCTCCCCGTAGTTCGACCACAGTTCCCACCTGACCAATGTGACACCCGCGAAGGGTGGGCGAAAGGACCGTTTACGAATCTGTACCGTCGGGCACCGGCGATATTCCGCGTTCGTTACGCCCGAGGGCGCCGGCGGCACGACCGCGCCGGTCGGCCACCGACTCCATCACGAGGACCGTCTCCAGGAGGTCCTTCCGACTCCCCCGCACCCTGGTGAATCTGCGCTCGACCAGATGCGCGCTCCCGTCCGCCAGGATCATCTGGACCTCGTCCGTCCACCGGTCCGGAGCCTCCGCGCCGGATGGCACCGGGCTCGGCGGGGCCACCTGGCCGACCAGCACCTCGACACCGGCCCCCACGGCCTCGGCGGCCGGGACGCCGAGGAGCCGCGATGCCGCGTCGTTGCAGACGGTGACGATGCCGTCCGGGTCGTAGACCACGACCCCTTCGGCGAGGCACTCGACGACTGCGGTGTCCGGTTCGTGGTCTCGTCGGCCCCGATGGGACGCGGTCACGTCCCGATGGGTGGCGACCACGCCCGCGACCGACGACACCCGACTGATGTCCACCAACGAGATCTCCAGCCAGCGGCGGCCCGGGGTCGGTGAGACGACCTCCACCTCGACCGTCCGGCGCATCGACGGAAACCGCTCGGCCAGCCGGACGGCCTCCTCGAACCGGGTGGCGTCGCACCCCACCGCCAGGTCGGACGCCCTCAGTCCGATCAATCCTCCCGACCACGACTCCGACGCCTGCAGAGCAGTCAGGGCGATGGTTCCCGTTGCGTCGATCAGCGCGTAGCCAGACTCGCGGAGGAGCGCGTCGGTGAGCAGGTGGGCGGAGACCAGACGCTCGAGCGAGTGACGCCGGGACCGCCTGACCTCGGTACCGAGCGAATCCAGGAACGCCTCCTGGAACCACCCGTTGTCCAGGACGTCGTCGGCCCCCCAGGCGATGACGTCGCTCCGCACCTCGGCAGCCCGGTCGCACACGACGATGAGCGGCACCTCCATGGAGACGGTACGCAGGTCTCGTACACGCCGTTCGAACTGGGGGTCACCCGTCGCCTGCACGACGACTACAGCGGCCACCGCCTCGGTCTCGACGGCACGCAGCGCGCCGTCGAGGTCCCGGACGCCGCGCACCTCCGGCAGGATTCCACCATTCCAGTCCGAGCACCCACACGATGCCGCCGCCTGCTCGACCAGCCCGGTGACCGTGGCGGCGAGTGCCGTCTCCTGCGGGTCGACGACCAAGACGACGGATCGGCTGTCCGCAGTGCGGGCGAGCCGGGTATTGGTCGGGACCGATCCTGAAGATCCCATGCTGTGCTCCAGTATCCGGCCACACGTGTCGATCCGCCGGACGTGAGGGAAGAGTCCCACGAAAAGCCTATGGCATGGTCCCGGCCATGACCACCCGTCCCCACGGCGAGGGGCCCGAACGGGGGTGGATCACCGGCACCCCTCCGCGTGAGCCGGCGCGACCCGCCCGTAGACTGGCGGTTGAGAGGCAGGACGGATGACCGGGTACGACATCATCGGCGACATCCACGGGTGCGCCGGCAAGCTCGAGGGGCTCCTGGTGACGCTCGGCTACGTGGAGGCCGGCGGCGCCTACCGTCATCCCTCCGGTCGCCAGGCCGTCTTCGTCGGGGACCTCATCGACCGTGGGGACTCCCAGGTGGAGGTGGTCCGGATCGTTCGGGCCATGCACGATGCGGGCTCGGCCCTGGTGGTCATGGGGAACCACGAGTTCAATGCGATCGCCTATGCGACCCCGAACCCGGCAGCTCCCGGTGACTTCCTGCGAAGCCACGAGGGCCGGCGGGGAGGACACAACATGCACCAGCACCGGACCTTCCTCGAGCAGGTCGGCGAGGGCAGCGCCCTCCACCGCGGGTGCATCGACTGGTTCCGGTCCCTCCCGCTGTACCTCGACCTCGGCGCGGTCCGGGTCGCCCACGCCTGCTGGCATCCGGCGTCGATCGCCGTCCTGGACAAGTGGATCTCCCCGGGTGAGCGGTTGGGCGACGAGTTCGTCATCGAGGCCAACTCGCGGGGAACCGACGCGTTCGACGCCGTCGAGGTCGTCCTGAAGGGCCCCGAGGTCGGTCTCCCCGACGTCTGGGCCTTCCGGGACCCCGAGGGGGCGCCCCGATGGTCGGCGCGCCTGCGGTGGTGGGACGTCACGGCGACCTCGCTGCAGGCACTCGCGGTGATCCCCGAGGGTTCGGAGACCCTGGACGGGACGCCGCACCCCGGTCTCCCCGACCGTCCCTCCGGCGAGATCGAGACCTACCGGTACCTGGACCGGATCCCGGTCTTCTTCGGCCACTACTGGTTCCGGGGGACGCCGTCACCTGCCGCGCCCCACGCGGCATGTGTCGACTACAGCGCCGTACGCCCGGGCCATCCGCTGGTGGCCTACCGGTGGAACGGCGAGCAGACCCTGTCCGACGACGGGTTCGTCGCGTTCCCCGCGGATCGACTGCCGTCGGCCGAGCCCGTCTGAACGGTGTCCCGGACCCGGGATAGCGTTGCCGTGGTCCGACCTCGACGGGAGCAAGCCCGATGGTGACATCTGTCCACGAACTCGATCTGCCGCTGGTCGACACCGCAGGCATGGAGCGCGAGGAGGCGTTGGCCGTCATCGCCGACGCCCGGAACCACCACTGGCTTGCCAGGACGCCGATGGGCTACTCGATCAGCCGGCAGGAGGACTGCGTATCGCTCCTGCGGGACAAACGGTTCCACAACGCCCTCTCCCTGCTGCGGCAGATGAACGGTCTCGAGCCGGACGAATCCGACGACGAGCGGCGCAAGTCGATCCTGGCCATGGAAGGGGACGACCACGCACGTCTGCGCAGGCTGGTCGCTCCGGCATTCACCCCCCAGGCGGCCGACCGTCTGCGGCCGTCCATGCGCACCATCGTCGGCGAACTGGTCGACGCCTTCTCCGACTCCGGCACGTGCGAGTTGGTGGCCGACGTGTGCGAGCCCTACCCGATCCCCATCATCTGCGAGTTGCTGGGGGCCCCCAAGGAGGACTGGCGCCAATTCTCCGCCTGGGCCACCGACATCTTCCGGATCTTCAACCAGAACCTGGCCGAGGACCTCCCGCTGGTCGAGGCGGCCAGCAAGGGGCTCGAGGACTACCTGGACGAGCTCATCGCCGAGCGGCGGGCGACACCCGGCGACGATCTGCTCAGCGACCTCATCGCCATCGAGGAAGCCGGTGACCGCCTCTCCAACCTGGAGATGATCTCCCTGGCCGTCGCCGTGTTGATGGCCGGCACCGACACCACCAGGAACCAACTCGCCTGCGCCATGGCGCTGTTCGCCGAGTACCCCGAGCAGTGGGCCACCCTGGCCGAGCGACCCGAGCTCGCCCCACGGGCGGTCGAGGAGGCCATGCGCTACCTCGGCGCCGTCCGGGGCACCGTGCGCTTCGCCCCCGAGGACATCGTGTTCCGCGACGTGCTCTTCCCGAAGGGGACGCTCGTCTCGGTGTCCCTGGCCGGGGCCAACCGGGACGCGGGAACCTACGAGGCGCCCGACACGTTCGACATCACCCGGGAGCGCCACACCCAGCAGATGACCTTCGGATCAGGGATCCACCACTGCATGGGAGCGGCCCTGGCCCGTGCCGAGCTCCAGGAGGCCCTGACCCTCCTGTCCCGCCGGATGCCGGGCCTCGCCACCGACGGGCCCGTGGAGTGGAAGCCGACCACGTTCGGTATCTGGGGCCCGGCCAGCCTGCCCCTCCGCTTCACCCCCGTCGGCGCCTGACCGGGTCCGAGCCCGGGGTCAGACCCCGATATCGACCAGTCGGGGGATGACCTGCTCTCCGAGCCGGGTCGCCCACGCCACCGGGTCCTCCACCAACGGCATCACCTCGACCAGCTGGACGCCGAGCGACGCGTAGCCCTCCATGGAGGCAAGGAACCCGTCGACGTCGGTCAGCGGGTCGACCATGGCCAGGATGGTGCGTCGGATGTCGGCCGGATCGCGCTCCACGTCGGCGCAGTGCCGCTCGAGGACGTCGAGCTTGTGCGCCACCTCGGCCGGATCCAGTGCGAACAGGTTGCAGGCGTCGGCGTACCGGGCGACGAGACGGAGGGTCTTCCGCTCGCCGCTGCCCCCGACCAGGATCGGGGGACGGGGGCTACTGATCGGCCGCGGCGAACAGATCGTCTCGGCCAGGTGGTAGTGG
>JBEKCS010000021.1:0-55794 GCA_050014755.1 Acidimicrobiales bacterium
CCATCAGGGTTGAACCGGTCACCGGTATAGAGGCCCCACCACGGCCGTCCCGGAGTTGAGTCCCGACCAGTGGTGTACGGCCTCGTGAGCTGAGGCAACATCCCCCAGACGCGACGATCACCGCGTCAACCTCAAGAAGCAGTTTCCACACAAACCACTTGAGGAGGATCACGGTGAACGTCCCCACCACTATCGACGCGGCTGCATGGCTCGGCAAGTACCTCGAAGGCGCCGACGGCGACCAGGACCTGGCCCGTTCCATGTTGGCAGCCTTCGCCGAGGCCCTGATGTCGGCCCAGGCCTCGATGCAGTGCGGTGCTGCCTATGGGGAGCGCAGCGACGAGCGGGAGAACTCCCGCAACGGCTACCGGATGCGACCGTGGGACACCCGGGTCGGCTCGGTCGACCTGGCTGTCCCGAAGCTCCGCCAGGGCGTCTACTCCCCGGAGTTCTTGTTGCAGCCCCGACGCCGGGCGGAGAAGGCCTTGGTGGCGGTGGTGTGCCAGGCCTACGTGGAAGGGGTGTCGACCCGGAGGGTCGACGATCTGGTCCGGGCCATGGGTATCGAGGGGATCTCCAAGTCCGAGGTCTCCCGGATGGCCCAAGAGCTCGACCATGTGGTGGCCGAGTTCCGGAATCGTCCCTTGGACGCCGGCCCGTATCGCTATCTCTGGATCGACGGCGTGACCCAGCGGGTGAGAGAGGGCGGCCGGGTGGTCAACGTGACGGCCGTCATCGCCACCGCCGTCAACGCCGAGGGACACCGGGTCATCGTCGGCTTCGACATCGTCACGACGGAGGACACTGCCGCCTGGACGGCCTTCCTGCGCTCGTTGGTGGCCCGGGGGCTCAATGGGGTGGAGCTGGTCATCTCCGATGCCCACGGGGGCATCAAGGCAGCCATCGCCCAGGTGCTGGCCGAAGCCACCTGGCAACGGTGTCGGACCCATTTCATGGCCAACCTGGCCTCCCGGGTGGCCAAGGGCAACTGGCCGATGATCGCCGCCCTCGTCCGGTCCATCTTCGAACAACCCGATCGGGAGACCACCTGGGCCCAGCTGGCCGACGTGGTTGACAAGCTCACCCAGGCCGGGTTCAACGACGTCGTCGTCTATGTGATGGACGCAGCTGAAGACATCTTGGCCTTCAGCGCGTTCCCCACCGAGCACTGGCCCAAGATTCGCTCCAACAACCCCCAGGAGCGGCTCAACAAGGAGATCCGCCGACGCACCGACGTGGTCGGCATCTTCCCCAACCGCCAGGCCGTCATCCGCCTGGTCGGAGCATTGCTGGCTGAGCAGACCGACGAGTGGGCCATCGCCCGGCGCTACGTCAGCATCGAGTCGCTCAAGGTCTCCCGCACCGACGCACCCGCAGTCAACGACCCGAGACCGGCCATCGACGGCACTGCGAACTGAACGCTCTCACCGACATCGGGAGGCAGCCCTTCGATACGACGACGTAGAGTCAGATCAACAGGTTGACGCGGGGACTGAACACCTCACGGGCTTGTACACCACTCGCTGGGACTTAACCCGTCCCGGAATGTGAAGCGGAAAGACGTCTTCTGTGCCAGGAGGAGGTGGTAGCTCGGTCTTGCGCTTCCGCCTCATCGACTCATGCCCCGGTGGGGACCGTCGAGTTCGAGGTCCAGCCCAAGTCGGCGTTGGTAGGTGCGGACCTGGGTGAGTACCCGCTCGTAATCGCTGCGCTGGAAAACCTCGAGGGGCGGATAGCCCAAAGCTGATTTCACCGTGACCCCGTCCCTTACCCTTTCCGCCTCGATGCCGTAGCGGGTCCGGTAGGAGGTGATCGCTCGTGCTACACGGTCGTAATCGGCACGTTCTGCCAGAAACGTAGGTCGACGACCGATTATGGGAAAAAGGTCCCGATCCCCAGCCTGGTCGACCGAGGGTCGGCCGGCGGCCGGGTGCCGATCGATCGGAGACAAAGCCTGGTCGGTGGCATCCGGATCGGAATCCACCCTGGCGTCGACGGAGGGGATGCGATCAGCACCAAATGGTTCGGCGAGGTCGTCGGAGGCCATGTCCTTGGCCCTCGAAACGAGGAATCGCTTCTCCACGCCATGCATTGGATCGGTCTCCTCCCCCTGGTCGGGGGTGATCCCGTCCTCGAACGCCGAGATCGGGACGTAGAGGTCGGTCCCCTTCCGAGCCCTGCTCATGGCCACATAGCCGGCCTCCCGGGTCAGCGAGTCAGTGGCCAGGACGAAGGCCCGGTCGACGGTGAGGCCCTGGGACTTGTGAATGGTGGTGGCATAGCCGTGGTCGAGATGGCCATCCATCACGTACCCGAACGGCAGTCGGCGCAGCCCCTGGTCGGTGGTGATCGTGATCGCCTCGTCGCTGATCGACCGGATCGCGCCCAGGATGCCGTTGAGGACGGCCAGCACGCTGTCGTTTCGGAGGCAGATCACCCGGTCCCCGATGGTCAGTCCCACGCCGCCGATTTCGACCCGGTCGGGGCCTAGCTCGCCGGACCGGCGCAGTTCGGCCCGGGCCAGCTGGTTCAGCGCGGTGACGCCGGTGCGGTTGGCGGCCAGCATCACCGAGTCGTCACCGGCACCTCGTGCCTCGAGCCATGCCTGGACCAACTGGGCTCGGGCTTCGGCCATCGACGGTGCGGTGTGGACCCGGTCGGCCATCTCGAAGGCGGCCAGGCCCCAGATCGGGTTGCCGTGACGGAGTTCGTCGAGGGCCACACGCTCCCACTTCGCCCCTTGGCGGTGGTTGCCGGTCAGCTCGACAGCCCCGAGGCGCTCGATGAGTCCGGCCACCGCTCCGCCGGCTTCGATCTCGGGCAGCTGACGGGGATCGCCGACCAGTACCACCTTCGCTCCGACCGCTGACACCTCCTCGAGGAGCCGGCCCAGTTGGCGGGTCCCCACCATGCCGGCTTCGTCGAGGACCACGATGTGCCTGGGTCCGAGTGCCGTGATGCCCTTGTCGAGATCTGCGAGGAGCCGGTGCAGCGTGGTCGAAGGGATGCCCGCCTCCTCCTCCAGTCCGAGAGCGGCCCGAGCCGAGAGGGCGGTGCCGGTCACCGAGTACCCGGCGCGGCGCCAGGCCTGTTCACTGGCGGCCAGGGCGGTCGTCTTCCCCGATCCAGCCCGCCCGACCACGATGTCCACACCGGCGCCGGAGGTGGTGAGCCTAGTGACCATGGCCCGCTGGTCGTCGTCCAGCAGCGGAAAGCCCCTGAGCACTGCGTCGACGTCGTGAGCGCTGACCAGGCCAGAACCATCCCCGGCACGAGAGACCGCCCCCTGAAGTAGGGCGGTCTCGATGGTGAGCAGCTCGAGGGTCGTGTGCCGCAGCTCGCCCCCACGCCCGACACTGGCCAGGGGGACCACCTCGGAGGAGGCGAGCACATGATCGGCCACCCGCTCGACCTCGGCCACCGACCCCCCGTCGACCAGCCGGCCGGCGACCGCCCGGACCACGTCCCGCCGCTCGAAGGTCGAATCGGAGGCGCAGAGACCTGCCGGTCCTGTCAGTTCGTCGACCAGCGCATCCAAGTCCAGCTGATCGACATGCTCAGGGAGATGAGAACAGAGCAAACCGTCCATCCCTCGATCGGGGATCCCCAGGTCGTCGGCCCGGGCTCGCCACCGGCCGCGGAGGTCGGTTGGTCCCTCGAGCCCGTGATCCAGCTCGAGCTGTTTCGGACCACGGGTGATCAGAGCGGCCACCTCAGCACCCCGAGCAGAGGTGGTCCCGTTGCGCGCCATGTGGCGCTCGATCTCGGAACGACGGGTGGAGAACGTCTTCAAGAGGACGTCGGAGATGCCGTCCAGCTCAGCCATTCCCTTGTCCACCGGACCGAATCGGACACCGAGGGCATCGGACAGACCGGCCCGGAGGGCCGCCTGGTAGAGAAATCCAGCGGTCCGGGAGTGGAAGTAGAGCAGTCGGGCATCGGGAGCCGACCAAGTGCCATCCTCGCCGAGGGTCGCATTGGCCACCAGGACGTGGGTGTGGAGCTGGGGGTCACCGGCCCGGGAAGTGCGGTGCTGGAAACTGGCGGCAACCAATCCTTCTGCTCCGATCCGTCGCTCCCCACCGGCCCCCCGTCGGACTCGCAGGGCGTTTCGCTCCAGATAGCCGAGGGCGTCAGCGACCGCTTCCGCGTGCACCCTGCGGACGACATCGGTCACCGTGGGATCACCCAAGCCGTAGAGGAGGGAGACCGACTTCGGGGCGGAGAAGGTGAAGTCGAATCCGGACACCCGTCCTTCTGGGCGCGCCCGGCCCGCCATCAGCGAACGGCCATCCGGGGCGACCCCCGAGAGCACGGACCGGAGGTGGTCAGGCGCCACCTCGCCAACCAGCCCGAGATCCCGACTGCCCGAGCCGAGCCACTGGCCGGGGGCCTCGCCGGAGCCGGTGTAGTACTCCTCTTTACCCTTGGCCACCGTGTCGAGGTAGTACTGCTCGGAGCCGGCGACCATCTTGCCGATGGACAGCATCCCGGTCCTCAGGCGTGGTCGTCGGATTCCGTTACTGATCCGGGGCCGGTGGCCAATGGCGAGTCGCCGACCCCGATGAGGGCAAGGAGGGCGACCTTCGGGACCAGCCGTCGACGTCCGAGCTTGATGACCGGGAGCTCGCCCCGGGCGACCAGCTCGTAGGCGAAGGCCCGGGAGATCCCGAGCAGTTCACCAGCCTCGGCCACGGTGAAGACCAGTCGGTCATCGCTGGCCGCATGAGTCGGCGATGAGGTGGAAATGGGGGCTGTGGTTGTTGTCATGGGCCGCAGAATGCGCTGTGGACGTCCACACCAGTGTCCACAGAAACGTCCACACCAGGGAAAATGTCAAAAATCTGGAATTGTGGACCTGTCCACAGCCCTGCGGAAGACTGGTTGAGGCTTGGGCCGACAGGTCCGTCGCCATGTGGGCCTGAGGATTCGTCAGGGAGCTGGGACTGGCCAGTCGTATATCTGATCAAAGCCGTCGACCCGCTCCATCCACCACGACCCGAGGTGGTCGAAGACGGCGAGTTCGAAGCTTCCGGTCACGAAGTAGACGCAGTGGTCCTCCTGTTCGACCAGCTCGACCCCGGGTTGCTCGACGAGCCAGTCCATCGAATCGAGCACGAGGCGCGGAAAGACCTCGACGATCCAATCCGAGTACCAGACTTCGACCCTGCCTTTGGAGATCACCTCCACCGTCAGATCGCGGGCGAGGGGCGATGGTGGGGGATCCTCGATCCGGTGAAGGGTTCCGATGATCTGCCTGAGAGGGTCGATGATGGCGTAGAGCTGGGTGATCGAAAGCTGTGGAAAACGGAACCTATAGCTGCCAACAGTGAGAAGTGCCCCCGACGGATTGGCGCCCACGTCCACCCTTGCGACATCTACCCATTCGAACGTCTTCGACCAAGGCAGGAACCCGTCCGTGCCGCGAAAGGTAACTTCGGCCCCGACGTCGGAGATCGTCAGCTCACAGGGGTACTCATAGGGGCCACGACGGACGAGGACCGGTCCGAGCTCGGCGGTGGAAACGATGCTTTCCAGCGTACCGACGCCTGTGACCGAGAGGTCACCGGGAACCAACGAGGGCTGGTTGGGACCAAGGGTGCAAGTGTGTGACTAACTCCTTGCTGCCATGAGAACCGTGGATAGTGGGGCCTGCCCGTCCTCGTTGCCCGGGTAGGTGCCAGCACTTACTGTCAGGTCCATGGAGGGAGTGCGGGATGCTGTGGCCAGCGGCACAATCGACGAGCGCTCCGTTGGCGCTGCCCGGACCACAGCTCGGATGGTCGTCCGCGGTCGACCCCCTCCTTCAGGTGGGACGGGCTGGACCGACGACGAGATCGCGGACCTCGTGGCCGACATGGTTGTCCGAGTCGGACTAGACAAGGTCGTGCTAGCCGCCGAGAAGGCGGCAAATGACGCACAGTTCGTCGGTTGGCTTCGCACCGCCCTAACCTCGCAGCTCGAAATGGCAGCTCGTAGCACCGCCTCGGGGCGAGTTCTCCGCTCTGTTGAGGATGCCCTACGTGAAGATCCCGACCAGTTCCGACTCTCCAACGGTCACTGGGGCCTGGTTGATGACGACCGTGAACCTGGGTGGACCGAAGGCATCGGCCCGCTGGTGGCCGTCGCTCATACGGTCCCAACCCGGGCGGTTCGGATCTCGACGGCATCGCGCAAGACGCCGCCGATGGCATACCGGCCGGACATCCGAAAAATTGCGACTGAAGTGCTCTCAGTGGCCGGACCACTGGCAAAGGATCAGCTCGCTGAAGTCGTTTGCGCCCGGTTCGTCGGCAGCTTCAGCGAGGTCCTGGGGTACCTCGATGAGCACGAGCTCGACGTCACCCTGGGTGGTGACGATGAGGCCGAGCTAACTGATGGTGTGCTGGCAGCTCGGTGGATGCTGACGCAGCTGACTGCTGACGAGCGTGCCGGATTGGCCGCCTTCCTGGCAACGGGTGGCATCCGTGGGATGGCTGACCAACTCGGAGGGACGAAGTACCAGTCAGAAGTGTTGTACGCCAGGATCGAAGAAAAGCTGAAGATGCTTCAGGATCTGGCTGGAGCCGACGAGGCGGCGGTGTCCCATCTGCTCGCACTTGTCGGACAGAGTGAACAGTTGAGGCATTCATATGAGGATGGACGCGATGGCAACTGACCCGCTGCTTGATCGGTTGACCTCACAGAAGTGGCCTAAGCCGATTGGCGATCACCCTGCCCCGCGGCCCGGACAGTTGTGGAGGGCGACTTGGGGTGGCGTAGTTGCTTTCGTCGTTGTGCTGAGCAGCCCAAAAGGCAGATGGATCGAGGTAGCTGCGGCGTCACCTGAATTGAGCGGAGATGACAGCTCCATTGAGATCGAGACGACGAATTCGATGCGAGTTGTGGTGTGGATGAGCATCTCGTCGGACATCATGATGTTCACGCTGGACCACCGAATCGGCGACCTTGCCGAAGACGCCATTCAGATGCTGCGGGGGCCAGATCGAACCAGGCACCAGTGGGGACCGATCCTCTCCGTTCTTGACGACCGAGCGGTGGAGCGGGCCCGGCTCCAAGACGAACTGGCAGTGATGCACGATGCAGAATGGCTCTCCTCCAGTGGTCCGCAGCCAACGGACGTGAGGGCGCTGGCTGCGGGCCACGGGCTGAGGGCATCCGAGATCGCTCGGGCGCTGTCCATTACGGCTGGCAGCGCACGTCGCCTGCTGCAGGGAGAGCGCGAGCTTGCGCCCGGAGAGGCAGACCTACTGGCACCCCTACTTGGAGAATCGCCGTCGTCCGCTGCGGCCTTCGATCCGCAGTTGGTGGAGGCGCTGGACCTTCCACAGTTCCGTCCGGCCATTGACGCACGGGCAGCCAATCGGTTCAACCGAAATGAAATTGCAGCCCGGCGAGACCTCGCGACGGCAGTCCTGAGCATGGCTGCACGCCATCGCTCACCTGGTGATCGGAATTGGGAACTCCTCGTCGATGAGGCTCTGCGTGCCGATTGATCCCCACGCTGAAGCCCGGCGTTTGATTGCTTCCATCGACTCGGACTATCTCAGCGAGTTGGCGCGAGATCCGGTGGGAGCTATCGAGGTCTTGTTCAACGACATCCGCATTACCGAGCGACCTCCGACCGTGCTGGGCGACGGGTGTGCCGTCGATGGCACCTATGCGCCGGGTCCTCCACCGCGGATCACCGTCGCGACGGACGTCACCCCCGCCCGGCGCCGGTTCACCACCTTGCACGAACTTGGCCATCACCTCATCGAGAACGATGACGTTCTCAACGACCTCGATGTCCCTGATGCCCAGCGACGAGACGAAGACATCTGCAACGAGGTCGCTGCCTCCGTTCTCCTCCCCGACGAGCTGGTCAGCGGATTCGTCGCCGCCGGCGACTTCACAGCTGAGGACGTGGCCAAGCTGCACTCCGCCGTCGACAGTCCCTCGCGGATGGCGTGCTGTGTCGCCGCGGTGCGCAGGCTCCACGTTCACGGCTGTGTAATTCTCGGGCGCCCCGACGGTATCGCTGACTTCATCGCACACCAGCCAGCGACGCCGTGGCGGATCGCCCGAGGTACCGACCAGGGCCCCGATTCGCTCTTGGTTCGGGCAGGAACAGCGTTGACCCATCACGCGCAGGGGCAGACCACGGTCCGCTTTGCCTCGGGCAAAGTCAGTAGCCCCGTCTTCGGAGACGCGTTCGATGTCGGGGATGGCTGGGTATTCATGGTCGTCGCTGCGGACTCGCACTCGCCGTGGGTCAAGAAGCTCAACTTTGGAGCGTCGGACCCCGGGGATCGGGATGAGCCGGTCGAGTGTCCGAGGTGCGACCACGCCTTCCGGGCGTGGTGGGCCCCGTGTCCGAGGTGCGGTGACCACCAGTGTCCGAGCTGCCACCGGTGCTCGTGCGAGTCCGATGCACCCAGCCAACGGACGTGCACCTCCTGCACTCAGCTCAAGGCGGTCAACCTGTTCGAGGGAGACGCCACGATCTGCGTCGACTGCCGGTAGCCCCCAGCCTCGGACACCTCGGCACGTTGCGGCATTCCCCTGCATGTCGCAACCAACGAGTAAGGAGTGCCCATGAAGATCACCGAGCGATTCACCGAGCTGGACGAGAACCTGAAGCTGGACCCGACCGAACGCAAACGAGCTCAGGAGCTCCACCAGGAGATCACCGACGTGCTCATCGAGGCCGGGATCGCGAAACGCTGCCGCCTGCAGGGCAGCTTCGCCCGCAAGACGATGCGGCCGCCGCTCCACGACGTGGACAAGGTGGTCGAACTGGTCGACGCGCTGCGCACCGAGTTCAGCGGGCTCAATGGGCCGGCACAGGCAATGGAGCGGATTCGAGGAGTCCTGGTGCATCACTTCCCCGGGGCTGTCTTCGAGGTGAAGAAGCACTCCCTTGGGATCGAGCTGCCCGGGTACGACTTCGACTTCGACGCCGTGCCCGCCTTCACGGTTCCGGGGTCGACTCTTATCGAGATCGCCAACACCCAGGCAGGCATCGGCGAGGACGCCTGGAAGACCTCGAATACCTACGACCTGATCGACGTGGTGTCCGCCAGGAACATCGCCTGCAGCGGGCGGTTCGTCCGGCAGGTCCGGATGGTGAAGCAGATGTTCCATGAGGCGGGTCTGTCGGAGTCTGTGCCGGGGCTCCACGTCGAGTCGTTTACCTACTGGGCTGTTACGGAGGCAACGGACCACGCTGCCGCCGTGGCCGCCTCATTGGCCAAGGCGGTTGACCTGCTCGGTGGTACCTACACCGACCCGACCGGGATCGACACCATCTCGAACCGGATCGAGCCGTGGACTGTGCAGGCCGTCCTCCCGCAGGTGCAGTCCCTCGCCGCGCAGGCGACTCAGGCTCTGGAACTGGCTGCATCCGGGGACGAGATCGCCGCAGCGGACATCTGGGCTCGCCTGTTCGGCGAGTATTTCCCCGCGCCGACGGCCGAGGAACGACAGGAAGCCCAGCAGCGGAAGTTGGAGACGCTCTACGGCGGGGGCACCTTGGCGGTGACCAGCCGCCCGGCGCCCTCGACTCGGGCTTGGCGACCGTGATGCTGGGCTCCTTCGAAGAGGTGTGGCGTGACCCAGCCCGATGTTGTCAGGCGCTCGTGTCGACGGGTGCGGTGACACACATGAGTATTGTCGCGGTGGAACGTGCCCCGCGACTGAGGACCCTCGAAATCACGTGTGTGCCGCCCCCGAGCTTCGAGGGGTACCCGGTTGAGGTGGTTCGCGTGACGGTCTTTGCTGAAGGTGCGGTCGTCGCCGTGCCAGTTGGTCCGGCCAATCGGACGTGGATACACCGCTATCCGCCCATATCATTCGACGCGCTACTCACCCACCTCGGCACCAGCCCCCCCGTGCAGTGGCTCAACGTCTCTGGCGCGCTGTGCCTCGAGTACCCGGGGGACCCGGAGATGTACCGCTGGAACTGGGCGAAGGGCTTCGACACCTACCTGCAGATGGTCCAGAGGCACCTGTTGGCCGAGGAGTTCGCTCGCCGTTACGGGAAGTGGCCAGTCGAGGATGCTCCACATGGCCTGCGTTCTGACGGTAAGCCCCACCCACGGACTGCCCCGATGGCCTGGGCCGCATGATGACGACCGCCGCCATCTCCACGTCCCTCGTGTACGTCATCGGCGTCCCAGTCGTCATCGCCGCTCTGACCGGAGCCATCTCCGTCCTCTATGGGCGCCTCGGGGCAGCCGCCGACCGGCGGCGTGACCACTATGCCGAGGCCGTGCAGACCCTCGTGGCCTGGATCGAGTTCCCGTACCGGGTGCGACGTCGTACCGACGACGATGCCGCGACGTTGCACGAGCTAGCCGGGCTTGGACATGACCTTCAAGAACGGCTGGCATGCCATCAAGCGTGGATGGCCGGTGAGAAGCCGGCGATGGCTGCGAAGTACCTCCAGATCCGTGACTCCGTCACGACCCTGGTTGGTGCGGCGATCGCTGAGGCATGGAACACCGGTCATGTGACCAATCCGGCGGGCATGGTCCTGGGTGCATGGGGTCCAGCGGTAGCTTGCCAACCCCTGCTGGCAGATCTCCAGAGCCACATCGAGCGCAGGTTCGGCTTCCACAGGCTCCGCTGGTGGGGGTACTGACGGGCGCCGAATGGCCAACCCCGGCGGAGCCGCAACGACATGGTCCGGACCTATGCCCACTTCGACGTGCAACCTCGGCGGCAGACCTCGGCGATCATCTTCGGACTGGCTGTAGCAGCAGCTCCGGGCTCCCGGAGGAGAGTTGGCAAGGGATCTTGTCCATCCTTTGTCCATCTACTGGATCGAATTCGATGGATGGCATCGGATTCGGCGGACTGATGAAGCCTCCAGACCAGGCAGAACGCGCATTGAGAGTACTGACTGGACCGGCCGAGCCACTCTCTCAAGGTGGCGACACGGGTTCGAATCCCGTTGGGACTGCTCTGTATCCGCCCTGGTGAAGGGCACAATCCTGGTTGCCTCCGTGTAGGCAACCTCAGGCCCGTCCGCCTCTTGGGCGTCTTTGGGCACTATCGCCAACGCGGGTGCCTCGTTCGCAGGCGATTGGATCATGGCACCGAGACGGTGAGCGACCTCCTTGGCCCTGTCATCAGTTGCGTGCTGGTACCTGATTGCCGCGACCGGCGAGGAGTGTCCGCCTTGGCGCATGAGCTCCGCAATCGTGGCTCCTGTAGTAGCGACCCACGTCAATCCCGTATGCCGGAGGTCATCACGTCTCCACACCCTGTTCGACGTGGATGTTGAAGCGTAGGTGCCGTTTTCCCCATGGCGGTCCGTGGGTCCTCATCGACGATGTCCGAGGAGAGGGAACAGGACGTTAGCCAATACATGAGGCTGTCCCATCCAACCGGCGACCCGGGGGCGGGGGCTGCGAGCCGAAGGTCCCGGTGACGAAGATTCTGCTCCTACCCTCGTTGGCGCTCCTCACGGAAGCCTTCCTGTGCTGAAGAAAACGCCAACAGTGGAAGACTTGCGCCCGTGAGGGCGATTGGATCCCGGAGCCATCTCGGTCTTGGCCTTCTGGGCGTTGTGTTGACGGCGGCCTCGATGGCGGGCTGTTCCTCTGCGCCATCAGTAGCGCCGAAGCAATCGAACACGACAACGACGAATTCGCAAGCTGCCCCTACGGTTCCCACGCGGCTGGCGGCGATCGCCTTCTTCGATCCGACTCATGGATACGGAGTCTTCTCTTCGCAGGGACCGAGCAGCTGTCGGGACCAGGTCGGGTACACCGACGACGGAGGTGCCACCTTCGCTCCCCTCGGGTCACCGGACTCATGGCCTTGTACGGACAGCGCTCCCGTCAGCTCGTTGGCCTTCGACGACCACGGTGACGGGTTCCTCTACGGGCCAGACCTTTACGTTACCCATGACGATGGCACGACGTGGTCGATGAGTGCACAACCCGGAGCCGTCCTGAGCATCGAGGCGTTGGGGACATCGGTCTGGATGGTGGAGTCCGACTGCTCGCATGCTTCTGGATCCTCTGCTTGTCCGCTTCAGCTCCTTGAGTCGACCGACGGTGGGCGGACATGGACTGCGGCTCCGCTTCCCCCGGATGCCACGACCACCGTTGGTGCAACTGAGGAATCCGCACTCGGTCAGACCTGGCTGGTCCGGGTGAGCCAGACATCCGCCTACGTGGTGTCGTCTCCTGTTCCAGATCAATCGGGGCAGCCCGACACCGCGCCGTTGTGGTTCACGGCGGATGGCGGAGCGTCATGGTCGAGTCGTCCGGCCAGCTGTGGCATCGAGGCACTGTCTGCCGTGCTCTCGGTCGCCCCCGACGGAACCCTTTTCGTCGTGTGCGCCAGCCAGCCAAGTGCCGGAAGCCAACCCAAGTCGACCGTACGCTCCACCGATGGCGGATTGACATGGACAGTGCAGTCAGCCTGTCCTTCAGTGCCGAGCTCGTCGATGACCAGCTGTGGGGAGCACCCGCCTAGCGGCGGCTATCTGGGGGCGATCGATGCAGTCTCGGCAGACCAGGTCTTCCTTGTAGGTGGGAGAAGCTCGCTGCTCGCCAGCCACGACGGAGGGGTGACGTGGCAGACGGTCCAGCCCTTGATTGGCGACACCTCTGACGGAACACGCGAGGTGATCTTCTTCACTAGTTCTGATGGGCTTGTCTTGGGTTACAACGGGAATGATGACGACCGCGCAACCCTCTGGAACACGACCGATGGTGGGACCAGCTGGACATCACTGGTGCCGAAACTTGGCTGAGCGTTGCAACAGGGACTCGCCCACTCCCGGTGGTCGGAGATACCCGGCGGTAGCGGCCTGCATGGAACGGCGGGTGGCCTGCGGTGTCCGAGTTCATGACCTTCGACCCTGGAGAGGGTCAGAATGTCGGCGTACCGTCAGCTTTGTAGTGAACCGTTAAACGAGAAGAGAACTGCGATGACCGAACTGTCCTCAGTTGCCACAGGCACTGCGGGGTCCATCGCGACACCGACCAGTCTGAAGCCCGTCATCGACGTCCTTCCCGACTCGGTGTACGACAACCCGACCTGGCGGGGCATGGCCTACTTCTTGCGAGACGTCATCATGTACGTGGCGTTGCTCGTCGTCCTTGTTCTGGTGAGCAACGTATTCGCCGTCGGCGCGCTCGAGGTCGTGATGGCCCTAGTCGTCTCCGGGCTCTTCGTGGTCGGTCACGACGCCGCCCACGGTGCCCTCTTCAAGTCGAAGCGGGTGAACTCGACGGTGGCTCACCTGGCATTCCTGCCCAGCTTCCACGTCTACGAAGGATGGATCCTCGGCCACAACCGCGTGCATCACGCCTTCACCGTCCGCCAGGGCTACGACTTCGTGTGGCACCCGACCACGCCTGAGGAGTTCGCTGCCTTGGACTGGTGGCGCAAGGTCGTCCACCGTGTCGAGTGGTCGTGGGTCGGGCCTGGGGCCTACTACATCCATCAGGTGTGGTGGAAGAAGATGATGGTGGGACCGAACCCGGCCAGGTGGGTCAAGGCGATCCGCCGGGACCGTTGGATCGTCACTGCATTCATCGCAGGAATGCTGGCGCTGTTCACCTCCATCGGCATGGCCTCCGGTGACTCCGTCGCCGGGATCCTGTGGCTCGATGCTCGCACCGTCCTGTTGCCGTTCCTCGGATTCGCCTGCTTCATCGGCACCATGGTCCACGTGCATCACATCGCCCCGGACATCCGCTGGTGGAAGAAGGCGGAGTGGAACAAGTTCAAGGCCCAGATGCAGGGGACAACAGTGCTCCGGGCTCCGAAGGGGTTCAACTTCTTCTTCCATTGGATCATGATTCATGTCCCCCATCATGTAGACATGCGTGTGCCGATGTACCACCTCGAGGAGGCCGCTGACGCCATCGAGGCCGCCTTCCCCGGATCGGTCATAGACAAGCCGCTGCGTTTCCGTGACTTCGTCGCCAATACGAGGGCCTGCAAGCTCTACGACTTCGACGCTGGACACTGGCTGACCTATGCAGAGGGACGACGGCAGCTCAACGATGTCCGACCAGGAGTGCCCTACCTAGCCGGCGACTGATCAGGGGGGGCTGCTCTCGCCCGGCAAGCAGGTGCACGCAGATGACCGCTCCCGAGCCGGATGGTAGGAGACACCTTGATTGCGGTGCCTACTCCGGCCGTTCAGGCTGGATTCTCTTGCACCTGATGCTCCCCCACGATGCGGCTCGCCCACTCCCGGGCCCGATCGGCCTCTCCTGAGACCAGGTGGTTCTCCTTGTCCACGAGAAAGCTCTCGGGATCTACGGCGAGCACGTATCCGCTGTGCCGGAGTCGGCGGGCGATGCCCCGAGAGGCACGGCCGGTGAATCCTGCCGGTCCATCGAGCCGGGTGTCGAACGCCGCTGATCGTCGGCCGTCCCCTTGCTCGAGGGTGTGGAACCAGGTGCGCAAGCCCTCGCTCTCCGCATCCGGGTCGAGGGTGAGGTTCCGCTTCTCGGCATCGGCCTCGGCGACCTGCCGGCTCTTGGATGTCGAGAGACCGTGCATGTGCGTGGGACCCCCGACTACCAGAAGGTCGGCTCCCTTCAGCACGTCGGGGGTCGCCTCGCTCACGGGAAGGACGACCGCCTCCGCCCCCGGCCTAACGCCCCCGGCCACCTTCTCGGCCACCAGGTGGGTGTTTCCGTACAGGGACTCGTAGACGATGACGACTCTCATGGGCATACCCTCCCGAACGAAGCTTCCTGGGCCCATCGTCGACCCGAACGGGACGCCGTCCCAGAGTCGAAGGTCCCATGCCCCAACGGTTCCGGATGTGGATCCCCAGGCCGGCAGTCGGGGGCATCTCAAACATCATCGTCCTACCGTTGCGACCCCGGCAGAGGAGTAAGACACCTGTCCTGGGAATCCGTCAGCCCTCGGCCACCGACGAGCACCGGGCGCACCGCCGCGGGACGGGTGTCTCGCTCCACGGCATGTGCCGCTCATTGGCCCCCAGCCGGAGGCCGCAGTGGGTCCATGAGGGCCGTTCGGACACGACGTGCCATCGTGCGAGGTCATAGGAGGGGGACGTCAGGCTCCCCCTGAGTGCGTCACCCGCCAGTCTCCTGCGGATGTAGACGGCCTGCTGCTCCATGCCCTAACGGTAGATGGTTGTTTGCCGCTTGGCTTGGGGTGGCATCAGGGGCACCTCGCTCACGGGGCAGGCTCGGCGTAATTCGGATTCGGCGGCATCGGCGTGAGGGGGCTGAACTGCGTGATCGAGGCCACCTCCGAACACGCGCCGGTGCACCCCGCGGGGACTGTGGCCTGGATCACGTAACCGGAATAGGGCTGGGTGACGAAGGGCACCATGGCGTTCTCGGCGATCTGCGCAAAGGTGCTATTGAAACGCCCGGTTATTTCGTGGCTGGACGCAGCAGTGCTACCCACCCAGTAGGCGGCAATCGTCGAAGGTCCGAAGTCCAAGGAGTAGTAGTTGCCGCTATGGCTCACCGGTGGGGAACCGCCCTGCCAGGTCTCGGGCTCGAACAGGATTGATCCCATTCCGTCCAGCTGGAGGTCGAAGGAGAGCAGCGTCCCGAAGTAGGCGCCCGCAGGGAGGTCGGACGTGACAGCGGGACTGGTGAGTTTGGAGCGCGAAGGCGAACTCGCGCTGGCAATCTCGCATGCGCCCGACGGGGTCAGTCCCCACACGGACATCACGGCATCGGGAATCTGTCCGGGGCACGGGAACGGTTCGCCCCCCACGGTCATCGTCCATTCCCCGCCGGTCTGCCGGCGGAAGACCCCGACGTCGCCTCCGTCCTGCATGTCAACGCCCGTCTGGATCGGCGCCGCCGGGGTGATTCCAAAATGGGCCAGTGCCCAGTAGGTCCCCGTAGACGGTAGATAGGCGTAATACAGCGTGCCGGCAGTCGGGCCCGTGAAGTAGGACACCGGCATCTGCTTGGATGCTGCGAAGGTGGCCAGCAGTTCCACTCGGAGCTGGCCGGTGGCCAGGAGATCCTGTGCTCCTGCACCCGTGTGCCGCGTCACCGTGCTGGTCGATGTGACCGAGGACGATGGCGTGGTCGGCGATGTACGGTGGGTCGGCGACCGACCCGCCATCGAGACCGTCGTTCTACCCGAAGTCGCCGAAGTGCTGCACGCTGCGAGACCAAGCCCCGTCGCCGAAACCAGGGCCAGGACTCTCAGCGCGCATCGGGTCTTCACTGTTCCAGCTTCACACGTATCGATGGACCGAAGGCGAGAGCGCCCGCCGCCGGCCTCCGCTGTCACTGCTCACTGCCTTCACCTGTCAGATGGCCTATTTTGGTAGGGGTGCAGCACCGAGCAGGGGCGTCAGACCCACCTTCGCGCGCGATCTGTGGGCGAAGGATCAGCGTGGAGGGGCACCACCGCGAGCCAGGTGGTGTCGCAGCGCTTCACGGCGCTGTGCTCGGCTGCGTGGCCGGCCGGATGACCGCTCGCAACGCCGGAACGGCGGGCAACTGGGCTATACCGGGGCCGGTCATGAGTCCAACAGATGAAATTCGCGCTCCGCGATCCCTCGCACAGGAGCGTCCACTGCCGCCGGAACGGGACCAGTGAAGATACCGTCCTCCAGAACCGGGCCGACGCCGACCGACTCGCTGCGCTCGATCGCACGAACGCTCGGCCTGGGCTCTCTGCGCCTCCAGATCGTCGCCTTCACCCTCCTTTCCATCGTCGGCGGTCTGAGCCAAGCGGTCCTCTTGGTGCTCATCTCCGAGATCGCGGTGGCCGAGGTCGAGGGTAAGCACTCGGTCCATGCCCTCGGTCGCTCGTTCTCACCGGCAAGCGGGCTTGTCGTCGCGTTCCTGGCACTGTTGCTCTTCGCCTCCTCCAGCATCGTCGGAGTCCTCCTCAGTACGTCTGTGTCACGACAGGCGTTGACAGTGACCCGGACACGCATCGTCACCGGATTCTTCCGGTCGAACTGGTCCCTCCAATCCACCGAGCGGCTCGGGCATCTCCAACAACTCCTCACGGGGAACAGCAACGCCACCGGCCAGGCCGTCCAGAACATGTCGGCGGGCCTGCAATCGCTCCTGATGGTGTTCGGGCTCTTGGGGGTGGCCTTGACGGTCGATCCCGTTGCGGCGATCGGGGTCATCGGCGTCGGCATCGTGCTGTCACTCATCCTCAGACCGCTCAATGTGCGCAGTAAGCGGGCCAACCGCGAACTCTCCTTTGTCACGAGAGCCATGGCCACACAGGTGACCGAGTACACACGTCTGAGCCGGGACTTCCGATTGTTCGGTGTGGAGACCCAGGTCATGGACAAACTCCGCAAGCTGATCCAGGACACCGGTCACGTCTACCGCAGGACCCAGCTGCTCTCCAACATCGTGCCGGTCCTCTACCAGTCCATTGCACTCGGATTCGTCATCCTTGCCATCGTCTTCCTGGCCGGTGCCGGCCACGCCAAATTCGCCGAGCTCGGAGCCATCCTCCTCCTCGTGCTGCGATCCGTCAGCTACGGCTCGAACCTCCAGACTTCGGTCCAGGGCATCCGTTCCTCTCAGGGCATGCTGGAAGATGTCATGCGGGACCTCCGTCGCTTCGATGAAGCTCGCATCAGTCCCGGAGAGCGCGTGCCCGAGACCTTCGGAGTGGACTTCGATTCCGTTGAGTACTCCTACGACGGCGTGACGCTCGCCCTCTCCGGTATCACCATGCACATCCCAGAGGGGAAGATCATCGGCGTGCTCGGGCCCTCGGGCAGCGGTAAGACGACCATCAGCCAGCTCCTGCTGGGCCTACGCGAGCCCACGAGCGGTCGGGCCACGATCGGCGGAGAGGACGCGGCGGCGATCTCCAGGAGCGATGCGCACTGCACGGTGGCGCTCGTGCCCCAGGAGCCGGTGCTCCTCCAGGGGTCGATCATCGACAACATCAGGTTCTTTCGGAACTTCGAGGAGCGGGAGGTCATCGACGCCTCGAGGTCGGCAAACCTGCACGAGGACGTCCTCCGGATGCCTGCCGGTTACGACACGCCGGTGGGTGAGGGTGGGAGCGCCCTGTCGGGCGGGCAGAAGCAGCGCCTCGCCATCGCACGTGCGCTCATCGGCTCCCCGAAGCTCATCGTCCTGGACGAGCCGACCAGCGCGGTGGACGGACGTACCGAGCAGCTCATCCGCCAGACCCTCTCCGAGCTCCGAGAGCACGTCACCGTGGTGATCATCTCGCATCGCATCGAGACGACGGCGCAGTGCGACCTGCTCCTGGTCCTGGCCAACGGAAAGATCGCGGATTACGGCGAACGGGACGCGGTCCTGGCCGGATCGGCCTACCGGAACATCGTGTTGAGCCGTCACGAGCCCCGCGGGGATGCGGCGTCGGGGGACTAGGGGTTGGAGGGCACGTTCACCCGTCGACCGTTCCGGCGGTTTCCGCGGAGGACGCTCAAGGGGGAGATGCAGATTCGAGCCCCGTTGGGACGGCGCTTGGTGGCGGCTGGTCAGGGTGGTGGATCGCGATCGCATTTCGTCCCCCCCGCTTCACCTGATAGAGCGCGAAGTCGGCGTCGTCGAGGAGGCGCTCGGCACTCGGCATCGATCGATCGAGGCCGCCGACCCCGATGCTCAGGGTCACCAGAACCTCGACTGCGGCCGGAAGGTCGTGTCGGATGCGTTCGGCGACGCCCACGGCGCTCGGGACATCGGTGTCAGGGAGGAGCAGCGCGAACTCGTCCCCTCCGACCCGGCTGACAAGATCGAACGCTCTCCCACTGTGCCGCAGGACGGCTCCGATGCCGGCCAGCACGTGATCGCCGACGACGTGCCCGTACGTATCGTTCACGGCCTTGAAGTCATCGACGTCGATCATCAGGAGGCTGAGGGGGCTCCGACTGCGAACTGATCGGGTGATCTCCTCTTCCATCCGCTGATGGAGCACCCGGCGGACGGCACAACCTGTCAGCTCGTCGATAGCCGCCATGTCCGCCAGTGCCGCCTGGAGCTGCGCCCCGTGCTCTTCGATATGTGTCCGGTTGATTGCCGCGGCGACAGTGAGCACCGAGGCGCCGGCGAGTGCGGAGAAGAGAAGGAATGCCCGACCGGGAGAGCTGGCGACATCACGATCGATCACGGCCACGAGGACCAGCGATGCAAGAGCGGCAATGCCGCAGATACCCGCTGCTCGGGGAGTGAACATCAGCGTTCCGAAGATCAACGGGAGGAAGAGCAGGATGAGGATCGGGCTGTTCATGCCACCGTCCAGAACCGCGACGATGGCGACTCCGAATGCCGACAATGCAGTCCAGGTCATCGAATAGGTGACACACCATGGCCTCGAGGCCACGACCGGCGCCAGGAACATGCCCACGAGGGCCAGGAGGAGCCAGAAGGCAACGACGGCCCACAAGATCGAGCGATGAGAACCCTTGGGCGTGAGCGCGAGATAGCCGGCGACCACGATCGTCTCGGTCAGGAAGATGCCGAATCCGATACGGATGTGGGTGAGCCAGAACCGTCGCCATGCGTCCCGCTCTGCATCGACGGCAAGAGCGATACCGAGCAGATCTTGTTTGTTCGTGCTCATGGGCGCTGCTGCCCTTCAAAAGCGTCTCGTGAAGGCATCGGCCGCTTCGAGCTGCTTCTTTAGTTGCGTTCCGGCGAGGCTGGGACGGGCCGCTCGAGCCCTCACCGGTGCCCTCGCCCTCTGGATCAGGCGGTCAGGTACCCGGGGCTCGGGACGTAGTCAGTCATCGGCGATGTGGTGTTCAGGTACAGGGGATGGCCCGGGGCCCCGCTGACGTTCACCGTGAAGCACTGCGGGTTGTAGTCCCTGACGAGCGGCCAGACGTCGCCGGCCCGTCGCTTCACCTCGGTACGGCGGGCCGCGGCGTCGGTCCCGACGCCGGTCCCGTCCCCCCAGCCGAGCACCACGACCTCGGCACGGGCAGCCGCCCTCGTGACCCACTCGTCGTTGGCTCCGGGTGTCTCTTCGACGGCGGCCGGGCGGTGCAGGCTCACCTGGTACGTGTCGACGACGGCAAAGAGGTTGACCAGCTCGTAGCCCCCGCCACCGTTCGCCACGGTGATGGCGCGAAGCCGCTGATTGGTCTTGTCGTCGTGGTCGTGACCGGCTGTCGACGGATTGAGCAGGATGTACGTGAACCGGGGGAGCGAGGCGTCCCACCGTCGCTCCAGCCAGTACCGGTACCGACGGTCCGGGCTGAAGCGAGCGTCGCCACGGACCCCGGCCGGAAGTCGGGCGAGGGTGCCCACCCGGGGCGCGGTCTGGTCACGGCGGTTCATGGTCACCGTGGCGGCCCATGGGGAGAGCCTACGGCTGAGCGAGGCGGCGGGTTCTGGCCACGACGAATGCGACGTCCTACGGGAGTGAGGTCCCCTCGCCTCGTCGGGCGTGCACGAACTGTCTACGCCGTGCACAATCGCTGCGCTCCGGGAGCTCCGGCCAGGCTTGAGGGAAAGCCTAAGCGCCACCTTGGTGGGTAACACCTCGTGAATCCGTTCTCTATGGATGACGGAGCTACTTGGTCTATGAGCTTGATCACGCGCCACAAGATCGACGCAAGGCACAGCGGCGGCATGTTGACAGATGGCAGGCACATATCGCCAGGCTGGAGGGGTGACTGACGAGGTGTCTCCCGCGACTACAGATGGAACCCAACATCGATAGTCAAGTTCGCACAATTGACAGCCGAAGAGGTCCTTACTGGATTATTCACCCCTACGAACCAAAGGCAGGGAAGCCAATGAGTACCGGAAGCCATTCCGCCAAGACTGGGTCATCCAAACGCCTGGTACTTTCGACCGCCATAGGACTGGCAGGCCTCGCCGCAATCGGTGGCGTGTTCGCCAATTTCACCGACACCGCCTCCGGCGGACCCGAGCCCATCTCCACGGGGCAGGTTGCCATCGTTCTGGCAACGCCCACCGGTGACCACGGGTCGCTCACGGTAGGCCCGATCAACAATCTGGCCGAGGGCGACACCGTCTCCCGCGTGGTGCAGCTCACGAACAACACCACGGTCGGGGCATCCGGCACGACCGGCCTTGCCGCCGTCGACGGCCTCGTCCTGCAGAGTGGGGTGACCGGGACCAACAGCGGCTCCGACATCGTGACCGACACGACCAACGGCCTCCACGTCACCCTGCAGTCGTGCACGACCGCCCCGACAGAGACGGGCGGCACCACGGGCCCGTGGACGTACTCCTGTTCGGGTGGTTTCACGACGGTGGTCAACGACGTTCCCTTGCAGACCGTCGACACGACGGCCCAGGACATCACGTCGTCCGCTCCCAACCAGGGGGTCTCGACCTACTACGTGGTCACCGTGTCGCTGCCGACCACCTACGACGACAGCTACAGCTACAACGGGGGTGCGTGCTCGACAGCGGGCACACCCGGAGTCTCGGAGCAACTCCAGGACTGCTCGCTGAGCATCACGTACAACTTCACCGCCACTCAGAGGGCAGGCGCTCCTCAGTAGGCCCGGCTTCGCACATCACGGCAGTGGGTGCGGGGAGCCCGCTCCCCGCACCCTGCCGTGTTGACCACCCAACCGGAGTCGTCCATGACCACCGTTGACGTTCCCGCGGCCCGCACATCGGCAACCTCGGCTCGTGTGCTGACCCGAGTGGAGCGGCGCGAGCTGGCCAGACGTCGGGCACGCCGTGCACGACGTGTCCGTCGGAGCCGGTCGATCCGGATGTCGGCAAACGTGGTTCTGGTCGCCGTCTGCGCACTGGCGGGATTGGCCGCCGTCGGCACCATTTCCGGGTGGTGGCGGATGGACACGGTGCTCACCGGATCCATGCGGCCCGGAATCCAGCCCGGCGACGTGGAGATCCTTCGTCCCGAGCCGGTGTCGGCGCTGCGGGTGGGGCAGATCGTCGCCTTCCATCCGCCCAAGGACACCTTCACCGTCACCCACCGGGTCATCGCCATTCGGAGGGGCACCGGTCGCGACGCAGGACTGTGGATCACCACCAAGGGTGACGCCAACAACGTCAAGGACCCCTGGGGCAGTGTGCGGATCCTGGGACATTCGGTGTGGGTCGTCACCGGGGCCATCCCCAGCATCGGATTCTTGAGCGTCTGGATCAAGACTCCGTGGCCGCACCTGTTCGTGATGCTCACGATCGTGCTCGTGATCTGCATCATCGCCTTCGGGATGGTCTGGCGAACATGAAGGGTCGTCACTCGCCGCCACCACGCGTCCATCGGAGCCGCCGGCATGCCCGCCCGCGACACCGGGCCGGGCGAATACCCCGCCGGAACCGGCGCGACGGCCTGCTCGTGGTGCTCACCGGCATCCTGTTGGTCGTGACGATCGCCAGTGGCGAGACCTGGGCCCAGATGGACGACCAGGCCTCCGGGGGACCGGCGACAGTGGCCAGCGCGTCGCTGACGCCGGCACCGACCGGCGTCACGGCGAACAATGGTGGGTGCGCAGGGACGAACCAGACCACCAACGTCTCCCTCTCGTGGACCGACGGCCAGTCGGCGACCGCCGACGCGAGTGGTGGTTCACTCGTCACCGGATACACGGTGGACCGGGCATCGAGTTCCGGCGGGAGCTACACCGTGGCGGGGGCGGTGGCGGGAAGCCCGGCCCCCACGACGTTCACCGACACCCCGACCGTGGCCGGCACGCCGGTGGGGCTGGTGGCCAACACGGCGAAGAAGGTCTATCCCCTCTCCGAGAACTCCCTGTCGACAGGCTCGTCCGTCACCATCGGCACGACGTCGAACGAGGCAAACGCCATCCAGATCACCCCCGACGGGCTGACGGCAGTCATCGCCGAGTACACGTCAGGCCAGATCCAGGTCCTCACGTGGTCCGGATCGGCGTGGGCAGTGGCGAAGACCCTCGCCGTGACCAGCCCGACCGCTGTCGCCGTCGACCCGGTTGCCAACGGAGCCGGGTACTTCACCGCGTACGTCGTGTCCGATCCGGGCAGCACCGTCAACGGTTCCCTGGTTCCGGTGACCTTGAACGGTGGGTCGAGCAGCCTGGGCACACCCATCGCCATCGGCGATCAGGCCAATCCCACCGCGGTGGTCGTCACGCCCAACGGCGCCACGGTGTTCGTCGCCAACTACAACTCGAACACCGTCTCGGCGGTCACTACGGCCACGTCGGCGGTGACGACGATCACGCTCCCCGGGACGACCCCGGAGCCCATCGCCCTGGCCACCACGTTCGACTCGAGCCACGTCTATGTGGCCGACCGGGCCAACAGCTACATCGACGACATCTCGGTGGCCACCGGCAGCGTCTCGGCCTACGTCGGACTGGCCACCGGTGCGCTCGACGACACCGTCCTCACCACGTCAGGCAACCCGAACGTCATGGCCATGCTCCCGAGCGGCCTCACGCTCTATGTGGCCGAATTCGGCGCGTCGCAGGTCCAGGTGGTCAATACGGCGCTCTCCAGCGCTCCTGACACGCTCGGTGCATCGATCTCGACCGGGAGCGGGTCGCAACCGATCGATCTCGCCTCGTCCCCGAACGGCTGCCTGGTCTTCGTGGCCGACTGGCCGTCGAACAAGATCTTCTCCATCGCCACGGCCACCAATACCGAGACCTCCCTCTTCACCACCCACTGCGAGACTGCGGACCCTCAACCGTTCCAGGTGACCCCGGACAATCAGTATCTGGTGATCCCGGAGAACTACAACTGTGGTGATCTGCAGTTTCTCGACACCGTCACCGACACCGTGACAACGATCAGCACCGTGGGTACCGCTCCGGTCATGATCGCCTTCCCACCGGAGCCTGTCTGGTACACGACGACCGCGACCCACGCGCTGTGGAACTCGAATCCGTCGACACCGACCTCCTATGCGGCGGGCTGGAACCCCGGGGGATGGCAGTAGCGACATCCTCCCCGTGACGCCTGTGCCCAGACGTCTCCGACACCTCCGATGACCATCGACCGCTGGGCGCGATCTCCACCCCGTGGCTCCTCCCGGTACGACGGAGAGCCCGCTCCGGTACGCCGCCGAGGCACCGGGTACCGCACGTCCCGTCCTCATCGCGTGCGGTGCCCGCAGCAGCTCGACGCTCCTGAGGTGGTTGATCGACGCCCACCCGGATGTGGCCCGCCCCGGGGAGACCGACATAGCCACCCTGGTCAGTGCCTACGTTCGTCGACCTGTCCACCGAGTCAGGTGAGCCCGACGGCCGAGCCACGGCGACGGGTGAGGCGCCGGTCGGGCCACAGCGCATCGTCGCCGTCGAACGGTCCGCGCTTGCCGCGATCTGCGCCGGCACGGAAGACATCGGAGCGGCTCTGCGAGCCCGTACCGTGCGGCACTACGGCCCGACCCTGCAGAATCTCGAGGTCGAGCGGGAGTTGATCGAGCGCCTGGTACCCGTGCTCATGGCATGCGAATTGAGGTGACCCCCGGCGGAGGGTGCCAGATGAGTGCGGTCACCCCGGTCGACGAGACGAGCACCCGGGCCCCCTCCGCTTCGAGTCGGTCCACGAGCACCTGGACCTTGCGCGGAGGGAACAGGTCGGGGGCGATGGCCGGATCGACCACCACGACGACGGTGGGGGCGGAGACCGGCACGGGTTGGGCCGCCACGCCCGGCTGGTCCAGGAGCAGGTAGACGAAGGGGCGCTGGCCGAACCGACCCACGGTCGGCAGGGGGGCGACGACTTCGGCATCGGCGGGGGTGCGGGCCAGGGCCAGGCCCAGCGCGGCGGCATCGGGGCCGGAGACGAAGCCGTGCGAGGCGTTGACCTGCAGCGCCGTCGGCATCCGCTGCGCGGACGAGCCGACGCCGATCAGCACCGAGGCCACGCCCACGGCGATGGCCAGTGCGGTGAATGCCGTCGTGCGGGCCCGCACCGCGAGCCACACCACCAACCATGCGGAGCCGAAGGCGACGAACGGGACGGCCACGACGTTCTGGAACGGCAGCCCGATGAAGATCCCGTCGTACTGCAGCATCGACGTGCCGAGCGCGGCGAGGGGGACGGCGAAGCCCCACGGGGTGAAGAGGCCGAACCCGCCACCGTTCAGGATGTAGCGCGCCGCGGTGCCGGCACGCGGCGTGGCCATGTGCCACGCTCGGGCGGGGTGGGTGAGGACACCCGTGCCCACGAGCCACAGGCCCGAGAAACCGCCGGGGAGCGACGTCCTGCCGGCCAGGTAGGCGTACCCGCTGGAGAGGTTGGATCCCTGGTTGGCGCCGATCACCGAGATGAGCCCCACCCACGCCGCGCCCAGGACGAACAGGATGAGTCCTTCGCGCCGCTTGCCCCGCACCACCATGCCGCTCAGCCCGATCCCGAGGACGTAGAGACCGCCGACATCGCCGCACAGGAGGCAGAGGATCACCCAGACCCACATCCGGCGCGTCCGCCCCGACCACAGGTCGAAGCCGGCGAACACGACGAAGAACATGGCGAGTGCCTCGAAATGGAAGTCCTCCACCACGGTGCTGTAGGTGCCGGGCGCCGCCAGGAGCAGCACTCCTGTTCCGGCGATGATCGCCACGACCCAGGCGGCGGAAAGCTGCGACCGCCGGACCAAGGCCGTCGCCCAGGTGAACGCCACGACTTCGAGGCCCACCAACGCCACGTCCTGGACGACCAGCAGGACGAAGGGCGAGTGGATGACGAGGTGGACGAGGGCCAGTGGCCACATGATCAGTTCGAAGTGATTGTCGATGAACCGGACGCCGTGGATGGTCGACATCGGGTCCAGGTGGCCGGTGCCGATCTGGGTCCACGCCTGGTTGAAGATGGCGAAGTCGATGCCGAGTGTGAACCGCCGGTAGGTGAACACCGACAGACCGAGGAGGAAGCAGAACTGCACACCGAAGAGGATCAGCCCGGCGCGGTACATCCGCCTCACGATCGATGGTGGTTCGACGACGGGTGTCTGCTGATCCGCTCCGTCACGCCCGCTGTCCACCGACAGCGCGTCCGTCACCGTCACACGGCCATCCTTCCACACCGGTCGCCGTGCCCCGGGTATCGAATCCGTCAGCTCCGGTCGGAACCCGTGCGTGTGCGGCCGGGCTGGGATAGCTTCGCGCCAGGTTGGCGGTCCAGCCGACCGGCGGAAGGACGTGGTTCGATGAGCAAGGTCAAGGTGTGGCTGTCCGTGGCCGTCGTCTCGATGACGGCGATCGCTGGTGCGACGGTCTCCGCGGCGGCCGGTGGGGGAGGACCGGCGTACGCAGGTGCCCCCACCACTCCCGTGGCCTACATCGCGATGGACGGGACGGGCTCGCTCGCCGAGGTGAGCCTCGACAACGGCGACATCATCGCCCAGGCGACCGGGATCCCGAGCGCCGAGTGCCTGGCCGTCACGCCCGACGGGACGACCGCGTATGTCGGCGAGATCGACGACGGCAACGTCGTGCCGGTGGATCTGGCCACGATGACCGCAGGGTCGCCGATCAGTGTCGGAGGTGAGCCGGATGCCATCGTCATCACCCCGAACGGAGCCACCGCCTACGTAGTCAGCGAAGCCCCCGCCCGGGTCGTCCCCGTCGATCTGGCGTCCGGGACGCCCGGAACGCCGATCGCCCTTCCGGCCGGCTCCGACCCCTCGGACGCGGTGATCACGCCGAACGGGGACACCATCTACGTGTCCCTGTGGGGGGCCGGCGAGGTGGTTCCGATCTCGACGAGCGACAACACCGCAGGAACACCCATCTCGCTCGGCGCCGGCGCCTTCGGCAGCGAAAGTCTGGCCATCTCGCCGAACGGGGCGACCGTGTACACCCTCCCGGGTGAGGAAAGTGGGCCTCCGGGCTACATGGCCACACTCGCTACGTCGTCGAACACACTGGGCACCCCGTTCCTCGTAAACCGAGACAATGTCCTCGGCAGCGTCGCTGCCTCCCCCGATGGGCACTCCGCCTTCGTCTCCTCGTTCAACACCACGAGCGTGCTGCCCGTCGACCTGACCGACGACACGGTAGGCACGGCGGTGACCACGGCCGGGATCCCCAATGCCATCCAGTACTCGTCGGATGGCTCCGCTGTGTGGCTGACCGTCGGGTTCGGGTCGACCAGCGCGCTCGAGTCGATCGACCCGTCGACGGACAGGATCGTCAACGACTTCCCGTTGACGGGAGACGGGCCCACGAACTTCGTCCTGGCCGGGGCCGCGAACCCGACGACCACCTCCTTGTCGGCCAGCACGACGACACCCTCGTCGGGCCAGTCGGTGACGCTGACTGCCACCGTCGACACGACGGCGAGCGGCCAGACGATCCCCGGTGGGGCGGTGACGTTCTCGGACGGCACCACGACCTTGTGCGTCGACGGACTCGCCGCGCAGGCCACCCCGGCCGTCGCCACCTGCAGCTACCGGTGGACCTCTGTCGGCGACCAGTCGGTCACCGCCTCCTACAGCGGGTCCGGTGGATTCGGAGGATCCGCCTCGGCTCCCCAGGTCATCGACGTGACCAGCGCCGAGGTGGCCGGGTACTGGGAGGTGGCGGGCGACGGCGGGATCTTCTCCTATGGCGACGCCGGTTTCTACGGGGCCGGGGTCACGAGCGGCGACGGAGCGGTGATCGGCATGGCGCCCACACCGAACGGCCACGGCTACTGGCTGGCGACCGCTGGCGGCGCGGTCATCCCGTACGGCGACGCGGTCAGCCACGGCTCGTTGCTGGGAACCGAACTGGCCGCGCCCATCGTGGGGATCGAGGCAACGCCGGACGGCGGTGGGTACTGGCTGGTGGGCGCCGACGGCGGGGTCTTCGCCTTCGGTGACGCCCGCTACCACGGCTCGGCCGCCACGTTCAACCTGGCCAAGTCGGTGATCGGCCTGGCCGCCACCTCCGACGGTGGCGGGTACTGGCTGGTGGGCGCCGACGGCGGGGTGTTCGCCTTCGGTGACGCCCGCTACCACGGCTCGGCCGCCACGTTCAACCTGGCCAAGTCGGTGGTCGGCCTGGCCGCCACCTCCGACGGCGGCGGGTACTGGCTGGTGGGCGCCGACGGCGGGGTGTTCGCCTTCGGTGACGCCCGCTACCACGGTTCGGCCGCCACGCTCAACCTGGCCCGGCCGGTGGTCGGTATCGCCGCCACCTCCGACGGCGGAGGGTACGAGCTGGTGGCGGCCGACGGGGGCGTCTTCGCCTACGGGGATGCCGACTACCTCGGTTCGGCCAGCGGTCTGCCACTGACCCAACCGATCGTGGGCCTGGTCATCACGCCCTGAATCCGGTCGACCCATGCCACGTCGGCACCTCGTCGGCGACAGATCGGGAGCAGGGGACTGCCCTCCAGGGAGGGGGCACTGTCGGTGACCACCGGCACCTGACCCCGGCCGCACCGGCCACGCCCGCCCGCCACACTCTCTGCGAGGATTCCCGTGTCACCAGCCCGATTCGCCTCCAACATCACCACCATCGACGACCGCTCGACCCGGGCGGGTCGCCCGGCACCTGACCGGTCGCAGCATCCCTCCGGCCAGAGCACTGACCGGCGCGACCGCATCCGACCGACCGGCTCGATGTCGTTCGGTTCCCTCCGGACGATCACCGCCTGCATGGCCCGGGTCCAGCGGCCCGTGGCGGCCGACGCCGACGCGGCTACCCCACGATCGGTCCGGCTGCTGGCCACGACGTTCTACGACGTCTGGATGGTCGGCTGGGCCGACGGCACCGGACTCGAGCCCCACGACCACGGCGACGTCCGGAGGGTGCTCCATGTCGTCGACGGCGAGCTGACCGAGTTCCTCTGCGACCGGGCGGCACGCCGGGACCCGGTCGTGCGGACCTTGCGGAGGGGAGTCTCGACGACCGCCGAACCGACGGTCGTGCACGCCCTGGCCAACCGGTCGGGGCGCGGTGCGACCACGCTGGACGTCTCTTCGCCCCCACTGGTCGGCGTCACGCCCACCGATCTGGGTCATGGCGCCCCCCACGGGACCCGCCCAGGGTCGAAGGGAAGTCGAGTGACGCCCTTTCGATGATGCCTCCACGCCGCGGGCCGCCCCCTTTCGGCCCGCAGCGTGGAACATCACGTCGTCGTACCGCGTCGACCGAATGCGGCCGGCTGGCACCCACCTCGCGTCCCAGGCAGGTCGACAGGCGTCGGGCGATCGGCAATGCGGTCTACGATCGCCTGTCGACGCGAGGGCGTGCCGGCATCGACGGAGAGGAGAGCAGGATGGCGAGGTGCTTGGTGATCCAGCACGTGGAGCCCGAGGGCCCTTTTGCGATCCGGGATGCCCTGGAGCGGCGCGACGTCGACGTCGACCTCCGTCAGGTGTTCGCCGGCGCGGCGGTCCCCGGGGACGCGTCGGACCTGGACGGCCTGGTGGTCATGGGTGGCCCGATGTCCGCCACCAGTGACGAGGGGTTCCCCACGAGGCAGGCCGAGCTCCGCCTCATCGCCGATTCGGTGACCAGGGGAGTCCCCGTGCTCGGGATCTGCCTGGGCGCGCAGCTCCTGGCCGCGGCGGCGGGCGGCGAGGTCCTGGCCGGTCAGGCCGGGCCCGAAATCGGGTGGGGCACCGTCGAGCTCACCGATGCGGCATCCAGCGACGAGCTCCTCGGGTCGCTGCCGGCCGATCTCGGTGTGCTGCACTGGCATGGCGACACCTTTTCCTTGCCGGCGGACGCCGTGCGGCTGGCCGGCAACCAGCGCTACGCCAACCAGGCATTCCGCCAGGGAGCGAACGCATGGGGACTCCAGTTCCACCTCGAGGTCGACGAGGACGCGGTGGAGGCGTTCCTCCTGGCCTTCGGCGAGGAGGCCCACGCTGCGGGCACGTCGCCGTCGGCCATCGCCGACGCCACGCCCCGCGCCGCCGAGGTACTGGCGCCGGTGAGGGATCTGGTCGCGGACCGGTTCGCGGGCCGGGTGCTCGCGTATTCGGGCGCCGGTCTCCTGGTCGACCAGGGCTGAGTCGGCCGGGCGATCCGGGCGCGGCGGCGCGGCGGGGCCGATCCGTCCCCGACCTCCCTGTTTCGGGAGTGTGAACATGTGGCAACTCAGGTTGTCTCAGAGACAACCTCGCCGTAGGGTGACGGCATGGCCTCGGAAGCGACACTGGCGTCGATCGCCGATCAACTGCATGCGGCCCGCGACCGGGCCGGGCTGACCCTCGAACAGCTGGCCGAGGCGACGGGGCTCTCGAAGGCGCACCTCTCCCGACTCGAGTCCGGTGAGCGCCAGCCCTCCATCGCCGCCCTCCTGGACCTGTCGGCTGCGCTCGGAGTCCAGGTGAACAGCCTCCTGGGGGAGGACCGGTCCGGGTCGCCACTGGCCGTCTCCGACGGCGACGAACCGGTCCACTCGGCAAACGGCCTGTCGATCGTCGTGCGTAGCGGTTTCCCGGGTTCCTCGGCCATCGAGGCCCTGGGGATCTCGATCGATCCCGACCGGGCTCCCTCGGTCCCCGCCCGGCACCGGGGCGAGGAGTGGCTCTACGTCACCGCCGGAACGCTCGAGCTCGAGTACGACGGCGAGACCCACATCCTGGAAGTGGGGCAGTGTGCCCATTTCGACGCCGACCGCCCGCACCGCCTGGCCGCCATCGGGGGTGTGACCGAGGTGCTGATGGTCGCCGCCCACGAGACGAAGAGCCTCCAGTCGGTCCACCGGTAGGGACCGGCAACCACCCCGGGTCGAGGCCAGCGACATGACCGGATCACCGACAACACAGGAGGAAAGGCAATGAACACGACGCTCGATGAGCTCGAAGGGACCGGCGTGACGTTCTCGCTGGACAAACTCATGGAGGTCCGGGCGCGGACCCGCCGGGCCGTGCACACGATCGCCGACAAGGTGGAGGTCGGAATGGCCGAGGAGGAGGCCAAGGAGATCGCACGGGACGTCCTGACCGAGCTCGGGATGCGCCGGGGCTGGCACCACATCATCGTGCGCCTGGGTTCGAACACCACCAAGGACTTCATGGAACGGTCCGAGCCCGGGGTCATCCTGGGAGAGGACGACATCTTCTTCGTGGACATCGGCCCCATCTACGAGGGCTGCGAGGGTGACGGAGGCGACACCTTCGTGGTGGGCAACGACCCGGAGCACCGGAAGGCCAAGGAGGACGTCCGCACGATCTGGGACAACGTGCGCCAGTACTGGTTCGACCAGCGGGTCACCGGAAGGGACCTGTACGACTACGCAGGCGACCTGGCCGGCCAGCTCGGTTGGAAGCTCAATCTCGACCTGTCGGGTCACCGGCTCTCCGATTTTCCGCACTCGGCCCACTACGACGGGTCCATCGCCGACGTCCCCTTCGAGCTCCACGCCGACCGTTGGGTGCTCGAGATCGCGATCATCCATCCCGACCGACCGTTCGGCGCGTTCTACGAGGATCTGCTGTTGGACGACCAGTCGTTCCCGGAGTGGGTCTTCGCCTCCTCCTGACCGCCGCCGACCGGGCCACCGGCAGTCGACGGACGGGCCTCGATCTCGAAAATGTGAGGTGCGCAATTATCTAAAATGCGCGCCTCACATTTTCGCGTTTTGATAGAAAAACATGTGCGATGACTGGGAAGTTTACAACCCGTTCATCAGCTCGCGCGCTGGACGAAACAATCATCACGTACTCTCATATTGAGGTGATAGATCACCTCAGATGAGAGTGTGATACGAAGAAAACACTACGATTGTGGCAGCGCTTTCTGACCTATTTCACTCCTTCTCCGCAACCCGGCGCTGAAAGGAGCACGTGACGATGAGCACAACTGCAAGAGGGGGGACCGCGGTCTCCTCCCGAAGTAATCCAGGATTGCGGGGCGATGCACTCGGGTTCCCCACCGTGCTCGCCCAGTCGGCGGCAGTCATCTCGCCGACCATGACGGCCGTCCTGATCATCCCCCTGGTCTTCGCTGACGCGGGGCAGGGGACTTGGCTGGCGTACGCGTTCGGCACGGTCATGCTGCTCTTCGTGGTGGCGTGCCTCAATCAGTTCGCCCGGAGATCCGCCTCGCCCGGATCCATGTATGCGTACACCGGTAGGGGCCTCGGGCCGACATCGGGCGTCCTGTCCGGATGGACGTTGATCTGGTCCTACCTCTTCATCGGTGTTGCCGGGTTGGCCGGGTTCGCCGTGTTCGGACAGCAGTTCGTCAACGCCATCGGCATCCACGGCACGATCCCGCCGATCCTGCTGTTCCTGGTGAGCGCCGGACTGTGCTGGTTCATCGCCTACAAGGACATCCGGGTTTCGTCGCTGTTGACGCTGGCTATCGAGGGCCTGTCGGTGGCGTGCATCCTGGCGCTGTCCTCCATCGTGCTGTTCAAGCACGGATTCACCGTCGACACCCAACAGCTCACCCTGAAGGGGATGGACGTCCACGGGCTCAGCCTGGCCGTCGTGGTCTGCGTCTTCTCGTTGGTCGGCTTCGAAAGTGCCTCGGCGTTGGGCGGCGAGGCGAAGAACCCGCTGCACAACGTGCCCAGGGCCGTGCGCTACAGCCTGATCCTGGCCGGTGCCTTCTTCGTCCTCATGAGCTACGTGGAGGTGTTCGGGACCAGGCACTACGGCACGCCCCTCAGCAACATCGCCGCTCCGCTGAACGTCCTGGCCCAGCTCTACGGGGTCAGCTGGTTCCGGGTCCCGCTCTCGCTCTGCGCGATGGTGAGCTTCTTCTCGCTCACCCTGTCCTGCCTCAACGCCGGCTCGAGGATCATCTACCCGATGGCCCAGCACCGGATCTTCCACCCTCAGCTCGGTCGGGCCCACCAGCACAATCGGACCCCCCACGTCGCCATCACCGCCTACATGGCGATCATCGTGGCGGTGCCATTGGTGCTCGAGATCTTCACCAATCCGCTGACCACTTTCGGGGACGCCGGCACCCTGGCCGCATTCGGGTTCCTCCTCGCCTACTTCTTCATCGCAGTGGCGGCGCCGGTGTACCTGAAGAAGCTCGGCGAGTTGAAGGCCGGCAACGTGGTGATGGCCGTCATGGCGATCGTCCTCTTGATGGTCCCGACGATCGGCAGTTTCGTGCCGGTACCTCCGTACCCGGTGCGGATCTTCCCGTACATCTTCCTGGCCTACATGCTGGTCGGGTCGGCGTGGCTCTACTCCGTGAACCGCCGCAAGCCCGGCATCCTGGCCGAGATCGAAGCCGACATGGAGCGGACCGAGCCGTCGACGGCCACGATCCTGGCCCCGATCGAGGAGCAGCTCGAGACGGACGAGAGGGACGGGACGGAGGCCGGGTCGCCGAAGCTCCCCGTGCCCCAACCGGCTGCGAGCAGGCCCGGGGTGAAGGTGCCTCCACTGGCCGAACCGGTCAACGCCATGGCCCGGGTCGAGCTTCCGGGAGGCTTCTCCTAGGGGCCGCGTCATCCGCATCGTCATCGCCGTCGCATCGTCAACTCCGTCTCGCCGGCGCCGGGCCTTCGGGTCCGGTCGCCGGCGAGACGCGCGTGGTCCACCGGGGTGCCTCGCAGCGGGCCTCGACCCCCGGCAGAATCCCCGTTCACCCGGTGGAAGGCATGGCAGGAGGTCCGTGGCCGGTTCCCGGGGGATCGCGTCGGCCGTGGAGGAGTTCCTCACCCCTGCACCGCCGACAGCCTCTCCGACGACCTGAGTCGCCGTCGCGACCTGGCCCGACGGCGCCGACCCGGGTGACCGTCTGCGCTCACGTTCGACAGTCTCAACTCAAGGTTGCGAACTGGATTGACGACGCAGTTGGGCATGGAAACCGATTCCTTCGTTGTGCTCTCCGGATTGACAGGGTGGACCACGCTCGATGAGCGCGGCGACGACGAGCGCCAGCATGTCGAGCGCGTCCTTCTCGGACAGGCGCTCCAGTCTCGGAACAGGGACATCCAACGAATCTGTCAGTTGAAGTACGTCGCGTCGACCGAGGACATGACACTCGAAGTGGTCGAGCGCCACCCGATGTGGGAGATCACGTCGGTGGCGGTGACGGCCATCGTGGACTGGCTCCAGACGGGGGCGAGCGCCAGTGATCCGGCGAGGTCCCGAATCGCCTCGGTCGGCAGCGCGGCCGCCATCGACCAAGAGTCAGCGATCGTCGGACGGAGTGGCGATCGAAGTCAGACTGCGGGAGCGTACGACACCGCCGACGACGGAGATGCCGAACCCGCCAGCGTGCTCTCCGTTGCGCTGGTCATGAAGCTCAATCTGTGGTGGAAGGATGCGACCTGCCTGATCCTGATGGAGGAGGCCACCCGTCTCGGCATCAGTGAGGCGACGCTGGTCATGGCCACCGACATGGTCTCCGCGAGTTGCAATTCGAGCATGGTCCGGATGGCCAAGCAGTACGACGCCGAACTCCAGGACCTCCATGCCAGGCTGCTGCACCTGGCCAATCACGACCAGCTCACCGGGCTGGCCAACCGGGCCGTGTTCCTCGCCCGGCTCGAGACGGCGATCTCCCGCATCGCCCGTCACCCCGGTGGCCTCGCCGTCGTATTCATCGACCTCGACAATTTCAAGGCCGTCAACGATGCGTACGGCCACGGCCTGGGTGACGAGCTCCTGACGGTCATCGCCGAGCGGTGCACGGACCAGATGCGACCCGAGGACACCCTCGCCCGCTTCGGCGGGGACGAGTTCGTGGCGCTGTTCCAGGACCTGACGGATCCGTCGGTCGAGGCCCATGCCCTGGCCGAGCGCATCCACCGGGCGATCGCGGAGCCGATCGAGCTCGGAGGCGGATCGGTGTACATGACGGCGAGCATCGGCGTCGCCGTGGTGACCGGTCAGGACTGCCGGTCCGACGAGGTGCTCGCCCACGCGGACATGACCATGTACGGGGTCAAGCGGGCCGGACGGAACCGGGTGGCCGTGGTGGAGTTGGGCGAGGGCCCGAACGCCGCGGTGTTCGCCATGACGAGCGAGCTGCGCGGCGCTCTCGAGCGCGGCGAGCTCACCCTCGCCTACCAACCGGTCTTCTCCTCGATGACCGGATCGTTGACCGGATTCGAGGCCCTCCTGCGGTGGGACCATGCCGATCGCGGGTCGATCCCTCCCGTCGAATTCATCCCCGTGGCCGAGGAGTCGGGCCTGATGCCCGCCATCGGTGCATGGGTCTTGGAGGAGGCCTGCCGTCAATCGGTCGCCTGGGGCGATCTGCTCGGTGCCGATCTGTCGATGGCCGTGAACATCTCCGGCCGCCAGCTGGCCGACCCCCAGCTACCCGGGCTGGTGGCACAGGTGCTGTGTGCCGTCGGCCTGCCGCCCCGGTCCCTGATCCTCGAGATCACCGAGAGCATCCTGCTCGGTGAGCATGCCGACTACGAGACCACCCTCAGGCAGCTCAAGGACCTGGGTGTCCGACTCTCGATCGACGACTTCGGCACCGGGTACTCGTCGCTGGCCTACCTCCGTCGGTTCCCGGTCGACCAGCTCAAGGTGGACCGTGGCTTCGTGCAGGACGTGGCCGAGCACGGCGACACCAGGATCATGGGTGCGGTGGTCCGCCTCGCCCACGACCTCGGACTCGACGTCGTGGCGGAGGGGGTCGAGAACGAGTCGGAGCGATCGGTGGTCCGGACGCTCGGCTGCGACTCGATGCAGGGCTACCTCCTCGGCCGTCCGGTGCCACCGGACGCCATCGAGCTGTCGTTCGCCTCGGGTGCGACGTCCGCCGTGGGAACGGCCCGCTGAGCCGCACGACACCGGAGGACGCTCCCACTGGGCCGCGCCGGCGGCCAGGACGGAGCTGACGAGAAGTGCTTCCAAGCCCGGAGCGTCGGGTGGCGGAACCGTCTGCGTCGACGGGCTTGGAAGCAGCGCAACCCTAGTAGCACCTCGGCGCACGCGGTGACCATGCCCGATCCCGACCGAACCACCACCGACGGAGCAATGGTGCGTCGACCAGCGGGAGTCCCCTTGGCGCTGTGTCCGTGATCGACCAGGTGGTACTGGTAGCGTCATCCGGCGATGCCCCTGTCGCGCCAGGTCCCTGACCGCCCCGCCGACCCGAAGCAGCGCCGGTCGCTCCATCGGGTGGCCTGACCGGTGCCCTCCAGCGGTAACCGGGGGTGGCACGTGTGGCGGGGCACGGCCCGGTGGGCCGCGCTGACGGCTGCGGCGTGCCTGGCTGCCGTAACCGCCGGCTGCGGAGGAGGTGCCGCTGCGGCCGGTCACGTCACGTTCGTCGCCGCCGGTCAGCTGCCGGCCTCGGCCTATCCGTCCGGCATCGGGAACAAGGGCGCCGGCGCCACGAAGGCAACGGTCCCGTTGGCCAAGGCGAACCCGATCTCCAGCCTGTTCACCGCCGTCGGCATCTTCCAGGCCTGCCTGACCAGCCTGGGCGTGACCTTCGTGGGCGCGCCCAGCGCCGCCAACCCGAATTCGCCGGCCGACAATCCGACGTATCTCCAGAACCTCAAGACCTGTGCTGCCCGGAGCAACATCCTCCAGGCGCTCCAGACCGAACAGAGCGCCCAGGACAACCTGACGCCCGCCCAGGTGAAGAAGGAGAATGAGCAGTATCTCCGGTGGAGGAAGTGCATGATCGGCCGGGGTTGGGGGATACCGCCCCCGACGCCGAACGCCAAAGGTCTCCTCTTCTCGTTCGGAGGCGGGTCCGGGGGGACCTCCGGGTTCAAGCCACCCCCGGGCCAGAGCATCCTGTCCAGTCCCGACTTGCAAGCCTGCGCGAACCAGTCGCAGACCGGCAGTTCCTGAACAGACCCCGGGGGTCATCCAGTGACGCGTACTCGAACAATTCTGGTGATAGCAGCTGTCGCCGTCGTGGCTGCAGTGGGAATCACCTATGCGGCGACCAGCGGGTCGGGATCGAGCAGCACGGGCGAGGTAGCCATCTTCAGCCGCGTCCAGACCAGGACTCTCCAGGACACGGTCACACTGACCGGCACCTTGTCCCGGAAGTCGATCCGCAACGTCGACGCGGCCAACGAGGGCCTCGTGAGTTCGGTGACCGCCACGGCCGACGATGTCCTCCAGGCCGGACAGACCGCGTTCGCGCTCGACGGCCGCAGCGCCGTCGCCGAGCCCGGGTCTCTGCCGTTCTTCCGGTCGCTGGTTCCCGGCGACTCGGGCCCCGACGTGCTGGAGCTGAAGCAGATCCTGGCCGGCGCCGGTGACTACCCGGGCACGATGGACGACAACTTCACCCAGCAGACCCAGTTCGCGCTGGCCCAGTGGCAGGCACAGCAGGACTACCCCAATTCGACGCCGGCCAATCCCGAGGCGGTCACCGTGTCGCTGGAGCAGGGGACCGGCTACCAACTGGGCACCCAGGACTCGGCCCCGCTGACCATCGGGCCACCTGCGACCCAGACCAGTGCGGTCCGGCACAGGCCGGGCCGTCGGTCGGACGCCACCTTCGAATCGGCGGTCGCCCATGTGGGCGAGGTCCTCACCATCCAATCGGTGGCCAGTCAGGTCACCCAGGGGACGGCCGCCGACTTCGTCATCACCGCGTCGGAGCCGGCCACCAGCAATCTGATGGTGAACCTGACCAGTTCCGGGTCGGCCACCGGCCAGGATGTCGTCGCCCCTGCGACCCAGGTCGTGCTCCAGGCCGATACCAGCCAGACCGCGGTGTCGGTGCAGACCAGGGTCGGCACCGCCGTCGCCCCGAACACGGTGCTCACCATGTCGATCGGCTCCGGTTCGGGCTACTCCGTCGGGTCTCCGGCGAGTGCGTCGACCACCGTCGTCAATACCAACGTGCCGGCGCTCAGCATCTCGGGGGGGACCACAGTGTCGCCCGGCGGCGCGGTCTCCCTCACCATCACGGCCAATCAGGCGCCGCTCCAGACCACCCAGGTGCAGCTCGAGGTGACCGGAAGCGCCCAGCCGGGCACGGCGTACGACCCGGTGGACCCGGTGGTGACCTTCGGGGCCGGACAGACCTCGGCCACGGTGACCGTCGACACGCTCCCCGTGTCGGTGATCCAGCCGTCCACCTACGTGGTGGTGGCGCTCGAGCCGTCACCGGGCTCCTATACCGTCACGTCGCAGGGCTCCGCGGTCGTGACCATCGCCGGGAGCTCCGCCCAGCCCACCGTCACCCTCACCTCGGCCACCACCTACCTCCAGAAGGGCGAGCCCTACCCGGTGGCCATCGGTCTGAGCGAGGCCGTGAGCACCCCGCTCACCATCCAACTGTCCTATGGAGGAACGGCCGTCGAGGGTACGGACTTCGTCCCGCCGGCCGGAAACATCGTGATCCCTGCCGGCCAAACGGCGACCCAGGTCGAGATCCCCACGGTGACCGACAACACCGTCGAGGCGAACCAGACCCTGACCGTCTCGCTCGCCTCGAGCGGGTCCTATCGGATCGGCGACCCGAACAGCGCGTCCGTCGTCATCACCTCGTCGGTGGTGCCCACCTTGACCATCTCGTCGAGTTCGGGGTCGGTCCCCCAGGGTGGTTCGGCCACCTTCGTCATCACGGCCAGCCAGGCGCCGACCAAGAACACCACGGTCAGCTTCGCCGTCGAGGGCACCGCCGAGCCGGGTGAGAATTACGTTCCGGTGCCCGGTGCCGCCCTGCTCCTGGCCGGACAGACCCAGGTCTCGGTCGTGCTCCAGTCGATCCAGACCAACATCTCGTTCGAACCGACCGACATGATCGTGGGGCAGTGGCCCACCCGGGTCGGCACGGTCAACGTGAAGGCCGGCGAGACGGTGGCGCCCGGGGAGCCGCTCCTGTCACTGGTCGAGCCGAACCTGAGTGTGACCCTGCAGGCCACGGCTGCCGAACGGAGCAAGCTGGCCGTCGGGCAGACGTGCACCGTTCAGATCGACGGTGAGACCAACGAGGGGACCGGGGTCGTCACCGAGCTCGACGCCACTACGACCACGGTCGGGACCTCTCAGGTCTACGAAGGCACGATCGAGGTGACCGGCGTGACCGGTGCCGACGGCTCGCAGGTGTCGATCACCGTCGTCGACCAGCAGATCGACGACGCGCTGACCGTGCCGATCGCCGCAGTCAAGCAGAACGGGACGGGAGCGGACGTCGTCCGGGTGGTCGACCTCACCCGGGGCGGGCGGATCACCGAGGTGCCGGTGACCACCGGCCTGACCGAAGGCTCCTACATCCAGATCACCGGTGGCCTCCAACTCGGTCAGCTGGTCATCGTGCAGGTCGGGTCCTCATGACACAGGTGACTCCGTGACACAGGTGACTCCATGACACAGGTGACCCCGTGAGGAGGCAGCGGCCGTGAGCGGCCCGATGGCCGACACACCGCCGGTCGGCACCGCCGCGGTGTCGAGGCACCCGCTCCTCGAGCTCGAACAGGTCTCGCGCGTCTACGGCGAGGAGATCGAGGTCTACGCCCTCCGTGAAGTCTCGCTCCAGATCCATCCGGGCGAGTTCATGTCGATCGTGGGGCCGTCCGGATCGGGCAAGTCCACCATGCTGGGTCTCCTCGGCGTCCTCGACCTCCCGACCTCGGGAACCATCCGGGTTGCCGGACAGGACGTGAGCCTCCTCGACGACCCCACCCGTTCGAAGCTGCGGGGTGACTCGATCGGCTTCGTCTTCCAGCAGTTCCACCTCATCCCTCACCTCACCGCCCTCGGCAACGTGGAGACGGCCCTCCTCTACCGGGACATGCGGCCCAAGGAGCGCAAGGAGCGCTGCTTCGCCGCCCTCGAGCAGCTGGGCCTCGCCGCCCGCGCCGAGCACCGACCGGTACAGATGTCCGGTGGGGAGCAGCAGCGGGTGGCGCTGGCCCGGGCCATCGTCACCGAACCGTTGATGATCCTCGCCGACGAGCCGACCGGTGCCCTCGACTCCACCAACGCCGCCCATGTGCTCGAGATCTTTTCCAGGCTCCAGGCCCCCGAGCGGGCTGTGGTGATGGTCACCCACGATCCGACGGTGGCCCAGACGGCCCATCGCATGATCTCGATGCGGGACGGTCAGATCGTGGCGGACGAGCGACGGGTGGGGGCCGTCCGATGAGCAACCTCGACGACCTGATCGGGGTGGCCTGGTCCGGGCTCCGGGCCCGCAAGATCCGGACCCTGCTGATCATGCTCGGTCCGATCATCGGCGTGGCGGCCATGGTCAGCGCCGTCGGCCTGACCGAAAGTGCCAAGGGCGCCCTACAGGCCCAGCTCTCACAGCTCGGTACCAATCTGATCATCGCCCAGGCCGGGGGGAGCTTTGGATCGCAGAACCCGACGTTACCGAGCGACGCCGCCGAGCGGGTCGAGAACATCAACACGGTGATGAGCGCATCGGCCACCACCAACCTCTCCGGAGTCATCGCGCTGCCGATCCAGGGGGCCGCCACCTACTACGAGGCGTTTCCGGTCCCGGTGCGGGCCGCCGACGTCAACCTCCCGTCCGTGCTCGGGGTCTCCATGGTCACCGGACGGTGGTTGAACGGTTCGGACACCCGGCTCCACACCCTCGCGGTGGTGCTCGGCGAGGGGATCGCCCAGCAGTACGGCTACCTGCCGGGTGAGAGCCGCACCATCTCCCTCAACGGGACGAACTTCGGGGTGGTCGGCGTGCTCGGGTCGGTGCCGCTCGATCCCGAGCTCGACAACGCCGCGTTCGTTACCCAGTGGGCCGCCGAGGACGTCTTCCACACCAACGGGCAGCCCAACCAGGTCTACATCCGGTCCCAGCCCGGCGCGACCCAGGCCACGGCCAATGCCATTTCCACCGCCATCGCCCTGGGCAGCTCCTACCAGATCTCGACGCAGATCCCGAGCGACGTGCTGCAGGCACAGGCCCAGGCCAACAAGACCCTCCAGGAGGTCGCTCTGCTCGCCGGCCTCCTGGCGCTGACCGTCGGCGGTGTCGGCATCGCCAACGTGATGTCCATCTCGGTCATCCAACGGTCCCCCGAGATCGGCATCCGCCGCGCGGTCGGCCACAGCCGTTCCAAGATCGCTGCGCAGTTCCTCCTCGAGTCACTCTTCGTCGGTGTCCTCGGAGGACTGCTCGGTGCCATGCTGGGGGTGGTCATCGTGTACACCGTGTCCGCGTTAGCGGGCTGGGTCGTCGTCATCGATTACGCGCAGATCCCCATCTGGATGGGTCTGGCGCTGTTCGTCTCGATCACGGCCGGCCTCTACCCGTCGATCAAGGCGGCGCGCCTCGAACCGCTCGAGACGCTCCGTCTGGGCTGAGTGTGGCGGCCGGGCGCCGACGGTGACCGGTCGCTCCGACCGGAAGCTCGCGTTCTTCCCCCAGTGGTTGGTCGTGGCGGCCGCCGTGCTGTGGAACTACTGGTGGCTCCGGGCCGAGACGGTCGACGTCGCCATGCTCAACGACAGCTCGGTCCACGAGCAGATGGTCCGCTTCGCCACCACCCGACTGCGCGAGGGCCACCTTCCCCAGACCAGTTGGTTCCCCTACCTCGGGCTCGGATCGCCCCAATCCCTCCACTACCAGAGCCTCCCCTCGACCATCACCGGTGCGGTGGGTCTCGCTCTCGGCCCCGACCGCGCGTTTCTGTGGAGCCTCTACCTCCTCGTGTCCCTCTGGCCGGTGAGCGTCTACCTGGGGGCCCGCGCCCTGCGGTGGGGCCGGTGGACCGCGGCGGTGGCGGCGTTGGTATCCCCGTTCATCGTCAGCACCATCGGGGTCGGGTTCGAGACCAGGGCCTACCTCTGGATCGGCTTTGGGGTGTGGACCCAGCTGTGGGCGATGTGGACCCTGCCCTTGGCCTGGGGCTACTGCTGGAGAGCCATCAGCGAGGGGCGTCGCGCCGGGACCGCCGTCATCTTCGCCTCGTTGACGGTGATGCTCCACTTCGAGACGGGCTATCTGGCGTTGCTGCCGATCCTGCTGTTTCCGTGGCTGGCGCCCTCGGCACTGCGGGCCAGGATCGGCCGGGCGCTGGTGGTCCTGGTCGCCACACTGGCCGCCTCCGCCTGGGTGATCGTGCCGCTTCTGCTCTCCAGCCGGTGGGCCTCCATCAACGAGATCCTGCGGGGGACGCCGCTCGAGAACGGGTATGGCGCCCGGGAGGTGACGGGTTGGCTCGTGTCCGGGGGGCTCCTCGACGCCGGCCGCCTCCCGGTCGTCACCGTCCTGGCCGGCGTGGGCCTGGTCGCATGCACCGTCCGGTTCCGCCGGGACGAGCGGGGCCGAGCGCTCCTGGTGCTCCTGGCCATGTGCCTGCTGCTCTCCTTCGGGAGGACGACCTTCGGCTCACTGGTGGACATCATCCCCGGGAGCACCGACATCTTCATGCGGCGGTTCATGATGGGCATCCAGCTCACCGCGGTGCTCCTGGCCGGTGTCGGGGCGGTGACCCTCGGAACCCTCGCCCTCGGGGCCCTGCACCGGTGGAAGCGTGCCGCGTGGCGCGAGCTCACCGCCTCCGGATGGGCCCGCACCGCAGCGATCGCGGCAGTGGGCGTGGTGGCGGTCGCCGGGTTGGCTCCGGCGTGGAGCCAGTCGGCCCGGACGGCCGACGAGAACACCGACGCCATCCACGCCCAGGCGGTCGCCGACCGGCAGGAGGGGGCAGAGATCGCCCCGCTGCTCGACCGGGTGCGACGTACGGGCGCCGGCCGGGTCTACGCGGGGCTGCCCGACAACTGGGGCGAGGACTTCCTGGTCGGTGCGGTGCCGGTGTTCAAGTACGTGGAGAGCCAGGACATCGACGAAGTCGGTTACACACTGCGCACGGCGTCGCTCATGACCGATCCGGAGTACTACTTCGACCAGTCGAACCCGGGGGACTACGCGCTGTTCGGGATCCACTACCTCCTCCTACCGGCGGGCACCGGACCACCGGTTCCCGCCCGCCTGATCATGGTCCGGTCTCCCTACGCGCTGTGGGAACTGCCGACGGTGGGATACCTGTCGGTGGACCGTGCCGTCGGCACCGTTTCCGAGGACCGTGCCGACGTCGGCTCGGTATCGGTGCCGTTCCTCCGGTCTGCGCTGCCCGGCGAGGGCGCGACCCTGCTGGTGAACTGGGCCGGCACCCCGCCCGCGGCGGGCCGGCCCCGGGATACGGCGTCCTACGGGGGTCGGGACGGACTGGTGGTGGCCGAGCGGGCCCGCCTCGCCCAGGGCCAGGTCGACGGCGTCGTCCGGATGCGCCGGCCGGGCCTGGTGGTGCTGTCGGCCTCGTACGATCCGGGGTGGCAGGTGACGGTGGACGGACGGGTGGCCACGCCGGTGATGGTGGCGCCGGCGCTGGTGGCGGTGGAGGTCGGGACCGGTACCCACCGGGTGTCCTTCCGGTACGTGGGGTTCGCCTACTACCTGCCGCTCCTGGTGCTGTCGCTCGCCGTGCTGGCGGGATCGGTGGTCTACGACCTGTCGGGCTCCGGCCGTGACCGCCGGGACCGCCGGGACCGGGAGGGTGCGCCCTACCCGGCTGCGCCCCGACCGACCCCCGCTCCGCCGCCCGCCGCCGGAGTGCTTCCCGAGCCCGCAGGAGTGGCTCCGCCGCCCGCTGCGCCGGCCCCGCTGTTGCCGCTCCCGGTCGATCCCGTACTGGAGCCGCCCGCCCCGCTGTTGCCGGCCGCACCGCCCCCGGTCGCCGCGGACGATCCGGATGTGGCTCCTCCCGAGCCGGTGTTGCCACTCCCGGTCGACCCGGAGCTGGCGGACGGGGCGGGAGCCCCGGTGTTGCCGGACGACCCGGATGAGCCGGAACCGGCGGTCACGCCCAGTCCGTTGGGGTTGGATCCCAACGGGCCGCTGTAGGAGCCGTTCCCGCCTCCTCCCGAGCCGGTCAGGGCGATGGTGATCCCGACGGCCACCAGGACGGCGAGGCCGACAGCGGCGACGCCGGCGGGACGTGTGGACCACCAGTGGCGGGTGCGCACCGGGGTTCCCTCACCCATCGGTGCGCGAGTGCTCGTCGTCCCGGTCGGCTGGCTGGTTGGAGTCGGCACGGCACCGAGCATGCCAGACCCACAGGGCGGGGGCGGGTCTCCCGCCCTGTCCGGTACCACCGGCCGGGGCGGGGACGGTGTTCGCTCCGCTTTCCGGTGACGGGGCGGACGACGACGGCATGATGAGGGCCGCCTGCCCGGAGCACGGTGGCGGGACCGTGCTCGACGGGCGGGCGGCGACTGGCACGGTACCACGATGTAAACACCCATTTACGGAGCATGCCCCGCTGGCTCGCCGGTGAGGCGGCAGCACCTACCTGGCTCTGCCCCGGGCATCCCTCGCGAACCGGTTGGCCAGCTGCCTGGTGACCCCGAAGGTCTCGCCGATCTCCGCGGCGGACAGCCCCTCGGCGAGCAGTGCGGCGGTGATCGACACCCGGATCTCGCGGCGTACCGCCTCGAACTCCTCGAGGCGCTGGGTGAGGTCCCGGCTCAGCTCGGCCGAGCCCGATCGCCGCATCTTGTCGGCCATGGTGATGCCGCTCTGGAGGGTGGCGATGTCCCTGTCGCTGGACGCGACCTGATTCTGGAGCCCTTCGATCAGCCGGTTCGTCGCCGCCCGGTACCGCATCACGTCGGCGATGACTTCTTCGATGGGATCCGCCATGGGAGAGACATTAGATTGCCCCCGGCCCATCAGGTCGCTCCGGAAGGGGGGACCGCGCCCAACCCGTTCGGACCGGTCCGAGCGCTCGGTCGTCGACCTACCGCAGCACCCAGCGGGCCCGGGACCACATCTGCCAGTGCTCGAGGGCCACGTAGCCCTCCTGCTCGTAGAGATGCCTGCCCGCGTCGGTCGCCATCAGCAACGCCAACGGGACGCCCTCGGCCAACCGATGGGCGGAGGAGGCGCGCAACAGCCTCCGACCGTACCCGGACCGTTGGTTTTCCGGTGCGGTGGCCAGCGACCAGCAGACGCAGTAGGTGGAATCCACGTATCGGTCGGCCAAACAGCACAGCATGGTGCCGTCCTCGAACAGTCCCCAGAGCCGGCAGTCTTCGCGTCCCAGCGCGTCCTCGGCGAACACGATGGCACCCACCTCGTCCGGCACCCCGAACGCGGCAGCGGTCAGCCGCCGGGCGTCGGCCAGCTCGTGGGGCTCCAGCAGCCGTACCTGGGGGTCGTCCTCGGCCGGGCCGAAATCCTTCCCCATGAAGGGCCGGGCACCGACGCACACCCAGCCGGCCTCACGGAGCACGTCGGCCGCACCCAGTCCGTCCCCGGCCAGCATGACCAACGACGGCACCTTGGCCCTGACCACCTCGTCGAGCACCGTCGGTGCCATCTCGGCGCCGCGTTGACCGTGGATCAGCGCCAGGTTGTAGTCGACGTAGGAGGTCATGCTGAGCGCGATCCACCAGTCGTCCTCGACCTGGTGGAGGTTGGTGCCTGCCCAGATCGCCGTGCCCAGGCCGTACCCGGTGCGGGCCAGGGACAGGTCGGCATAGGGAACAGGATTCGGTGATGCGTCCACAGGATCTCGCTCTCGCTCCTGGAATCGGTCGGCCGCGCTCGGCCGGCCTGAGCTCCGCCGACAGTCTGCCAGCGGGCGACCTGGCAGAGGGGCCGAGGTCGGACGGTCGCCCGGTGTTCCCACCCCGGGTCACCGGTGCCCGTTCCGGACGGGGCGTCGCGTTCGCTCCCCTGAGGGTGGACGGACCAGGCGCAGGCGAGTCCGACTCCGGTCCTACGCTGGCCGTCGGGACCGACCGGAGGGGGAGCACCGTGCAGTTCAGCGTGACCGAGACGATCGCCGCGACCAGGGACGAGGTGCTCCGGTCCCTCGTCGATCCGGACTACTACACCTTCCTGGGCGACCACGCGACCTCGGTCCGGGCGCCCGAGCTGCTGTCGGCGTCCGACGACGGGGGGATCGTCCGCACCCGGGTCCGGTACGCCTTCGACGGCACCATCAGCGGGCCCGCTGCCCGGGTGGTGGACGCCCACAAGCTCACCTGGGTGCTGGAGACCGCCTACGACTCGACCGAGCACTCCGGGACCTTCGTGGTGGTGCCTGACCACTATGCCGGGCTGCTCCGCTGCACCGGGACCCTCACCCTCACCGGGACGGACGGGGTGACCGTCGAGACGGTGACCGGCAGGCTCAAGGTCAACGTCCCGTTGCTGGCGGGAGCGGCGGAGCGGGCGATCCTCGGCGGGTTCACCCGACACCTGGAGATCGAGGCGCGGGCACTGGCCGACTACTGCACCGGCCCGCGGTAGCCCACCGCCGGCGCGGGTCAGGAGTTGTGCTGGGCGGCCAGCAGATAGCCCCGACCCTGGTCGGTCCCGGCCATGCCGAAGAACCGGTCAGGGCCGCCGGCGCCGCCGCGGGACCCGAGGTAGGGAGCATCGAAGCTGAACACACCGCCGTCCCCCCCGACCAGCCAGTAGCCCCCACTTGTAGGGTCGGCCGCCATCCCCACGATCGGGGCGTTGAGCGGAGTCCCTCCCGTCGAACCGGAGAACCGGGCGTCGCCGAAGGCGAACACCCCGCCGTCCGCGGCGACCAGCCAGTAGCCGCCACCGTCGGCGGTGGCGGCGATACCCACGACCGGCCGATTCAGTGGGATGCCCCCCATCGAACCGTGGAACACGGCGTCGCCGAAGGCGAACACCCCGCCGTCGGCCGCGACCTCCCAGTACCCGTGACCGTCCCGGGTCGGAGCGATGCCCACCACCGGTGCGTTGAGTGGGATGCCTCCCATCGAGCCATGGAACCCGGCGTCGCCGAAGCTGAACACCCCGCCGTCGGCCCCCACCAGCCAATAGCCGCCGCCGGACGAGGTCTGGGCCATCGCGACCACCGGCTGTGCCGGGGTGATGCCGGCCCCGGGGAGGGAGCCGTAGAAGCCGGCGCCTCCGAACGCGAACACCCCGCCATTGGCGGCGGTCAATTGGTAACCGCTGCCCGACGGGTCGGCGGCCACACCGGTGAAGGCCTGTGCCGAGGTGACCGTGGCTGACGACGCCACCGCCGAGCCGAACCCGTAGACGGCGCTGGTCTGCGGTGGTGGGGGCACCGGGGTCGAACCGCAGATGGAGACGAAGGAGTACCCCTGTGCCTCGAGGTCGGTGATGACCTCCGGGAGGGCGGCGACGGTCTCGCTTCGGTCGCCACCGCCGTCGTGCATGTCGACCACTGCCCCGGGGAACGCCGCCCCTACGACGCTGTCGACGATGGCGTCGACTCCTGGCATCGACCAGTCCCTGGGGTCGACGGAGTAGCTCATGGTGGTCAGGCCCCGCTGGGCGATCTGGTCGAGAACGGTGGTGTTCCAATCGTCGTACGGGGGACGAACGCAGGTTGGGATCCTGCCGGTGAGCGAGGCGATGAGGTTCTGGGTCTGGTCGATCTGGTACGGAAACTGGGACACCGGGATGGTGGAGAGGTCCGGATGGGTCCAGGTGTGGTCCTCGACGGGATAGCCGGCTGCGCTGACCATCTGGGTGATCTGCGGATTGGCGGCGACCTCCTCGCCGATCTCGAAGAAGGTGGCCGGCACGTGGTCCTGCTCCAGAACCGACAGGACCTGGGCGGTGTACGGACCTGGGCCATCGTCGAAGGTGAGGGCGATCACCCGCTTCCCGGCCGTAATGGCACCGCCCGGGGCCTGATAGGTGTAGAAAGCCGGCTCCGGCGCGGCGGCCGCTGCCTGGCCCGGCGCACGGTCGACACCGAGGCCCGGACCCATGACCAGCATGAACGCCGCAGCCATGACGATCGCCCACTTCCGCACCGGTGCCATGCACTTGCTCCTGTTCGCCACCGATGGGGTTCCGTCGGGCAGGACTCAGGGTAGATGATCGGCGGCAGGGCGCCGAGGGGGTCGCTCACCTGGCCGCTCAAGGTTTTCCACGGCGTGCCGATCTTCCAGGTGTGAACCGTCGGCCCGGAGGTGTACCCATGAGTGATTCCGAAGCGTTCCGGACGTGTCCCTACTGCCTGACCGAGGGCGTGCCCAAGCTCGTGGTCTATCCGCGCCTGGTTGCCGGTTCCGCCACCAGTTGGAAGTGTCGGGCGTGCGACCAGTACTGGTCGGACGCCCAGCTGCTCCTGCTCCGCGCCTCCTGAACCGGGGGGCGGCACCGTGGCGCTCCGCGTCGACCTCCAAGCAGAACAGCGCTGGACGCCTACCCACCGGCGGACGCTGGCCGTCGCCTACGACGTCACCTCCTCCTCGCCGCTCGATCTGGTGGAGGCCGTGGGCGGGCTCTGTGACGTCGTCTGGGTGGTCGAGGCTTCCGACCCGTCCCTCGGCTCGTGGGCCCGCCTGCTTCCCCGGCTCGGACAGGTGATCGACGTCGGCGGGCGGTCCCACGCGGACGTGGCGGTCGATCTGGCCGCGGCCCGGGTCGACGGCGTGGTGGCCTTCACCGACAGCCAGCTCTACCGGGCCGCCCTCCTCGGCGAGGAGCTCGGCCTCGAAGGCAATCCCCCCGAAGTGGTCCTCGCGCTCACCGACAAGGTCGTCCAGCGCCAGCTGTTGGCCGGGGCCGGGTTGCCGGGGCCGCGGTTCGAACAGATCCTCGCCGGCACCACGGTCGCACGGGCGCGGCTCCTCGTCGACGGGCTCCGGTTCCCCGTCGTCGTCAAGCCACAACAGGGGAGCGGAAGCCGGGACACGTTCCTGGCCGAGGACGTGCACGCCGTCGGGGCCTATCTCGAGGGCGTCCTCGGCGGCGACGGCAGATTCGACGGCGACGTCATCGTGGAGGAGTGTCTGGACGACATCACGCCGCGGCCGTTGCAGGCCTTCAGCGACTACGTGTCGGTAGAGGCGGTCGCCCGCCACGGCGTCATCGTCCCGCTGGCCATCACCGGGAAGTTCCCCCTGGCGTCTCCGTTCCGGGAGACCGGGAACTTCCTGCCGCACCATCTCGGTGCCGACCAGGCGACGGAAGTTGTCGGCCTGGCCGAAGCCGGGGCCAGGGCCCTGGGCGTGAACTCCGGTGCCCTCCACATCGAGGTCAAGCTCACCCCCGACGGCCCGCGGTTGATCGAAGTGAACGGACGGATCGGCGGCGGCTCGATCGACTCGCTGTACGCGTCGTTACACGGCCGGTCGCTGACCGAGATCGCCGCGGCGGTGGCGCTGGGGGAGGAGGTCGAGTGCGGCGCCTGGGAGACGGTCCCGACGGACGGCGAGTTCGTCTACGCCTACTTCGTCCAGGCGCCGGTCGAGGCGCGGGTCCTGACCGGCGTCGACCGCCTCGACCGGCTCAACGCATTGGCCGGCGTGGTGGCCACCACGGTCAACCGGACCGTCGGCGACCGCCTCGACTGGCGCGACGGCAGCCAGGGGTACCTGCTGTCGGTGAGGGGATCGGTCGAGGGGCTGGAGGAATTGGGCCGGGTACCCGAACGGGTGTGGTCGGCGCTCGAGCTCTCCTGGCGGTGACGCCGGGGTACTGATCAGATCCCGACTTCGGCGGCGATGATCTCGGCGCTGACCTCGTCCTCCCGGTTGCGGTCGCGGGCCGGATGTGCGTCGATGAGGATCCCGCCGACGACGGCGGCCAGGGCCATGGAGCCGGCGGCCCACCAGCTGGCCGTGGCGAACCCGTGGACGGTGGCCCGGGCCACCGTGGCGGCGTCGGGCACGGCATCGCCCGATCCGTGGTGGACGGCGAGGTAGGCGGCGGTCGCCGTGGCCGCCATGGTGTTGAGGAGGGCGGTCCCCACCGAGGCCCCGACCTGCTGGGAGGTATTGGTGGTGGCCGACGTGATGCCGGCGTCACGGGGTTCGGCGTTGCTGGTGGCGGTGCTGATGCACGGCATCAGGGCGATCCCGAGGCCGATGCCGAGGAGCAGCTCCGACGGCAGGACGTGGGTCGCATAGGGGGAGCTGGGCGTGAGCCGGGTGAAGAGGGCGACGCCGAATGCGGCGACGACCAGGCCCGGCACCACGAGGAGCCGGGTCTGGACGTGTGCCATCAGCCGACTCGCCACCTGGGTCGCCGCCAACCCGTTCATGGCCATCAGCGGGAGGAAGGCGACACCGGTGAGCAACGGGGAGTAGTGGTCGACGGTCTGGAGCAGGTAGGTGAGGAAGAGGAACGTCCCGTACATGCCGAGGACGGCCAGGACGATGGTGAGGAACGAGCCGGCACGGTTCCGGTTGGCCAGGATCCGGAGGGGAAGGAGGGGATTGGCCGATCGGCTCTGGACGAGGACGAACGTGGCAAGGAGCACGCCGGCCGCCACGATGGGCCAGATCACCGCGGCCGACGACCAGCCCACCGAGCCGGCCTCGCCGAGGCCGTACACGAGGGACACCAGTCCACCGCAGCCGAGGATCGCCCCGGGGATGTCGAGGCGGACCCGGTGGTGCCCGGTCTGTCGGGGGATCATCGTGAACGCGCCGACCGCCACGATGGCGGCGACCGGCAGGTTGACGTACAGGCACCACCTCCAGTCGAGGTACTGGGTGAGGAACCCACCGAGGATGAGGCCGAATGCGGCACCTCCGATGGCGATCGACGCATAGATCCCGAACGCCCTGCCGCGCTCGGTCGGTTCGGTGAACGTGAGGGTGAGCAGGGTCAGGACCGACGGCGCGAGCAGCGCGCCGAAGATCCCCTGCAGGCCGCGGGCACAGATGAGCATGACCGTGTCCTGCGAGGCGCCCCCGATGGCGGAGGCGACGGCGAATCCGCACACGCCGATCATGAGCGTCCGCTTGGGTCCGATCATGTCGGCGATCCGGCCGCCGAGGAGGAGGAATCCACCGAATCCGAGGGTGTAGGCGGTGACCACCCACTGGCGGTCGGCATTGGAGAAGCCCAGGGAGTGCTGAGCCGACGGGAGGGCGATGATCATGATGGTGGTGTCGAGGACCACCATCAGCTGAGCGCCGGCGATGACCACCAGGATCCACCAGTGGGCCCGGGTGGCTCCGGATCCGGGCCCACTCCGGGCGACAGCGGCGCCGGTGGTCATCGGAGGGGGAGTGGACTCGACGACCGGGGCACGCACGAAGCGTACCGATCAGGGTCGCAGGCCGGTGCGCTCAGACGTCGGCGTCCTTCCTGGACTGCTCGACCATGATGCTGACCAGGGTGGCCATCGCGTTCAGGGACTCCTGCGCTTCGTCGTCGGTCGTGCCGAGGAACGTCCCGAAGGCGGCATTGCCCATGATGTAGGTGATGAAGATGTTTGCGCAGATCGGGACGTATCTGCCCTCGATCCCGAAGAACAGCGTGATCGCCTCCTCGATCGACACGACCAGGGGCGGCTTGCCGGTGTGCGGCCGGACCGGCGGGAGGTCGCGTCCGGTCAGGTAGCGGTAGACCTTGAACCACAGGGAGATCTCGGGGATGGCCTTGATGTTGGTCACGTAATTGCCCTGCTGGTCGAGATCGAGGACCGACCGCTCGGACCGGACCAGGTCGGAGATCCGCTGGCTGAGCTCTCCGGCCACGGCGACGAGGAGCCCGTCCTTGCCGCCGAAATAGCGGGAGATGTAGTTGGTGGCCGTCCCGGACCGCTCGGCGATCATCCGGCTGGTGATCTCGTCGACAGGATTGACCTCGAGCAGGTCGATCGTGGCCGCGATCATCTTGGCCTCGTTGGCAATCTGGATCGGGAGCCGGCGTTTGGACGCCGCGCCCGCCTGCCCGCCTGCCTCGGTCACCGTCATACGACCGACCCTACCGAATTTCGGAGGTCGAGGCGCGGCAATTTGTACACGAAGTGCCATCGCTGAAACGCCCCTTGCGCGGACCCTCGCCTGAACAGCGGTTCAGGTCAGGTACTCATGCATGGCCGCCACCCAGTTCGTGGCGATCGCCTTCCGGGCGGTGGCCAGTGGGAGCCGTCCCGAACACACCAGACTGTTGAGGGCATCCTCGAGCTCGTCCTTGGTGTTGTAGACCGTCGTGGCGCCGGGCCGGTCGTTCGGTTCGACCCACAGGTTGGCCGGGTCGTTGGGATCGCCGCCGAGCTCGAGGGGAACCAGGTGGTCGTACTCGGCGGTGGCGAACGAGCCGGTGTACCCGTAGGCCAGGGCCGACGCCTCCTTCTCGGGAGCGGTGACGCTCTCGGGCGGCCGCACCGCCTCGGTCCACCCGGCCCTGCAGATCGTCGAATCGATGTTCGCCTGGGTGACCCGGGGATCGATGGCGCCAGGGGTGCACGACGGGTCCGGGAGGGGGAAGCTGGCGACGTAGGTGTAGTGGCACGAGCCCGGTGCCGGCTGCGGCTGGACCGTGAGGGCGTCCCCGGCCCCCGGCCCCGCCCCGACGGGCGGAGCGTCGGAAGGGTCGGACGTCACGGGATCCGTCGTCCGGGCGGGCACGAGGACCGCCGAGGTGGGGGAGGGCGGCGGTGCGGTGGCCGGCCTGACCGGGGTCGACCCGCACGCGGCCAGGGACAGCGCGACGACCAGCACCGCGGACCGCTGTGCCCTACGGCATCGTCCGGGCACGGTCATGCCTCGGGGTAGTGGATCGTCGCTGTGGATCCCCGATTGGTCGACTCGACGGTGATGCCGTTCGGGAGTGCCTCCTTCAGGTCCTGCACGTGGCTGATGACGCCCACCGTCCGCCCCCCGTCCTGCAACGATCGGAGGACGTCCACCACGGTGTCGAGCGATTCGCCGTCGAGCGAGCCGAACCCCTCGTCGACGAAGAGGGCCCCGATCGTGCGGTTCGATCCGCCGGACACCACGTCGGCCAGACCGAGCGCCAGGGAGAGGGCGGCCATGAAGGTCTCGCCGCCCGACAGGGTGGTCGCCGGGCGCGACTGGCCGGTCTCGGCATCGAGGACCGAGAGGTCGAGGCCCCACGGTTTGCGCCCGTCGGTGTACTCCTGGTTGAGCTCGAGCGCATAGCGGCCGGCGGTCATGGCGTCGAGGCGCAGATTGGCCTGGGCCAACACCTGGCGGAGGTAGTAGGCGAGCACCCAATTCTCCAGGGAGACCCGTGAGCCGACCGGTCCGGAGCCGAGGCCGGCGCACGTGGCGGCCAGGGTGTCCGCCTCCTCCTTGACCCGTCGGGCCTCCTCGATGGCGGTACCGGCGGTGGCCAGTGCAGTGCGGGCCCCGTCGATCGACTCCATCCGCGACGTGACCACCGCCGTCCTCCCGACCAGGTCCTCGTGGAGGGCGACGGCCGCCCGTTCGACCGTGGCGAGCGGTGCGGCATCGGGGCGTTCGGTCGGTCCTCCCTCCTCCTCGTAACGGGCGATCCGGTCCTCGACCTCACGGCGGTCGTTGGCCCGCCGGTCGAGGACCCGGGACGTCTCGTCCATGTCGTCGTCGGAGCGGAACCACTGCTGGAGCTCGCCCGGTTCGTCGACCCCGAACTCGAAGAGGGTGGGAGTGAGCATCTCGAGGCTCGAGGCCAGTTGCGCGGCTGCCGCCTCCGACTCGCGGAGCACCTCGGACAGTGCACCCACCCGGTCGGCCAGCTGCCGCCGTGACCGTGCCGCCTCCGTGGTCGGGGCCAGTGCACCGTGGGCCGCCGTGAAGAGCTCGCGCTCACGCTCCCACTGGACGTGTGCTGCCGCCAGCGTGGCACGCTGCCCGACCAGTTCGATGAGCCGGTCCGCCACCACCTGACGGCCCTCCTCGAGGGAGCGGACGAGCCGCTCGACCTCAGTGCGGAGCCGGTCGGCGTCGGCCTCGGCAGCGGTGGCCGCGTCCAGGGTGGCCCGGGCCTCGGCCAGGCGGATCCGCAACTCATCGGGTTCGCCCTTCCCTTCGAGCGACGCCGCCAACGTGGCGGCCCGGGCCAGCTCGAGTCTGCGCTCCTGGCTGGCGTCGGTCCGGAGGGCGGCCACCTCTTCGGCCGCCCCCAGGTCGTCGTCGGTGGGGGCGTCCGGGGTGACCCCTGCCGGAACGGGATGCTCCGTCGATCCGCAGGTCGGACAGGGCTCGCCGTCCACCAGATGACCGGCGAGCCGGCCGGCCAGCCCGGCCCGCCAGGCGAGGCGGATCGCGGTCAGGTGGGCGACGGCCTCCTCCTCGGCGGTCGCCGCCTCGACGAGGGCGCGCTCGCAGGCGGCTACCAGCGACTCGGCGTCGGCCCGCTTCGAGGCGACGTCCAGGGACCGCTCGAGCTCGGCGACGAGTACCTCGGCGGTGGTCCGGCCGGTGGCCCGGCGGAGGGCCGCGGCCAGCTCCTCGCGGGTGGCGTCGATCGCGGTCTCGACGGCACCGAGTGCCGCACCGGCCTGGGCGGACTCGGCTTCCCGGGCGGCCAGCAGGTCGTCCTCGGCGGTCAGTTCTGCCTGGCGCCTCACCAGGTCGTCGTGGGCGGCATCGGCGGCCTCGAGCGCCGCGGCGTCAGCGGCGAGCGCGGTGGCCAGCAGTCCGGCGTCGACGGCTCGGTCGAGGGCCTCGCGGTCGTATCCCTCCACCCAGGCTCCGTCGATGACGGCGACCAGGCGGCTCCGGTCGGACACCGTCCGCCGCAGGATGTCGGAGGCGGAGCGCCACTGGTCCAGTGCCGGAGCCATGCGAGCCACGGTGCGTGCCCGGCCGAGGGCGTCCCGGGCGACCCGGTCGGCGGCGTCCTGCTCCGGGAAGTCCCGCGCCGTCACCTGGTCGGCCTGCCACCGATCCCACCGGGTGGCCTGGGTTTCGGCCGCCTCGCGGTGGGAGCGGGCGGCATCCGCCTCGCGACGGGCCGCGTCCCGGGCCGCGGACAGGTCGGTGGCCAGGCGCCCGAGAGCGTCCAAGTGGCCGTCGAACGCCCCGGGACCGAACTCGCCGGCGGCGAGCGAGGGGTCGTCCGCCGGGGGGGCGTCGATCGCCCCGGGAGCCTGGGCCAGGGCGAGCACGATGTCGGCGCGGATCTGTTCCACCAGTGCCGCGTTCCCGGCGCACAGGGCGTCGTAGGCGTCCCGATGGGCGGCCGCAGACTGCTTGAGGGCCTCGGTGGTCCGTCGGTAGACGTCGACCGGGAAGAGCCGGCCGAGGAGGGCGGCACGGTCCTTGGTCTCCGCCTTCAGCACCTCCTCGAACCGGCCCTGAGGGATGAGGACGACCTGCTCGAACTGGGCCTTGGTCAGCCCGACGAGTCGGAGCAGCTCGTCGCCCACCGCCGCCTTCCGGGTGAGGCCCCCACCGTCGGCACCCACCCGCCGCAGGACGACCCGGGAGTCCGAGGGAACCGGGGCGCCGTCACCCCGCTTGCGGGGCCGGGACTGAGCGGGAGAACGTTCGACGACCCATTCGGCTCCGTCCGCCTCGAAGCTGAACGTGACCGAGGTGGGGGTCGAGGCGTCCGCGTACTGGCTGCGGACATGGCTGTGGGTGCGGAACCCGGGGAGGTCGTCGTAGAGCGCATAGACGATGGCGTCGAAGATCGTGGACTTGCCGGCTCCGGTGGGACCGGTGATGGAGAAGACACCGTGGCGGCCGAGCCGGGCGAAGTCGATCTCGAGCTCGCCGGCGTAGGAGCCGAACGCCTGGAGTCGAAGGGTGAGCGGCCTCATGGATCGGTTCGCACGGCCGAGGCGAGGGCGTCGCGGACGAGGCCGCGCTCCGACCGGCTCGGCTCCTTGCCGCGGATCGTGGTGAGGAATTCGACGACCACGTCCTCGAGGGGCCGCTCGTCGAGTGGCGACCGTGTCGGCCCGGTGGACGGGGTGGCCGTCGTGTCGTCGACCGGCGCATACCGGAGATGGACGGCGTGGGGGAACCGGGCCCGCAGACGCTCCATGGGCTGGGTCTGCACCGTATCGTCGGTCAGACGAGCGGCCACCCAGTGGTCGAGGTACCGGTCGTGGTCCGGATCGGTGAGGAGCTGTTCCAGGGGTCCGGTCAGGGTGACCACCGGACGACCGACGGGGATGGACAGGGTCGTCACCCCGACCAGCCCGTCGGCTCCGACGTCGAGAAGGCGGACCGACTTCGGGTGGGTCTCGCTGAACGAGTAGGGGAGGGGCGAACCCGAGTAGGCGACCGCGTCGTCGCCACCGATGCGCTGGGGCCGGTGCAGGTGGCCGAGGGCCACGTAGTCGAATCCGGCCAGGACGGACGGGTCGACCCGGTCGGTGCCACCGATGGACAGGACCC
>JBEKCS010000022.1:0-55698 GCA_050014755.1 Acidimicrobiales bacterium
ACGTCGAGAAGGCGGACCGACTTCGGGTGGGTCTCGCTGAACGAGTAGGGGAGGGGCGAGCCCGAGTAGGCGACCGCGTCGTCGCCACCGATGCGCTGGGGCCGGTGCAGGTGGCCGAGGGCCACGTAGTCGAATCCGGCCAGGACGGACGGGTCGACCCGGTCGGTGCCACCGATGGACAGGACCCGTTCCGAGTCGGACTCCTCCGCCCCCGAGACGTAGGCGTGGGCCACGCAGATGGTCGGAAGCGGGTCGGTCGGGTCGAGCCCGCGGCGGCCGGCGTCCACCGCGTCGGCCAGAACGTGCTCGTGGGTACGGGAACGGGGAGTGCCGTCGGCCGAAGGGAGCGGACCGGGCACGCCGTAGGGGTCGAGGTAGGGGACGGCCACCACGGCCACCCGCTCGTCACCGGCGGCAAAGACCCATGGGGTGGGTCCGTGCTGGTCGTCGGCGAAGACGTGGACGCCCCCGAGCGACTGGCGACCGGCACCGAATCCGAGGCGGCGGGCACTGTCATGGTTGCCGGGGATCAGCGCCACCTCGGCCCCGGCGGCCCGGAGCCCGTCGAGCCCCTCGTCGAGCAGGGTGACGGCATCCTCGGCGGGCTGCGACCGGTCGTAGATGTCGCCCGCCACGATGACCAGGTCGACGGCGTGCTCCACCACCTGTCCGGCGAGCCAGACGAGGAAGGAGCGCTGGTCGTCCTCGAGGGACTCGCGTTCGAACCGACGGCCGATGTGCCAATCGCTGGTGTGGATGATCCTCACGTCGGCGCACCGCTCACGGGCACACACTGCCAGACGGGTGCGTCACCGGGTCCACCGGGTCTCGGGGCGAGGTCCGCCCCGATGTATACACACGATGTACACACGTTGCGAAAAGTGATTAACCGAGGTTCCCCGTCACGCCCGCCCGCGCCGCGTCGAGGGCACCGGGTCCTGGGGGGACGGACGTGCGGTGACGGAGGCGGTCACCGCCCTGACGGGTTCGGCCTCCTACGTGAGGCCCAAGGGCCCAAGGGCCCAGGGGGTCGGGGCCGGTCCCTGGAGACCGGCCCCATGACCTCCTACTGGAATTCCGAATACCCGCCGTTCACCTGGTTGAACGGGTCGTATACCCAGCCGCTGTTCCCGCGGACGATGAACGAGCCGGACACGTTGTTGTCCGTCACCACCACGTCACCGGAGTTTCCTTCGACGTCGATCAAGCCGTAGCCGCACGCCTGCTGCACCGAGAGACCGCCACTGTTCGAGGTGAACGAGCCGCCGCCCGAGAGCGTGGAGCCGCCGCAGTCCGAGGCCCCGTCACCGATGAGGACGGGGTTCGTCGTGTCGACCGAGGAGAGCAGGCCGTCCACGTTGCTGCTGCAGACTCGCATCAGGCCGCCTTCGTTCTGGAGCCAACCCGAGATCTGGCCGCCCTCCACGTCGAGCCAACCACCGGGATGGACCCTGATGTTGCCCAACACCCAGCACCCGGGGGCGATCCGGATGGACTGCCCGGCCCAGACGTCGAGGTCACCGAACCACCAGCACGAGAGCGTGCTCGTGTTGGACACCGTCAGGGTGCCGGCGACGAACGTGAACGTGTAGTTGGTGGCGCTCAGCGTCCCCGGTGCACAGGTGATCGGGTAGGTGCCCGCCGGGCTCGTCTGTGTGGCCGTCGTCGTACAGGCGGGCGCACCGGTGACTCCGGAGGTAGCCAGCGTCTGACCATTGACGAATCCGGTGATGGCGTAGGTCAGCGTGGGATTGACCTGTCCGAACAGCTTCGACTGGTTGTTCGCCTTGACCGTGAGCACCGCGGCGGACACGGTGACCGTGCCCGACGCGTAGGTGATGGTGTAGTTGGCGTCCGATGCGCCCGAACAGTTCGAGCTGTAGGTGCCCACCGGGCTGGTCGCCGTCACCGACGTGGTGCACTTCAGCGTGCCGAGCACCGAGACCGAGTTGCCGTTCACCAGACCGGTGACCGTGGCTGTGATGGTCGGGGGTGTCCCTCCGTAGGTCATCTTGGCCGACGAGGCCGTGATGGTGAGCGGAGCCGGCGTGACATGGACCGAACCGGCCACGTAGCTGATGGTGTAGTTGGAGTCGACCGCACCCGAGCAGCTGGTCGCGTAGGTGCCCACCGGGCTCGAAGCCGACACGGAGCTGGTGCAGACCGGAAGGTGGGTCAACGAACCGGAGCCTTGGCCGAGGACGAAGCCCGAGTAGGACGCCGTCACCGCTGCCGGCGTCTGGCCGAAGACCTCCGTCGCCGACGAGGCGGAGACGACCAGCGGAGCCGCTCCGATCGCCTCCTTGCCGGTCACGTAGGTGATCGTGTAGTTCGGGTCCGAGGCTCCCGTACAGCTGGTCGTGTAGGTGCCGACCGGGCTCGAGGCCGACGCCGTGGTGGTGCAGACCGGCTGAGCGGTCAGCGAGGCCACGGTGTCACCGTTGACGAAGCCGGAGTAGGCGGCCGTCACCGCGGGGACCGCCGACCCGTAGGTCGTCGACGGGCTCGAGGCGGTGATGATGAGGCTGACCGACCTGATCACGTCGGTCCCGGTGACGTAGCTGATCGTGTAGTTGGAATCAGCGGCACCCGAGCAGCTGTTCGTATAGGTGCCGACCGGGCTCGACGCCGACGCCGCGGAGGTGCAGACCGGCTGGGCGGTCAGCGAGGCCGCAGTGTCACCGTTGACGAAACCGGAGATCGAGGCCGTCACCGCTGGGACCGCCGACCCGTAGGTCGTCGATGCCGACGAAGCGGTGATGGCGAGGGAGGCGGTCCCGATCACATCCGACCCGGTGACGTAGCTGATCGTGTAGTTGGAATCAGCGGCACCCGTACAGCTGGTCGTGTAGGTGCCGACCGGGCTCGAGGCCGACGCCGTGGTGGTGCAGACCGGCTGGGCGGTCAGCGAGGCCGCGGTGTCACCGTTGACGAAGCCGGAGTACGAGGCCGTCACCGCGGGGACCGCCGACCCGTAGGTCGTCGATGCCGACGAGGCGGTCACCGTGAGGACGTCCGTTCCGATCACATCCGAGCCGGTGACGTAGCTGATCGTGTAGTTCGGATCCGACGCACCCGTACAGCTGGTCGTGTAGGTGCCGACCGGGCTCGAGGCCGACGCCGTGGTGGTGCAGACCGGCTGGGCGGTCAGCGAGGCCGCGGTGTCACCGTTGACGAAGCCGGAGTAGGCGGCGGTCACTGCCGCCGGGGACGACCCGTAGGCCGATGTCCCCGACGAGGCGGTGATGGCGAGTGAGACGGTTCCGATCACGTCGGAGCCCGTGACGTACTTGATCGTGTAGTTCGGGTCCGAGGCGCCCGAGCAACTGGTGGTGTACGACCCGACCGGGCTCGAGGCCGACGCCGTGGTGGTGCAGACCGGCTGGGCGGTCAGCGAGGCCGCGGTGTCACCGTTGACGAAGCCGGAGTACGAGGCCGTCACCGCCGGGACGGCCGACCCGTAGTTCGTCGAGGCGGACGAGGCGGTGACGGTGAGGACGTTCGCGGTGATCACGTCGTCGCCGTTTTCGTACGCGATCGTGTAGTTCGGGTCCGAGGCCCCCGAGCAGCTGGTGGTGTACGACCCGACCGGGCTCGAGGCGGAGGCAGTCGTGGTGCACACCGGTTGGGCGGTGAGCGATGCCGCGGTGTCGCCGTTGACGAAGCCGGAGTACGAGGGGGTGACCGCGGCCGGGTTCGACCCGTAGGCCGACGACGCCGACGACGCCGTGATGGTGAGGACCTGCGTACCGACGACCACGGTGCCGGCCACGTAGCTGATCGAGTAGTTCGGGTCCGAGGCGCCCGAGCAGCTGCTCGCGTAGGAGCCGACCGGACTCGACGACGTGGCGTCCGTGACGCAGTCAGGCACATCGGTGAGTGCAGCCGGTCCGTCTCCGTTGACGAATCCCGAGTACGACGGCGTGATGGCGGGCGGGGTGGCGCCGTAGCTCATCGAGCCCGACGACGCCGCGATCTCCAGTGGGGCGGCCAGCTCGTTGACCGTGCCGTCCACGTAGGCGATGGAGTAGTTCGCATCGACGGCACCCGAGCAGCTGCTCGGATAGCTCCCCACCGGAGTGGAAGCCTCAGCCGTCGACGAACAGGTCAGGCCGGAACCCAGATCGGCGACCGAGTCCCCCGGCGCCAGACCCGAGACCACCGGGGTGATCGAGGGCGGTGTGCTGCCGTACGTGAAGGAGTTCGACGACGCGGTGATCTGGAGGGGTGCGGCGGTGACGTCGACTTCTCCGTCCACGTAGCTGATGTCGTAGTTCGAGTCGACCCCGCTGGAGCAGGAGGCGTCATAGGCGCCGACCGGGCTGGTGGACGTCACCGGCGACGAACAGGTCAGGCCGACCAGGACGGACGGCAATTCCGTGTTCTGGAGGCCGGCGACGGACGCGGTGATCGTCGGCGGAGAGCCGCCGAAGACGAACGTGCCGGAGGACGCGGTCACCGTGACCGACGCGGGCGACACGTCGACCGTGCCCTCGACGTAGCTGATGTCGTAGTTGGCATCCGCCGCACCGGAGCATCCGGAACTGTAGGAGCCGACCGGGGTGGTGGGCAGCACCGACGTCGAACAGGTGGCCTGCGAGGTCAGCGATGCCGCGCTGTCGCCGTTCACGAATCCGGAGTAGATCGGGAGGATGTTCGGTGTCGCGGAGCCGTAGACGATCGAGGACGAGGAGGCCTGCACATCCAGGAGGGCCACGCCCACCGTGACCGATCCGTCCTGGTAGGTGATGGTGTAGTTCGGATCAGCGGCACCCGAACAGCTGGTGTCGTAGGAGCCGACCGGGCTCGAGGCGCTGTCCGTCGTGGTGCACACCGGCTGCGCGGTGAGCGAGGCCGCGGTGTCACCGGCGACGAAGCCGGTGTACGTGGGCGTGATCGTCGGTGTCGGGTCGCCGTAGGTGACGGACGCGCTCGAGGCCAGGACGCTGAGGGACGCCTGGCCTACCGTGACCGATCCGTCCAGGTAGTTGATGGTGTAGTTCGGATCGGAGGCACCCGAGCAGTTGGTGTCGTAGGAGCCGACCGGGCTCGTGGCGCTGTACGTGGTGGTGCAGGCGGCCTGATCGGTCAGCGAGGCCGCGGTGTCACCGTTGACGAAGCCGGTGTACGTGGGCGTGATCGTCGGTGTCGGGTCGCCGTAGGTGACGGACGCGCTCGAGGCCAGGACGCTGAGGGACGCCTGTCCCACTGTCGCCCATCCGTCCTCGTAGGTGATGGTGTAGTTGGGATCAGAGGCATCCGTACAGCTGGTGTCGTAGTAGCCGGCGGGACTCGAACCGGTGGCCGTGGTGGTGCAGACCGGCTGTGTGGTCAGCGAAGCCGCGGTGTCACCGTTCACGAACCCGGTGTAGGAGGCGCTGATGTCCGGAACCGGCGAACCGTAGATCGTCGACGGGCTCGAGGCCGTGACGATCAGGCTGTCGGGATTGATCGCGTCGGACCCGTTCACATAGTTGATCGTGTAGTTGGGATCAGTGGCCCCCGAGCAGCTGGTGGTGTAGGAGCCGACCGAGCTCGAGGCAGTCGCGTCCGTGGTGCAGACCGGTTGGGCGGTCAGCGAGGCCACGGTGTCACCGTTGACGAACCCGGAGTACGAGGCGGTCACCGGCGCGATCGCCGATCCGTAGGCTGTCGCGGCCGACGACGCGGTGATGGTCAGGACGTCCGTCCCGATGGCGTCGGTCCCGTTCACATAGTCGATCGTGTAATTGGGATCGGCTGCCCCCGAGCAGCTGGTGGTGTACGACCCGACCGGGCTCGAGGCGGAAGCCGTCGTCGTGCAGACCGGTTGGGTGGTCAGCGAGTCCGCGGTGTCACCGTTGACGAACCCGGAGTACGAGGCGGTCACCGGCGCGATCGCCGATCCGTAGGCTGTGGTGGCCGACGACGCGGTGATGGTCAGGACGTCGGCGCTGATCAGGTCGGTGCCGACCTCGTAGGTGATGGTGTAGTTGGGATCAGCGGCCCCCGAGCAGCTGGTGGCATAGGCGCCGGCCGGGCTGGTGGAGGTGGCGTCGGTGGTGCAGACCGGCTGGGTGGTCAGCGAGTCCGCGGTGTCACCGTTGGCGAACCCGGAGTACGAGGCGGTCACCGGCGCGATGGCCGATCCGTAGTTCGTCGACGCCGAGGACGCGGTGATGGTCAGAGAGGCCGGATTCACCTGGTCGGATCCGCCCGCATAGGCGATCGTGTAGTTGGGATCAGCGGCTCCCGAACAGCTGGTGGCATAGGTGCCGACCGAACTCGAAGAGGAGGCGTCCGTGGTGCAGACCGGCTGGGTGGTCAGCGAGTCCGACGTGTCGCCGTTGACGAACCCGGAGTACGAGGCGGTCACCGCCGGGACCGCCGACCCGTAGGTCGTCGACGCCGAGGACGCGGTGATGGTCAGCAGGTCCTGGATGATGACGTCCGATCCACCCGCGTAGCTGATCGTGTAGTTGGGATCAGCGGCTCCCGAGCAGCTGGTGGTGTAGGAGCCGACCGGGCTGGCGGCGGAGGCGTCCGTGGTGCAGACCGGCTGGGTGGTCAGCGAAGCCGCGCTGTCACCGTTGACGAACCCGGAGTACGAGGCGGTCACCGCCGGGACCGCCGATCCGTAGCCCGTGGTGCCGGACGACGCCGTCACGGTCAGGGGGTCGGGATCGACGCTCACCGTTCCCTCGATGTAGGTGATGGTGTAGTCCGAGTCCACCGCGCCCGAGCACATCGAGGCGTAGACGCCGACAGGGCTCGAGGGGATCGCCGACGTCGAGCACTCGAGGCCGGCGCCGAGCACGGCTGCGCCCTCGCCGTTCTGGAGCCCGGTCACGATCGGCTCGATGGCCGGGGGTTGACTCCCGTAGGACATGGAGCTCGACGAGGCGGAGATGGATATGTCCGCGGGCGAGTCGGTCACCGTGCCGCTCACGTAGTCGTAGGTGTAGTCGGGGTCGGAGGCACCCGAGCACGACGATCCGTAGGATCCGACCGGGCTGGCGGGCGTGGCAGTCGTCGAGCACCCGAAGCCCGCCCCCAAGGCGGCGACGCCGTCGCCGTTCTGGAATCCGTCGATCGCCGCGGTGATGGTCGGCACGTTGCCGCCGTAGGTCATCGACCCGGACGAGGCGGTGACGGTGAGCAGCGCCGGGGTGACGGACACGTTCCCGGTGAAGTACGTGATCGCGTAGTTGCCGTCGGACGCCCCCGAGCACGAGGACGTGTAGGAGCCCACCGCGCTGCCCGACGAGGCGGTGGTGGAACACGCCAGGTCGTCGCCGAGCACCGAGGCACCCTCACCGTTCTGCAGACCGTTCACGATCGCCGAGATGGTGGGTACCGACCCCCCGTAGGTCATCGAGGCCGATGAGGCGGTGATGGCAAGGGGCGCGGGTGTGACGGTGGCGGTACCGGTCACGTAGCTGATCGTGTAGTTCGGGTCCGAGGCCCCCGAGCACGACGTCGTATAGGTGCCGACCGGGCTGGACAGCGTCGCAGCGTTGGTGCAGGTAGGTGCGGTCAGGAGCGATTCGGCGGTGTCGCCGTTGACGAAGCCGGAGTACACCGGGGTGATGGCGGTTGCCGCGGTGCCGTACGTGGTCGCCACCGACGACGCGGTGATCTGGAGCTCCGCGGCCCCGACGGAGACCTGTCCGACCGTGTAGGAGATCGTGTAGTTGGGGTCGGACGCCCCGCTGCAGCTGCTCGGATAGTTGCCCACCGGGCTCGAGGAGGTGGCGGTCGTCGTGCAGACCGGCTGGCTGGTCAGCGAGGCCACGGTGTCACCGTTGACGAAGCCGGAGTAGGTGGGGGTGATGGTGGGCGCCGCTCCGCCGTAGGTCATGGAACCGGTCGATGCCGCGATGCTCAGCGGCGACGGGGCGACCACCACGTTTCCGGCCACGTAGCTGATCGAATAGTTGGGGTCGGCCGCGCCCGAGCACGAACTCGAGTAGGTCCCGGCCGGGCTCGACGCGGTGGCCGACGTCGTGCAGGTGGGAAGGGTCGACAGGGACGACGACGACTGCCCGAGCACGAAGCCGGAGTACGAGGCGGTGATGGCCGCCGGGGCGATGCCGTAGGTCTCGGTGTCGGAGGACGCGGTGACGGTGAGCGGTGCGGGAGTCACCGTCAGGGCCAGGACACTCGAGGTGCTGCCCAGCGAGGCGCCGTCTCCCGAGTAGACCGCAGTGAGGTCACTGACACCTGCCGTGAGCGTCGAGACCGTGCAGGTCGCCTGCTGGTTCGAGCCCGAAGCGCTGAGCGCCACCGATGAGCAGCCCGAGAGCGCGGTGGCGCCATCCATGAAGCTCACGCTGCCTCCGCCGTCGGAGCCGCTCACCGTGGCGGTCAGTGTCTCGGCGGTGCCGTAGACGGGGGACGTCACCGACGGGGACAAGGTGGTGGTGGTGGTGGCCTGGTTGGGAACGTCGATGGCCAGGGTATGGGTCGAGGAGGAGTCGGTGGCCAGGCCGGTGAACGTGGAATTCGCCGGGGCGGAGACCTCCACCGGCGATTCGGCGTTGTTCGTCGTCCCGTTGCCCAACTGACCGAGATCGTTCTCGCCGAAGGTGTACATCGAACCACTGGGCAGCAGGGCCGCGCTGTAGTAGAGGCCGGCCGCGATGGCCGTGGGCGTGGCACCTCCCGGCAGGGTCACGGCTACCGGGGTCTTGGACTCGGTCTCCGATCCGATGCCGAGCTGGCCGTAGATGTTGTAGCCCCACGAGTAGAGCTTGCCGTTGGAACCGACCGCCAGGCTGTGGTAGAGGCCGGCCGCCACCAGGGTGGCGCTCACGCCGGACGGCATGGACACGACGGTCGGGCTGGTCTCCGTCGTGGTGGTACCGGTCCCCAGCTGACCATCGGCGTTCAGGCCCCACGCGTACACGTCGCCGTTGGAAGCGGCAGCGAGGCTGTGGTAGCCGCCAGCGGCGATGGCGATGGCCTTGACTCCGGTCGGCAGCGAGACGAGCACGGGGGTGGTCGGGGTGGTCTTCTTCGCGTCACCCAGCTGTCCGTCGTTGTTGTAGCCCCAGGCGTAGATGGCACCGGCGGAAGTCAGCGCCAGGTTGTGGTACTGCCCGGCGGCGATGGCGGTCACGGTGACGCCTGTCGGGATGGAGACCTTCACCGGGGTGGTCGAGTCGGACACCGAGGTGTTGTTGCCCAATTCGTCGAACGTGTTGTCCCCCCACGCGTAGACGTTGCCGTCCGAGCCGAGGGCGATGCTGTCGTCAGCTCCGGCGGCGATGGCGGTGGCGTGGACGCCGGAGGGCAGGTCCACCACCACTGGCGTCGACGAATTGTTGGTCGTCCCGTTGCCCAGCTGGCCGGAGGCGTTGTCGCCCCACGCGTACAGGTTGCCGTCGGAGCCGATGGCCAGACTGCTGTCGCCGCCGGCGGCGCTCGCCGTGGCGGTCACCCCCGAAGGGAGATGGACCGGCGTAGGAGTGGTGGCGTTGGTCGTGGTGCCGTTCCCCAGCTGACCGTCCGCGTTGTAGCCCCAGGCCTCCAGGACGGCGGTGCTACCGCCGGCCTCGGCCGGCAAGGAGGTGGCTCCGACCGCGACCATGGTGGACGTGATCGCCACCAAGGCGGCTGCGCCCGTCCGCCATCCCCGCAACCGTCCCCCCGGGCTGTTGACCGCGCCGCCATGATCCGTCCGATGTTCCCGCATGACCATTCCTTTTCACGTTGGAGAAACAGCCTGGTCGAAGCGGCGTCGGCCCGACGCGAGGAACTGCCCCCTGCCAGGTCCGACATCCGCTTACCGACGCTGTCTATCTACCGGTATCGAGTGTCCGTCGACTGCCTGCCGTCTGCTGCGTGCTGCGTGCTAGGTGCTGCGAATCGGGTGACTCAGCTCCCCAAGGTGATTGAACTCGTGGTGGGATCAACCGTGAGCGAGGAAATCGTGGGGCCCGTTCCGGTAGCCCCGGGGGGTGCCGCAAGGCATGTGGCGAGGGCGTCAGCGCCGGTCGAGGTGAATTCGGCAGTGATGGTGGCCGTCCCGAGGGCCGAATCGAAGAAGGAACCCCCTCTGACGGAACGGGGTGCGCCACCTACCGAGTAGCCGGACCCGTCGGGGCTGAGGCTCCCCGGTGTCACGGTCGAGGTGGGCTTCAGACCGGATCCGGTCGCCCAGTTGTAGTCGACCACCTTGGAGGGGAAGTCGAATCCGTTCAGGAACGTGCATCCGCCGACGTAGTTCTTGGTGTCGTGATCGGGGCCCACGATCTTGCCCTTCCACTTGTAGACGAGCGTCTTCGTGCCGGTTCCGCCCGACGGGACCCCTGGCGTGGCCGACCCGGTGCAGCCGCTCAGGGTGGCGGGAGTACCGGTGATCGTCTCGACGGCGCCCGTGGGCTCCACCTTTCCGAGACCCTCCGAGAGCGGGGGATTGAAGGTCAGCGTGGTGCCGTAGTGGCACGAGATGGAACCCGTCGCCTTCACGGTTTTCGAACCCCCCGCCGAAGCGGTGCCTGACAGTGCGACCGCCCCGAGCAGCGGAAGCGCAAGAGCCGTCGTCACCCGGGCAAGCCTCATGACATGCATCGCATTTTCCCCCTTTGCCACGCCGGCAGCGGTGTGCCGGCCAGCTCTCTGTGTTCCAACCCCTCCAGAAACCCAACAGCCCCGTCGGAACCGCGTTTCTCGCCGGTCCCGCCAAGGCCACAACTTACCGAAAGCCGCGTAATAGTCAATGGTGGATGCACGGAATAAGCAATATCGCTCGGAATCCGGGTCGACCCACCACTACCCGTGACGATCGGTGCCAACGAGAGAGCGATGAAGCGCGGTTTCGTCGTGAGCGATCTCGCCTCATGACACCTGCCCGTCACAGAGAGCGATAGACGGCGTCGATCAGCGCGCGGTTTCGGCTGCTCTGCCAGCGGGGGATCACGTGGTTCATGGCGTACCCGAAGGCGACCGAGGCATCGGGGTCGCCGAACCCGACCGCCCCGCCGGTGCCGAAGTGGCCGAAGCTCGACGGGTTGGGACCGAACGGCCGGCGAGGCGTGGTGGGCTTGAACCCCAGGCCGAAGGTGACCTCCTCGCCGAGCACCGGGCAGAAGCCCACCGACTGGGCCGACGTGGCTTCGGCCAGCAGCTCGGGGGAGAGCAGGCGCCCGGGTTCGAGGAGGGCCCGGTAGAAGTGGGCGACCCCGGCGGCGGTGGCGTGGCAGTTTGTCGAGGGCACCTGGGCGGCGCGCCAGAGCGATGTGTTGACCACGCCCATGGACGAGTAGCCGGGCGGGTTGACGTAGCTGAGCGCGACCATCAGGTCGTCCCCGGACAATTCGTCCAGGTCGAACGCGGGAACTGCACCCGGCAGCGCCCAGATGACGTCGGCGCACCGGACCTGTTCGCCCTCGGGTAGCCCGCACCAGATGTCGGCGCCGATCGGCTCGGCCAGGGCCCGGAGTCGGGACCCGGGCAGCTCGCCGGTGGCCCGGTGGACGATGCCGCCGATCAGATGGCCGTAGGTATTGGTGTGGTAGGCGTGCCGGGTTCCGGGCTCCCACCACGGCTCGGTGGCCGCCAGGGCCGCGGTCATGGTGTCCCAGTCCCACAGGTCCGTGTCCACGAGCCGCTGGCGTATGGCCGGCACGCCGGCCCGGTGGCACAGCGCGTGGCGGATGGTGGCCGATTCCTTGCCGGCCGTCGCGAACTCGGGCCAAACCGAGGCGACCGGATCGTCCAGGCCGATGACCCCGCTGTCGACCAGTTGCAGCGCCACCAGCGCCACCATCGCCTTGCCGACCGAGTACACGTCGACCAGCGTGTCGGCCTGCCACGGCCGGGTGCGATCGGCGTCGGCCCACCCGCCCACCAGGTCGATGACGGGCTCGCCGTCGACGAGCACGGACACGGCCGCCCCGACCTCGCCCCGTTCGACGAAGTTGCGGACGAACTCCTCGCGCACCGGCGCGAACTGCTCGTCGCAGTGGCCGGAGACCGGGAGGTCGTGGACGCCGGCGGTCGGCCCCATCGGTCAGTCCGCGGACCCGGTGGCGAAGGCGAGGATCTCGGGGAGGGCCCTCGGGTCCTGGACGAAGAAGGCATGGCCGCCCTCGTAGGCGTGGAGCTCGGCGCCGGGCACCCGGGCGGCGATGGCCTCGGAGTTGGACATCGGGGCGATCGGGTCGAACCGTCCGCAGCCGACGAAGGTGGGGGAGGTGATGGCACCCAGCCGGTCCCAGACGTCGTGGCCGCGCCGGGCCTCCAGCTGGGCCCGTCGGCCGGACGCGACGGCCGGGTCCCCGTCGTCCGGTCGTCCCATCAGGTCGACGAGGGCCCGGTCGCCGGGGTGTGCGTCCAGCCACGCCTCGTCGAACCGTTCGTCGATCAGGGTGCGCCGCACCTCTGCCCGGTGGGCCGGCTCCAGTGCCTCCAGCTCGTGCAGCGGGTAGGAGCTTCCCCCGGCACCACCCGCCGATGTGCACAGGAGGGTCAGCCGCTCGACCCGCCCGGGAGCGGTGACGGCGAGTTCCTGGGCCACCATGCCCCCGAAGCTGACCCCGACGACCCGTGCCGTGTCCCATCCGACGGCATCCATCAGGCCGAGGGCGTCCGCCGCGCACCGGTCCATGCCGTAGGGGCCGGTTGCCGGGCCGCTGGCTCCCAGCCCCCGCTGGTCGAAGGCGAGCAGGGTTGCGTCCCGACCGAAGAGGGACAGCAGAGGCCGCGACGCCTCGAGGGTCATGCCCGAGCCGTTGAGGAACAGGAGCCTCGGTCCGGACCCGGTCAATGCGAAGGTGAGGTCGACGTCGTCGATGTGTGCGGTGGGCATGGCGACCTCGGTGCTGAGTTCGGTGGTGAGGATGGAGGTGAAGAGGTCCGTGTGACCTCGGCCAGCCTGCCACGGGGGGCCGGCCGGAGGCAGCCCCACCCTCCGGCACGATCCCCCGGCCCGGCAGGCCTTCCGGGTGGGACGCCGCTCGCGCGATCCGCCCTACAGTGCCGCAATGGCCTTGGAACGATTCAGCGGACGCAAGGTGCTGGTGACCGGGGGGGCATCGGGCATCGGCCGGTGCACCGCCCTGCGCCTCGCCGACGAGGGTGCGGCGGTGGTCGCCGTCGACGTGAACGCCGAGGCGCTGGCCCGGGTGGCGGCCGAGGCCGACGGGCTGTCGGGGTCGATCGTGGCCCGTCCGGGCGACGTGTCGACGGAGATCGGCGTCAAGGAGCTGGTATCCGGTGCGGTGGCCACGCTCGGCTCGCTCGACGTCGTGGTGAACGTGGCCGGCGTCCTGTCGTTCAGCCACTCCCACGAGGTGACCCTGGACGAGTGGAACCGGCTCATCGCGGTCAATCTGACCGGAACCTTCCTGGTCTGCCGCGAGTCGCTTCCCCACCTGCTGGCATCGAAGGGCAACATCGTCAATCTGGCCTCCACCGCCTCCCACGCCGGCCAGCCGTGGGCGGTGGCCTACTCGGCGTCGAAGGGTGGGGTGCTGGCCATGACGAGGGAGCTGGCCATCGAGTACGCCGAGCAGGGACTGCGGTGCAACAGCGTGAGCCCCGGGGCGATCGACACGCCGATCACGCTGGCGTTCGAGCTCCCCGAGGGGGCGAACGCCAAGCTCCTCCGGCGGGTCAGCCCGCTCGGACCGTTCGGCACGCCCGAGGGGATCGCCGCCGCCATCGCCTTCGTGGCGTCCGACGAGGCGTCCCACATGAACGGGGCCGACATCCGCATCGACGGGGGCACCCTGTCCTAGGGCCCGGACGGGGCCCGGTCACGGACGAGGCGACGTGCCTCGGCGCGGCCTCAGCCGAGGTTGGAGCGGCCGTCGGTGGCCCACCACTCGGCGGTCAGCTTGAGCCCGGTGATCGAGGCCCGGGGCATGAGCTCCTCGTAGCTCCGCCTGTAGCCGGTGTGGAGGATCTGCCAGGTGCCGTCCCGCTTGACGTACCGGTCGGTGTAGAAGGCCGCACCCTGGACGTTGATGTTGAAGTCGGTGAGGATGACCACGTCCTCGAGTGCCCACACGCCGGTGGCCTGGTCGGGCCCGGTCAGGTCGATCTCGGGGTGGTGGCAGCGGTGGCTCGACAGCATGGTCTCGGCCCCCATCGATGTCCGCAGGAACTCCATGATGGCGTCCCGACCCTCGAACTCGTAGAGGCCGCCGCCGTAGCGGGCGGTGGCCTCGGGCACGAAGCAGCCTTCGATCTCGTCCCACAGCTTCTGGTCGAGGCACCGGAGGTACCTGTACTTGAGGCGCTTGATCAGCTCGATCTCGACGAGGTCCTCGGGCGTCATGGCAGCTCCTGTGTGGTGGTCGTGTGCGGGGTCGTTGGCGGGGTCGAGGTGCCGGCCGGAGCCGGAGTCGGGGTCAGCGGACGGTGCCGACGCCGGGGATGAGGGGCAGGTCGAGGGCGGTGACCCATCCGGCCGGAAGGTCGTTCACGTAGGGAACGGCGTTGAGTGCGCGGAGCCCGGTGGCCAGGCAGCCGGCCGCGGCGGCATCGCGCCCGGAGCCGTCGGTGAACCGGAAGGCCGTCTCCTGGGTGATGGACGGTGTCCCGTCGATCACCACCCGGTAGACGTCGTTCTCGTTGCCACGCGGCCAGTCGGGGGCGGCGTCCTGTCCGACCCGGTTGACGTGTTCGAGGCAGATGCGGGCCTCGCCGTCGACGATGCCGTTGATGGTGAAGCGGATGGCCGCCACCGCACCCGCCTCGATGGTCCCTTTGGCCGTGGTGATCGGGGTGGGGGTGACCCACTTCTCCCACGTGGAGGTGATCGCCTCGAGCTCGACGCCGAGGGCGTGGGCCATCATCGGGACCGTCCCGCCCCAGGACATGGCCAGGATGTCGGTGTGCTCGAGGAGCGGCGTGAAGTCCGGCGGCATGCCGATGCCCATCTCGACCTCGTAGTCGCCCTCGTAGTTGATGTAGTCGAGGATCTCGAGGGCCCGGACCTGGCGTACCTCGCTGCACAGCCCCATCAGCGTCATCGGGAAGAGGTCGTTGGCGAACCCCGGATCGATCCCGGTGGTGAAGCACGACGCGTTCCCGGCCTCGCACGCCTCGGTCACCGGGTCGATCCACGACGGGGGATTCTGCGCCATGTGCGGCCACACCCACGGGGTCATCGCCGTCGAGCACACGTCGATGCCCGCCCGCAGGAAGGCACCCATCAGGCGGATGTTGTCGTCGGCCTTGGCCGCCGTCGGCCCGTAGTGCACGAGGGCGTCGGGGGCGAGGGCGATGAGGGCGTCGACATCGTCGGTGGCGAGGACGCCCACCGGGTCGATGCCGCAGATGGATCCGACGTCGACCCCGACCTTCTCCGGATCGGAGACGCCGACGCCGACCAACTCGAAGGCGGGGTGGCGCAGGATCTCCGGGATGACCATCTTGCCGACGAATCCGGTGCCCCAGACGACGACGCGCCTGGCCGGGCTCATCGGAACAGCTCGCCGGAGTTGACCAGCAGGTACTGGCCGGTCACGGCCTTGGCATGGTCCGAGGCGAAGAAGGCGACCACGTCGGCCACCTCGCCGTCCTCGGTCATCCGGCGGAGCGGAAACCGGCCCACCACGTCGTCGAGCGCCTCGTCGACCGTCTTGTCCTCGTTCTTGGCCCGCCAGTTCATGAGCATCTCCACCGGTGGCCCCCACATCCACGAAGGGATGACCATGTTGCAACGGATGTTGTCCGGGCCCAGCTCGTCGCACAGGTAGTACATGGCCGAGAGCAGGGCGCTCTTGGAGGCGGCGTAGCCACCCTGGGGCATCTGGGGGGCGAACATCGACTGTGAGCCGATGAGCACGATGGAGCCGCCCCCGCCCTCCTTCATGGCCGTCGCCGCCGGCCGGATCACGTTGATCGCACCCAGCACGTTCGTCTCGAACGCAGCCCGCCAATCCTCGAACTTGAGGTCGTAGAGCCCGCCCCAGGCGTTTTCGAAGGCGGCCACCTGCACCAGCGCGTCGACCGAGCCGAACCGATTCTTGGCCACGTCCACCAGCGCGGCGCACGAGTCGGCATCGGTGATGTCGCACACCTTGGACGCCACCCGCTCGCCGCTCGGGTCGAGCTCGCCGGCGATGGCTTCGAGGGTGTCGGCGGTCCGGGCCGCGATCACCACGTTCGCACCGTCGCGGAGGGCGGAGGCGGCACATTCGCGCCCCAACCCCCCGCCAACGCCGGTCACCACAACGGTCTTTCCTTGGAGGATCATCGCACCCGTCTATCGGGTCGGTACCGCGGGTGTCAATCAGCCGGACGCGGATCCGAAGGGACTTTCGGCCCTGCCGGGCCCCTGGGGGTGGCCCGATGATGGACCCGTACCCCGGTGGGGCGACCACGCACACGAGGAGAGAGAACCGATGCAACTGACGCTGACCGAGTCCGAAGCCACCGAACTGCGAGACCTGCTCGACGGGGCGCTCGGGGACCTGTCGAGCGAGATCGCCGATACCGACAATCCGGGCTACCGGGCGACCCTGAAGGAGCGCCGCCAGGCGCTGCAGTCCGTGCGTGCCCAGCTCGAGGCGGTGGGCCAACCGACAGCCTGACCCCGGCCGGAACTACATTGGAGGCCTCGGCCCAAGGCGGGTCGCTGTGCGAGGAGGCGGCGATGGCGTTCCGGCAGAGGAGAGTGGCGGTAGGGGTGCTCGGGGCGGCCGTGCTGCTGGCCGGGTGCGGCGGGGCGGCCTCGTCCACCGGCTCCAGCTCCGGTACGGCATCGACCGCGGCACCCGGGTCACCGGCCGCGGTGGTGCTCGACGCCTATCAGCGGACGGTGGCCGACAGGACGGCCGACGTGTCTCTTACCGAGACGGTGACCGGCGGCACGACCGGAACGGTGACCGTGAACGGCTCCGGCCAGGTCGACTTCACGACGGGGGACGCGCAATTCACCCTCACGGTCCCGCCGGTCGGCTCGATCACCATGCGCCTTCTCAAGCCCGAGGTCTACCTGCAACTGCCGGCCGCCGCCGACGCGGGTCTGCCGGGCGGGGTCTCGTGGGTGTCGCTCGACCTCGACACCGTCACCAAGTCCCTCACCGGCCAGAGCCTGTCCCAGCTCAGCAGCTCCGCCGACGTCTCCACCGACGGGCTGTCCTACCTCGAGGGTGTGTCTGCCGACGGGGTCACCACCGTGGGCCCGGCCACGATCGACGGAGTGTCCACGACTGAGTACTCGGCAACCATCGACCTCGCCAAGGTGGGCGACCAGCGGCCCCCTCGAGTCCGGGCCGCCCTCCAGCGGCTCGAGTCGTCGGTCGGGCTGTCCAATGTGCCGATCCAGGTATGGATCGACGCCCAGGGGCAGGTCAGGCAGGAATCGTTCCAGGAGACCGTCACCGCCGGGGGTGCGAGCCACTCCGTCTCTGCGACCATCGGCTACTCCGACTTCGGCACCCCGGTGTCGGTGGTGGCTCCGCCAGCCAACCAGGTGGCCCCCCTTTCGAGCCTCACCGGCGGATCGTCGGACAGCTGACCGGAGACCCGCATGCCGGCCGGCGGTGCGCCTGGGCCGAGTCGTCCGACGCCATGCGCGCGTACCACGACACCGAGTGGGGCATCCCGTCCCACGACGACGGCCACCTCTTCGAGCTGCTGATCCTCGAGGGAGCGCAGGCCGGGCTCTCGTGGTCGACCATCCTGGCCAAGCGCGACAACTACCGTGCCGCGTTCGACGGCTTCGATCCGGGCCGGATCGTCGCCTACGACGAGGCGAAGATCGAGGCGCTCCTGGCCGATCCCGGGATCGTGCGCAACCGGCTGAAGGTCCGGGGTACGGTCCGCAATGCGGCGGCCTTCCTGGCCGTACAGGAGGAGTTCGGCTCGTTCGACTCCTACCTGTGGGCCTGGGTGGACGGGACGCCCGTGGTCAACCGGCCCCGCACGGCGGCCGACCTCCCCGCCCACACCGACCTCTCGGACCGGCTCGGCAGGGACCTGAAGCGACGGGGCTTCACCTTCGTCGGCACCACCATCGTGTACTCGTTCCTCCAGGCCGCAGGGGTGGTCGACGACCACGTGCTCGGATGTCCGTCGACGTCGCCGTCAGGACCGGGGGGGTAGGACCCGACCGTCGCTCGCCCGACGCCGGTCAGCCCGGGATGAGCCCGGCCACGACGTCGACCAGTCGGGCACACTCGTCCTCGGTGTTGATGTAGTGGGGTGACGCCCGGACCACCTCGTCGGGGCGGTCACCCCCCATGTCGAGGCGGGCCGCCCCCGACCCGGCGACCGAGACGTTGACCCCTGCCGCGGCCGCGGCCGCCTTGACCGTCGCCGGAGCGACACCGTCGACGGTGAAGGTCACGATGCCGCTCCTGACCGAGCCCCCGTCGTGGACCCCCACGCCGTCGACGGCTGCCAGCCCGCCCCGCAGGTGCTCGGCCACCGCGCCCACCTGCTCGGCGATGGCGTCGATGCCCAGGTCGAGGGTGTGGTCGATCGCCGTCCCCAGCCCGAGGTACATGGCGACCGGCGACTCGAAGGGGACGAAGCGGGCCATCCCGGGGCGGAGCTGGTAGTGGTCGGCGTCGTCCCACTGTGCCGAGGAGCCGTCGACGCCCGGCGGGCGGAACATGCCGACGAGGTCCGAGCGTACGTAGAGCAGCCCGGTGCCGCGCGGCCCGCGCAGCCACTTGCGGCCGGTGGCGGTGGCCACCGCGCAGCCGATCCTCCCGACGTCGACGGGCAGCTGGCCCACGCTCTGGCACGCGTCGAGGAAGAGCGGGACACCGGCCGCCCGGCACCGGCCGCCGATCTGCTCGACCGGATTGACCAGGCCCCGGTGGGTGCCCACGTGGGTGGCGGTCACCAGGGCGACGTCCCCCGAAACGAGCGCCGCGTCGAGGGCGTCGAGGTCCATGGTCCCGTCGGCCGCCGCGGGCACGGCAGCGATGGATGAACCGGTCATCGCGCAGACCTGGAGCAGACCGATGTAGTGGCTGTCGTAGGACTGGCGGTCGACCAGGATGCGTCGCCCGCCGTCGAGGCCTCCGCCGAGGGCGAAGCCCCACAGCGCCCTGGTCCATCCGTCGGTGTCCGAACCGGTGACCGCCACCTCGGTCGGGTCGGCGCCGAGCAGCCTGGCGGCCGACACCCGGACGGCGGCGATCCGGTCGGCCTCGGCGGCCTCGGCCTCGTAGCCACCCATGGTCGCCTCGAGTCGCAGATGCTCGGCGATGGTGTCGAGGGTGGCCGCGGTGGGAAGCGCCGCCCCGGCGTTGTTCAGGTGGGCGACCGTGGCGCACCCCGGGGTGGCGGCTCGCTCCGCGGCGACGTCGAGGACGGTCGGCATCACGCCGAGGCTAGTGGCGCCGACACGCCCGGCCCGCCTGCGGCAGCCGTGCGACCCGCCCGCCTGCGGCAGGGTCGTCCCCGCGCTCGACCGACCTCGGTAGGGTCGCGTCATGCACCGCGCCGCCAGCCCGGATACGCCCGACGACGGGTCCCTGGACGAGCGCACGGTGGACCGGGACCCGCTGATGCAGTTCGGCCGGTGGTACGAGCGGGCGGAAGGGGTGGTCGACGCCCCCGAGGCGATGGCCGTGGCCACCGCCGACGCCGCCGGTCGACCGTCGGCCCGGATGGTGCTCCTCAAGTCCTGGGGGGTGGACGGGTTCGTCTTCTACACCAACTTCGGCGGGCGCAAGAGCCTCGATCTGGCCGCCAACCCCGAGGCGGCTCTCCTCTTCTACTGGGAACCGCTCGGCCGTCAGGTCCGAATCGAGGGCCCCGCCACCCGGACGACGGATGCCGAGTCCGACGCGTACTTCGCCAGTCGGGGCGCGGCCAGCCGCATCGGCGCCTACGCCTCCCATCAGAGCAGGCCCATCGGGAGCCGCCGCGAGCTCGACACCGCGGTGGACACGTGGACGGCCCGATTCGGCGACGGCGACATTCCCCGGCCGCCGTGGTGGGGAGGCTGGCGGGTCGTGCCCCGGGCCTACGAATTCTGGCAGCTGGGGAGGGATCGGCTCCACGACCGGGTCCGTTACGACGCCGAAGGACCCGGCTGGGCGATCCAGCGCCTCCAGCCCTGACCTCGGTGGCCGAGGGATGTCCGGCCTGGGACGGGCCAGGTGCCGGGCGGTATGTTCATGTCATGCCAGATGACACGATGCTTGTCGAGGAGCAGACCACCCGACTCCTGGAAGAGGTCGACCCGAGGTCCGTGCCGGTGGAGGAGTTCCGGGGTCACCAGTTCGACCGGGGCCTGGCCTGGATCTCCTTCCCCGAGGGCCTCGGCGGCATGGGTCTGCCACCGAATCTGCAGCGGATCGTCGATCGCCGGTTGTCCGAGGCCGGGGCGACGCCCATGGGGGCCCGGGAGTTCTTCGGGTTGACCATGGCCGGCCCCACCGTCGTGACCCACGGGTCCGACGAGCTGCGTGCCCGCCTGCTGCGGCGGACCTTCACCGGCGAAGAGTCGTGGTGCCAGCTGTTCAGCGAGCCCGGGTCCGGGTCGGACCTGGCCGGACTGGCCACCCGGGCCATCCGCGACGGTGACGAATGGGTGATCACCGGCCAGAAGGTGTGGAACACCCTGGCCCACATCGCCGACCGGGGGATGCTGGTGGCCCGCACCGACCCGGACGCCCCCAAGCACAAGGGACTGACCTACTTCGCGCTCGACATGCACGCTCCCGGCGTCGAGGTCCGTCCTCTGCGCCAGATGACCGGCGAGGCCGAGTTCAACGAGGTCTACATGACCGAGGTCCGCGTTCCGGACGCCGACCGGATCGGTGACGTGGGCGAGGGATGGCGGGTGGCCATGACCACGCTGTCCAACGAACGGACCACCATCGGCGGCGGCGGCGGGGCACCGCCCCGGGGGTCGGGATCGATCGCCGAGGCGGTGCGCCTCTTCGGGAATGGCGGTGGCCGTCGGACCGCGGTGGAGCGCGACCGGCTGATGCAGCTGTGGATCGAGACCGAGGTACTGCGGCTCACCAACATGCGGGCCGCCCAGAACCGGAAGGCCGGCAACCCCGGTCCGGAGGGGTCGATCGCCAAACTGATGTTCGCCGAGGTCAACAAGCGCATCTTCGAGCTGTGCATCGACCTGCAGGGCGCCGACGCCATGGTCGGGTACGACTACTCGATGCGGCGCTCCGCAGTGCTCGGCCTGGTGGGGCCTCCCGGGACCTCCCACAAGTTCTTCCTCCGTTCGCGGGCCAACTCCATCGAGGGCGGCACCTCGGAGATCCAGCGCAACATCCTGGGCGAACGTATCCTCGGCCTGCCCGGCGACGTACGGGTCGACAAGGAGCTTCCATGGTCCCAGGTGCCGCGCAGTTGAGCCTTGTCGCGGAAGAGGACCACCGATGACGGACGCCCGTACGTTCCTCGGGATGGAGGAGCGGGGCGATCCGCTCCACTGGCGGCTGAACGTGGTTCCGGAGCTCACGACCCCGGGCAACTTCCTGTTCGGCGGATGCGGGCTCGGTGCCGCCCTGGTCGCCCTGGAGGCCGCCTCGGGCCGACCGACGGTGTGGGCCACCGCCCAGTACCTCTCCTACGCCCCGACCCACTCGGTCCTCTACCTGACGGTGACCCTGGCCGCCGTGGGCCACCGGGTTACCCAGGCCCGCGCCGTCGGACGGGTCGGTGACCAGGAGATCCTCACCGTCAACGCCGCCCTCGGACTGCCGGTCGACCTGGACGCCGAGGGGGTGTGGGACAGTCCTCCGGAGGTTCCGCCCCCTGACGAGTGCCCTCCGAGGCGTCTGCCCACGCTGCTCCAGGCGTCGATCTTCGACCAGATCGACGTTCGTCTGGCCAAGGGGCTCAGCTTCGAGGAGATCAGCTCGGGCCCGTCCGGCCCCGGGGAGCCCACGAGCGCCCTGTGGGCGCGGGTGCCCGGACACCTCGAGCCGTCGGCCGCCACACTGGCGATCCTGGGCGACTACGTGACCGGCGGCATGGCTCAGCCGCTGGGCCGCCGGGTCATGTCGCGGAGCCTCGACAACACGCTTCGGGTCGTCCGGCTCGAGCCTTCCGAATGGGTGCTCTGCGACATTCGCATCCAGGCATTGGCTGACGGCTACGGCCAGGGCACGGCCTTCCTGTGGTCGAGCGGGGGGAGGCTGCTGGCCACGGCCAGCCAGTCGATGAGCGTGCGCTTCTGGGAGTAGGGCTCCGCGGCCTCCGTGACGGGACCGGGGCCGCCGGTAGGTGCGGGACGGCCACGTCGGGTGGCTTCACGGCCGCAGCCGTGGCCCCGCACCCCGCCACGTCGTAGTCGACCGGGAGGAGGCGACCGGCGGTGCCCGGTCGTCTCCTAGTGTCGTGGGGCACGACCACCCACGAACCGACAGGGGACCTCGATGAAGATCAGCACCATGCTCAGCTACGCCGGTGGCTTCCGGAAGGCCGCGACCCAGGTGGCCGAGATGGAGAAGGCCGGTCTCGACCTGGTGTGGGTGGCCGAGGCCTACGGCATCGACAGCCCGAGCCAGATGGGCTATCTGGCCGCACTGACCGAACGGGTGGAGATCGGCTCCGCCATCCTCCCCATCTTCACCCGTACCCCGACGCTCATCGCCATGACTGCGGCTGGCGTGGACGCCCTGTCCGAGGGAAGGTTCCACCTCGGTCTCGGGTCGTCGGGCCCACAGGTCATCGAAGGGTGGCACGGGGTTCCGTTCGAGGCACCGCTCGGCCGGACCCGTGAGATCGTCGACATCTGCCGACAGGTGTGGGCCCGCGAGGCCCCACTCGAGCACCACGGCAGGTTCTACGACATGCCGTTGCCCGAGGGCGAGGGAACCGGCCTCGGCAAGGCCCTCAAGATCATCGGCACGCCGGTGCGACCCCGGATCCCGATCTGGGTGGCGTCACTGGGCCACCAGAACGTGGCCATGACCGCCGAGATCGCCGACGGGTGGATCCCCATGCTGTTCGTCCCCGAGAAGGCCCACGCCGTGTGGGGCGAATCGCTCGATGCCGGCCGGGCCAAGCGCGACCCTTCGCTCGACCCGCTCATGATCACCGTCGGCGGCATGGTGGCCATCGGTGAGGGGGACGACGTCAAGGAACTCCGCAACCTGGCCCGGCCGATGATCGCACTCTACGCCGGGGGTATGGGGGCCAAGGGAAGGAACTTCTACAACGACGTGGTCAGGCGCTACGGGTACGAGGAGGAGGCCGAGAAGATCCAGGATCTCTACCTCAGCGGCAAGAAGGCCGAGGCCGAGGCGCTGGTGCCCGACGAACTCCTCGAGTCGATGTCGCTGTGCGGCCCCGAGAGTTTCGTGGCCGAGCGGATCGCCGCCTTCCAGGCGGCCGGCGTCAGCCACCTCCAGGTCGTACCGGTCCCCACCGGCGATCAGACCGCTCTGGACGTCATCGCCAAGGTGAAGGACATGATCGGCTGACCGGGCGACACGCCCCCGCCGTCCGGCCCCGGCGGTCAGTCGTCGGAGACGAGCTCGCCGGCCGCGGGCTCGACGGTATCGAGCGACAGGAGGGAGTCGAGCTGTGTGGCCATGGCCTCGATCTCCTCCGCCTCGTAGTAGCTGCGGTTGAGCGTGAGCGTGAGCTGGCCCTGCACGAGCGCGAGCGCATCCTCGGCAGCGGCAGCGGCGTCGTAGACCGAGAACAGACGGGCCTGCATGGCCTGCGCCGACACGAACCGCGTACCCCGTCCCGCCGCCTCGGCGGGAAGCGCCCGCAGCGCGTCACCCGGGGTCTGGGATCCTTGTGCGACCGTCTCCTGCACTTGCTCCTGGTCCATGGTCCTCTGCCTTTCATGGTCTGGTCCTGGTCCGGCCGACCACATCGATTGCCGTACCCTCCATTCAACACCCCCGGCGCGACATTTCGTCCCCACGTCACCAATACCTCACCGAGCTGCAACTCTGTCCCGGGCGACGAGGCGGACCGTGCCCGTCCTCCGCGTCGCCCGGGGTGTCGGGCCCCACGGCAGGCACGGCTTCTCTCCGGCCCGTGCCGCCGGGTCGGTGAACCTCTGCGAAGATGATCCACCGTGGTTCCTCCCGTCCGGGACGGAACGGACCCGGGAGGACCGGCAGCATGGAAGGCCCCATCACCGACGGCGCCCGTGAGGCGATGCTGCAGGCGGCCCTGTCCCGGGTCGACGTGCGGACGCTGCGGGAGGCACTGCAGGCCACCACCGACCCCCGGTTCCCGATCTCCAAGCCCATCGCCAACGCACTCGCCTCCCTACGCAAGCACCGCGACCCGCGGTCGGCCCTGGGCAAGGTCCAGTACCGGGCCGCGCTCCCCTATGCGGCGGCGGTGATGGCCGAGCCGTGCCTCAGTGCCGTCATCGAGGCGCTCGGGGACCATGCCGACGACCCCACCCGGGAGCAGCTCCTGGAGGCTCTCGACGCGGTCGGTTCCGAGTACGACGACGTCACGGTGGCCCTCATGCTCGCATCGGTGGCCGACGGCGACATGACCGCTTCCGACCTCTGCTTCGAGGTACTCGACGCCGACGAGCGGTTCGGGTTGACCGACTGGGCCCGATTCGAGCGTGAGGCTCCGGCGGTCGAGCCCCGCTCCACGACGGTGGTCACGGACGAGCAGCGCGAGGCCCGCAAGGCCAGGAAGCAGCGCGAAGCCGAGGACAAGCGGAGACAGGCCGAGGCCAAGGCGAAGGCCGCGGAACAGGTCCGACGGGCCCGCAAGTCGGAACGGGCAGCCGATCCCGGTCGCCACGTCGAGCCGGAGCACCTCGATCGGCCGGCGTCGACGGTGGCGCCGTCGCTCGGACGCCGCAGGGCCGTGCTCACCCCCCTCGAGGAGGAGGAGTTCGACCGTGACGACCCGTGGGTCGCCGGCGTGGTCCTGGCCTGGGTCCCGTTCGACGCGGTCGATCCCGACCACCCGGACCTCGAGGGCAAGGTCCGACCGTGTGTCGTCATCGCCGGCTCGCCGACCCATGTGCTCGTCCGCCCGGGTTACTCCGAGGGCGGCGTGAAGAGCCGGGACTGGAAGTCGGTCCCGGTCCGGTACTGGCGGCGGTCCGGCCTCGACCAACCGACATGGATCGACGTGGTCGCCATCCGGGTGCCGCGTCCCGAGGTCGGCCCGGCCGGCTGGCTGGCCCCCGACGACTGGAACTCCCTGTGGTGAGCCCCTGAGGAGTGCCGGGGAGCCCGCCTCCAGTCGAGGTACTCGACTCTGCACCACACCAGCAATGCCGCGAGTGTCCACACCGGAAGCGCTGCTTCGAGGGCGTCGGCCAACGCACCGGTGGAGATCCACCAGTAGGGGGCGGCGATCGTGAGCACGACGATTCCCCACAACATCCTGCGAACGACGAGCTCCGTGTCGTGTCGGCGCGGGCCGATGAGCATCGGCGGAACCAGGAGAACCCAGACCCAGTGATGGGTCCACGAGATCGGACTGATGAGCAGACCGACGAGAGCTACGGCGATGACGGCGAACGACTGCCGATCGGTGTCGGCACATCTCCACGCGACGAACGTGCCGACCAGCACCGTCACCATGGACAGGGCGAGCCACGCCGGCATCGACCCGTGGGACGGGAACGGTGGGCGGTGGACGACGGCGAACCACGATTGGTTCGCCGCGGAGTTCACGGGCCCGACCCTGGCGGGGTGGAACACGTCATGGCGCCAGAACGTTCGGGACAGGTCGGGCCACAGGAGCCACGTGAGGCCGGTGAGCAGCACGATGGCAAGGCCCGATCGGGCGACTGATCTCCAGTCACGCCGCACGATGAGGACCACCACGAAGATCAGCGGGGTCAGTTTGATCGCCGCGGCGATCCCCAGGAGAACCCCCCGGAACGGTGCAGGAACCACCAGGAGGTCCGCCACCACCATGAACATCAGCACGGACTCGATCTGGCCGTAGTCGATCCCACTCCGGGCAGGCTCCAACAGGACCATCGAGATGCACGCCCACGCAAAGGACCCGCACCACAGCGAGGCTCGATTGGCGAAGCCCCGATCGACGAGCACGAACGCTACGGCGGCCGTCGCCGCCGCGATACTCGCCAGGAACAGGAGCCAGTGAGTGATGACGAACGATGTCCAGGTCAGTGACGACAGGACGACCAATGCGAACGGTGGATAGGTGAAGGGAAGGTGGCTCTGGGTGAAGTTCGAGAGATAGGGATTGTGGCCACTACGGAACGCGGCGGCCGAGTCCCGGTAGACCCGCAGGTCCAGTCCGTAGCTCCGTGCCACGACGAAGAAGTAGGAGCACACGGCGATACCGGCCACTGCGGCGGCGATGCACGGCCTGAGCCAGTTGGCGAACCTGGCGCTCAATGCAGGAAGGTACGCGACAGATCGAGGCCGAAATCGGGCAATGGTTGGTGGGTGGCATAGCGATACAAGATCGTGCGCATGTACATGCGCACGGCGAGCAGGTACATGTTGACGACGAAGAAGCCGATCACGCCGAGCACGATGATCGGCACACCGAGCAACGGCGTGCCGGACAGGCAGACGACGACGCCGGCGACGATGACCGCCATCGCCAGCAGGATCCACCCGAGGAAGAGCAGTCCGAATCGCAGTGCTCCCCGGGCGATGGTTCCGAACGTCGTCCTGATCAGGTGCGAGGACTGCCTGAGTGCCTCGACCGGGCCGACGTCGTCGAAGGCGATCACCGGGACGACGAGGAACGTCGCCACCGCCCAGGCCACTCCTCCGAGGATGCCGAACAACCGCCCGAACACACCGAGGCGGCTTTCGATGAGCTGGACGACCAGTCCGACCACCGCCGACAGGAGTGCCCAGCTGAACACCACGCGGCGACGGGACCACGCCATGACGAGGGACTGCCGGACGGTGATCGTGCGTCCCTCGATCTGCTCGTTTGCCGCGAACACCAGGGCGACGTTGAAGTAGACCCCCACGAAGGACGCGGCCATCATGCCCGGGAAGACGTAGAGCACGGCCCATGGGGAGGGCCCATAGGCTCGCCAGAGGGGGATTGCCACGACGCCGGAGATGGCCAGAAAGGCCACGGCCGACACCACGCCGGAGAGCACCGGGAGCCAGATCATTCTGCGGTTCTGACGGAACAGACCGAGCGATGCCCGCAGGAGCAACTTTCCGGTGGGAGCGCCCTGTTGTGCCGGAAACCCTGGCACCGTGGTGGTCACCGTCCGGTGCTCAGTCCAGATACTGCCGTCCCAATAGCGGAGATAGCCGCCCTGGCTCGGGTCCGGATACCAACCCGGGGGAGGCAGACTCGTCGCCATCACCTCATGCTACCGAGCGTGACGGCTGTCGGACGGACCTCGACCGGTCATCCCCCGCTCTTCGTCTGGCCACACGATCCCGAGGTCACATACAGATAGAGGTTGGCCGATCCGAAGATGCCGTACTCCTTGTAGTGCCTGACCTGGGCGAGCGTCATGCCCTTGGGATGCATCGGCCGTTGGGTCACGACGGCGCACTCGACGAAGCGCGGGAAGTACGCGTCGTAGCGCCCCTCGGTGGAATTCAGGTGAGGCGTTCTGGTGAGATAGGCGCGGGTCGTGGCGTGCGTGCCGACCCATTGGAATCCGGCGTCGATCTTGGTGGCCGGGATGCCCCGGGCGGCCGCCGCCATCCCCGAGTCCCACACGCCGACCAGATAGCTGTAGGCGTTCAGCGTGAGGACAGCGTTCATCAGCAGCAAGAGCGCCAAGACGAGGGCGGCCACCACCGGCCCTGGCCGGTCGATCGCCCGATCGCCACCGGCCACCTCCCGGGTGTACCAGTCGAGTAGGAGGATGGCCGAGACCAATGCGATCGGCCACACGTAGCGGTCCTCGGCAAAGTGGAAGACGGCGAAGATTGCCACCAGCGGTGCCGATGTCACCACGAAGACCCACAGCGTCAGCCGGGCCATCGAGGTGCGGGAAGGCGGTGTCGCCACCTTGGGGAGCGCGGGATTCGACGTCGCGAGCACCAAGGCCACCAGCAGCGCGCCGGCGAGGATGGCCAGGAGCTCCAGCGCGCCCCACACGATCCCAGGAAGAAGGTCTGGCCGGCCCCCGCGCAGGGACCCCCCCAGGATGCCCTGCTGGGTGAGGAAGTCACCCAGGAAGACGCCCTTGCCGAGGAGCAGGAGCATCACGCCGACCACCGCCACGCCGATGCCGCCCATGACCGAGAGCTCGCCGAACCGCTTCCGCGCCCGAGCTGCGGCAAGGATGATGGCCGGGCTGATGAACAGGCACGTCGAGAAGTACAGCCACGGCACCACGATCAGCGACTTCACCGTGAAGGGTCCGGGATTGCGCAGTTCGTACCCGCTGACGTGGGTCGACCATTCGTACAGCACGCCGCAACCGATCAGGACGACCACGCCGATGGCTCCGAGGCGCACCGCTCGCCGGCGCTCGAAGTAGGCGAGACCCGCGAGCACGGCAACCGGCGCGAAGACTGCGAACTCCCGGATGGAGAACCCGAAGAGCCCTGCCACCATGGACGCGGTGACGAGTGCCAAGTAGGAGGACCCCTGGCGGTTGAAGGCGGTGATGCCGAGCCAGAGGCACGCGGTGATGCCGGCCATCGCGGGGATGTCGGTCATGAACGCGCTGGTGTTCCAGAGGAAACCGGCAAATGAAGCCATGACCGCGACTGCGGCGACGGACCACCAGACGCTCAGCAACAGGCGTGACAGCAGGTAGGCGAAGACGACCGCGACCGCGGCCAGCACCGAAGAGGCGAACGACAGCACCCATTCGTGGTGCCCGAAGATGGCGATGAACGGCCAGGCCCAGGCCAACAATCCGACGAGCGTCATCGAGACCCACCCGGTGAACTGCACGGAACCGGTCCGGTAGAAGTCGAACGCGATCTTCCGGTACGACCAGTCGTCGGCGTACGGGATCGAAAATGCCCCGGCGTGGATGGCGAGCACCGCCGGGACCACCACGATCAGGACGATCAATCCGGTCGCCACCAGGATGTCCAGGCGGGTCAACCGGGATCCCTCGACGGGCCCGGGTGGACGCTCGTCACCGGGCGGGCGCTTGTCTCCGGACGATCGTTCCCCGACAGCCGTCTCCCCACCCAGCAGCGCCGCTGCAGCGTCCGTCATCGTCCCTGCCCTCCCACACGTGGATGCCGGCCTTCCCCCTGACCGGAGGGATCGTACTCCAGGGAAGAACTCCGCGGATCATGCCCGGGCGGCGCCGACCGGTCGCCACGTTCAGCTCGGAGCGTCTCTCGCAGTGCTTGTTCCACCAGAGGTTCTTCGAGGTTCATCAGCGCTACCGGCGGCCCTTGCGACCGACGTCGTCGAGCAGCCGCGAGACGGCGGCGGACGTCCGATCGAGGGTGAAGTGGTCCTCCACCCACCGACGGGACTCGGATCCGAGGTCAGGAGTGTGCTGTCGCCACTCGACGAGTCTGTCGATGGCCTCGGCCAAGGCGGTGGCATCCCCGGGGGGCACCAGATGATCGGTGAATCCGGCGAGCGCCACGCGTATCCCGCCCACGGAGGAGGCCACGGCCGGGGTCCCACAGGACATCGCCTCGCTCACCACCATCCCCTGGGTCTCGGGAACCGTGCTCGGCAGGACCAGGAGATCCGCGGCGGCCATCAGCGGGGCCACGTCGATCCGGCGGTCGAGCCAGGTGACACCCAGGTCCTCGGACGCCCGGTGGAGTTCGTCGAGGAACGGCGCATCGGTGGCCGACCCGCACAGGACCAGTTGGACGCGGTCACCGACGATGCGGAGGGCATCGAGCAGCACGGTCAACCCTTTGCCCCGGTCGATCCTGCCGGCATAGAGGACGACGGGGCGGGTGGGGTCCACGCCGATGGCCCGGCGCTCCGTGTCCCGGGCATCGGCGTCGAGGGGCGCGAAACGGTCGGGATCGACGCCGGTAGGGATGACCCATACCCGGTCGGGTGACAGTCCGGCAACGGTCGTCCATCGCTGTGCGGCATCGTCCGAGGGCGTGACCACGGCGTCCGCCCTGGCGATGAGCCGGTTGAGCCACATGGGCTGGCGGCTCGGCGGCGGCAGGTGGAGGTGGATGACGACAGGGGTCCGGCGCAGGCGGCCGGCGCCCAGTGCGATGGCCAGGTCGACCGGATTGTGCAGGTAGAGAACCTGGGCGTCACTGCGGAGGATCCGGAGGCCGGTCGCCGCGGTCGCAAGCGTGGAGCGCAACGGTGCGGCCGGGTCCGGGCTCGACGCTCCGATGACCGTGGTGCTGGTGGCCAGTTCCTCCCAACGGGTCCACAGGTCCCCTCGGGAGACGTAGAGCAACTCGACGTCCCACCCGTCCAGAGCCAGACCCTCGACCACCCGTAGCTGGGCGATCTCGGCTCCACCGGATGCAGCTAGGCGGTCGGCGACGGTGAGCAGCCGTGTGCGACGCAACCCCTGCCCCCGATCCGGTGAATTCGCGCCACGGCCGGTTGCCGACGGAACAGCTGACACCCCGAAAGAGTAGACGCTCCCGCGTTGCCGAACGGAGAGCGACCGGGTGCTGCGGTCCAGGTCACAGCACCTGTCATCGCATGGACGGTGTCACCCGGCCTCAATCGGGGAGATCGGCGGGCAACCATGCGGTCAGGTCGCGGTCGATCAACTGGGAGAGGCGTTCGACGTCATCCGCATAGGCCACGTCGAGCATGTGTCCGATCGCCGGGTCGAGGGGCGGACGTGGCGCAGCCACCGTGTTCATGTCGATCAGACGAGTGCCGATGACGGACCGTGTCTGTTGGTTGCGGACGAGTGTGCGGCCGATCCTGCGCAAGGGGGCCGGCGGACTGCGCAGGAACTGGCGAACTCCCGGACTGCGGACGACCTTGTTCGGATTGACGACGTCGAGCTCCGCCCGGAACGTCTCGTCCACGCCGAGGAACCGAAGTGCGGCGGCGTAGACGCCGGGGGTGTCGGCGACGAGGTCGTCGTAGAGCACCACGTGCAACTGGCTCTTCGGGAACTGCTCGTAGTACCGGGAGAGCTGCTCGGCGTAACGGGCCACCTGGCGGTACTGGAGCGCCCAAGGGATGTCGCATGTGGCCGGAATCCGGAGACCTCGGCGTCGGTCCTCTTCCGCGGCCAGTGCCGTGGCGAAATCGGCGATGTCCTCGTCGCCTTGGAAGAGGAACTCACTGTGCAGCGAGTACACCATCTGGGAGGGCTTTCGCAGGAGCGCGATGCACTTGGCATCCGGACGTGCCGTGGCGATCTCGCCCGCCGCACACCTGGAGAAGAGGTACCAGATCGCGCAATCGGCCCGATAGGTCTCCTCGTTTGCACCGGAATACCGCTCAGCGAAGGTGTCTTCCGTCGGCCTCGGCTTGTTGCGAAATATCAGGTCGCTTCCGAAGTAGTGCAGTTCTTTCGGCGGCACATAGATGTCCGGATGTTGCCGCAGGTAATTGCAGAAAGCAGTGGTGCCGCACTTCGGAGCACCGAGGACGAACAGATTCGGAAGTCTCGACGCGTCCACGCCCGGCCACGCTAGCAGTGGCCGAAACCCCGTCGATCGTGCCTACAGCTCGCGGACCTCCGAGCGGAGGGTGGCACGGCCGGCTCAGCTTCGGGTCGGCGCGATCCCCATGTCTGCCAATCGCTCGAGGAACCTGTACTCGGGCTCCAACCGCTCGCGGAGGCGTTCCATCTGCTGGTCGGTCAACTCGGATCGGTTGTTCGTCACCCGGGCTCGCATGAGCGGCAACGAGAGTCCGAGCTGCTCGTTGAGCTTGGGCAGACTCTCCGCGTAATCCTCGGTGAAGAAGACGCTCGAGTACTCGGCCACGCGTGCGGCCGCCTCGGAAACGTCCAACTTCCTGGAGAACATCCAGAGCTGGTTGAGGAGGTGGTGCTGGGGAACCCGATCGAGGAAGCTGTCGAATCCATCGAGCGCCCAGATGCGGTCGTTGATCCCGATCCCCCCGGGGGTGCCGGGCGCGTCCCCTGCCGCCAGGTAGTCGAAGAGCGAGTGTGCCCTGCGCACCGGGTCCCGCAGGATGGTGACGGTGAAGGTCGACGGGGGCAGTTGCAGTTGGTCGACGCTCGAGTGGGACTGCCCGAAGAAGTAGGCGCCCTCACTCAGCACGCGTCGGTTCATGGAGACGAAGGAGTAGTTGCCGCTGATCGCGCGCACCAGCCGGTCGCTGTTGAGCCGGCGCCACACGTCGGTGGGATCCTCACCGCCGAGGGACAGAAAGGCGAGAAACAGACTGGTACCTGCGGTCTTGCGGATGTGGTGGAAGTAGACGCGTCGACTGCCGTCGGGGAATCTGTAATCCTTCGCCAGCTTCCGGTACCGCGTATCCAGCAGCAGATCTGCCTCGGAGCGGAGGCCATACAACGCAATTGCCGCTCGGTTGCGCAACGTTTTCGACGGGATGTCCCGTTGGTTCGCTTCCTCCGAAGAGTCCATGTGTCCAGCGTCGGAACCCGAGTCCACATGCCCCATTTTTCGATGCTAACAGCTGGTCGGAGCGCCGATCAGCCCGCGATCGGAGGATCAGGAGGGGTGGATCGGGCCACCGAGGCATCGGTGGGGAGGTACCGTCCGTCGCGCATGTCGACGGGCAGGATGTCGGGATCTCCTTGGGCACGTCGGATGACGTCGAGGATGTCCTCGCCGATGAGCTCGCTCCGCACCAGGAGTGCGTCGCGCAGCGCCTCGACCACGTGCCGGTGCTCGTCGAGCATCCGGGTGACCGACTCCTTCGAGTCGGCGAGCAGCGCCTCGACCTCGGCTCGCCGGGAGTCGTCGGCCAGCACCTTGCCGACGATGCCGCCGCCCATCGCCTCGATGGCTCCCACCGAGATCAGCGAACTGCCCATGCCCAGCAGGCCGATCATCTGGCACGCGTTGACGGTGGCCGCCTGGAGGTCGCCGGCCACCCCGGTCGACGATTCGCCGAAGAAGAGCTCTTCGGCCACCATGCCGCCGAAGGCGATGTCGATCATGGCCTTCACCTCGGTGCGGGTATTGGTGAAGCGTTCCTCCGTCTCGGAGTGGCTGAGGAGGCCGAGTGCGTCGCGGCGCTTGATGATGGTGAGGACCTCGAGCTTGCGGCTCCTGCCCACCAGCCACGCCACCGTGGCGTGCCCGGCCTCGTGTGTGGCGATCGTCCGTCGCTCGGCCTCGGTGTACTCGACCGGTTGGGCCAGGCCGATCTCCTCGGTCATCTTGGCGTGCTGGACGTCTTCCCACGACAGCTGGTGCGCACCTCGACGGAGGGCCCAGACCAGTGCTTCGTCCAGTAGGTGCTCGATCATCACCGGCGAGTACCCGGCCGTCATGGCGGCGAGCGTCTCGCGGCGCGACGGGTCGTCGAGCTCCGGCGCGTGGGCCTTCTTGCCCAGGTAGTAGTCGAAGATGTCGCGCCGCCCCGACCGCCCGGGCAGGCCGAAGTAGATGTTCCGGTCGAAGCGGCCCGGCCGCACCAGGGCCGCGTCGAGGTCCTCGGCCCGGTTGGTCGCCCCGATCACCAGGATGTTGGCCGGAACGTGGCTCGGCTTGGCCAGCCGTCTTCCTTCGGGCAGCCAGGCGTTGACCGCCTCGATGACCTTGCCCCGCATCCGCTTCGACCACGGGGTCTGCTCGAACGACTGGAGCTGGATGAGCAGTTCGTTGACCACGCCGGGGATCCCGTCGCCGTGGCTCGATCCCGTGCCCCGCTTGCCACCGATGGCGTCGAGCTCCTCGATGAACCCGATGGCACCGCCCTCACGACGGGCCTGGCGGCGCAGCTCCTTGAAGTAGGCGCGGATCTTCCGGTTGGTCTGCCCGTAGAACATGGACTGGAAGGCGGACGAGGACACGAAGAGGAAGGGCACTCCGGCTTCGGACGCCATGGCCTTGGCCATGTATGTCTTGCCGGTGCCGGGGGGTCCCTCGAAGAGGATGGCCTTGCGGGGCGTCCCACCCATCTGCTCGTTGAACGTCCGGTAGGCCAGGAACAGGTTGAGGGTCTTGGTGACCTCCTCGACCAGCCCCTCCGATCCGCGGACGTCGTCGAACGTCATGGTCAGCTCGTCTGGCCGGTACAGGATGTGCGGCGACCGACCGGCGGCCAGCAGCGGCACGACCATGACCGCCACCAGCAGCACGATGAGGCAGAGCGGGATCATGAAGGGCGTCAGTGCCGGCGGCACGGAGGGCCTCGGCAACGACATCCCCGGGGCCAGGAAGTCACGCAGGACCAGCAACGTCAGCACGAGGGCGAGGAACCCGGCCAGCCGTTGCAGTCGGCCGGACCGCGACTTCGCCTTGTGGACCCCGACATCGGTGGTGGACATCGAGGCCACCCCGGTGGCGGCCAGGGCGCCGAGCGCGCCCGCCGGTGCGGCTGGCCCGTCCACCGGCTGCGCCGGATCGAGCACCGGAGAGTCCTCGTTCATCGTGTTCCGCGTTTCCAAGACCGTGCCCCGTTTCGTCCTCTGGCCGCCTTCGGGCTTCCAGGTGCCCCACTCGCATCTCGTTGCGCTCGACGTACCCCGACCCCACCTCTCGACCCGGTCATTCCGTGCTGGTCGCCGCCCGACGTGGGCCGTCGACCTGGCGCGAACCTATGAGGTCGTGGGCGCAAGGGTCAAGGTCCGTCACGCAGAGCGAGGATTCACCCGTGGTTCGTTCCGGACCGCGCCGTTACCGCCTACGGAGTGTGATGAACCAGGAGCCGAATCATCGACAGACGTTGCATCCGACGGGTACAGGAGTGCGGGCTCCCGCACACCGGCCACCGTGGATCAGCCGATCAGCCGATCAGCCGATCAGCCGATCAGCCGGAGGCGGGGACGGGAAACTCCCGGACCTCGAAGTCGGACAGCACGGTCGGGCACAGCGACGACGTCGAGATGGCGCACGACTCCATGGCGACGGCGACCGGCGAGCCGTAGGAGACGGCCGACGGGACCTGGGGGAAGAGGACGACCCCGGTGGTCGCTCCTTGTCCGCCCGAGGCGGCCAGCGAGCCCACCACGCCAGCCGGGTCGGTGATCTCGGTGACGTCCGGCGTCAGCACAGTGCTGGTCTCGGCGAAGGGCTTGGTCGTCGAGCAGCCGGCTGACTCCGACTGCCACGAGGGGATGGTGAAGAACGGGCACACCAGGTCGACCCCGGCGTTGGCGCCCGTCGTGGCGAAGGTGGCGAAGATCCCGTCGGTTCCCGGCGAGGGCGGGCCCGACGTCGGGGGGATCGGGTCGTTCGCGGGGTAGACGACCAGCGTGGTCACCCCGTCGGCGTTGATGGCCGCGTCCTGGCCGGATGTCGGTGTCGCCGCCACCGTGGTCGTCGTCTCGCCGTTCGCCGTCTGCGGATACGTCGCGGGCCCACCGGTGGCGGAGGTCGAGCCCGGGGTCACCTGCGCGCAGTCCCATCCGGCCGGCCCGAGCAGGGTGTGCTCCCCGTCGCTGTAGAAGGTGACCTTGCCGACCAGGGACGTGGGGATGGGCGCGAGCAGGATCGTCGGCTGCCACCCCGAGCGAGACTTGATGGCCACCCCGCCGTACGCGGGGTCGGTACAGGTCACCACCGGGAAGGCCACGGCCACCTCGCCGTCCACCGGCACGGTGGTCGGGGGCCCGCCCGGCGACGTCGTGTTCGTCGAGTCCGCCCCGGTGGAGGAGGTGGAGCCGAGGAGGGAGCCTCCGCATCCAGCCAGGAGAGTCAGCCCCAGCAGACAGGTCAGGGGTGCGAGTACTGCGGGCGTGCGCCGGCGCCACCGGTTGCTGACGGGGTTCCACGTCATGATGCACGACGATACGCCGGGGAGGGCGCGGTGAGGGGTCTATCGACGCCGCCCTGTGCGGCTGATGACGTTGACGTACGCGTTAAGGTGGGGCGAGCCGTCGTCCCGCACCCGGTAGCCGATCGACCGGACAGCCGAACGCCCGACCCGGCCCGAGCCACACGATCCAGTGGGAGCAGCAATGGCCGTCGTCCAACAGTCTCCGACTCCCAGCGACGCAGGGCGTCCGGTCACCGCGGGGCGGTTGGCGCGCCGGGCCGAACGACGTGCGCGTCTGGCCGGCGGGGTCGACAGCCTCCCCCCCAACTACAAGTGGATGGCCCTGTTCATCTCGACACTCGGGATGCTCATGGCCACGATCGATGGCTCGATCGTGCTCATCTCGCTGCCCAACATCTTCCGCGGCATCGGGATCGACCCCCTCGAGGCCGGCAACACCTTCTACCTCCTGTGGATGATCCTCGGGTTCCTGGTCGTGACCAGCGTGCTGGTGGTCAGCCTCGGCCGCATGGGCGACATCTACGGCCGGGTGCGGATCTACAACCTGGGGTTCGCCGTCTTCACGTTCTTCTCCCTGCTGTTGAGCATCACCTGGATGACGGGCCACGCCGGCGGGGTGTGGCTGATCGTGATGCGGATCTTCCAGGGCGTGGGTGCCGCCATGTTGATGGCCAACTCGGCGGCCATCCTCACCGACGTCTTCCCCGACAACCGCCGGGGCATGGCCCTCGGGGTCAACCAGGCGGCGGCGTTCAGCGGCATGTTCATCGGACTGGTGTTGGGAGGGGTCCTGGCCCCGCTCAACTGGCGATGGATCTTCCTGGTGTCGGTGCCGATCGGCTTGTTCGGTACCGTGCTCGGCTACCTCAAGCTGCGCGAGACGAGTCCCCGGCGCCCGGCCCGGGTCGACTGGCCCGGCAACGCGACCTTCGCCATCGGTCTGGTCCTGGTCATGGTCGGCATCACCTACGGGATCGAGCCCTACGGGAGCCACGTGATGGGGTGGACCAATCCGTTCGTGCTCGGATCGATCGGTGCCGGGATCGTCCTCTTGGTGGCGTTCTGCATCATCGAGACGAAGGTGGACCAGCCGATGTTCCGCCTGCAGCTCTTCCGGATCCGGGCCTTCACCGGCGGGGTGCTGGCCAGTTTTCTGGCCGCGCTGAGCCGGGGCGGTCTCATGTTCATGATGATCATCTGGCTCCAGGGGATCTGGCTCCCGCTCCACGGCTACGCGTTCAAGGTGACACCGCTGTGGGCCGGCATCGCCATGCTCCCGCTCACCGCGGGCTTCCTGTTGGCCGGTCCGATCTCCGGCATCCTGTCCGATCGGATCGGACCGCGTCCGTTCGCCACCGGCGGGATGCTCGGGACGGCGATCTCGTTCGTCTGCCTCGAACTGCTGCCCGTCGACTTCCCTTACTGGATCTTCGCCCTGCTCCTCCTGCTGATGGGGATGTGCATGGCCTCGTTCGGTTCGCCCAACCGGGCCGGTGTCATGAACAGCCTCCCCCCACAGCACCGGGGGGCCGGATCGGGCATGAACACGACCTTCCAGAACTCGGCCCAGGTGCTGTCCATCGGCATCTTCTTCACCCTCATGATCGTCGGCCTGATGACGTCGCTCCCCACCAACATGCTGCACGGGTTGGTGGCCCACGGTGTGCCGATGGCGGATGCCGAGCGGGTCTCCCACCTGTCGCCGGTATCGACGCTGTTTGCCGCGTTCCTCGGATACGACCCGATCCAGCACCTGGTGGGCGCCCACGTCCTGTCCCAGCTCACCCCGGCCCAGCGGTCGGCCCTGACCGGCCGCAGCTTCTTCCCGGGCCTCATCAGTGCGCCTTTCCGGTCGGGTCTCCACGCAGCCTTCGACTTCGGGATCGTCGCCAGCCTGCTGGCGGCCTGGGCGTCGTGGACGCGCGGTGGCCGGTACGTCTACTCGGAGGCGGACGACCCGAACGATCCCGACACGGCATACGACGTCAAGGAGTCCGCCGCCGACGGCGCCGGCGAACCCGACCCGGCGCCGCTGGGTACGGAGGCCCGGTGACAGCGCCTGCTCCGACGGCGACCGGTTCCGAGGTCCTGCGTATCGGCGAGCTCGCCCAGCGCACCGGCGTGACCACCCGCACCCTCCGGTACTGGGAGGAGCTCGGGCTCATCCGTCCGAGTGGGCACCGGGGTGGGGGCGAGCGGCTCTACCTCCCGACCGACATGGCACGGGTGACCCGGATCAAGGACCTCCAGGAGCTGCTCGGGTTCTCACTCGCCGAAGTGCGGGTCGTGCTCGAGACGGAGGACGTCGACGCACTGGACCGGGCCCGTTCCGAGCTCCGCTGGGGCGGGGCGACACCGGAACGACGCCGCCAGTTGCTGGGCGAGGCCGTGGCGGCCAACGACCGACTACTGGCCCGTCTCGACGACACCTTGGCCCGGATCCAGGCCTTCCGCGACGAGCGGGCGCGCAAGGCGCTGAAGCTCACCGAGCTGCTCGCCGGATCCGAGGACGCCGAACCGATCGACAGCGGGAACCAGGGAGGAACCACGTGACCATCGGAGACCTGATCGCCGAGACGGTGGAGATCGCCGGCCACGGCGGCGACCACCTCGAGGCCTATCTGGTCCGTCCGCTCGACCCGGCACCGACCGGTGGTGTCGTGGTGATCCACCACATGCCGGGCTACGACGCCGGCACCAAGGAGATCACCAGGAAGTTCGCGGCAAACGGCTACCTGGCGATCTGTCCGAACCTCTACAGCCGGGAGGCCCCGGGGGCGGACCCCGACGACGCCGCGGCCGCGGCGCGGGCCAACGGCGGCGTGCCGGACGAGCGCCTGGTCGGTGACGTGGCCGGGGCGGCAGCCCATCTCCGATCGCTGGCGGAATCCAACGGCAAGGTCGCCACCATCGGGTACTGCTCGGGGGGTCGCCAGTCCTTCCTGGCCGCATGCAACCTCGACCTCGATGCCGCGGTGGTCTGCTATGGAGCCTTCATCCTCAACCCGCCACCCGAGGGCCTGCCGCTCAAGATCGGGCCGCTGGGCGACCAGGTACCGAGTCTCTCGTGCCCGGTGCTCGGCCTGTTCGGTGCCGAGGACCAGTACCCGGCTCCGGCCGAGGTCAGCGAGCTCGAAGGGCTGCTGTCCACAGCGGGCAAGGAGTTCGAGTTCCACTCCTACGAGGGCGCGGGACACGCGTTTTTCGCCACCGACCGGCCGAGCTACCGGCCCGAGGCGGCCAACGACGGCTGGCAGCGGATCGGGGAGTTCTTCGGCCGGACCCTGTCCGCCTGACCGCCGGCGACCACGAAGGGACGGAACCACCATGTGTACCTACCGGACGAGCACACTGACCGTGCAGGGGAGTGGGAAGGGGGCGGACGGGTGGTTCCCGCTCACCGACGCATCGGTCTACTTCGACCACCCCGTCCACGCCCCGGCCGAGCACACGGTCAACGTCGATCTGCGCAATCCCAGCCGTGGTGCCGCTGCCCGCGTGGCCGTCGAGCTCGACCCGGCGTCGGCCAGGGCACTGGCCCTGGCCATCCTGGACATGCTCGACTCGGCGCCGGCCGGACTGCTACCCGCGTAAGGCGTCTGGGACTGGGGGGCCCGCTCCCGCTACTGCGGAGGAGCAGGCGGCGGCGGTGGTGCCGGTGATTCGGGGGGCTGGTTGCCCGGTCCGGCCGGCGGCGGGGGCGGCGGCGCCATGGGCGGGGGAGGAGGAGTGGCGCCGGTCGTCGGCTGAGAGGGCTGGCCACCTGATGGGGGCGGCGGGGGTGGCGGGTAGGCGGTGCCGGGCTGCGGTGGAGGCGGTGACGGATAACCGGCCCCGGGCGGAGGTGGAGGTGGGTAGTTGCCGGGCTGGGGATAGCCCTGCTGCGGGTAGCCGGGCTGGGGATAGCCCTGCTGCGGGTAGTAACCGTTGGCGGCGGCCAGTCCGGCCGGGCCCTTCGGGCCGAGGTACTGGCTCTTCCCCAGCCAGAGGATGAACCAGAAGATGGGCGCCAGGAGGACGAGGCCGACCGTGAAGCCGGCTCCGTGCCCGAAACTCTTCGACACGTCGCTGAGGACGATGATCCAGATGATCAGGAAGGCGAGGCTGCCCAGGTAGGGCACGAGCACGAGTAGATAGAACCATGCCCACGATTTCGGTCTGCCGGCCACCCGGAGGAGGACGATGAACTGGTAGATGGGCACGAAGGCCGCCCACGCCGGGTCGCCCTGTGGTGACGCCTTCTGGTACGTGCCCCACATCGGAAGCGTCAAGAGCACGTAGATGAGGAGGAAGACGAGCAACGCACCACCGCCATGGTGCGTCGTGGCTGCGATCTGGTGGACCACCGGAACCCCCTGGGAATTGGCGGCCCCATGGTCGGGGCACAGCGCCCATGCTGTCACTTCGGCGCAAATCCGGGCGGGATGCCCGCTTCGGACAGCACGCCCGGTGAGCGTGGTCGCACCCCCTCGGTGGCGGTCGCACCCCCTGAGTAAGGTCGCTTTCCGTGATGCACCTGTACTCGGCGGATCGGGCGGAACCGCTGGTGACCCATCTTGCCGACATCCTGACCGACGACCCGCTCGACCCGATGCAGCCCGAGTGGCTGGCCGTTCCCTCCGACGGCATGCGCCGGTGGCTCCACCTCGAACTCGCCCGCCACCTGGGCTCGACATCGCAGGGGTCGGGCGACGGGGTGGCCGCCAACATCGTGCGCGCCTATCCGTCGACACTGCGGAGCCTCGTCCTCGATGCCGCCGACCGCTCCGGCAACGGGGACGGGGACGTTTTGCCAGCCTCGGAGTCCGACCCGTGGCACATCGACCGCATGGTGTGGCCGCTGCTGTCGGTCTTCGACAGCCTCGCCGAATCGGGGGCCATGCCCGCGTTCACCGGGCTGCCCGAGGGAGCGTCACGCTACACCCGGGTGCGCTCGGTGGCCGACCTGTTCGACCGCTACCACCTGCACCGACCGGAGATGGTCCGGGCCTGGGCGGACCCGTCGGCCCCCCACTCCGGCCTGGTCGACGGCAACCTCCAGAAGATCTCCCGGCACGCCGTCTGGCAGCCTCAGTTATGGCGCCGGCTGAAGGAGGAGATCGTAGAGCCGAGCCCGCCCGAGCGCTTCGACGGCATCCTCGAACGACTGGAACGGGGTGAGCTCGACCTCGGCGACGACCTCCCGCAGCGCCTCGTCCTCTTCGGGTTTACCTCGCTCCCCGGTCCCGACTTCCTCCCGCTTCTACAGGCCGTGGCCATCCGTCGCGATGTCCACCTCTTCCTCCTCGAGCCCCACCGCTTCGACCGCGACCGTCTGGTAGAGGAGTGGCCGCTGCCGGCCCCGTCCCCGGTGCGTCTCCGCTCGTCCGACCCCACCGGCGGCCTCATCGCCCAGCCGCTGCTGCGTTCGTGGGGTCGCCTCCCCCGGGAGGCCTCGCTGCTCCTGGCCGACGGGCTGGGCCCCGACGGGCGGACGGTCGTGTGGATGACGGAGTCGGCCCCGTCGCCTCCGCACACACTCCTCGGGCGGCTCCAGTCCGACATCCGCTCCGATGTGGTGTCGTCCCCCGGTGCGATCGAGCCGGGAGACCGCTCCGTCCAGTTCCACGCATGCTTCGGACCGATGCGCGAGGTGCAGGTCGCCCGCGACGCCATCCTCCACCTCCTCGCCGATCGTTCTTCGGGACTGACGGAGGAGGACGTCCTGGTGGTCTGTCCCGATCTCGACACGTTCGCCCCGCTGGTCGAGGCGGTCTTCGGCCCGCCGTTCACGCCGGACGACGCAATGGCAGGTCCGGATGCCCCCCGCCTCCGCTACCGGGTCGCCGACCGTTCGATCCGCTCGGCCAATCCGGTTCTGGGTGCGACCGCTTCGCTGCTGGAGCTGGCCTCAGGACGCTTCGAGATCAGTCGCGTGCTCGACTTCGTCTCCCTCGGCCCGGTGCGGGAGCGCTTCGGCTTCGACGACGCCGATCTGGGGGTGCTGGCCGGTTGGGCGAGCGGGACGAACGTCCGATGGGGCCTCGATGCAGGCCACCGGGCCGGCTTCGGGCTCCCGGAGACCGTGGCCGGCAACACCTGGCAGGCTTCGATCGACCGGCTGCTCCTCGGGACCGCGGTGGCCGACGGCGACCTCGACCTGGCGATCGGCGGGGTGGCGCCGTTCGGGGTGGACAGCGGTGACGTCGAGCTTCTCGGTGCGCTCGCCCACATCCTCGGTCGGCTTGCGGCACTGGTCGGCCTGGGCGCCGGGGACGGTTCCCGCGCTTCCGGTCATCCGGTCGGCACGTGGTTGGATGCCCTGCAATCGACCTGTCACGACCTGTTCGGAGCTCCGCCCCAGGCCGAGTGGCAGTTCGAGGCGCTCGAGCGGATCCTGCGAGAGGTCGCCGATGCGGCCGCACGTCCCCGACCGGGCGGGGACGTGCGGCTGGACCTGCTCGACTTCCGACGGCTGATCGAAGGGATGCTCGACGAGGAGCCGGGTCGCCCCGACTTCTTCCGGGGTGGGGTCACGGTGACGTCGATGGCGTCGTTGCGGTGGGTCCCGTTCCGGGTGATCTGCGTGCTCGGGCTCGATCAGGACTCCCTGGGCGCAACCGCGCCGGACGCCGCCGACCTGATCTCGGACTCGCCGCGACTGGGCGACCCGGATCCGCGGTCGGAGTCGCGTCAGTGGTTGCTCGAGGCGGTGCTGGCCGCTCAGGACCATCTGATCGTCGTCCGCGACGGCCATGACGTCCGGTCGAATCATCTGGTTCCCCAATCGGTCCCGGTGGCCGAGCTGTTCGACGCCGTGCTCGCCCTGTGCCCCGACGAGGAGCGTGAGACGTGGCGGAGCCGTCTGGAGACGACCCACCCCCGGCACCCGTTCGACGAACGGTGCCTCACACCGGATGGACTGGTCGAGGGAGTGACCTGGAGCTTCGCCGATGGGGACCTCGTCGCCGCCGAACGGCGTCGGAGCCGACCACTCCACCGGGGTCCCTTGCTCGACGAGCCGTTGGATGGGCCCCACGACGATGTGGTCGAACTCGCCGACCTACACCGCTTCCTGGCCGACCCGGTGGGCACGTTCGTGCGGATGACGCTGCAGGCCAGCCTGCCGAAGGCCGCGGACGAGTTCGAGGACACCCTTCCGGTCGAACCGGGCGGGCTCGAGACGCACCGGGTCGGGCGGGACCTGCTGGAGTCCCGGCTCCACGGGGTCGACGACGCCGCGTGGAGGCGGGTGGAGCGGGCCAAGGGCACCCTCCCCCCCGGTGTCCTGGAGGACCGGATGCTCGACGGGCTCTCGGACGAGGTCGACTCGATCCTGGCCGAGGCGTCGGCACGGGGCGTGCGATCGGGCGATCCGGAACTTCGGGAGGTGGACGTGACCCTGGGCGACGGCACCAGGATCGTCGGGGTCGTCCCCCTGCAGCTCGACCCGTCGGCTCCGGGTCCGGGACGGATCGAGTTCGCCCGCCCGAAGGACACCCATCGGCTCCGGGCGTGGCTCGACCTCATGGTCCTGGTCGCCTCCGAGCCGCTGATCCCGTGGCGGTCCGTCGTGGTCACCCGGCCGCCGTCCAGGGACAAGCCGCTGCAGGCGGTCGAACTCGTGGCCGCCGGTGCCGCGGAGGACCCGGCCCCCATGGCGATCGACGCGCTCGAGCTGGCGGTCGACCTCTACCGGCGCGGCCTGCGCGAGCCGCTGCCCCTCTTCGCCTCCTACTCACCCTCGCTGCACGCCGGGGGCCCGGCCGACGGCGAGTGGAAGGGGCACGACGGTCGCGGGGACGCGCACGCGCCGGCTGTCCGTCTCGCGTTCGGCGACATCGACGTCGACGAGCTCGAGGACCTCGAGCCCATGGACCGCGACCCGGTGGGTCGGGGCGGTCGGGCCGAGCGGTATGCACACCACCTGTGGGGGACCGTCGACTCCACCACCAGGGCGGTGCCGTGACGGACGGCGACCGCCCGTTCGACGTGCTCGGGGAGCTCCCGGCCGGTCAGGTGGCCATCGAGGCCAGCGCCGGGACCGGCAAGACCTTTACGCTCGCCGCCCTGGCCACCCGCTACCTCGCGGAACGCGACATCGCCCCCTCCGAGCTCCTCATCGTGACCTTCACCCGGGCGGCCACGGCCGAGCTCCGCTCACGCATCCGCCAACAGCTGGTCGCGTCGGCGTCGGCCCTGGCCGGCGACCGCGACGACTTCGGCGACGACGAACTGTCGAGGTGCCTCGCCGGACAGCACCGGTCGTTACGCCGCCAGCGCCTCGACCGTGCCGTGTCGGAGTTCGACGCGGTGGCGATCTCGACCATGCACAGCTTCGCCGCCCAGGTGAGGAGCACGCTGGGCATCTCGTCGGCCATCGACCCCGACGCCCGCCTGTCGACCGATGTCGCCAAGCTCATCAGGCACGCGTGTGCCGACGCACTCGCCGTGGCGGCGACGGGGGGCGTCCCGGTGGACGAGCTCCCCAAGCTCTCGGCGCTGGTGGCCGCCACCGAGCAGCTGGTGGGCGGGACCGACATGCACCTCGAGCCGACCCGCGACCGGCCGGGGGCGACCCGGGCCCAGCTACGACTGCGCGACCTCGTGCTGGCGTCGCGCGACAACCTGGTGGACCGACAGCTCGGGGCCGGCACCATGAGCTTCGACGACGTCCTCACCCAGCTGCGGGACGCGCTGGTCGGGGACGCCGAGACCGCGATGGTCGACGCCCTCCGGTCGCGGTTCAAGGTCGTGCTCATCGACGAGTTCCAGGACACCGACCGGGTCCAGTGGGAGATCTTCTCGACGCTGTTCGGCGCCGGGTCGCCGCAGAGCACCCTGGTGCTGGTCGGTGACCCGAAGCAGGCCATCTACCGGTTCCGCGGTGCGGACATCTCGGTCTATCTGGACGCGGTCGGGGTGCGCGCCGGATCCACCCGATACACGCTGGAGCGGAACTGGCGCTCCGACGGGGCCATGCTCGGGGCGCTCCACCAGTTCTTCGACGGCGCCACCTTCGGCCACGAGGCGATCGGGTACGTACCGGTGCGGGCGTCGGACGCCAACGAACCACGACGCATGACCGCCCCGGACGGGTCGTCGCTGTCCGGCCTCGCCATCCGACTGGCCGTCGGTCCCGATCTCCCCCGCAAGGGCACGAACAAGGTCCCCATCACGCCGAAGACGGGCCGCATCGTCGATCGCGACATGGTCGCCCACATCCGCAACCTCCTCGAGGGGTCGTCGATCCCGGACGATGGTGCTCCCGACGGTACGAGACCACTTCGCCCCTCCGACATCGCGGTGCTCGTCACGTCGGGAGCCCATGCGCGCTCGGCCCAGACCGCGCTGCGCCACCAGGGAGTTCCCGCGGTGGTCGCCGGCGCGGGCTCGGTTCTCGCGTCGTCGGCCGCCGACCAGATCCGGCTGCTGCTGACCGCCATGGAACGTCCGTCGGACCTCGGGCGGGTACGGGCGTATGCGCTCTCCTGGTTCGTCCCGTGGTCCGCGGCCGAGGTGGCAACTGCGTCCGACGGTGACCTGGCCCTCCTCCAGGAGGACCTCGCCGACTGGGCGGCGCGATTGGCCGACCGACCGGTGGCGGAGGTGCTCGCCCGGATCTGGGCCCGGACGGGTGTGGTGGCGCGGCTCCTCGGCCGATTCGAGGGCGACCGCAACGCGACCGACCTCGACCACCTCGCCGAGCTGATGCACGCCAACGCTGCCCAGGGCCTGTCGGGCGTGGCCGGACTCCTCGCCCTGTTGGACCATCCACCCGAGACGGAGGGCGACATCGACGTCGACGGGGACGTGGTCGCCCGACGGATCGAGTCCGAGGCCGAGGCCGTCCAGATCATGACCGTCTGGAAGGCGAAAGGGCTCCAGTTCCCGGTGGTGTGCCTCCCGATGCTGTGGCGCTACGGGACCAGCTCCGGCCCGGTCATCTATTCCGACCCGGACACCGGTGCGAGGACCCTGGACGTGGCGAACGGGAAGGACTGGCCGGACCGCAAGGGGGCGGACGAACGCAAGCGCCTCGCCCGGGACGAGGAGGCGGGCGAGTGCCTCCGGCTGCTCTACGTGGCCCTGACCCGGGCTCAGCACCACACGGCCGTGTGGTGGGCCGACACCACCGGAAGCAACAAGCGACCGCTCAGCCGCTTCCTGTTCGCCCGGGACGAGACGGCGAGGCTCGACGACGTCGTGTTCCGGAGCGGGATCTGCACCATCCCACCGGACGCCGCGGTCGAGGGCGCGCTCGCGGGTCTCGTTGCCGGCTCGGGGGGGACGATCTCGGTGGCGGTCGTCGAGGACCACCGGGTGCCCGACGACCCCTGGGTCGACACGGGTGCGGATACCCTGCCGGTCGCACTCGGCGTCGCTCCGTTCCGTGACGACCTCGACCGCTCCGTCCACCGGTGGTCGTTCTCGTCGATGACAGCGCGGACCGCCGAAGGAACCGTGGATCCCTACGACCCGTCCGTCGCCGACCGGGGCGCTGACGACGAGGGCCACGAGGACGGGACGGACGGGTCATCCGGCGACATCGGGGAGGACACGCCGGGGCCGTCGCCGGCCGGTGGGCCACTGGGTGGGCTCCTGGCCGGCACCTCCTTCGGTACCTTCGTGCACGGCGTCCTCGAGCGGGTCGACTTCGCGGCCGACGACCTCGGGAGTGCACTGCACCGTGCCGTCGACGACGCAGTCGCCCGGACCGGGTTCGATCCGGCCATGTTGTCCCGGGGCCGCGGCGACGGAAAGGACCAGCTCGTCGCCGGACTGGACGCTGCCATCCGGACCCCGCTCGGCCCGCTGTTCGACGGCGCCTGCCTGGCCGGGCTCGACCGACGGGATCGGCTCGACGAACTCGGCTTCGACATGCGGATCGGCGCCGGCGGGCGCCATCCCTCGGTGCAAGAGATCGGAGGCCTGGTCGTCGACCATCTCCCGGGCGACCACCCCCTGGCTCCGTGGGCACGTTCCCTGGCCGACGGATCGATCGACGCGAGCCTGGCCGGGTACCTGACCGGCTCGATCGACCTCGTGGCCCGGGTCGGGTCCGACGGCGGGTCGATCCGGTACGTGGTGGCGGACTACAAGACCAATCAGCTCGTCCCTCGGGGCCGGGAGCCCCGGGCGGACGACTACGGCACCCGGTCGATGGCTGCGGCCATGACTGAGCACCACTACCCGCTCCAGGCGCTGCTCTACGCGGTGGCGTTGCAGCGCTACCTCCGGTCGCGCCAACGTCCCGGCACGCCACCGGCCCGGGTCACCGGGGCCGCGTACCTCTTCGTGCGGGGGATGACCGGGCCCGACGTCGCCCTCGACAGCGGCCATCCCCACGGGGTGTTCACCTGGGAGCTGCCCACCGATCTCGTCTGGGGACTCAGCGCGCTCCTCGACGGCCGCCCCGTGGCACCGGGCGCGTCATGACGGCGGTCGCCGGCCGGCCGGACGGATGGTCGACCGATGCCGTCGAGACGGTGTTGCGGGAGTACACCGAGGCAGGGGTGCTCGGAAGGTTCGAGGTGCAGCTGGCCGCCGGTGTATGCCGATCGGCCCCGGCGGTTCCTTCGGACGGCACCGTGGTGGCCCTGGCGCTGGCCGCCCGGGCCACCCGGCTCGGTCACGTGTGCCTCGATCTCGACGAGGTGCATGAGCAGGTGATCGCCGGACAGGACGACGAAGGCCGCACGATGGCCCTCGCACTTCCCGATCCCGGGCCGTGGAGGGCCGAACTGGAGCGCTCGGAGATCGTGTCCCTGGCGGGATCCCTCCATCCCGACCCGGCGCACGCGACCGCGGTGCGCCCGCTCGTCCTGGACGGGAAGCGCCTCTACCTCCAGCGGTACTGGAGCTTCGAGATGGCCGTGGCCGGCGAGCTGGCGACACGGAGCGCCCTGCCGGGCGATGCGGGGGGATCCGAGGCCGAGGTCGACGCCGCGCTCGACGCGGTGTTCGCCCCGACGGGACGCACCTCCGGCGGCCCGGACCTTCAGCGGCTCGCCGCCCACCGGGCCCTGACCTGTCCGGTGACGGTCATCGCCGGAGGCCCCGGGACGGGCAAGACCCACACGGTGGCCAGGATCCTCGCCGCCGGCCATCGGATGGCGACGGAGCGCGGCGCGGTGTTCCGGGCGGCCCTCGCCGCGCCGACCGGCAAGGCGGCGGTGCGGATGAAGGAGGCGGTCGACGGCCGGGTGACCGAGATGTTGCGGGACGGGAGTATCGATGCCGCCGAAGCCGACGTGCTGACCGCGGACGAGCCGACGACCATCCATCGCCTCCTCGGCTACCGGAGCCGAACCGAATTCCGCCACGACCGGTCGAATCCCCTCGCACACGACATGGTGGTGATCGACGAGACGTCGATGGTCTCGCTGCCGCTGCTCGCCCGGTTGCTGGACGCCGTCCGGCCCGATGCCCGGCTGGTGCTGGTGGGCGACCCGTTCCAGCTGAGCAGCATCGAGGCGGGGACGGTGATGGGCGACGTGGTCGGTCCGGGCCGGCCGGTCTCCGGCGCCGCACCCGCCCCGCTCGACGGCCGGGTCACCGAGCTGCGCGAGGGGCACCGGTTCGCCGAAGGATCGGCGATCGGCGAGCTGGCCCTCGCCATCCGCGACGGCGACGGGGACGAGGTCGTGCGCCGGCTGTCGGCGGGTGGTCCCGAGGTCCACTGGGTCCGACCCGGAGACGCCCACGGCTTGGAGGCCCTCCGACGCCTGGTCGGGGATGCCGCCGCCGAGGTGGTTGCTGCAGCACTGGCCGGGTCCGCAGCGCAGGCCCTCGCCGCGGCCCAGCGGGTCAAGGTGCTGGCCGCGATGCGTCGTGGTCCGTTCGGCCTCGGCGACTGGACCGACCGGATCGCCGCCGGCGTCTACGACGCCGTCCCGCCCGACCTGCGGGGTGGTCGGCCGAGGGTGGGGACGCCGGTGATGGTGACCAGGAACGACGCGGTCAACCGCCTGGCCAACGGCGACGTGGGTGTGGTGGTCCGCGAAGCCGAGGGTCGGCGTGTGGCCATGCCCGAGCCCGATGGGACCCGACTGCTCGCCCCCACCCGTCTCGGCGAATGGGAACCGTGGTGGGCCATGACCATCCACAAGAGCCAAGGCTCCGAATTCCCCCACGCGGTCGTCTCGTTGCCGACGACCGACTCGCCGATCCTGACCCGCGAGCTCCTCTACACCGCGGTCACCCGCTCCAGGACCGAGGTCACGGTGGTCGGGTCCGAGGAGACGGTTCGACTGGCCGTGTCGAGACCGGTGGCCCGGGCCTCCGGTCTGGCCGGCCGGCTCTGGCCCGGGAGGTGAGGCTCAGCGGGCGGCCCTGCGACGGAGGGCGTAGTAGGCCTTGACCGAGTCGTCGGTGGCCACCAGCCCGTCCTCGTCGACCTCCTCGAGCAGGTCGAACCCGTCCGCCATCAGCGCCCGCACCTGGGCGAGCGGCAACGCCAGCTCACCGATGCGTTCGTGATGGAGCTCGTGGCGGGTCCCCGCGATCCGCTCGAACACCCGGATGTCCCACTCCGACAGCCCGAGACCACGGTCGTCGACGGCGAAGCTCACGTCGATGATGGCCGTGCCCCCGTCGAAGTCGTAGACCCACGGGGGCTCGTCGCCCAGGCGCCTGAGCTCGCCCACGGTGTTGACGTCCACGACGAACAGACCGTCGTCCGACAGGTGCCGGTGCACAGCTCCGATCAACGACGTCCACGAGGCCACGTCGAGCAGGTGGTTGATCGAGTCGAAGACGCAGGCGATGACGTCGAAGCGCCGCCCGAGGTCGAAGGAGCGCATGTCCCCTTCGATGAGACGGGCGCCGGGAACCTTCCGGGCGGCGATGGCCAGCATCTCGGGCGAGCGGTCGAGTCCGGTGAGCGACGCCCCTGTGGTGAGCCGGGCAAGGATCGACCCGGTCCCGCACCCGAGTTCGAGCAGCGACGCCGCGTCGGGCCGGTAGCGGGCGATGGCGTCGTTGACCCGCACCGCCCGCGGCTCCGGGTCGTCCATGACGAGGTCGTAGAAAGAGGCGAACCGTTCGTATGCGGGCATGGACCACCGTGCCACACCACGAAGGACCCGGTGGCCGGCACCTCCGTCTCCAGTGCGGGCCGGGTGGGGGCCGGGTAGGTTCTGGCCCATGGAACCCCTCGATGCCCTGGCCCTGGCGACGTCCACGTTCGTCGCCGTACTCGATCAGGTAGGAGACGACCAGTGGACGGCGTCCACGCCGTGCGACGAGTGGGACGTGCGCTCCCTGGTGCGCCATGTCGCCATGGGGAACGAGATGGCGGTCGCCCTGCTCGACGGAGCCAGCCAGGAGGAGGCGAGGTCCTTCATCGACAAGGAGTACGACGGCGACCTGGACGTCCTGTGCCGTGCCACCCTCGACGACCAACTGGCCAGGATGCGCGCCGTCACCGACTGGGACGTGGTCGTCCACCACGCCATTGGCGACGTACCGGCGTCCCAGCTGATCGGATTCCGGACCGGCGATCTGGCGCTTCACGGTTGGGACCTGGCCACGGCCGTCGGCGCCGACAGCCGGCTGCCGGAGGAGCTCGCCGATTACGTCTACATCGCCATGTTGCCGATGGAGCCGTTCATCGGATCGATCGGTATGTTCGGCGAGGGTCCGTCCGGCTCGGTCGGTGAAGGGGCCGATGTGCAGCAGCGCCTCTTGGACCTCACCGGCCGCCGCGTGTGACCGGAGGTCCCTCGTGACGACTACGACCGACTACGACGCCATCGTCGTGGGGGCGGGCCACAACGGCCTGACCGCCGCCCTCGTCATGGCACGGGGTGGGATGCGCGTCCTGTGCCTCGAGAAGAACCACTTCGTCGGGGGGATGGCCACGACCACCGAGTTGGTGCGCGGGTACCGGTTCGAACTGGCCGGTTCCGTCCAGTTCCCCGTCCCGACCCCCATCTACGACGACCTGGGTCTGGGCGAGTGCCCGATCTACGAGCCCGACGTCCAGTCGGCGAGCATCGGCCCGTCGGGCGAGCCGCCCATCCTTCTCTACTCCGATCCGGACCGGCTCTTCGAGCACCTGAACGAGACGCTGGGCATCGACGCCGTGCTCGGCATGGGGGAGATCGCCGCCTGGGCCGAGGCGCCGGCCCGGGCCATCGGGCGCTTCGACGTGCGCACGCCACCCAAGTCGCTCGACCAGATGTGGGCGAGCGCGACCAACGAGTCCGAACGCGAGGCCATCCGGACCGCCATGTTCGGCAGCGTGATGGACGTCATCGACCGGTACCTGCCCGACCGCGAACGGCACGCACAGGTCAGGGGGATGCTGGCGTTCCTGGCTGTCAACTCCACCTACCGGGGTCCGTACACGCCGGGCAGCGCACTGTGTCTGGCGTTCGCGCTGGCGTCACCGGGCGACGTGACGATGTCGAAGGTCAAGGGTGGCATCGGCACGATCTCCGATCACCTGCTGGCCCGCTTCGAACGACACGGTGGCGAGCTCCGCCGCCACGTCAAGGTGACCGGGATCACGGTGGAGGGTGGACGGGCCACAGGAGTCGCCCTGGCCGACGGCGAGCGGATCACCGCTCCGGTCGTGGTGTCCAACCTCGACCCCACCGCGACGATCGGCCTTCTGGTCGACTGGGACGCGGTGGGGGACACATTCGCCCGTCGCGTCGATGCCATCGACCACCGCGCGCTGTACTTCCAGGTCCACTTCGCCCTCTCGGGACTGCCGGAATACGCGGGGCGCTACGAGGCACTGAACGAGGGGGACTCCCGCCAGAACGTGACGTTCTTCGGGACGCCCGAGCAGATGCAGCGTGACTTCGAAGGCTGCGTCCAGGGCATCGTGCCCGACCAACCGTCGGTGAACCTGTCGATCCCGACCCTTCGAGACCCGGACCTGGCACCAGTGGGCAAACATGTGGCCAGCAGCTTCGCCTTCTACTCGCCGATCGGTGCGACCCACGACGAGCAGGCCGAGTTGCGCGACCGGATGGCCGAGCGCATCGTGGCCAGGATCACGGCCAGGGCGCCGAACTTTCCGGACCTGATCGAGCGGCAGTTCAACTACCCGGCGTACACGTACGAGCGGATGTTCGGCTGCACCGGAGGCGACTTCACCCACGGTTTGCTCCAGCCGGAGTTCATGGGGCCGTTCCGTCCCGGGCCCCGGGGATGGCCCGACGCGCCGATGCCCATCGACGGCCTGTACCTGTGCGGCGCCGGGTGCCACGGGGGTCCCGGTGTCACGTTCATCCCCGGTTACAACTGCGGCTTCGCGGTGTTGGACGCCGTCTGACCGGGGCGCTCCGTCCGGGTAGCGTCCCTCGGGTGACCGACAAGGCCCCGTCTCCCGTGCTCCGCTATCTGGTTCGGGAGCTGGGGCGCAGCCTCCCGGATTCGGAGATGGCGACGCTCGCGCCCTATGTCCGTGCCGCCGAGGCCACGACCCACCGCGGCGACCTGGGTCGGGCGTTCCGCTGCGCCGAGTGGGCCGTCCGGGTGGCCGAGGGGCGCTCGGAAACGCGCGTCGACCATCTGGTCGAGGGTCTCCGGGAGGTCCTTGTGCTCTGGAAGGACTCGTTGTTCGGGGCTCACTATGGAGCGGCGGTGGTGGACGGCGTGGGTCCCGGTGAGGATGTCGAGATCCAGTGGGTGGACGCTGCCGTCGCCGTCGCCCGGGACGAAGCGCTCCGTTGGGGGTGGGCAGCGGTGCCGTGGGAGGAACTACTGGAAGCGGCGTTCGCCGACGCGGGTCCCGAGTAGGCCGGCCCTCGGCGGGGAGGTCGGCCCAGATGGCTCATTCGTCACGTCGGTGGGCTTGGTGCCGCCGACCGGCACGACTGGGGCGCACTACTCCGTGTCGCACGAACTGCTCTTGACCCGCGCGCCGGGCAGAGCCCGTCCTGGGAGATCGTGATGGGCAATGTCGCCGTCGCCACGCTCTGCGTGGGTGGATGACCCTCTGCCGTCTTCGACCGATGGTTCAGACTCAGGGGTGTTGCCGTTTTCGGCCGGTATCCACAAACGCAATGGTATTGACTCGTGGCTGCTGAGCGGCCCTCGAATGTGAGAGACGGACAGCCCCGACGATGGTCCCTAGATGATCAAGGGTCAATCCCCCGTGCACGAACCCCTGCTCCCGGACGCCCCAGCTCTACACTGGACGGGCACATCGGGGGAGCCAAGATGGACAGGTGGGAACTTGCCGGTACGACGGACGGTGCCATGGGCACACCCAGCGATGCTGACCCCCGCATCGCCGCCTTCGGGAACGGGGACGCGGTTGCCGCGGTGGTCTCGCTCTCGTCGCGCCACGCCGAAGGGCTCGACGCCGAGTACTTGCGGTGGCACGTGCTCGACCACCTGCCCGAGCAGTACCGCTTGGTTGGCCTGCGGCTCGGTCAACGGTGGGTGTCGACGCCCGCCTGCCGGGCCGCCCGAGCCGCATCCACGGCGCCGTACGACGCCGTGGACCATATCGTGCAGTACCTCTTCGCCGAGCCGGTAGAGGCCGCCCTGGCGAATTTCTTTCCCCTCGGGACGGCTCTCGGCGGGATCGGTCGGATGTCGATGCGCCTACCCCGGGTGCAGGTCGGGGGGTGGGATCTGATCGGCACCGCCGTCGCCGACCGCATCCTCGTCGGTGCCGCCGTCGCGCCGTGGCGACCCGCCGCGGGCGTCTACCTACTGGTGGAACAGCTGACTCCGACCGGAGAGGCAGACACGATCAATCTCGATGAACTGGTCGGGGCGCCCGGCGTGTTCGGTGCCTGGGCGTATCGCGGAGCGGAGCCCCGGCACCCCATGATGGCGTCGACCGCCGGGCTCGTCCTGACCGTCTGCTACGTCGACGATGCCCCGGTCGATGTGGCCGCTGGCCTGAGGCCGATCCTGGCCCGGCGGTGGTCCGACGGGTCGAGGACTCCACTCCTGGCTGGGCCCTTCGAGCGCGTCGTTGCCGGCGAGTGGGACCGGCACCTGCCTTGACGTCACGGCGGCGCGTCCGCGTGAGGCCCGCCTAACGGCCGCCGATCGCTCAGGTGATCGATCCCACCAGCTCGGCCATGACGGCGAGCTGCTCGATGTAGTGGTCTGGCGAATGGTGCACGAATCGGAGGGCCAGCGCGGTGGCGCCGGCCTCGACGAGGGCGTCCACCTCGAGGCGGGTGGCGTCGGGGTGGCCTGACGGGTCGAATGCCCGCTTGCTCTGGAGCACAAGGTCGAGGGGGCGGTCGCGGGCCGCCCACGCGTCCGCGGTTCTGGCGGCGGCCACGAGCGCGCCGATCTCCTCCGGTGCCAACCCGAAGGGTGCCCACCCGTCGCCAAGCTCAACGGCCCGCCGGAGCGACCGGGCCGACCGGCCCCCCACCCAGATAGGCACGTGGTTCTGGACAGCGGTTGGCTCGACCACGACGTCGGACCAGCGATAGTAGGGGCCGTCCCAGGTCGGGCGGTCGGTCGGGAGCGCGGCCCGGATGGCCCGCAGAGCGTCGTCAGCCCGGTCTCCCCGGTCGGCGAAGTGGGCGCCCAGCAGCTCGAACTCCTCGGTCAGTGAGCCGATCCCCACCCCGAGCACGACCCGACCCCCCGACATCCGATCGAGGGTGGCGTACTGCTTCACCACGGCCAGCGGGTGGTGGTAGCCGAGGACCACGACGCTGGACGCCAAGCGGATTCGGTCGGTGACCGCGGCGAGGTAGGCCAGTGTGGCCACCGGGTCCCAGTACCGTCCCCCGCGGGTTGCGGCAGCCTCGACCGGAACGGCAACGTGCTCACTGCAGGTGAGGTGGTGGTAGCCAAGCTCGTCGGCGGCCCGGGCGATGCGAGCCACATCGTCGATCGTACCGTCGCGCTCCCACCGGGCGTGGGCTTTGGGCAGAAGCGTGACCACCGGCGTAATCACACCGAGGTCGATCACGGGCGCCACCGCGCCTGGTCCTTGTCCGAGTCCGGGTGCCGGGCCGCTCGATCAGCTCTCATGTCGAGGACACTAGAGCGAATGGTGCCACGGTCCTTCCGATTTTCCCAATGGCCTGGACCAAAGGTGAGTCACCGCCTGAGACCTGGAATCGTGCTCGCAGCACCTTCGGACCCCGTCGTAGTTGAGTCTGCCGAAGGTTTGGTTTCCTTCTGATTCGTGAGGACTTCGGTCCTCACGAAAGGATGATGGCCATGGCCCATTGAATCTGGAGGGCGTCGTTTCTGGTGTCGCTGCACCCTGCGAAGGGCGGTTTCTACCTCGGGCGCGATACGAAGCCATCCCGGTCCGTGTCCAGCTTCCCGAGGACAATCGTGTGGTGGCGACGCAAACCGTCACGGGCGGCCACACTTTCCGATTTGGAATTTCCCCAGGAAACTACGCGGTGAGGTCCAATCAATCGGCCACCTCTCCTGCCAAGGTCAGCATCGCCCCCGGTGCGACAACGACCGTCAACCTCTAATCGGCGTGTGGCTGACGGAGCGCAGGGACTGAGAGGAGCCTGTCCCTGACCGCCAGGTTAGGGCTTGACCGGCACGAATCTCCCCGCTCGGTCGGTCACGGCCGACGAGCGGTGAATGCTCGGGACGAACTTGCCGGGTGCGACGTAGCGCAAGTACTACCGCACGCCACTCGGCCGGAACTGCACGCTCAGCCGAGGACCGACGGATCGCGCAGTCTTCGGTACGGAGTGCTGCCACGTGCGCTGACAGCTCCCTCCCATCACGAGGAGGTCCCCTCCACCCAGGTCGAAATGGAGCGACGGGGAGCTCCCTCGTGTCGGCCTGAGAGACAGACGCCGATGGCAGCCGAGCGACATGATGGCAACCAGTGTGTCCTCGGTGGCACTTCTTCCGATCTTGTCGCCGTGCCAAGCCACGCCGTCCGCACCATTTCGGTAGAGGCAGAGACCGATAGTCGCCAGGTCCGCCCCGGGGGTCCCCCGATAGTGTTCGGAGAGTCGCGCCATCGCCTCGCAGAAGTTGAGTCCCGACCAGTGGTGTACGGCCTCGTGAGCTGAGGCAACATCCCCCAGACGCGACGATCACCGCGTCAACCTCAAGAAGCAGTTTCCACACAAACCACTTGAG
>JBEKCS010000023.1:0-53198 GCA_050014755.1 Acidimicrobiales bacterium
AGGCGTCGACCTCGGCCTCGAGGGCGGCAGCCAGCATGCGCCTCGCCCCTTCGGCGACCAGCTCGTCCAGCGTGGTCGACAGTTCCGCGTCCGCGGTCGAATCAACATGTACTCTCAGCATTGGCGTTCCTTCCTCGCCGGCGTTCCACCGCCAGCGTTTCTTTGTTGTGTTCAAAGAGGAAGGTACGTCGCGCCCCCGGTCAGGTGGTGCATCCACAAGTTCTGGTTATAACTCACGTTCCTCGGCACGGCGCCCCTGGCCTTCACCAGCTGGTGGCTGGTGGAGAAGCGGTGCCTTCGGCTGAAGGATGCATTTCGACGCGGTCAGGGTGAGCGCATTCCGGAAGCTGGGACTCGAAGGAGGTCACCGATACGAAGCGCCGAGAGCAGTTCGAACGAGGCCGCCACCTGACCTCGATTCCGAAACGGCCGCCCCTTGGCGGCTACCTTGACGAACTGGTTACCGAACGACGTGGTTCCGTCACCTTTCGGCAACGCAGGGAGCGGACTCTCAGCCTCCCAACAGGACCGAATTCAACGACGTGGGCACGCTGGCGACGCGAGAATGCGCGCTGCATGATCGGGCCTCCGATCGGCATCGGCCGGACTGACCTGGCAGCCCGTTCGCGTGCCCTGTCTTCAGATGAGCGCCCGATCAGACACCCACCATGGCCGGCTCGGCGTGAACACCCTCGGTCGCGATGGCCAGCGATGCCACCGCCCCTCGCCGGAGCAGGAGCCCGGCCACGACCGCCCCCACCACCAAGAACACGGACGAGTAGGCGAAGACGACGTGATAGCCGTGGACCGTGGCCTGTGACTGCAGCGTGGCGGCCGATGTCGCGGTGGCCCGGTTCGCCAAGGCGTAGGCCGTCACCGCGCTGGCGGCCAGGGTGTTGAGGAGCGACGTACCTACGGAGCCACCCACCTGCTGGCTGGTGTTGACCATTGCCGAGGCGATGCCCGCGTCGTTCACCAGGCCCACGGTTGCCACGCTCATCGACGGGGCCATGATGAATCCGAAGCCGAGGCCGAGCACGACGAGGGCCGGGAGGATCGTCGTCACGTAACTCGAGTCCAGGCCGGTCCTCGTCAACAGGGCCATGGCCACGGCTGCCGTGGTCATCCCTCCTGCCACCAGGAACTTGGGTCCGAACCGCGGAAGCAGGACGTTGGTGGCGATCTGCGCGGACACGACGAGCCCTGCGATCATCGGCAGGTAGGCGAACCCGGTCACGACCGGGGAGTAGTGGAGCGTGCCCTGCATGTAATAGGTCAGGAACAAGAACGTTCCGAACATCGCCGCCCCGGCCGCGAACATGGCGATGAAGGCGCCGCCCCGGTTGCGGTCCACGACGACCCGCAGCGGCAGGAGCGGCTCGGCCACGCGCCGCTCGAAACCGACGAACGTGGCGAGGAGCACGACGGCGGCCACCAGGCTGGCAACGGTGTACGTATCGCTCCACGAGGTGGTCTCCGCATGGGAGAAGCCGTAGACGAGGGCGAACAGTCCGGCCGTCGCGGTGATCACGCCCGGCAGGTCGAGGCGCGGCCTCGACGACGACCGGAGGTTGGACAGCAGGAGGGCGGCACCGGTGATGGCCACGGCACCGATGGCCAGGTTCACGAACAGCGTCCACCGCCACGACACGTACGAGGTGAGGACGCCGCCGAGCAACAGACCGATGGCACCACCGCCACCGGCGATGGCGCCGTAGATCCCGAACGCCCGACCGCGCTCACCCGGGTCGGTGAACGTCGTGGTCAACATGGCCAGGGCGGCCGGTGCCAGCAGGGCCCCGAACGACCCCTGGAGCACCCGGGCGCACAACAGCATGGCGAAGCTGGTGGAGAATCCACCGAGGGCCGAGGCGCCCGCGAACCCGGCGAGTCCGAACATGAGGGCCCGCTTGCGGCCGATCATGTCGGAGAGCCGGCCACCGAGCAGGAGCAGGCTGCCGAAGGACAGGGCATACCCGGTCACGATCCACTGGCGGTCCGCGTCGGAGAACCCGAGCGCATGCTGGGCCGTGGGCAGGGCGATGTTCACGATGGTGGCATCGAGCACCACCATCAGCTGGGCCAGCCCGAGCACGCATAGGATGAGCCAACGCCGTTCGTGGTGGGGGTTGTGGGTCGGATGTGCAGGATCCGTGGTATCCGTCAGGGGTTGTGTGGCCATGGCGTCAGTCCTCGAGGTCTAGGGGGTCCAGGGGGGATGGGGGAGCAACACATCCGGAGCATCGGCCTCCGGTTATGATGACTACTGTACCAGGATGTGGAGGTACTTCCTCCACATGCAACGCCGAATCGAGCTGAACATTCCGTGGAGCATCCGATTGCTACCGAGAGCGAACCTCTCCCCGAGCTCGTGGAGGACGTGGTCGGCCTCGGACCGACCGGGCGCAAGCTGCGGGTCGATGCGGTCCGCAACCGCCAACGCATCCTGGCGGCGGCGGCCCAGGTGTTCGCCGAGCGTGGGCTCGAGGTGTCGCTCGACGAGGTTGCCCGTACCGCCGGCGTGGGGGTGGGCACCGTCTACCGTCGCTTCCCCAACAAAGAGGCACTGATCGACGCCCTGTTCGAGGACAAGGTCGAGGGCATCGTCGCCCTCGCCCGTGAGGCGGAGGCGTTCGACGATCCGTGGGAGGGATTCGTGCACTTCATCGAGCAGGCGCTCGAGGGACAGGTGCACAATCGCGGCCTGCGCGATGTCCTGTTGCGCAGTGAGTCCGGTTGCGCAGGGGTGGCGAGGACCCGCGAGGCGATCACCCCGATCCTGGCCACCGTGATCGAGCGGGCCCAGCGGAGCGGCAAGCTCCGGCCCGACCTGGTCGTCAACGACGTGCCCATGCTGGTCACGATGCTCGGGGCGGTGTCCGACTACGTCGGCCCGATCGACCCCGAGCTGTGGCGGCGCTACATGGTGCTCGTCTTCGACAGCCTGGTCGCCGACCGCACGACGAGCACCCCGCTCAGCAACCCGCCCAGCCAGGATGTCGTGGACGCGGCGATGACGATGTCGTCACGCTCGTCCACCGCTGCACGGCCCGAGCCGGCCAGTGGCACCTGAGCCTCCCCGGACTCAGGCCCGGGACCGTTTCAACTCCTGTGCCAGCGCATCGCCCCGTGCGTGCCCGGTCTCACTGTCGGGTTCGAGGTAGTTGCCCTCGGCCCACTCGTTCCACGACTTGATCACCACGACCTGCTCCCCTTCGGGCAGGGTCCGGGCGATCTCGAGGGCCCGCCGCACCTGCGCGCCGAACCGTTCGGGGGTGGCGCCGGTGGCCAGCACACCGCCTCGACCCGACCGCGGCGTGTTGTCCCAGTTCGGGTACACGCACGGAAAGATCGGCCCCTGCAGTCCCGCAGGGATCTCGGGAAACGTATCCAGATACGGGTAGCGCTTCGGTCCGTGGTAGTACCCCCGGGCCGTCAGGCTGGCGCGGACCCGCACCCAGCGGTCCTCGCCGAAGGGGAACTGGTAGTACACCCCCGCGTCATAGCCGTCCTCCTTGTGGGTCGGATAGGCGGTCTCCCCCAGTCCTGCGATCAGGTACAGCCCCTCGAGGCCTGCCTTCGTGGCCATGGACTGCCACCGCTCGACGAACCGGGCCGGCTCGGGAAGCTCCCCCGGTTTGTAGATGAACACCACCGGCCGACCGTTGATCCGCAGGTAGCGCTCGTCCCGGAACGCGTCGAGCAGGTACGCGAAGTGGCGTTCCTCGTCCTCGGTCCCGGGGTAGTTCTGCTCGATGAGGATCCGGTCCGGTGCGCCGTGCCAGATCCCCGACCAGGTCTGGTTGGCCCACGCCACGCAGAAGGGGAGGTCGGGCTCGTTCGACGCCACCACCTCCTCGAACGGTCGCTCGAGGAGCAGCTTTCCGCCGAACCAGTAGTGCCAGTAGCAGAAGGCGGTGACCCCGTACCGCCGTGCCAGGTCGGCCTGTGCCGCCCGGGACTCGGGCACCCGCAGGTCGTAGAAGCCCAGGTCGGCCGGGAGATGAGGCTGGCGATGGCCCCGGAACAGGGGCCGCGCCTTTGCCACGTTGGTCCACTCGGTAAATCCTTTGCCCCACCACTCGTCGTTCTCCGGGATGGGATGGAACTGCGGAAGATAGTGGGCGATCACCTCCATGATCGGGTCACGCTACCTGTGGTCGTCCGAGTCGGAGGACGGGCCTTGCCCATCGGTCCCCACTACGGTCGCCGGGTCACTGAATCGACCAGTTCGCGGATCTGCGCCTCGGCCACCGAGGATTCGAAGCGCTTGCGGAACAACTCCTGTGCGGCATCGACGAGTCGGCGCCGCAGGTCCGTGTCCTCACATACCCGGCCACAGGCTTCGGCGATGGCATCGGGCCTGTCGGCGACCAACAGGTGGACGCCGTCAACGGCATCGAGCCCCTCGGCTCCGATCGAGGTCGACACCACCGGAATCCGATGGGCGAACGCCTCCAGGATCTTGAGCCGGGTGCCGCTGCCGGACCGGAGCGGCACGAGCACCAGGTCGCACCGTGCCAGCTCGTCCACCATCGACGGCACCCGACCGGTGACCGTGACGTCCGGCTCGTCGGCCAGCGCCGCGACGGCGGGCGTCGACATCCCGGCAAGGCGGATCTTCGTGCCCGGGAGGCGGACCCGGATCCGGGGTGCAACCTCCTCCACCAGCCATCGGGCAGCGTCGGCATTCGGTGGGTAGTCGAAGCTCGCCTGGAACAGGACCGTCGGCGGATCCGTGGCCTCCGGCCTGCCCACCGGCCGCTCCGGCTCTGCGAACGTGTTGGGAATCACCGCCGCGTTGGCCACCGCGAGCCGGGCTACATCCGTGGCCGAGCAGAGCACCACCCGGTCGACGTGACGGGCCACCGACCTCTGCAGGCGACTCCAGTCGTAGGCGTTCACCCGGACCTTCAACTCCGCCAGCGACCGGCGCGCCAACGCCCCGGCGCCCCGAGCCGGTTGGGCGTGGATCAGGTCCGCCCGCTGCCGTTCGACCTCGTCGTCGAGGACATCGAGGTCCACGATCGTCGGCCCCAGCCGGGGCCGCCCCATCCACGCCCACGTGGACGCCGTGGAGAACCACACGACGTCGTACCGGTCGGAGACGAACGCGTTGAAGAGCGCCCTGGGGCCCGGGTCGCCCATGCGCAAGGCGATCAGGAGCGGCGTCCCCCGGCGAAACGGCCGCTCGATCCTCCACCGCAGCGACACGCTGTCCACCGGGTAGGGCGAGGTCCCCAACCGGCGGATCGGAACGCCGTCGGGCACCTCGGGCGCCGGCCCGCTCCATTCGACGAACGAGAAGAGGTCGACGTCGCCCAGCCGAGCCAGTACCTCCACCTGGGTGGCCCTGCGGATCAGGCCGCCCTTGGTGGACGGCCACGGGAAGAAGTCGGTGACGTACAGGACCCTCATCGCGGCTCCCTCCTGCTCCGTCCGCACGGGATGACGACAGGGACGAGTGCCCCCCTGGTCGTGACTGGCTGCCGAACCTACCATCCGCAACCGGCCTCGATCCCGGACCGTTCGCGCTGTGGCGATCGACCGCCACCCGTTGCGTCGCGCACACCCTCCTGCCCTACTATCTATCCATGGCAGACGAGGGAGGGTCAGACGGCACGCCCCCTTCGGCGCCTACCCGGAACACCGCGAAGGTGCTGGCCTTCTACCTTCCCCAGTTTCATCCCATTCCGGAGAACGACGAGTGGTGGGGCAAGGGATTCACGGAATGGACAAACGTCGCCAAAGCCAGGCCGCTCTACCCGGGCCACTACCAGCCTCACGCCCCCGGCGAGCTCGGGTACTACGACCTCCGCCTGCCCGAGGTCCGCGAAGCCCAGGCCGAGCTGGCCGCGCAGCACGGGATCAGCGGGTTCGTCTATTACCACTACTGGTTCAACGGGAAACGCCTCCTCGAGCGCCCGTTCGAAGAGGTCCTGGCGTCCGGATCGCCCGACTTCCCCTTCGCCCTTTGCTGGGCCAACGAGGAGTGGACGAGGAACTGGGACGCCCAGACCGGCACGGTCCTCATGCCTCAGGAGTACAGCGACGAGGACGACCTCGCTCACATCCGTTACTTGGTCGAGGCATTCAAGGACGAGCGGTACATCACCATCGACGGCCGGCCCCTGATGCTGGTCTACCGACCCCAGCAACTGCCCGACCCCCAACGGACCTTCCAGATCTGGCGCGACGAGGCAAAGAAGCAGGGCATCCCGGACCTGTACCTCTGCTACGTCGAAAGCCATTACCTGCCGCCGGGTGGCCCTCAGGCATTCGGCATGGATGCCAGCGTCGGATTCAGGCCCGACTTCGGCGACCCGGTCTTCAGTCCGGTGGATGGCACGCGTGGCCATCGCATCATCGACTACTGGTCCTCGGTCAAGAAGGAGATGTCGCGCACCGCTTGCCTGGACTACAAGCGGTTCCCCTCGGTCATGGTCGGGTGGGACAACACCGCCCGTCGCCCGCACGGGGCCACCATCTTCGAGGGTGCCTCGCCCTACCTCTACGAGCGGTGGCTCGACTGGACGATGCGGACCGTGGCCAACGTGCCCGAGGAGGAGAACTACGTCTTCGTCGTGGCATGGAACGAGTGGGCCGAGGGGAATCACCTCGAGCCCGATCAGCGCTACGGCCGCGCCTGGCTCGAAGCCACCAGGACCATCGTCGTCGACGGCCCTCCCGGGGGAGGCACCCACGCCGGGCAAACGCCTTCGGCGGCAGAGGCCCTCGACCACGCCGGCGACAAGAAGTACGACTACGACTATGTCTACGAGCACGAGAGCGCGCTGGCCAACACCGCCGAACTCGTGCGGGACCTGGTCGTCGACCGATCGAGCACCGTTGTGGACCTGGGGGCGGGCTCGGGGATCATGAGCTATGCGCTTCGCGATGTGGGGGTCGGCTATCACGGCCTGGAGATCCACCCGGTAGCCGTCGATCTGATGCGTGAAAAGGGGATCTCGGCCACCCGGTGCGACCTCTCCGACCTCGACGACGTGCGAACCGCCCTCGATGGCATCGACCACGTCGGCGGCCTCATGCTCCTCGACGTCCTCGAGCACCTCATGCAGCCCCAGGAGCTCCTCTTGGCACTCTCGTCGTGGGCGCTCACCCACGGTCAGCCCACGCTGTTCGTGTCGGTGCCCAATGTGTCCCACTTCGACGTCGCGCTGAGACTGCTCTGCGGCCGGTGGATCCCGACCACCACGGGCCTCCTCGACAGCACCCACATCCGGTTCTTCACCGAGGAGACGCTGACCAATCTGGTCCGACGGACCGGGTGGGAGATCGTGGCCCGGGAGAACTACTCGGCGATCCGGAGCGACCAGTACGACCCGGGCCTGGCGGACGCCATGCCACCCGAAATGGTCGGGGCCCTCCGTGTGCTGGCGGAGTCGGAAAACCCGAATACGGCGGTCAAACAACTTGTCTGGGCGCTTCGACCCGTCCCGATCTCCGAACCGCCCGCGACCTACCTCGACGCGGTCGGACTGTCCGAGGAGGAGTTGGCGCGTGGTGCCACCGGCGACATGGTGGCCGTTCGTGACTTCCTGGCGTCAGCCGGCATCCTTGCCAGCGAGGTCGCTCGTCGGGCGGTGGCATCGATCACCCCCCCTACCAGGGCGAGCGGGATGAACCGGTTCAAGCGTACGGTGGCCGGTCAGATGAGTAAGACCCCTTGGGGCAAGGCGCTGTTCGAGCGGGTCTCCCGCAGGTCTTCCTGAGTCCGCCGATGGTCGCGATGCCTGCCGGACCATGGGTCCTGGTCGTAGGGTGCCATCGAAGCGGCACGTCAGCCGTGACCGGCGCCCTGGCCCTGATGGGCCTCCACGGAGTGGACCCGTCCGACCGCATGGACGACACCTCCAGCAATCCGGAGCACTGGGAGAGCCTCACCGGGTCGCTACTCGACGAAGACCTCCTGGCCAGTGTCGGAGGCGCCTGGGATGCCCCGCCCCCGGACGATGCCGGTACCCCGTTCCCCGATCCGCTCGGAAGTCGGACCGATCCGGCGGCGATTCTGGCCGCCGCCTTCCCCGAGCCCGGACCGTTGGTGTGGAAGGACCCACGGAACTGCCTGCTCCTCCCCTACTGGCGCGACATGCTCCCTGGTCCGCTCACCGCGGTGTTCCTGTGGAGGGAGCCGATGGCCGTCGCCCGGTCGCTCCAGAAGCGGGACGGCATCCCCCTGGCCCACGGTCTGGCCCTGTGGGAGCGGTACAACCGGACGGCCGCCATCGGCCTCCAGGGGGTGGACACGTACGTCCTCGACTACGCGTCCGTGATCACGGACCCCGTCGACACGCTCGGCCGGCTCGCGTCCTGGCTCAGGAGCCTCCCCCGATTCGACGCCTGGTCGGCGACGTGGGACGTGGACCGCGGCATCGCGTCCATCGACGCCGGTCTCCGCCACGAACGATCGGAACCGGACGACCGGAGCGCAGGCGTCCCCACTGAGCACGAAGGGATGCGGGCGTGGTTGGCCACCATCGCCGGAGGCCATGAGCCGTTCGCCGCCGAGCCGCCTCCAGCGGTGTCGGTGTGGCCCGAAGCCGTCCTCGCCGGACGCCGTGAGATGGCCCGTCTCCGCTCCCAGCTCGACGGCTTCCAGGATCGGATCAGACGGATGGAGGCGGAACTCGAGGGCGTCCGGACCCACAGGGACCGGCTGCTCGAGTCGACCAGCTGGAAGGTCACGGCACCGTTGCGAACTGTCCTCGCCAAGTTCGGTCGGCTCGACTGACGCCGCCCTGACCGCCCCGCGGCACCAGCACCTTCGGGCCGGAAAGCCAACCGCGAGAGGGGTCGCTGCCCGACGACGTGTGCCGGCGAACGGCTCAGACGGTAGCGGCGGGCGTTTCGGCCTTGTCAGCCACCTGGTTCTTGTAGATCAGCCATCCGGCCCAGACGAAGGCGACGATGGCCACCAGCGCTGCTGCGTAGCCCCGCTTGTGCGAGTGGCCGGCCTTGTAGCAGTAGCCGTTCTCCTTGATGTAGGCGCCCGTCATGCCCTTGCTCTTGCACTTGCCATTCACTTCGACGAACCGCGCGGCGTGCCCGGGGACCCAGCTCGGCAGATGCCCGAGACTGGTGCTGAGGTACTCGAAGGCGAACACGGCCGCCACGATGCCGATGATGATCAGGAGGATGATCCAGAGCCACTTCATGGGGGAGACTCTAGCCACAGACGACCTGCGCGCGGCGGCTTTCGTGGGTTCGTGCCGGTCGTCCCGTTCGAGCACCACATTTGTAGTCATGAAGTGCATATCAGGGAGGACCGCGCCGGTCGCGATACGGCGTCACGGCCGGGAGCCTTTCCCCACGTCGACGCCTGCACCTAAGATTGTCGGCGGACAGCAGTCCGAGGGGACGTGGCGTCCACTCGCTCGGGGGGACGACGGCCGCATGGCAACGAAACAGAAGAAGAAGCGCATCGGGGTCCTCGTGGTGGCCTACAACGCCGCCACCACCCTGGCCAAGACCCTCGATCGGATCCCTGACGAAGTGCGCGGCGATATCGAGGAGGTGGTGGTCAGCGACGACCACAGCCAGGACTCCACCTACCTGGTCGGCCTCGGCTACCAGCAGACCTCCGACCTCCCCATCACCCTGATCCGCCATCCCGAGAACCTCGGCTACGGCGGCAACCAGAAGGCCGGCTACAACCTGGCCATCGCCCACGGTCTCGACATCGTGGTCATGCTGCACGGCGACGGGCAGTACGCACCCGAGTCGATGCCCGACCTGTTGGAACCGTTGCTCAAGGGTGAGGCCGACGCCGTGTTCGGCTCCCGGATCATGATCAAGGGAGCGGCCCGCAAAGGCGGCATGCCCCTCTACAAGTACGTCGGCAACCGCATCCTGTCCAAGTTCGAGAACACCGCCCTCGGCACCAACCTCACCGAGTTCCACTCGGGCTACCGGGCCTACTCGGTCGACGCGCTCAAGCGGATCCCGTTCGAGCAGAACTCCGACGGGTTCAACTTCGATACCCAGATCATCATCCAGCTCCACGACGCCGGCATGCGCATCGCCGAAGTGCCCATCCCCACCTACTACGGCGACGAGATCTGCTACGTCGACGGTATGGGCTACGCGGCCGACGTGACCAAGGACGTGATCGCCTACCGACTGCAGAAGGCAGGCTTCGGCGACGGCAGCCGGATCAGCCTCAACGAGGAGTACCAGCTCAAGCCGTCCGAGGACAGTTCCCACGGTCGCATCTCGACCCTGCTGGCCGCCCGTCCGCCGGCCAAGATCCTCGACCTGGGCTGCTCGAGCGGGCTGCTCGCCGAGCGCCTCCAGCAGATGGGCCATCACGTGACCGGGGTCGACGTCAACGAGTTCCCGGCCGCCGCCGAGCGGATGAGCGCCTTCTACAAGGCCGACCTCAGCGAGGGGATCCCTCCCGTGGTCGGCACCGGCTTCGACCTCGTCCTGATGGCCGACGTGCTCGAGCACCTCGCCAAGCCGGGCACGCTCCTCGAGCAGTGCAAGGACGTCCTCACGCCCGAGGGCTCGGTCGTGCTGTGCGTGCCCAACATCGGCCACTGGTACCCGCGCACCCGGGCCGCCCTCGGCATGTTCGACTACGACCAGCGGGGCATCCTGGACGCCACCCACCTCCGGTTCTTCACCCGCCGGAGCATTCGTAAGCTGGTGGAGCGAAGCGGGTTCACCGTGCGACGCATGGAGCCGGTCGGGCTGCCGCTCGATGCCATGGGCGTGTCCGGCACCAAGGGCCGGATGATCCGCCTGCTCGATCACTTCCTGATCACGATCTGGCCGACGATGTTCGGCTACCAGTTCATCATCGAGGCCACACCCAACCGCTACTGACCAACCCGCCGCGGACGGCCCGACTGCGGGCCGGGCTCAGCCGGCGGCGCGGGCCAACGCCGCCAGCACGAGGTCGACCGCCCCGTCGACCGACACCCTCGGATCGATGGACAGGTCCGGATGGTCCGGCACCTCGTAGGGATCGTCGATCCCGGTGAAGGAGTCGATGGAGCCGGTCGACGCCCGGGCGTAGAGGCCCTTCGGGTCACGCACGGCGCAGACGGCTGCCGGCGTAGCCATGAACACCTCGACGAAGGGCAGACCGGCCTCGGCGTGGATGCGTCGGGCCAGCTCCCGTGACTCCGCGTACGGGCTGATGACGGCCACGATGGCGACCATGGCGGCGTCGGCGAACAGGCGGGCCACCTCGGCCACCCGCCGACAGTTCTCGAGGCGCTCCTCCCGGCTGAAGCCGAGATCGCCGTTGATCCCGCTGCGCAGGTTGTCGCCGTCGAGCCGGTAGGCGGCACGCCCCGAGGCGACCAGCCGCCGCTCGGTGGCCGCGGCCACGGTGGACTTTCCCGAGCCGGACAGCCCGGTGAACCACAGGGTCGCGCCCCCGCCGCCCAGCAGTGCAGCCCGGTCGGCCCGGGACACGTCGCCCTCGTGCCAGGTGATGTTGGTGGCCGGTGGCACAGCGGACGACGTCAGTCGATGCCGAGCAGCATGCCGGCCCCTGCGGTGACGTTCGAGCCTTCGTCGGCAAGGATGAACGACCCGGTCTGGCGGTTGCGGCGGTAGGTGTCGTAGAAGAGGGGCTGGGTCACCCGCAGGCTCATCCGGCCCACGTCGTTGAGCGTGAGCGTGGTGGCCGCCTCGTCCCGGTGGAGGGTATTGACGTCGAGGCGGTAGTGCAGGTCCCGGACGACGGCCCGCACCCAGCGGGTGGTGTGCTTGAGCATCAGGAAGTCGCCGACCTTGAGCGGCTTGTCGGTCATCCAGCACACCATGGCGTCGAGGTCCTGGCCGACGTTGGGCTTGTTGTGGGGCCGGCAGATCATGTCCCCGCGCGAGATGTCGATGTCGTCGGCAAGCCGCATGGTGACCGACATCGGGGCGAAGGCCTCCTCGAGCGGCCCCTCGAAGGTGTCGATGCCGGCCACCGTGGTGGTCAGTCCCGAGGGGAGTACGAGCACCTCGTCCCCCGGTCGGAACACACCGCCGTCGATCCGCCCGGCGTAACCCCGGTAGTCGTGGTACTCGGCCGCATGGGGACGGACCACCCACTGCACGGGCAGCCGCGGGTCGATGAGGTTGCGGTCGGAGGCGATGTACACCGTCTCCAGGTGGTGGAGCAGCGACGATCCCTCGTACCACGGCATGTTGGCCGAGCGGGTCACCACGTTGTCGCCCTGGAGCGCGGAGATGGGGATGAAGGTCAGGTCGGTGACGTCGAGCCGGCTGGCGAAAGCGGTGAACTCGGCGCAGATGGCGTCGAACACCTCCTGGTTGAAGTCGACCAGGTCCATCTTGTTGATGCACACCAGGAGGTGGGGGACCCGGAGGAGCGAGGCCAGGAAGGCGTGCCGCCTGGTCTGCTCGACGATGCCCTTTCGGGCATCGACCAGCACCATGGTGAGGTCGGCCGTCGAGTTCCCGGTGACCATGTTGCGGGTGTACTGCACGTGCCCGGGGGTGTCGGCGATGATGAACTTGCGGGCCGGCGTGGCGAAGTAGCGGTAGGCGACGTCGATCGTGATGCCCTGCTCGCGCTCGGCCCGAAGCCCGTCGGTCAAGAGGGCGAGGTCGGTGTAGTCGTTGCCACGCTGGATCGAGACCCGCTCGACGGCCTCGAGCTGATCCTCGAAGATCGCCTTGGAGTCGTAGAGCAGCCGGCCGATCAGGGTGCTCTTGCCGTCGTCGACCGAGCCGGCGGTGGCGAACCGGAGCAGCTCCATCAGAAGTACCCCTCGCGCTTGCGGTCTTCCATGGCCGCTTCGCTCACCCGGTCGTCGGCCCGGGTGGCCCCCCGCTCGGTCAGCCTGGAGGCGGCCACCTCGAGGATGATGTCCTCCACCGTCGATGCCGACGACTCCACCGCGCCGGTGCAGGTCATGTCGCCGACGGTCCGGTAGCGGACCACGGCCTCGAACTGCTCCTCGTCGGCCCGGGGAGTGACGAACGGGCCCGTCGACAGGAGCATTCCGTCGCGGCGGAAGACGTTGCGCCGGTGGGAGTAGTAGATCGACGGAAGATCGAGTCCCTCCTCGCCGATGTACTGCCACACATCGAGCTCGGTCCAGTCCGAGATGGGGAAGACCCGGATGTGCTCGCCGGCCCGATGTCGGCCGTTGTACAGCGACCACAGCTCGGGCCGTTGGTTCTTCGGGTCCCACTGGCCGAATTCGTCACGGAACGAGTAGACCCGCTCCTTCGCCCGCGCCTTCTCCTCGTCGCGGCGGGCGCCGCCGAAGACGGCGTCGAACTTGCGCTCGGTGATGGCGTCGAGCAGCGTGCGGGTCTGGAGGCGGTTGCGCGACGGGTCGGTGCCCGACTCCTCGGTCGAGCGTCCGGAGTCGATGGAGTCCTGGACCGAGGCGACCACCAGGGTGGCCTCCAACTCGGCCACCATCCTGTCGCGAAACTCGATCACCTCGGGGAAGTTGTGGCCGGTGTCGATGTGCATGACCGGGAAGGGGATCCGTCCCGGGAAGAACGCCTTCTGGGCCAGCCGGAGCATGACCACCGAGTCCTTGCCGCCCGAGAACAGCAGGACCGGGCGCTCGAATTCGGCGGCCACCTCGCGCACGATGTGCACGGACTGCGCCTCGATGTCACGCAGGTGCGACAGTTGGTACTGCCCCTTGACCGCACCCCCCTGGCTCGTATCCATGGCCATCCAACTTACCTGACCGGGAAGCTAACGAACAGACGTCACCAGTCCTAGAGTGGAATTTCCTACACTTTGCAACCGAGTGACCCCGGATCCTGCCGGGCCGCTGGAGGAGACGACAGATGGGGCCCAACGGGGCACGGGGTCGACACGAGCCTGCCGGATCGGACGGGTCGGAGGTGACCGTTCGCACCGGTGGGAACCGTGACGACGCCTCCAGCGCCGCCCGTCTCCACGCCGGTCGCATCGGCGACGGGTTCCTCTCCTTCCTCGGGCCGGCCTTCCTGACCCGCCTCTACCGCCGGATCGCCGGCACCACCAGCTCGTTCTTACTGGTCGCCGACGACGGGGGCACGGTCGTCGGCTTCATCGCCGGATCGGCCGATGTCGGCGGTCTCTACCGGTCCTTCCTGGTCAGGGATGGCTTCGTCGCCGGACTGTCCGCCGCTCCCCGGCTCGTGCGGGGCTGGAGGCGCGTCCTCGAGACCCTCGGGCACGGTTCGGGCGACGGAGCGGGCACCGGTCGGGGGACGGAACTCCTCGCCGTGGCCGTCGACCCGGGGCGCGAGGGGGAAGGCATCGGGAAGGCCCTGGTGGGAGCGTTCCTCGATCAGGTCACCGCCTCGGGCGGCCACGAGGCCTACGTGGTCGTGGGGGCCGACAACGCCGGCGCCATCAGGCTCTACACCCGGGCCGGGTTCGAGCCCGGGGACGAGTTCGAGCTGCACGCCGGGACCAGGTCGGTCCTCATGCAGTGGGACCGGGACGCGGCGTGAACCTGGTCGTCCTGGGCGCCGTGTCCTTCGCGGTCACCCTGGTGCTCACCCCCCTGGCCATCGTGGTGGCCACCCGGACCGGGATCATGGACCGACCGGGCGCCCTGAAGGAGCAGACCAGGGCCGTCCCCTATCTCGGCGGGGTGGCCGTGCTGGCCGGGTTGCTCGTCGCCGTCCTGTCCGACCGGCCGTCGCTGGCCGGCCCGCTGGTTGCGGCGACGGCGCTGGGGGTGGCCGACGACCGGTTCGATCTCCCCCCGGCGGTCCGTATCGTCGGCGAGCTCGTCGTGGCCGCGGCCGTCGTGGTCACCTGCCCGGTGCACCTTCCCGGGGCGGTGGCGGCAGTGGCCATCGTGGCGGTGACCCTGCTCCTGGTCAACGGGGTCAATCTCCTGGACGGCCTCGACATGCTGGCCGCAGGTACGGTGGCCGTCGCCGCCATCGGCTTCGCCGTCATCCTGGTCGGCACCGGTCGCCAGCTCGGGGTGGCCCTGGCCGCCTCCCTGGTCGCCTTCCTCCTCTTCAACCGTCCGCCGGCCCGGATCTACCTGGGCGACGGCGGGTCGTACCTGTTGGGGACGGCACTCGCCGTCCTGGTGGCCCAGGCGTGGAACCCGATCTCCTCCACCACCGTGGGCGTGGCCTCGTTCGCCCTGGTCGCCCTGCCGGCGGCGGAGGTGGCGTTCGCGGTGACCCGGCGCCTGCGCGGTCGCCAGCCGGTGCTGGCCGGCGACCGGGGACACCCCTACGACCGGCTCGTCGCCCGCGGATGGACCCGCCCGTCGGCCAGTGCCGCCTACATCGTTGCCCAGGGGATCCTGACCGTCGGGGCCGTGATCGCCTACCGTCGGTCGTCGCCGGCCCTCGCCATCGTCGTCGACTGTGTCGGCGGCGCCGCCCTGATCGTCGCCGCCGGCCTGGTCGGCTCCCTCTCCCCCGACCAGGAGGTCGCACCGTGACCCGTGTCTACCTGTCGCCTCCCGAAGTCGGCGCCGAGGAGCGCCGCATGCTGCTCGAAGCGTTCGACTCCAACTGGATCGCGCCGCTCGGCCCCGACGTCGACGCGTTCGAGGCGGAGTTCGCGGCGCGGGTCGGGGTCGCCCACGCGGTGGCCCTTTCGAGCGGGACGGCCGCCCTCCACCTCGCCCTGTTGCTCGTCGGGGTCGGTCCGGGCGACGAGGTGCTGGTGCCCTCGTTCACCTTCGTGGCGACGGCCAACGCCGTCGTCTACCAGGGCGCCACACCGGTCTTCGTCGACTGCGCCCCCGACACCTGGACCATGGACCCCGACCTGGTGTCCGACGAGCTGGACCGCCGGGCCGCCGTCGGACGGCTGCCGGCCGCCGTGGTCACCGTCGACCTCTACGGCCAGTGCTGCGACTACGACCGGCTGCTGGCCGCCTGCGACCGCCACGGTGTGGCGCTGGTCGAGGATGCGGCCGAGGCGCTCGGAGGCACCTACCGCAGCCGGGCTGCCGGATCCTTCGGCCGCATGGGCGTGTTCTCCTTCAACGGCAACAAGATCATCACGACCAGCGGTGGCGGGATGCTGGTGACCGAATCGGCCGAGGAGGCCGAGCGGGCCCGGTATCTGGCCACCCAGGCCCGCGACCCGTTCCCCCACTACGAGCACACGACGCTCGGCTACAACTACCGGCTCTCCAACCTGCTGGCCGCCCTGGGCCGGGCCCAGTTGGCCGGCCTCGACAGCCGGATCAGCCGGCGCCGCCGGATCAGGGCCCGCTACCACGAGGCGCTGGGAGGCCTTCCCGGCATCGGGTTCATGCCCGTAGCGGCCTACGGCGAACCCAACTACTGGCTCACCTGCATCACCATCGATCCCGCACGCTTCGGCGTGGACCGGGAGACCGTCCGGCTCGCCCTGGAGGAGCACGATATCGAGGCCCGGCCGACCTGGAAGCCCCTCCATCTCCAGCCGGTGTTCGCGGCCAACCTGGTGCTCGGCGGGTCGGTGTGCGCCGGGATCTTCGACCATGGTCTGTGCCTGCCCACCGGGTCGGCGCTGTCCGAGGAGGACCAGGACCGGGTGGTGGGGATCGTCCGGGGGCTGTCCCGGGGGTAGGGGGTGGCGGCCGCGCGCCGGTCCCGTCCCCGGTCAGGCCTCGATCCGCTCCTGCATGGCCTCGATGGGGAACTGGGTGCCGAGGTGACCGCGGGCGCCGTCGTAGAGGCCCCGGACCAGGGCGGCCAGGCGGATCATGCGTCCCTCCGGCTCGCGCAGGACGGCCCGGCCCAGCAGCTTCGTGAAATTGCGGGGGTAGTAGCCGACCCGCTTCTTCAGGTACAGGTGCACGTAGAGCATGTTGCGGGCCTCGTAGTAGTACTTCCACACGGGGACGCCATCACCCTGACGGATGGCGTCGTGGCGTACGCGGGCGTCGGCCACCACCCGCATCGGGTAGCCGGCCTTGGGGATCCGCCACTGGAGATATTCGGTGTCCTCGGCCCACCAGAAGAGTTCGGCCATGGGCAGCCCGACCTCTTCGATGATCTCGCGGGCGATCAGGAAGCCGCACCAGGACGGCCACGCCCCGAATGTCCCGTCCAGTTGGTAGCTCACCGGGAAGACGAAGGTCCGGGACGGGTCCTTGGCCGCCACCACCCACAAGTGCTCGAGGCAGTCGGGGTCCGGGCGCATATCGTCGTCGATCACCCACGCGTGACGGCAGGGGGAACGCAGGAAGTGCTCGAGGGCCAGGGCGTAGCCTCCGGCGGGCCCACCGTTGTGGTCGGAGCGGACCAGGGTCACCGGCGGGCATCCCGGAGGAAAGGCGGCTGGATCGACCGGAGGGGTGCTGGCGTTGTCGACCACCAGGACAGCCTGGGGAGGGGTGGTCTGGGCGGCGATGGAGAGCAGGCAACGCTCCAGAGAGGCCGGCGCGTTGTAGGTGAGGACGACGGCCATCGCCGACATCTCGGGATCCGAGCGCGGGATCATGGGACAGGGACGCTCACGGTCGATGGGCGAGGATGAACCAGCCGGTCTCTTCGCGGGCGGCGTCGACCACGAGTCCGGTCCGGTCGAACCACGGTTGCAGGTCGCTCCAGACGTAGCGGTGCTCGACCGGCGCACTCAGTCGGTCGAAGGTGTCGAGGACCAGGCTGCGGAAGGGCTTGTCCCGATAGGTGGGCATGGGCAGCTCCGACAGGAGGGCGATCCCGTGCTCGTCCCCCCACGCACCGGGTCTCACGATGAACCACCAGAGGAAGGCGGCGACCGGGGTGGACACCCTCTTGAGCACGGGGTGGGAGAGCCGGGTGGTGAGCTTGCGGAGGGCGGCGGAACACCACTGCGCCATGGACCGCAGGCCCCACCCGTCGGGCCGGCTGTAGAGGTACAGGAGGATCTGGCCCTTCGGAGCGAGGAGGCCGATCAGGCTCTCGAACCCTGCGTACGGGTCGTCGAGGTGGTGGAGCACGCCGAGGCTCGAGATGAAGTCGAAGCTCTCGGCGGCGAACGGAGCGTTGCGAAGGTCGGAGCGGACCACCGTCGCCCCCTCGATGTCGGCCAGGTTCCGGACCGCGGCATCGGTCGCGGACGAGCCGTCGAGGGCCACTTCGACCTCGAGGTACCGGGCCAGGATCCGGGTGAACCGACCCTTCCCGCAGCCGGCGTCGAGGCCGATCTTGCCCCGCAGTCCCTCGAGATCGAGATCACGGAAGTAGATGGCGGCGAACGAATCGTCCTCCTCGCGGACATCGTCGAAGGCGTTCCACTCGTAGCCGAAGCTGGCGAACGTCCGTTCGGTCGATCCCTGTCGAGAGGCCGCCCTCGAGAAGTCCAGCACCCCGTGGATCCGGTCGAATCGGTGGCCGGAACCACACTCGACCCCGGCACCGTCCTCCATCGCGGTGACAGGCTTGCCGCACGTCGGGCAGCGCAGGATTTCGAGAACCTGTGCAGGCAGCGCCCGTCCCCCACTCATCGCTTGCTCCCCCCTCGTTGTCACCGGACCACACTAGCGCCGCGGGCGACGCGTCTTTGGACGATCCGCGGTCCGATCTGCTCCCGGCCGGCTCACGTCCCAGGGGCGAAATTCGGCCACAGACCCAGGTCCAGCTCTGGGTACAGGCGCCTCAGCGCGTCCACCTCCGCCGCGTACATCTCGCGCAGGCGGCCGGTCGTGCCCGGATCGAGGCGCTCCCGCGCCGACCCCTTGTCCCCCGCTGCCGGTGGCGGGAGGGGTCTCGCCCGGTACGTCGGATCGACGCCGAGGAAGTCGTAGGTCCGGGCGAGCGACCCCACCGGGTCGACCAGGCACCGCTCGTACTGGACCACGAGGACCTTCTCGGAGGGGTACGCCTCGAAGAGCCAGGCGAGCTGTGTGGCGTAGAACCCGCGGTCGACGACGTCGGACAGGTAGGAGCCGGGGTGCTCCGAACCGAGATCGGACGTCCGATCGAGCCCGGCCAGAAGCCGCTCGACGGGATCCCGGACCAGGATCACGATGCGGGCGCCGGGCGCGGCGAGGGCGAGCAACGGAGGCATCCACGGGTAGGCCAGCGCGTCCGGGGCCAGGTAGCCGATGATCCGGCCGGGCCGGCGGGGAAACCAGGCGTGGAATGCCGCAGTCTCTGCCGGGCCGAACGGTTCGGTGCAGAACGGGGCGAAGAACTGCGCGGCCTCGCCCGGACGCTGGTTGGGCGCCACCTCGGGATGGTCGGCAACGAGGGACAGCCACCACTCGCATCCGGCGTCCACCGCCCCGAGCACAGCGAAGTCGGGGGGGCCGGTCCGTTCCCCCGCAGTCGGGCCCGGGGCCACCGGGGCGAACGCCAGGTCGCCGGGCACGGTGAGCCCCGTCCGTTGGCGCAGATGGGCCCGGACACCGGCCGGCAGCTCCCGTCGCCAGCCGATGGGGACGAGGTCGAGCGCCCGTCGGACCGGAGAGGTCACGACCGGTCCGCCCCTTGGACGACCGATGGCCACAACGAAAGGTCGAGCGTGGGGACCAGCGCGGCCAGCTCGAGCGCATCGGCACGGTACAGGTCGGCCAGGCGTCCGGCGGCCGCCTCGTCGACCAGCACCTTCTCCCCCCCGCTGACGTTGACCTCCCGACCGATCTCCGTCGGTTCGAAGGGGTCGAGTCCCAGGAACCCGTAGGTCCGGGACAGCTGGCCCGGCGGGTCGAGCCGGCACTGCTCGTACTGCTGCACGAGCACCTGCTCGGCCGGGAAGAACTCGAGGAGGCGCCGCAAGTGACGGGCGTAGAACCCCTGGCGCACCGCATCGGCCACCGTTGCCGACGTAGGAGGTGCCCCGAGGCGCAGGCGGAAGGTCAGACCGGAACGGAACCGGTCCACCGGATCGCGAACCAGTACCAGGATCCTGGCCCGGGGGGCGACCTCGGCGAGCACGGGCGCCACCCACGGGTAGCCGAAGTAGTCCGGCGTCCACTCCCCCGCGATGGTCCCCGGGACCCGGGGAAACCACCCGTGGTACTGCTCTATCTCGGCCGGCCCGAACGGCTCGACACAGTACCGGGTGAGGGCGTGCCGCTCCTTCGGGATGCCGGGCCGCTCATAGACGCCGGGGTGCTCGAGGATCAGCTCGTACCACCAGCTCGTCCCGCCCTTTTGGACACCCACCCCGACGAAGTCGGGTGGGCCGACGGTCTCGCCCGGGGCCGGCTCCGGTGGGGTGAAGTCGAATCCGCCCTCCCACGGCGCGTAGTCCCCGCGGGCGTGCAGCAACATGGACTGCACCGGGGGCGGGAGCCGCAGCAGGACCCTCCGGATCATGGGGGGCGGCCGCATGTTCTCAGGCTGTCACACCCCCATACCGCCGGACAACTACCACTACGGCGGAGCGACCCGGTTCGGTTCGACCTGTCCGGAGTGGGCGCCCGCGGCTCAGGACCCGGACACGGTGGGGTCGACGGGCGGCGCGTATTCGCCGGTCTCGCGCCCGTAGGCGGGGTTCCGGCCGAGCCGTCCCCGCAGCCCGTCCCACAGACCGTGGACGATGGCCGACCGTTCGCCGGCCCCGTGGGCGGCCTGCAGGTGGCGGACCGAGTAGGCGAGATGCCAGGCGAACCAGGACGGCCTGCCGTGACGCCGGGACAGCTCGAGCGAGTTGCGGGCGTGGTAGTAGGCCCGCCACGCCTCGGCCTCGTCGTTGGGCCGGTGGATGCGGATGGCCGCGTCGCGGCCCTCGTTGGTCTGTTGTCCGGCGACCGCCCGGGCAGCCTCACCGTCGACCAGGACTTCCCAGCCGGCAGCCCGGGCCTGGCAGAAGAAGTCGAAGTCCTCGACCCCGAAGAAGAGCTCCGGGTCGGGCAGCACCCCGCTGTCGACGACCTGGCGGGACACCAGGGTGGCGCCCCAGGAGGCCACGTCGACGGGGACGAGTTCGGCCGTCTCGGGGACCACGTTGACGGTGTGGGCGCCGCGGCCGACGAAGCTCCTTCCGTAGGCCACGACGGCACCCAGGGCCGGGTGCATCGCAGAGGCATCCTCGATACGGGCCAGCAGGCCGGCGAGCCGGGGGGCGGGCAGGTCGAAGAGACCGACGTCGTCCTCGCACAGGTAGATCCACCGGCACCCGGGGTCGGCGGTCGCCACCTCGAGGCCGGCCCGGAACCCACCGGCCGGACCGGTGTTGACCGGTAGGCGGACCATGCGCACCGCAGCCTCGAGGTCGGGGTCGTCGAGGCCGCCCTCGCCATTGACCACCACGATGACCTTCTCGGGACGGAGGCCCTCGTCGCCGAGGAGTGACCGCACCACATCGCCGGCAAGTCGTGGCCTTCGGTAGGTCAACACGACCGCGGTCACCGACCCGATCGGTCCGTCGACGGACGGTACACCGGCGGGCTCCGCGGAGGCGCGGGAAGTCATGGGGCCCTCACGGGATTAGGCTAACAGCGCCCCTGGGGCAGGAGGGACCCCGTTGCGGACGTTCCGCAGCCGCCACCGGCCAGGTCGTGGCACGTCGGGGCCGCTGAGGAGCTACGAGTGGCGAACAGTCCGACGGCGGATCGCACGGGGATCGATGGTGGCAGTCCCGGGGTACCGGTCATCAGTGTCGTCGTCCCCGTGCGTGACGGCATGCCCTTATTGGAGGAGCAGCTCCGGGCGCTGGCCGCCCAGAAGTGCGACGAACCGTGGGAGATCATCATCGCCGACAACGGATCGACCGACGGCAGCCTGGCGTTCGCCCGCGACTGGGCCGTCGGCCATCCCAACATCCATGTCGTGGACGCGTCGGGGTTGGCCGGGGCATCGGCCGCTCGCAACGCCGGCGTGGTCGTTGCCGCCAGCGAGTTCCTGGCCTTCTGCGACGCGGACGACGTCGTCCTCGCCGGGTGGCTCGACGCATGCCTGCGGGCCTTGCAAACTGCCGATCTGGCCGCCGGCTATTTCGATTTCTGGAGCCTGAACACCATCCCACCGGCACAGCCCGTCCGGGCCGCCACCCGCCAGCTCGGGTTCCTGCCCGCCGGCCTCGGGGCCAATCTGGCCGTCCGACGGGGCCCGTTCGAGGAGGTCGGCGGGTTCGACGAGCACTTCATCCCGGGCGAGGACATCGATCTGTGCTGGAGGCTCCAGCTCCGGGGATTCTCCTTTACCGATGCCCCCGACGCCGTGGTGGCCAAGCGGGTGCCGACCGACTTCCGCGGCGTGTTCGAGCAGGCCTATGCCTACGGGCAGTGTGGGCCCCTGCTCCACAAGCGCTACCGCAGAGCGGGGGCAAGGCGTGACCTTTCCGGCGCGCTGAAATCCTGGGTGTGGATCCTCGTCTCGGTGCCCCGCATCGCCCAGCCCACCCGACGGATCGAATGGGCCCGCGCCGCCGGCACCCGTCTCGGGCGACTCAGGGCGTCGATCCGTCTACGGGTGTTCTTCCCCTAGCAGCCCTGGTGGCGGAGGAGCGGGCTCAACGGACCTCCCACTCGGCGCCGACGTAGACCGGGGTCATGGACATGACGCCCTCGGGCGGGTCCATGCGCTCCGGCCCGAAGGCGTCGAAGGAGACCACCGGCTGCCACGGCAGGTACGGGTCCTTCCTCCCCTTGGGGAAGCCGGTGATCGCCGTCCACAGCGAGTAGTGGCCCTTGGGCAGGGGCAGGTATCCGAGCTTGCAGACGACCTCGAAGTCACCCTCGGGCATCGTCCCCTGGTGGTCGATCACGAACATCGGGAACGCAGTGCCCAGGGAGATGCCGATGTAGAAGCTGGCCATGTCCTTCACGGGCGAGTTGAGGATGAGGCGAACCTCGACCTCACACTCCGAGCGCAGCTGGCCGCCGTCGGTGGCCCGCAGATCGGCTTTCAGTACCGACACCACCCCCACCTTGGAGGCGAGGAGGGTCGAACTCTGCTCGACGGCGGTCCGGTACAGGGTGGTCACTTCCTTGGTGGGGCCGGCGGCCCGGACCACGGCGTCGGACAACCACACGGCACGGGTGCAGGAAGCCTCCACCGAGGCCAGATCGTGCGAGACGTACATGAGTGTGGTGCCGGCGCGGACGATCTCGCCGATGCGCTTGAGGCACTTCCGCTGGAAGTGGGCGTCGCCCACGGCCAACACCTCGTCGACCAGCAGGACGTCGGGTTCGAGGAATCCGGCGATGGAGAAACCCAGCCGCATCTGCATACCCATCGAATAGAACTTGACCTGCCGGTCGATGGCATCGGTGAGCTCGGCGAACTCCACGATGGTGTCGAACTTGCGTCGGATGTCCTCGCGGCCCATCCCGAGGATGGCTCCGTAGAGGAAGATGTTCTCCCGCCCGTTGAGGTCGGGATGGAGACCGCTGGTCACACTCAGGAGGGCACCGATGCGACCTTTCACCGTGCACGTTCCGGCACTCTGGTAGGTGACCTGTGTGAGGATCTTCAGCAGGGTCGTCTTGCCCGAGCCGTTGATTCCGATGAGGGCCATGCTCTCACCCGGGGACACCTCGAAGTTGACGTCCTTCAGGACCCACCGGTAGCCCGGCTGGTTCTTGTCGGTGATCCGCTTGGTCAGCCTGGTCATCTGCTCGTAGAACATCGGAACTGTCTTGTCCGAGCGGAACTTCTTCCAGACGTGCTCGACCTTGATGCTCCCGTTAGGCAATGTCGGCAAAGTTCACCTCGTAGCGCTTGAAGACCTTGTAGCCGACAACCAGGTAGACCGCCGCCCCGATCGCCGCAGCGCCCAGGGGCAGCCACGTCGGGTTGTGCCCGACGAGCACGGTCTCGCGGACGCTGTTGATGACGGGGCCCAGCGGGTTGATGAACCCGTACACGACCTGCAGGTTGACGTGGATGCCGCCCACCCAGTGCTGGCCGACCTTCATCCCCCCGAACAGGTGAACGTGGGCGGGGATCAACGTGTACTGCCAGATGACCGGGGTCAGGAAGATGCCCATCGAGAGGATGATCGGCAGCACCTGGTTGAGATCGCGCATCTGGATGATGAGGCTGGAGATGAGCAGGGTGAGCCCGGCCGCGAACGCCATCTCGATCACGATCAGCAGGGGAACCCACAAGGTGGTCAGCTTCGGGGTCTCACCGTAGATGACGAAGAGGAGGGCCAGCGGGATCCACGAGATCACGGTATTGAGAGTGGCGAGCAGCATGGTCTCGAGCGGAAAGCACTCCCGGGGGAACTGGGTCTTGGCGAGCAACGCCTTGTTGGCGAGCAACGCGGTTCCCCCGTTGCCGAGCGAATTGGAGAAGAACGACCAGCAGAGGATGCCGACGAACTCGAACAGCGGGAAGGGTATCCCTCCGGTATCGATCAGCTTCTTTTCGCGCGAGAAGACGACCACGAAGATCACCAGCGTGAGCACCGGGGTCAACACGGCCCAGGCGACGCCCAGCACGGCCTGCTTGTACTGGACCCGGAAGTCACGCTCGGCCAGCGTGAACATGATCTCCCGGTGAGCCCACAGGTTGCGCAAGGAAGCAAAGAACGGCGCATGGTGGGTGTAGACGATGTCGTCAGCGGGCTCGTCGGCGATCGTCGCGAGATCGGTGACGACCAGCTCATACCCGTGTCCGGGCTGATCCACTGCGAAATCTGTCATCGACCGAAATTCCCCCCTCAGACCAGCCTCGTCGAGCCGGCGCTGCCTGTTTCGCGAGTGGCCCATCCTACAACTGCACCGATGTCTTTCGATACATGCTGCCGGATCTCCCGCCTCCGGCACCTGGACCGTCCGAGGTCGGCGGGAACGCCTCCGGATAGCATGCCCGGGTGGATCACGGCGAGCCAGGGGACGGGGCTGGGGCGTGACCGACCTGGCCGGTCGACGGCTGGTCCACCTCGCCTCCACCGACGTCAACCTCGTCCATCTGCTCGGCCCCCTGCTGCGAGCCTTCGCCGACGCGGACATGGAGGTCATCGGCGTGTCCGCGCCCGGTCCCCTCGTGGTGCAACTCGCCGACATGGGCGTCCGCCACGTGCCGTTGCGCCACTCGACCCGGTCGGTGTCGGCTGTCGACGAGCTGCTCGCCGGGGCCGAGCTGACCAGGCTGTTCACCAGCCTCCGGCCCGATATCGTCCACACCCACGAATCGAAGACGGGGCTCCTCGGCCGCTTCGCCGCCCGGGTCGCCCGAGTGCCGGGGATCGTGAACACCGTGCATGGTCTTTCCGCCTCACCCGAGGACCGTCTCCACCGCAAGGTCGCGGCGTACGGTCTCGAGCGTCTGGCCGCCACGTGCTCCCGATTCGAGCTGGTCGAGAACCCGGAGGACCTGGCCCTGTTGAGCAGACTCGGGGTGCCGGCCGACCACCTGGTACCGCTGGGCGGCGGGGTCGACCTCCAGCGGTTCCAGCCCCGGCGGACCTCGGTCGACATCGCACGGGCCCGCGCCGCCCTCGGCATCGATCCGTCCGCCGTGGTGGCAGGCACCGTCGGCCGCCTGGTCTGGCACGAAGGGTTCCGCGATCTGTTCGCCACAGCGGCCCGGATGCGGGACGTCCGCCCCGAGGTGGTCTTCGCGGTGGTGGGACCGCTGGACGCGGCCGGGGGCGACGCCCTCGGCCCGGGCGACATCGCCGCAGGCACCGCCCTCGGCAACGTGGTGTTCACCGGTGACAGCGACGACGTGGAGGACCTCCATCCCGGATTCGACATCTTCGTGCTCCCCTCCTACAGCGAGAGCGTCCCCCAGTCGGCCATGGAGGCAGCGGCCAGTGGGCTCCCGGTCGTCGCCAGTGACATCCGGGGCTTCCGCCGGTTGGTGGACTCGGGGGGCACCGGCCTCCTGGTCCCGCTCCACGACGTCGACGCCCTGGTCGCGGCGGTCGCCGAACTCGCCGCCGACCCCGCCCGGAGGGGGACGATGGGCGCGAGGGCCCGCGCCAAGGCCGAGGCCGAGTTCGACATCCTTCACGTCATCCGCACCACGCTGGACATCTACCGCCGACTCCCCGTCCGGCGGCCCGAGCGAGCCCGGCCAGGCTGACCGACGGCCGTCACCCGGGCATGCCGGTCGATGGCCACGAGACCACCGGCAGCCGGTTACCTTCCCCCAGGGGACTCCCCGCCAGCCACCCGCAGGGCCAGGTCGGCGACCGCGTCGGCCACCACGTCGTCCGCGAAGCGCCGGCGGAACAGCTCGTGGGCCCCTTCGGCCAGCTTCGCCCGGAGCGCGTCGTCGCCGAGCAGGCGGGAGCACGCGGCAGCGATGTCGTCTGGGGTATCGGCAAGCAGTAGGTGGACCCCGTCCACGGCGCCGAGGCCCTCGGCACCCAGCATCGTCGACACCACCGGCACCCGCTGGGCGAAGGCCTCGAGGACCTTGAGGCGGGTGCCGCTGCCGAAGCGGAGGGGCACCACCACCACGTCGGCCCGTGCCAATTCGTCGGCGATGTCCGGGACCTGACCGACCAGGGTCACCGCCGGAGGGTCGTCGAGACGGAGCAGTGCCGGAGTCGTGGCCCCCACCAGGCGGATCCGGACAGCGGGTACCAGGCGCCGCAGCATGGGTCCCACCTCGTCGACCAGGAAGCGCGCCCCGTCGGCGTTCGGCGGGTACCGCAGTGTTCCCTGGAACACGACCGTGGGTGGGTCGGCGACCGGCACCCGCCCGACCGGCTCGGGCACCAGGCGGTAGCCGTTCGGCACCACGGCGACCCGTGGCACCCCACCGGCCCGCGCCCGCTCGGCGTCGAGGTCGCTGCACACCACGGTGACCGCCACCCGTGTGCCCGCGTCCCGTTGGAGGTGCCGCCAGCGACGGACCTCGTCGGCGGAGACGAGCCGACTGGCAAGCCGCCTCGCGCTCGAGGTGAGTCCGGCGGGGTGCGGACCGGGGACGGCCCTGCGGGCCGCGATCTTCTGGTCCTCCAGGTCGACCAGGTCGAGTACTGCGGGGGAGGCCACCATCCCGCCGGTGAGCACCAGCGGCCGGATTCCGAAGTACCACACCAGGTCGTAGCGTCCCCGGCAGAACCGGGTGAGCGCCTGAAGGGCCGCCCCTCCGTCCGGACGGGGCAGTTCGAACGGTGTGCTCCGATCGACCGCCGCAGCCAACCGACCGAGGCCCGACGGGGGCCGGTCGTCGAAGGAGACGTGACCCACCCGGTCGAGGCCGATCGCCGGGTCCGGCACATCGATGTCCTGGCGCTTTGCGGGCAGAATCGAGAAGAGATCGGTCGGGCCGCACTGGGTCAGGCCGCGCAGTACCGTGGCCAGACGGAGCCGCGAGCCGCTGTTTTCCGGCCAGGGGTACTCGCCCGCCGCGACCAGGGTCCTCACCGGTCGTCCCTCATGTGCGCCCCCTGGCCCGGATCTCCGCTCCGGCCGCAGTGGCGGGCCGGAGGCCCCGAGGTGCCCGGGACGGGCCGATCGTACCGTCCGGAGCCGGCGCTATCGTCGGGCGCGTGACCGGAGACCCCTCGTCCGACAGGTGGGATGACGTCGGCGAGCCGCTCATCCTCCACGTGATCCCGACGCCACTCGCCCGTGGCGCCCAACGCGAGGCTCGGGCTCTGGCCGACGAACTCGACCGGCCCGGGGTGCGGGCCCACCGGGTGCTCTCCCTGTTCGACGGCCCGGCCGAGGTCGAGTGCGACCTCGCGCTCGCCATTCCCGACGGGGCACGCCCGGGCGAGGGCTTCAACTGGCGTGCGTTGCCGCGCATCAGGACCGCATTGGCCCGACTGGACCCGGTATGCGTCGTGGCCCACGGGGGCGAGCCGCTCAAGTACCTCGTCCCGGCCATGGTCGGACGGAGGCGGCCGCTGGTCTACTACGCCATCGGCACCTACGGGTCGTCCGCCGGACACAGCCCACAAGTGGCACTGTGGCGCCGGATGCTGACCCGGGTGGACGTCGTCGCCGTCGGCAGCGATGACGTCGCCGACGAGTGCATCCGGCTGCTCAAGGTACGTCCGGACCGGGTGGCTTTGATCCGCAACGGCCGCGACCCGGACCTCTTCCACCCCCGATCGGGTGGACGGACCGACGACCGACCGGTCATCGCCTTCGTCGGGGCGCTCACCTCGGGGAAGCGCCCCGACCGATTCGTCGAGGCTGTTGCCGCCCTACGGGCGAGGGGGCTGGAGTTCCGGGCCATCCTCATCGGAGACGGGGCCTTGCGCCCGATGGTGGAGACCAGCGCTCGCGAAGCAGACGTCGAGATGCTCGGGTCGCGCTCCGACGTGGCCGACCTGCTCGGACGGGCCGACATCATGGTGTTCCCGAGCCGACCGCAGGGCGAGGGCATGCCCGGTGTCCTCATCGAGGCCGGGCTGTCGGCACTGCCGGTCGTGGCCACCGACGTTCCCGGCGTGCGATCGGTGGTCGATGACGGAACCACCGGATTCATCGTCGATGTCGACGATCTCGACGGCATGGTCGACGCACTGGCCCGGCTGGTCGAACAACCGTCGCTACGGTCGGCCATGGGAGAAGCGGCGCGAAAGCGGTGCGTCGAGCAGTTCAGCATCGAGGTCGTCGCGAAGGTATGGCTGCAACTCCTCGCTACCCTGCTTCCGCCGGGAGTCGACGCCACCGCATGATGGGCCCGACACGGCCCTACGGGGTCGGAGGGGCCCGTGTTCCGTCATCATCGATCCCGGGATCGACCCTGGGATCGATCGTGTCGACCACCAAGGCGTTCCCTCCGGCAGAAGACTGCGCCGTAACGGCGGAGGCGCTCGTGCTGCTCGGGCTGCTCTGGGTGGTGAGGGAGTTCATGTAGGCGACCCTCATCGACTGCAGCATCCGCTCCTGCTTGGCGACCGCGGCCCTGAACTTCGGTCGGTCCTTGCGTTTGTACTCCCACTCGTACAGGGGAGGGCGTCCCTTGGGCGTGAGGGGGATGGCGAGCGGAACCATCAGGAAGGGCAGGAGCATGACCCGTTCCCGGTAGATGAGGCCGAGGTTGCCGAGGGCGGCGAATGCGTAGACGAAGCCGATGCTGTAGACGACGCACATCATCACGTACGGCCGGGCAATCGCGGCGCGAGGAAGGTACCGCAGTTGGCGATAGGAGGAGACGAAGACGCCGAGGATGACCAAGTTCTCGAGGGCGGCCATGTATTCGCCGGCTCCGTGGGCGTTGAACGGCAGCGGGTCGAACAGAACGGTGTACGCGTCGATCGGCCACCGCAACGGGCTCGACGAATAGGTGAGGCCTGAACTGCCGAACCCGGCACCGGTCCCCTGGTTGTCCTTGGTGGTGGAGGCCAGCGACAAGGCCCCGGACGAGTTTCGCCCGATCTTGATGTAGTGGAGGGTGACGTACATCGAGACCCCGAAGAGGAGCGCCATGAACACTATGCCGGCCAGCCGCTTGATCGTGTTGCGCCCCTGGCCCGGCAGCTGCGGACGGATCATCAGAGCCACTGCGAATCCGCCCAGGATCACGATCAGTTCGTTCGGACGGACCCACGCTCCGGCGGCCACGCCCAGCGTGGCAAGGGTGAAGCCACCCCGCGCGTGGACCAGCACCTTGGCACAACCGAGCGCGACGAGACCGAGCGAGACGGTCATCATCGCCTCCTTGCTCACGTCCGCCGTCCAAAAGATCGTGGAAGGGAGGAAGAAGACCAGGTAGGCGTAGCGACGGTGGCCCGACACCCGGCCAGGGAAGGTGAGGGTGAACGCCCGGTAGAAGAAGATCGTCCCGACGAACGACAGCCAGGAGAACACGAGGAAGGCGCCCAGCTTGTTGATTCCCACGATGGTCATGACCACACCCGTGAAGATGCTGACCGATCCGTCGTTGACGATGCCGCGCACGTTGGAGCCCGCCAACGTGAAGTTGAAGTGCCGGAAGTTCTGGGCGACGACCGCGCCCTGCTGGTCGTAGCGGTTCCAGTCGGCGATGCCACCGTAGAAGTGGTCCACCACGTAGATCTGAGCCCCCGACGCCGCCAGATGGAGGATCAGGCTGATCGTCAGGATCCTGATCAGCCACGGGTTCTTCTCCTTCTCCGCCACCCAACGGATGAGCGGCCGGGACACCACCACCAGCACGATTCCGGTGAGGATGACCCCGATCGGGCTGGACGCCAGGCCGTTGATCGGCGTCGCCGACGCCGCAGCCCCCAGCAGGCCGGTGGACAGGGTCATGGGTGTGCCCTACCGCTCGTCGGGGTGATTCAGGACGGTCGGAGCTCGGCGGCGACGCCGGCGGCCTCGTCGTCGTTGGCCTGCTCCGCTCCGAGTTGGCCGACGCCATCGACGATCCCTGCGTCGATCGCCTTGCGGTGGCGGCCCGAGGCGGCCATTCCGGCATCCAGTACCTGGCGCTGGCTGCGTGACAGTTCCTCGCCGGTGAACACCACACCGAGCACCGGAGCACCCAGCCTTCGCAGGACATCTCCCATGTCCTGGGCGTCAGGGACCGTCGTCACATCGTTCTCCACGACGACGATCACCGCGTCGACAGAGTGGATCACCGCCTCGCCGTGGTGGTAGCGGAGGAATGCCGGCGCCTCGACGATCACGGTGTCGGCGACGCCGCGGGCAGCGTCGAACACCTCTTTGGACCGGAGCACCAGCTGGCCGCTGTTGCGCATGAACTGGCGCATCGACAGCATCCATACGTTGTCCGGCCCGGCGGGGGTGAGCCTCTCCTCGATATCGGCAGGGGTCACCGGTCCCGGCAGGAAGCTCTCCGCCTGGAGGGTAGTGCCAACCTCCAGGTCACCGGTGCTGATCACGATGACCCGTTCCGCTGCTTCGGCGAAGGTGGCGGCAAGGTTGGCCACGACCTTCGGTCGGGAAGGCTCGTCGATCGACGACACCACGAGCAGCACGCTGCGTGAGCCCGGTTCGGGCACCTTGTAGGGCTCGATCTGCGACCCGGCCATCCCGAACATGTCGGCAAACGAATCGCCCGCGCCGCTTGCCGCCGACTCGGAGGCCAAGGACTCGAACAGTACCGACATCCGTAGCTTCCGGTATGCCTCCGCGGCAGGCGACGTAGGGCGGTCCACTACGTCGACCACGCTCGGGTCGGGCGGGTACGTCTCGGGGATCACGGCCACGACCGGGAACTTGCAGTGCAACTCGGCCCGGTTCGGTCGGCGGATCGTCCGGTTGAGGATCTCGCGGGCCAGGATCACCAACAGCGCCAGGCCCACGCCACCGGCCAAGCCGATCACGAGGCGGACCTTGTGGCTGTCGAACGAACCGACCGGGGTCTTGTTGATCCGCTGGGCGAGTTCCGGGAGTCCGGGGTACACCACCTGGTATCCGGTGGTGTAGATCGCGCTCGGCCCCGCACCGGACGAGTGGGACTTGGTCGAGCTGCTCGGCAGCGAGGACTGGTCGTGGGCGGCTACCGCCTGTTCGAGCGTGTTCCCGAGCTCCTTGGCATATTCGTTGCACAGTTCGGCGGCGAGCTCCGGCGTCTCGGCCGCGGCGTACAGGGTGACCAGACCCTTGTCGCTAGCCTTTGAGGGATTGTCGAGGACCGTCGCCGCGCTCTCGGCAGTCGGGTACGGGTGCTTGGCCGCGGGCGCCGTGGTCGAGCCGAACATGCCGCCCGCGAATGCGTAGGCGTTTCCCTTCAGGCCCACGGCGGCCACGGCGTCCAGCTTGACCGGGAAGGTGTTGGCGTAGAAGAGGATCTCGGCGGTGCTGACGTTGCCCCCGGCAGCCCCACCGGAGGACGGAGTGCCTACGGTGGCATACGTCTCCCACAAGAGAGGCGTCGTGGTCGGCTTCTTCTTCGCCGAGACCGGCATGGCGAGGCAGATGACGGCGCCGATCACCGCGAGGACGACGATCAGTCGCCACCGCTGCCGAATCGCCCCGAGGATATTGATTGGCTCGATCATGCCCCTGTCCCGTTTCTGTTCTGACTGTGGCCCTGCCCGACGACCGCGGCCATGCCCGTCGAACGGCCCCTGATGCGAACATCCGATAGTACTACACGATGCTCGCAATTCCGCTAGGGGGACGCCTGCATTTCATGCCCACCCGACGGCTCCCACGGAGCGACAGCGCCCCGGAATTTCCTGCCAGATCTTGCGCTGTACGCCTCGTGACACCCCGATCCACACCCAGGGTATCCGCGAACCTCGGGAACGGGAAGGCACCGACGTCGTCGGCTGGGCCCTCGAGGACCTCTTCACCCCGTCGCGTCCGACCGTAGGCTCCCCGCCGCCCGGGAACCGGTCGCCCCTCGTGGCGCAGGTCACCGCTTGGTACGTCACGATCCCAAAATTTGAGGATGCCGAACCGCAACTGGCGCGGTAGTGTTTTGTTCGACGGGTAAGGGCGCCCGGACGAGGGCAGAGTGCACGCAGGGCCTGGGAGCGCGGGGGTGCTTCGAGGCAAGGTTCATATCCGCAAACGGGGAGGACCGGGCCGCCAGCCCGACTGCCTGCCAGGGGCACAACACCAGGGGGGCAACTGGATGGGTTCGCCAACATCGCCAGAGTCAGAAGATGACATGAGATCCGACGCGGTCGGCTCGGTGGACGGTGACCAACCCCGCGCGGACCTGCACCGGGTAGCCGCTGCGGCCAGCCGCATCCGCGCCGCCATCCTCTTCGTCATCCTCGATGCCGTGACGGTGGTCATCGGATACGGCCTGGCCGAGGTGACGTACTTCCACAACCGTGCCCCGAGCAACTACTGGCTCCACTTCACGGAGTTCCTCGCCGTAGCTGTCGTGGTGACCATCCTGTGCAACCGGATGTTCGGCCTGTACGGGCGGATGTGGCGCCATGCCGGCGCCGACGAGGCCCGTCAGCTCCTGCTCTCGGTGGCGACGACCCTGTGCATCCTCATCGCCTTCTGGCCCATCGGCCAGACCATGCACATCGAGTTGGTCCCTCCCGTCGTGGTGGTCGTCGGCTGCATGTTCACGGCCGGCGGAATGGGGGTCATCCGATTCCATTCGCGGCTCTTCGCGTGGCAGCGGGGGTCGAAGCGACTCGGGCTCCGCGTTGCCGTCATCGGTAGCCGCGACGCCGGAGCGGCGGCGATCCGCGAGATGCTGCGCAGCCCCGGTGCCGGCCTCGTTCCCGTCGCGGTCTTCGACGACGACCGGTCGGCCCACGGGCTCTCGCTGCTCGGTGTCCCCGTGGTGGGCGGCATCGACGACATCCCCAAGGCCACCAGCCGCTACACGATCCAGCAGGTCCTCCTGACCATCCCCTCGCCGTCACCCGAGCTCGTCGAGCGCTCGCTCCGTGCGTCCGAGCTGGCCGGGGTGTCGATGAAGATGCTCCCCGGCGTCAAGGACATGCTCAGCGAGCCCAACCACCTGGCGGCACTGCGACAGGCCCGTGAACCCCAGATCGAGGACCTCCTCGGGCGCACGCCGGTCCCCACCGACCTCGAGTCGGTGCGGCGGTCCATCGAGGGCCACCGGGTGCTGGTCACCGGCGCCGGCGGCTCCATCGGCTCGGAGATCTGCCGCCAGCTGTCGATCCTCGGGCCCGCCGAGCTCGTGCTCCTCGACCACGACGAGACCCACCTCCACGACACCGCGGCCACCTTGATCGGCCCGGCAGAACAGGCGTTGGTCGACATCTTCGACCGCGAGGCCGTGTTCGACACGTTCGAGCGGTACCGTCCCGAGGTCGTGTTCCACGCGGCCGCCCACAAGCACGTCCCGGTCCTCGAGCAGCACCCCCTCGAGGCGGCCAAGACCAACGTGCTCGGCACCCTCAACGTCGTCGACGCCGCCGCGTTCGTCGGTACGACGCGGTTCGTCCAGATCTCGACCGACAAGGCCGTGCATCCGTCGAGCGTGATGGGAGCGTCGAAGCGCATGGCCGAGCAGACGGTCCTCGCCCACGCTCCCGAGGGCGGGGCCTACTGCACGGTGCGGTTCGGGAACGTGCTCGGCAGCCGGGGCAGCGTGATCCCCACGTTCGCCCGCCAGATCGCCCAGGGCGGCCCGGTCACCGTGACCGACCCCCGGATGACCCGGTTCTTCATGAGTGTCGAGGAAGCCGTGCAGCTGGTACTGCAGGCATCGGTGCTGTCCGACGGCGGCGAGATCTTCATGCTCGAGATGGGCGTCCCGGTCAGGATCATCGATCTGGCCGAACGGATGATCCGTCTGTCCGGCTGCCAGGTGGGCATCGACATCCCGATCGAGATCACCGGGATGCGCCCCGGCGAGAAGCTGAACGAGGTGCTGAGCACTCCGGACGAAGAGGTTCTCTCCACGAGCCACCCGTACATCAACCGCCTGGTGCCCATGCGTGCCCCGGCCGAGACGTTCGCCGCCGAGCTCGAGGAGCTCGAGCTCGCCACACTTCGACGGGACAAGGAGACGGTCCGGGGCCTGCTGTTCACGGCAGGAGTGACCCCCGACGCCATCCCGTCGACCACCGGTTCCGACCCGGTCGCCTCCGCCTCGTTCGAGTGGCCGGAGCTCGAGGACGCCGAGGCCGATCTGGACCTGCGCAGCATGGTGGCCGGGTACATGAGCCAGCCGGAAGTCGATCCCGATCAGGTAAATGCCTGAGACCCCCGCTCCGGGGAGCGGGGGTCTCCCACCTTCCAAGCTGGTCGTCGTCGGTCAGGGTTACGTGGGCCTGCCCCTCGCGCTGCGTGCGGTGGAGGCCGGTTACGACGTGGTCGGCTTCGACGTGGACGTCAACCGCATCAAACGGCTCGCCGACGGCGACTCCTACGTCGAGGACATCTCCGACCAGCGACTGGGCGCCGCCCTCGCCTCGGGCCGCTTCCTCCCCACCGTCGACTCCGAGCACATGGCCAGGTTCGACCTCGCCGTCATCGACGTGCCGACACCGCTCGAAGAGGGCAACCCGAACCTCGCCTACGTCGAGGAGGCCGCGGCCGCCCTCGCCACCCACCTGCGCCCGGGGTCGACCGTGATCCTCGAGTCCACGAGCTACCCCGGCACCACCGAGGAGCTCGTGGTCCCGATCCTCGAGTCGGGGTCCGGCCTCACCGCAGGTCGCGACTTCCATGCCGGCTACAGCCCGGAGCGGATCGATCCCGGCAATGCCACGTGGCAGCTCGAGAACACCCCCAAGGTGGTCTCCGGCATCGACTCCGCATCGCTCGAGGTGGTCGAGGCATTCTACGGAGCACTCGTCGAGCAGACCGTCGCCGTGTCGGGGACCCGAGAGGCCGAGTTGACCAAGCTTCTCGAGAACACGTTCCGTCACGTGAACATCGCACTCGTCAACGAGCTGGCCATTTTTGCCGCCGACCTCGACATCGACGTGTGGGAGGCCATCGACGCCGCTTCGACGAAGCCCTTCGGGTACATGCGGTTCACCCCGGGCCCCGGGGTCGGCGGTCACTGTCTGCCCATCGATCCCAGCTATCTGTCGTGGAAGGTCCGCCGGAGCCTCGGTCAGCCGTTCCGGTTCGTCGAGCTGGCCAACGACGTCAACGAGCACATGCCGGACTATGTGGTCCGCCGGCTCATGCTGGCGTTCAACCGGATGGGCCGATCGATCAACGGGTCACGGGTCCTGATCCTTGGTCTCGCCTACAAGCGCAACACGGGCGACGCCCGCGAAGCCCCGGGGACGGTCATCGCCCGATCGCTGGTGGCCCTCGGCGCCGACCTCCGGGTGGCCGATCCCCACCTGGTGGGGGACACCCTCGCCTTCCCGTTGGTGGAGCTCACCGCCGACGAGCTCGCCGCGGCCGACGCCGTCGTCCTCGTGACCGACCACGATGCGTTCGACTACGACCTGGTCGAGGCACACGCCCGTTACGTGCTCGACACCCGGAACCGGTTGGACGGCCCGTCGGTCGAACGGCTCTGACCCCAGGGTGAGGATTCTCGTCACCGGCGGGGCCGGGTTCATCGGGGCCAATGTGTGCCGGACCCTGGTCGCCACCCCGGGAGTCGACCGGGTGGTCGCCCTCGACGACCTCTCGACCGGGAGCCGGGCCAATCTGGACGGGGTCGACGGGGTCGAGCTGGTGGAGGGGTCGATCCTCGACTCCGACCTGCTCGATCAGATCGTCCCCGGATCGCAGGCCATCATCCACCTGGCGGCCCGACCGTCGGTGCCCCGGTCGCTGCTCGACCCGGTTGCCTCCCACGAGGCCAATGCCACCGGGACCCTGCGGGTCCTGGAGGCCGCTCGCCACCACGGTGGGCCGCACGTGGTGGTCGCCTCCTCGTCCTCGGTGTACGGCGCCAACCCCACCCTGCCCAAGCGCGAGGACATGGCGCCGATGCCGGTCAGCCCCTATGCGGTCAGCAAGCTCGCCACCGAGTCCTACGCCCTGGCCTACGGCCACTCGTTCGGGCTGCCCACCCTGGCCTTCCGGTTCTTCAACGTGTTCGGCCCCCTCCAGTCCGCCGATCACGCCTACGCCGCAGTCATCCCGGCGTTCCTGGCCGCCGCCCTGCGGGGCGATCCCCTGCCGGTGCACGGGGACGGCCGCCAGACCCGGGACTTCACCTACGTGGGGACGGTGTGTTCGGTCCTTGCCGACGCGGTGGTCCGCACCGTGTGCGACCCCCGCCCGGTCAACCTCGCCTTCGGCACCCGCGTCTCGCTCCTCGACGTCATCGAGCTCATCGAGAAGGAGCTGGGCAGGAGCCTCGAACGCAGTCACTCGGGCCCGCGGGCCGGAGACGTGCGAGACTCTCAGGCAGACCAGGGCACTCTGCGCCGGCTCTTCCCCGATGTCCGGCCGGTGCCCCTGGACGAGGGCCTCCGGGCTACCATCGCATGGTTCGAGGAGTCGTGATGGCAGACATGGACACCGATCCAGACATCAAGGTGGGACCCCCGGCCGCCGGCCGGGAGGCCGAGCCGGCTGTCGGCGGGGCGGGCGACGCGTCCGGCGGCCACGACTCGCACCTCGCCGACGACAGCCCGGACGACGTGTGGACGGCCACCGGGGCGCAGAAGGAGACGATGGCCGGACTGATCGTGATCGGCCTGGTCGGGGTGGCGGCACTGTTCTTCCACTGGCGCCCGGGTCCCACGTTCCTCGACCGCTGGGGATTCTCCTGGATCCATCCGGCCCTGAGCAATACGTGGTGGCAACACATCACCTACGTCCGGACCATGTCCTTCCTGGTGGCGACCTCCATCCTGTCCGCTCTCGTCGTGGTGACCCGGGACCGCTGGCGGGCTCTGGCCCTCCTGTTCGGCCCCTTCACCGCCACCATGCTGACCGAGGGCGTCCTGAAACCCGTCATCGGTCGACGGTACGCAGAGGTGTACAGCTTCCCGTCCGGGACCACCACTCTGGTGGGCGCCGCGGCCACGGCATGGGTGATCGCCGTGCCGCGGAAGATCCGACTGGCGGTCGTGGTCGTCGCCGCGTTCTGCGCGGGCCTCGAATGCATGGCCGTCGTCGCCCTGCAGTGGCACTACCCCACCGACGCGGTCGCCGGCGTGGCCTTCGGGGCCGGCATCGTGCTTCTCATCGATGGGGTCATCCACATGATCGTCGACCGGGAGCGGGCACTGCGCGAGGCCGCCAGCGCCCGTCCCGGCGCCGCACAGGCCGCCCGAGCGGCCCAGGCCACCCCACACGCCTCCGCCCCGGCCGCCTGAGGCCGGGCAACCGAGACCCCCTGCCCTGGTGTCCGCGTGCAGACCACGGGTACGATGGAGTTGAACAGCCTCGACCAGCATGGGCGCGATGCCGCACAGGCAAGTTCACATCGGTGCGGCACTGGGGTCGCTCCGTCGAACGGGGGCAGGGCATAGTGAACGAGACCGAGCGTCCGGCGGTGTCCGAGGACGACCCCCTCGAGGTCGGGACCGTCGCATGGATCGATCTGCGGGCCGTCGGCGACGACGTCCCCACGGCCGATTCCACCAACGCGCCGCTCGCTGCAGGATTCGCGCTCCGTCGGATCGAACGGGCCGTCCGAGGCGACGACCGGGTCTGCCCGGTCAGCACGGAATCGCTGGCCGTCCGGTTCGGTGCCGTGGCCAGCATCGTCCCCCTGGACGCCCTCGGCGACCGGCTGGCGCGGGCCATCGGACCGAGCCTGCCCTTCGGCCACGCCGACACCGGCCTGACCGTCGCGGTAGGCATTGCCGGGCCGATGGCCGGGAACGACGCCGCCCAGGTCACCCTGCGGGCCAGGTCGGCCGCCAGGTCGGCCGCCCGGGCCATCGGGCACGGCACCGATGCCGACCGCAGGGTCACCACCGCGGTCACCGTCGACCAGGTGGCCACCGGGTGCCGCCGCGCACCGACTGCCGCATCGTCGCCCCTGACGGTCCACCGGCGCATGGCCCGGCGGTACGGCCCCGGCCGGATCGACGGGATCCCCACGTTGCTGCCCGCCCACGGGACCGCGGCAATCCGGTGCGACAGCGGCACTCCCCCACTCGCCGACTTCAGCGTGCTGGTGGTGGACCCGATGGCCACCGACAACGAACCGGCCGGGTTCCCGTCGCTGACGGCCGTCTCCGTGGCAGAGCGACTCGGCTGCCGGGCGGCCACCGCGGTGCTCTCCCCGGAGGAGCCCCTGACCTTGGCCGTCGACGGCGTCGACATCGACCTGGTCGTCCTGGTCCTCGACGGCGCCTGGGTCGGGCGGTCCCCGAACTGGTCCGCCGGGTCCTGGGACCTGCCGTCACGATTGACCACCGCGTACACCGACAAAGGGGTCCCGGTACTGGCGGTCAGCGCCGGAGCCGGAGCCGGAGCCATGGCCGCGTGCGTCGCCCAGGGGGCGCTCGCCCTGTTCAATCTGGATCGGCTGGGTGACGCCCTGCGGTCGCTGGACGGGTTCTCGATCGACGAGGCCCGCCAGGTGGCCGAGCTCGGGTTCCCGGCGAGGTTCCGGTCCCTCCTCGGGCTCACCGCGGGCGAGCGGCGGGTGCTCTTCTATCTGACCGAGGGATGGACCGCCCAGGACATCGCCGACGAGCTCGTGGTGTCACTCACCACGGTCCGGTCCCACATCCGCTCCATCCTGCGAAAGCTCGAGGTCAGGTCCCAGCTTGCCGCGGTGGCCATCGCCAACAGTCGGGACCTCGAGCACCACCAGGTGGCCGCCGGCTCGTAGGTGGCGGGCTCGTCAGCAGCTCGTGTGGACGACGAACGCCTTGGCCAGCGAGGCCCACTCGTAGGCCACGTCGTAGAGGAGGGCGGTTCCGTGATCCGCCACCGGGACCACCACCAGGCGCATACCGCTGCAGCGCCGGAACAGCAGCCTGGCCCTGGTCGCCTGGTCCCGCTCCGACACCATGAGCAGCGAGGTCCAGTGCTCGCGGGCGGCCAGGGACGTGGCGAATTCGACCTCCCCCCGGGTGTCGAGCGGGTTCGCCCGGAAGCAGATGACCCGGATCCCCGGCGCCCCGCCCGGACAGGGCGCCGGGGGGTGGCCGCCCCTCGACACCAGAACCACGGGTGCGTAGCCCGCCTCGGCCAGGGCGATCGCCTTGTGGGCCCGCAGCTGTCCGGGGTCGCCGCCGAGAGCGAGGATGGCGTCCACCCGGGCCGGGGCATCGGTCGGGGGCCACAGGAACAGTCGGGCGGTGGCGATCGCCCAGACGGCCCCGAGGACGCAGATCACGAGGAGGATCCGCCGGATCCACCGCCGGCGTGCGCGACGCCGCGTCGGATGGGTCACGGATCGAGGTGGCCGGCCCGGACCAGCTCCCTGCGGAGTGCCTCGAGCCGGGCCGTGCCCACTTCGCTGTCGGGCTCGAGGTAGTTGCCCTCGGCCCACTCGTTCCACGACTTGATCACCAGGACCTGTTCGTCGGGTGGGAGGGCGGCCGCCCGCTCCAGGCCCCGGCGCACGTGGGCCGCGAACCGCTCGGGCGTGGACCCGGTGGCCACCAGCCCCGCCCGGCCCGACCGGGGGGTGTTGTCCCAGTTGGGGTACACGGCGGGCAGGATCCTCCCGCTGAACCATGGTGGCGGGTCCGGGGGTACCTCCACGTAGGGAAAGCGCTGAGGGCCCCTGGCCAGGCGCCGGGCGATGAGCCGATCACGGACCTTGACCGTCGTGGTGCGTTCGAACGGGTAGCGGAAGACCACCCCGGCGTCGAAGCCGTCAGCCTCCTGGGTCCGATAGTCCGACTCCCCCAGCGATGCCACCAGGTACAGACCACCCAGGCCCGCATCTGCGGCCATCTTCTGCCAGGTCTCGACGAACCGGGCCGGGTCGGGAAGGCCACCCGGCTGGTACACGAAGAGGACGGGACGGCTTCCCACCCGCACGTAGCGAGGGTCCCGGAATGCCGGCAGGAGCGAGTCGAAATGGGCCCGGTCGTCCTCGGGACCCGGATAGGTCTGCTCGATGAGGATCCGGTCGGGCGCGCCGTGCCAGATCCCCGACCACGACTGGTTGGCCCAGGCGATGCAGAACGGGAAGTCGGGCCGACCCGATGCCACGACCTCGTCGAAGGGGCGCTCCAGCAACCGGTGGCCGGCGAACCAGTAGTGCCAGTAGCAGAAGCCGGTGACGCCGAAGCGGCGGGCCAACTCGGCCTGGGCCTCCCTGGTCTCGGGGACCCGGAGGTCGTAGAAGCCCAGATCGGCGGGAAGTCGGGGCTGTACGTGCCCGGGGAACAGCGGGCGGGCCGACGTCACGTTGGTCCACTCGGTGAAGCCCGTACCCCACCAGAGGTCGTTCTCGGGGATCGGATGGTACTGGGGCAGGTAGAGCGCGAGTACCTCCATGGGCCGCCATGCTACCGAGCGGGGCTGCAGCCACCCCAGCCACCGGTAGGCGGACGCGACGCAGCCCCGAGTAACCGGACGGTCGAGACCGCCCGAGCTCCTCGGGGCCACGTACTGGGTGGTCGGCTCCATCCGTCGCCAGGTCGTGTCGGACAACCCGGCGCCGGACACCGCACCGGGTCGCCCCCGAAAGGGCGCCCCGGCCCGTCCCCGGACCACCTCGTCGGTCGCCTACGGCCCACCCGACACCCCTGAGTCGATCTTCCGGACCGGTCGGTGACCTGTCCTCGGACTTCCTCCTGGGCCTCTCAGGGCTTCGGCTTCCCGAACTCGTGCCACTGTGAACCGACCCGGTCCGAGGGTCAAGGGGCCCACGCGAAATCCTGAGCTTTTCCTCCGTATTTCTCGCTTCGTCCCCAGGTTCGGCCCTGATCTCCACCGTTCATCCCCAGCGCCGTCGCCGCCGGCGCGACCCCTCCGGCGCTAGCCTGATGTCCTGTTGTCCCGGAACGGGGCGAGGTCGGGGGCAGAAGCACGAGAGGCCGAGGGCGCACGGGTCGATGAGCGGCAACGGGGGAGTCAACGCACCGGTGACGGCCGGCGGGCGTGGCGTGGGACGCCGGCACGTGATCGCCTGGTCGGGTGCCCTGGCCGCGGTCGTCGTCGCCGTCGGCCTGGTCGCCGTGGCCACCTCCACATCGACCTCCCGGGCATCCGCGGCGGAACGGCCGGCGGGCGTCCGCACCCCGTCGGGCGCCGGAGCCGACGTGCTGGTCCGGCAGGCGGTCACCGCCCCTCCGCCCGATCCGCATCCGATCGACCCCGGCACCGAGGTCCGAGCGGGCGTCGAACACTCCGACCCGTTCGTGATGGTGGCCGGCGGTCGCTACACCCTGGTCACCAGCGGCGGGCCGGGGACGCACCCGGTCAACGTGCCACTGGTGACCAGCGCGGACTTCGTCCACTGGTCCCCACCGGTCGACGCCCTGCCCGTCCTGCCGGCCTGGGCCGCGGTCGGGTACACCTGGGCTCCCGACGTCCACCAGTTCGGCTCGCGGTTCGCCCTCTACTTCACGGCCAAGGTCAAGGGACGCACCCCGGGGACCGAGTGCATCGGCAGTGCCTTCGCCACCTCGCCCACGGGGCCCTACACCGCCCGCCCGGCGCCGTTCATCTGCCAGGAGGACCTCGGTGGCTCCATCGATCCGAGGGTGTTCGTCGACTCGGACGGTACGCCGTGGATGCTGTGGAAGTCCGACCAGAACATCGGCGGCGCATCCACCCCGACCACGATGTGGTCGCAGCGGCTCACTCCCGACGGCACCCGGCTGCTCGGCAGGCCGGCGGCCCTCCTGTCGCCGGACGAGCCGTGGCAGGGAACGATCGTCGAAGCCCCCGACATGATCGAGGTCGACGGTGCGTACTGGGTCGTCTACTCGGGGAACTGGTTCAACACCCCCGCCTACGCCATCGGGGCGGCCCGGTGCGCGGGACCGTCCGGTCCATGCGCCGACACCGGTGACACGCCCCTCCTCGCCTCCGACCTCCAGGGGCTCGGGCCGGGCGAAGCCTCCGTGTTCAGCGACCGGTCCGGCATCTGGCTGCTGTACACGCCGAGTCACTCGCTCACCCCGAAGCCGGACCCGCCCCGCCCCGTCTATGTCACCCGGATCGGTTTCGCATCCACCGGCCCCTACCTGGCCGCCGGGCCTCCTCCCCGTGCCGCCGACCTGCTCACCGACTCCCTCTTGCCACCCACGCCGTAACGGGGCGTCGGCGCCCTATGCAGCGTCCGGCGGACGACGGAGCCTCCTCGCGACCGTCGGCCAGGCGAGGGCCACGATGGACAGCGCCACCGCGACCGAGGCGAGCACGAGGCCGAGGGTGAACCGCGTCGGCCAGTAGGTCACGTCGACGTGGTGGACCCCGGGCGGGACCACCGCCTGCAGCATGATGCCGTCGAACGTCTCGAGCGCGAGCGGGCGCCCGTCCACGGTCGCATGCCAACCCGGCACGCCCGTCAGGCGGAGGCGGAGCACCTGGGCGTACGGGGCCCGGGTGGTCACGGTCCAGCTGTTCGGGTCCGGATGGCCCACGGCGACAGCACGTCCCGGGGCTGACGGCGGAGGGAGCCGGCCACCCGGCGCCAACGGAGACACCGTGGCCGCCGCCGCCCCGGGGATGCGGAAGAGGCCCTCCCGGTCGAGGGTGGCGACGTGGACACCGCCCCTCGGGCCGGGAGCCCCAGGAGGCTCCAGTACGTAGGACACGCCGTAGAGCCGGGCGAGTGCGGCCGTGGTCACGCCGGGGCAGTAGTGGGAGAACCCCGGAAATCCGGCGATGGCGCCGGTTGTCGCCGTCCAGCTCGAGTAGGAGGCCCTGGGCACCATCGGGTCGTAGACGGCCAACTCGTGGACGCCGTAGAGGATGTTGGCATTGGGCGAGATCCCCAACTGGTTCGAGAGAGGAAGGCAGTCCGGTGCCCCCAGCCCGACGACCGAAGGACCCACGATCCGTTCGAGCCGCTGGACCGCTGGAGCGGGAGGGGTCCCGTCCGCGGTGGAGGTCCACACGCTCCCCCCGGCCGCCACGAGGAACGCCGTTTCGAACACGACGAGGAGCCCGCCGACGGCAACCCGCGCCCCGGCGCGGTCCCCTGTCGTCGGCGCCCCGATGTCGGCCAGGCCCACCCCTACCGCCACCAGCCCGAGGACGATCGCTCCGGCGACCCACAGGTAGCTCCCGGCTCTCAGCACGGCGAACCCCTGGACACGTCCTGCACCGCTGGCCCAGACCCCGGCCAGCAGGACGCCGGCGGCCACGAACAGTGCCCCGCATCCGACGAGCTCGGTCCGACGCCTCGAGCGAACCAGAGCCTGGAGGCCCACCGCACCGAGCGCGGCGACGGCGAAGGCCAGGAAGATGTTCCCCCGAGGCAGGCGGACGGCGTGCAGGCCGGGCAGGGCGTTGAGGGCGACGTCGGTCGGATTCACATAGCCCAGCAGGAGGCCGACCGCACCGACCCCGATCAGGGCCACCACGTACGGCCGTCGGGCGTAGAACACGACGGCGGCCACGGCCAGGACCGCCGCCGCCGCCCCCACATACTGGAACCCTCCGTTCTGGAAGTCGAAGAGGTTCGGGAAGCTCACCAGGCTGAGGGTGAGCCCGTTGACCAGTAACGAGGGAGCGAAGGCGTGCTGGGCGTCGAGGGCACCGGCGCCGTTGGCCGACCGGACCGAACCGGAGACAAGCTGCAGCCCGGGCAGCAGCAGGGGCGCCGAGTACAGCGCGCCGAGCACGAAGGCGGAGGCGACCCCGGCCACCTGGCGGACAGACGAGTCGTTCGCACCGTCCTGCAGACGGAGTACGACGAGAGATACGACGGCGAACGTCCCCGCGACCAGGAGGAGGACGACCAGGGCGTCGGGCTGACCGGCGTAGACGGCGCAGGCGACGGCGACGCCGGTCAGGACGACCCAGCGGCCCCGGTGCCGTCCCCGCTGGATGAGGACGATGCCGGCCAGGATCCAACCGGTCCACGAGGCGACCGATGCGATCGGCCAGCCCACCCACGTGAAGAACGGTCCGCTGAGCTCGAAGGCCACGCCGGCGAAGGTGCTGGCCAGCACACCGAGGTGGAGCACCCGGCCGAGCACGTAGGCCCCGGCCCCGGCGATCACCATGGTGACCAGCACCTGGCAGGTGTAGGCGAGTCGGAGGGGGACCAGGTAGCCGGCCAACGAAGGGACGCTGAACACCGAGGACTGCCAGTTGAAGGCCAGCGGCATCCCGAGGCCGCTGTACTGGTTCCACAGGGGGAGGTGGCCGTTATGCACCTGGGTCCAGGCCAGGTTCGCCCACGGGATCATCTGGTCGATCACATCGACCAGCAGCCGGTTGTGCACAGCGCCCGGGCCGGCCGTCAGACCGTACTGGCCCAGGAGGTCGTAGCTTCCGAGCGAGCCGCCCCGGGCCAGTGCCGGCACCAACACCGCCACCGCGGCCAGGACCACCCAGGCGATACCGACGGCATCCGCCCACCCGGGCCGCGCTCCCCCGCCAGGCGCTCCAGCCACCGAGTCCACGTCCGGTGTGGCCTCCTCCTCCGGCACCATCCCGGTCTACCCAGGTGGACCGGCCTCACCACTGGTGCGCTCGCATCGTTGCGCGGTGATGAGGCAACTGGCTGGAAAGCTCGTGACGGAGGCAGACTCAGTGGCCGCGCGTCGCTTGCGTCGGCTCCGCGCCATCGGGTTTCGGATCACCGGTCTGCCCCCATGATCCGTACAGTACCGGTTGTGGACACACCGGTCAGGGACGGGTGAGGGGAGGCGTCAGGACCTGTGGGACGGCGATGACCTGGTGCCACCGCAGCTCCCGCCGGTAGAGTGGCTGCAGCGTGGATCGTCATCCACTCGGGTTACGGGGTGCCAGGATTGGCTGGCGTGCGGGGGCGCGATGCTGCAGATGACCAATGGACGAACCCGTGCACACGATCACCCCGCCTGACGGCCCCGTCGACGGCGAGGCCCGACGCGCGGCCACGATCGTCCTGTTGGCCGGACCGGGTGACACCACCGATATCGTCGCCAACTTCCTGTCGGACCTGCTGGCCTCCTCGGCCCACGGCGACCGACCCCCGCCTCGCCTCGAAGTCGTCGTGGAGGAATCACCGTCCCGGTCGCGCATGGCCCGGCGCCGGGCCAAACGGGTGGGATGGACCACCGTCATCGGTCAGATACTGCTGGTCGTCCTCGTCCTCCCGGGCCTGCGTCGCCGAGGCCGTCAGCGCATCGACGACATCGTGGCCGCAGCCGGGCTCAGCACGGCCGCAGTGGCCGACGTCCATCAGGTGACCTCGATCAACGATCCGGCCACCGTCGAGCTCATCCGATCGCTCGATCCGACCGTGGTCGTCGTCAACGGCACCCGCATCATCGCCGGAAGGGTGCTGGACGCCATCTCGTGTCCGGTCATCAACACCCACGCCGGGATCACCCCCCGATACCGGGGCGTCCACGGAGGCTACTGGGCCCTGGCCGAAGGCCATCGTGACCTGGTCGGCACCACGGTCCACCTGGTCGACCCGGGTATCGACACCGGCGGGGTGCTGGCCCGGGCCTACTTCACCCCCGAGCCCCACGACACCATCGCCACGCTCGCCTATCTCCATCTGGTCGCCGGCCTCCCCCTGCTGGGCGCCGAGGTGACCGCCGTACTGGACGGGAAGAAGCCGTCACCCCTCGTCGAGGACATCCCGTCGGACGGGAGCCGTCTCTACTTTCACCCGACCGTGTGGGGGTACCTGTACCGCCGGATCGTCCGGAACGTCCGATGACGGCCGAGCGGCCGGGAGCCCTGGTCATCTCCCTCGACTTCGAACTGCACTGGGGCAGCCGCGACCACGTCCTGCCCGGCAGTCCGGCCTACGCCGAGCTGGCTGCGTCCCGCCCCGTCGGGTCGGAGCTGGCCACCCGGTTCGCGGAGCGGGGGATCCGGGCCACCTGGGCCACCGTCGGATTCCTCTTCGCCTCGACGAGGGACGAGCTCGAAGCCGGCGGCCCGACCCGCCGGCCGTCCTATGCGCGCGCCGAGTTCGACGCCTTCCGCCAGACGGTGGGGGTGGACGAGCTCGCCGATCCCGAGCACCTGGCCGGGTCACTGGTGCGCGAGCTCGCGGCCCTGCCCGGACAAGAGGTCGCCTCGCACACCTACTCCCACTTCTACTGCCTGGAGAGCGGGCAGTCGGAGGAGGACTTCCGGGCCGACCTGGCCGCAGCCCAGGCCGCGGCCGGTCGGCACGGACTCACCCTCACCAGCCTGGTCCTGCCCCGCAACCAGTGGAACCCCGGGTATGCGGGCGCGGTCATCGACAACGGCTTCACCTGCTTCCGGGGGCCGCAGCCCTCACGCGGTCACGAAGCCCGGGCCCACAGCGAACACAGCCGGATCGACCGGGCCACCCGACTGGTCGACACCTACGCCGGGCTCACCCCTCCCCCCACGGCGGCCTGGGACTCGTTGCTGCGACCCGACGGTCTGTGCGACCTGCCGGCCAGTGCGTTCCTGCGGCCGTACTCGCCGGAGCGCCGGCGCCTGGCGCCCCTGCAGCTGCGACGCCTGGTCAGCGGCCTGCAGGATGCCGCCCGCCGGGGCCGCATCTTCCATCTGTGGTGGCACCCCCACAACTTCGCCCGTCACCCCGCAGAGAGCTTCGCGTTCCTCGACCGGTTCCTCGACGAATACGACCGTCTGGCCACCACCGAGGGCATGCGGTCCCTCACCATGCGCGACGTTGCCGACGACGTCGGCGCAGGTTCAGCCCCGTAGTCGCCGGAGCTCGCCGGCGACGGCCTTGCCGTTGGCCTGGCCCTTGGTCGCCTTCATGATCAGCCCGGTGAAGAAGCCGGCCAGCTTGTCGTCGCCCTCGCAGTACCGGGCCCACTCGTCGGGATGGTCGTTGACGGCCTGGGCCACGATCTCGGCCAGGGAGTCCTCGGACATGGCCTCGAACCCCTTGTCGCGGGCGATGGCCACCGGATCGCCGCCCCGCCGGGCGAACAGCTCGGCCAGCACCGCCTTGGCCTGGGTGGCCGACAGCGAGCCCTGGGCCTCGAGCGTGAGCAACGCCACATACGACTTGGCGTCGAGGGCCCGTGCCGCGTCGGCGTCGGTAGCCGCCTCGTTGGCCGTACGGGCCAAGGCCAGCGCGGTGCCCACGCCCGCGGCCACGGCCTCGACCACCAGGTCGTCGAGCCCGAGGTCGACCACGGTCGTCACCTGGTCGCGTTGCGCATCGGTCGCCCCACCGGCCTGGTCGAGCAGCGCCACCAACCGGGCCCGGCGCTCGGCCGGCATCATCCCGAGCGTCTCGCCGACGGCCCGGATCCACTCGGCGTCGGGCACCAGGGGCACCAGGTCCGGCTCGAGGAAGTAGCGGTAGTCGTAGGCGTCCTCCTTCGACCGCAACGCCTGGGTCCGTCCGGCTCCCTCGTCCCAGTGGCGCGTCTGCTGGACCACCTTGTCGCCCGACTCGATGAGGGCGATCTGGCGCTGCGCCTCGAACTCGATGGCCCGGCCGAGCGACCGGACCGAGTTGAGGTTCTTGATCTCGCAGCGGGTCCCGAACGGCTCGTCCGCACTGCGCCGGACCGAGACGTTGGCGTCGACCCGCATCGACCCCTCCTCCATCTTGCCGTCCGAGGCGCCGGACGCCACCAGGATGGCCCGCAGTTCGGTCACGTAGGCCCGGGCCTGCTCGGCCGTGCGCATGTCGGGTGCGCTCACGATCTCGACCAGGGGGACGCCCGACCGGTTGTAGTCGACCAGTGAGTAGTCGGCGCCGTGGATGCGACCCGAGGTGCCGGCATGGCTGGTCTTGCCGGTGTCCTCCTCCATGTGGGCCCGCTCGATCCCGACCCGGTAGCCGTCGGGCAGGTCCAGGTGGCCGTTCACGTTCAACGGCTCGTCGTACTGGCTGATCTGGTAGTCCTTGGCCTGGTCCGGGTAGAAGTAGTTCTTGCGGTGGAACGTGGACGGCCGGATCTCGCAGTGCAGGGCCGTGCCGATGGCCATGGCCAACTCCACCGCCTGCTGGTTGAGCACCGGGAGCGAACCGGGCAGGCCGAGACAGTTCGGGCACACGTTGGTGTTCGGCTCGTCGCCGAACACGTTCGGGCAGCCGCAGAACAGCTTGGTGGCCGTCTTGAGCTCGCAGTGGACCTCGAGGCCGATGACCATCTGCCATCCGGGCGTCATGACGGTGCTCCTGTGGGGAGTCGGGGGGCGGCCAGGGTGGGGGACGCGGCCTCGACCACCGCCGCCACCTGGAAGAGCGTGCCCTCGGACAGTGCGGGGCCGAGCAGCTGCACCCCGACGGGTAGCCCGTCGTCGCCCGGTCCGAAGGGGACGCTCACCGCCGGATGGCCGGCCAGGTTGGACGGGATGGTGCAGACGTCGGACAGGTACATGGTCAGCGGGTCGTCGACCTTGGCGCCGATGGCGAAGGCCGTCGTCGGTGCCGTGGGCCCGAGCAGGACGTCGCAGCGGGCATACGCGGTGGCGAACCCCTCGATGATCCTGGTGCGCACCCGCAGGGCCTGGTTGTAGTAGGCGTCCATGTAGCCGGCCGACAGCACGTAGGTGCCGAGCATGATGCGGCGCTTGACCTCGGCACCGAACCCCTGCGACCGGGTGGCCGTGTTCATGGCCACCGTGTCCTCGGCGTCGACCCGCAGCCCGTAGCGGACGCCGTCGTAGCGGGCCAGGTTGGACGACGCCTCGCCCGGGGCGATGAGGTAGTACGCGGACAGCCCGAGGGCGACCTCGGGGACCGAGATCTCCTCGACCCTGGCCCCGGCGGCGGACAGCGCCTCGGCGGCCTGGTGCACCCGGGCCGCCACGTCGGGAGCGGCCCCGTCGAGGAGCTCGGCGAGCACACCCACCGTCATGCCGTCCACGCCGTCGTCGAGCACCCCGAGCACCCGGGGGGTCGGCCGGTTGAGCGAGGTCGAGTCCAGCGGGTCGTGCCCCCCGATGACGTCGAAGAGGAGCGCGGCGTCGGCCACCGAGGTGGCGAACGGGCCGATCTGGTCGAGAGACGAGGCGAAGGCCACCAGCCCGTAGCGGGAGACCGTGCCGTAGGTGGGCTTCATCCCGACCACGCCGCACAGGGCGGCCGGCTGGCGGATCGACCCCCCGGTGTCCGAGCCGAGGGCCAGCGGGGCGAACCCGGCGGCCACGGCGGCGGCCGAGCCCCCCGAGGAGCCCCCGGGGACCCGGGTGGTGTCATGGGGGTTGCAGGTGGCGCCGAAGGCCGAGGTCTCGGTCGAGGAGCCCATGGCGAACTCGTCCATGTTGGTCTTGCCGATGCACACCGCGCCGGCGTCGGCCAGGCGGGTGACCACCGTCGCGTCGTAGGGAGGCCTCCACCCTTCCAGGATCCGGGACGAGCAGGTGGTGGGCACGCCCCGGGTGCACAGGTTGTCCTTGAGGGCGACCGGGATCCCGGCCAGTGGCCCCGGGTCCCCGCCCGCGGCAACCAGGGCGTCGACGGCCCGGGCCCGCTCGCGGGCGGCGTCGGCCGTCACCAGGTTGAACGCGTGGATCGTCTCCTCGCCGGCGTCGATGACGGCCAGGTGGTGCTCCAGGACGTCGACGGCGCTCTCCTCACCGGCCCGGATCATGGTGGCCGTCTCGAGGGCCGGGCGGGGGGAGGTCATGGGGCCTCCCCGAGGATCCGCGGGACCCGGAACCGGTGGTCCTCGACGGACGGAGCCTGCCCGAGGACCTCGTCGCGGTCCAGGCACTCCCGGGGCTCGTCGGAGCGGAGCACGTTGGTCACGGCCATGGCGTGGGCCGTGGGTTCGACCCCGGCGAGGTCCAGGGAGGACACGTCGGCGGCGTGGTCGAGCACCTGGGCGAGCTGTCCGGTGAAGAGGTCCAGCTCCTCCTCGCTCAGGTGGAGCCGGGCCAGCGAGGCCACATGGGCCACATCCTCGCGGGTCAGCCTGGCGGGCCCGGCCATCAGGCCGGAGCCCCGCCGGGACCGTCCAGGACGGCGGCGGCGAACGCCACCACCTTGGCCTCGACCAACGGGGCGTCGTTGTCCAGCGTGGCCACGTGGTAGCTGTCCTCGAGGAAGACCCGCTCCACGGGTCCTGCCACCGAGGACACCAGGACGTCGCCGGAGACCGGGTCCACGACGTGGTCCTCGCGGCTCGACAGCAGCAACGTCGGGCAGGAGATGTCCCCCAGCCGACCCTCGACCTCGTCCACCCCCTCGAACAGCGAGAGGACTGCGGCCAACGGTGTGCCCGGATAGGCGGCCTCGACCGGGCCCTCCTTCTTGATGTCCGAGCCGATGGCGTCGAAGACCTCGGTCCCGGCGTCCAGCACGGCCTGGATCCCGGCTCGGAATTCGGCGTCGGGGGCGTGGACCATGGGGTTGACCAGGGCGATGCCGGCCACGTGTGGATGGCGCTCGGCCAGCCAGCAGGCCAGGGCACCCCCCATCGACAGGCCGACCACGGCCACCCGGTCGCACCGGGCGGCCAGGGCCTGGAACTGGCGCTCGGCGGCACCGGACCAGTCCTCCCACCGGGTCGGGACCATGTCCTCGACGGCGGTGCCGTGCCCGGGCAGCAGCGGTAGCTCGACGGTGAAGCCGGCCGCGGCCAGCGCGGCGGCCAGCGGTCGCATGGACTGGGGGTTCCCGGTGAACCCGTGGAGGACGAGGACGCCGTTGGCCCCGCCCGCGGCGGACCACGGCTCGGCACCTTGCATGATGGGAGCGGTCACCCACCGGATGCTAACGGGTCGCGGCCGGCCAGCCCGCCCGACCTCGGCATGCCAGCCGTCGCCGGTCGACCGCCCCGGAGTGGCGGATAGAGTTGCGCACCGACGGAACGACCCGACGGGCAAGGAGCGGTGCACCGATGGCCACCTATCTGTTTCTGAGCGACGACTGGCTCGACGCGGCGCGGGCCATCCGCGCCGAGTACGAAGGTCAGGGCGGCAGCATCGAGCACTCGATCCGCATGAACCTGGTGGTGGTCGAGGTTCCCTTCGGCGAGGGCTCGGTCCACGCCCACGCCGACACCAGCACCGGTGAGCTCGTCCTCGACGTCGGCCACATCGACCCGGCCGATCTGGTGGTCACCGTCGGCTACGACATCGCCCGGGCCATCCTGGTCGAGGGCAACCCCCAGGCCGGGCTCCAGGCCTTCATGCAGGGCAAGATCAAGGTGGAGGGCGACATCGCCAAGCTGATGGCGCTGCAGTCGGGCACACCGGATCCGACGGCCGCCGAGATAGCGGCGCGGATCCAAGCCATCACCGAGTAGACCCGCCCCGCCCGGGCGACCCGTCCAAGTCGTCGGCGCAGCGACGGAGCGTCAGTGCAACGACACCTCGGCCGGCGAGCCCCGCGCTCCACGCGGCGTGTTCTTGACGAAGAACCCGCAGATGCAGCCGGCCAGGGCCACCGCGGCACCGACCAGATAGGCACGGTGGAACGAGGCCAGTGTTCCCGTCCCCCCGTGGGCCGATGCCTGGACGGTCACCATCACCTGGATGCCGGCCACCACCCCGATCTGGGTGATGAGCAGCTGGGCCGCGCTCATCACCCCGAGCTCGTCGGGTGCCACCTCGTTGGACGCCGACGAGGCCGTGGACGGGGTGGACACACCGTTGGCCAGACCGGACAGGGCCAGGGCCACCACGATGAGCACGACGGACGGATCGGCGCCGACCTGGGTGAACACCAGCATGGACACGGTCAAGGCCGCGGTGCCGACGACGATCGACCCCCGCTCCCCCACCTTGACGGCCGCGTACCCGGCGATCGGCGCCGACAGCGAGAACATGAGCGGGCGGGCGGTCGACAGGAGTCCGGCGCTCGTCTCGCTGTAGCCGTAGATGCGCTCCATGAGGATGGGAAAGAGGAAGAACCCGCCCATGTAGGCGAAGTTGACGCACGCCCGGGCCCCCAGTGGGAAGACGAAGTTGCGCTTCTTGAAGTAATGGAGCGGGATGAGGGGCCGGGGGACACGCCGCTCGTGGAGGACGAACACGACTCCGAGGACCACGCTCGCCACGAAGAGGGCGAGCGTCTTCGGCGACGCCATCCCCCACGACGGGGCGACGTTGAGGCCGAGCAGGCCGGCGGTCACCGAGCTGGACAGGGTGATCGAGCCGATCCAGTCCAGCCGGCGCCACGGGCTCTCCGTCCCGGCGTCCCCGTCGGGAGTATTGGCGGGGGCCACCTCGGGCACGGGCACCGGTGGCGCCACGGCCCGCCCGGTCCGCTCCTGGGCCGCGGCCGCGGTCGCGGCGGCGCGGTCGTGGGAAGGGAGGACGATGACGGCCAGCACGGCGGCGATGGCCATCAGGGGGAGCTCGCCCCAGAAGAGGGCCCGCCACCCGTAGAACTGGATGATCGGGGCGCCGATGGTCACGCCGAGCACCGGACCCCCTGCCCCGACCAGGGACCACCATCCCATCGCCTTGACCCGGTCCTCGTGGGAGAACGCCTGCAGGACGAGCGCCATCGAGGCGGCCCCGGTCGCCGCCCCCTGGATCCCGTCGAAGAGGCGGGCGGCGATGAGCACGCCGGCCGTGGGCGCCGAAGCGGTCAGCACGACGCTGACCGCGGCCCCGGACAACCCGAGCAGGTAGAGGCGCTTGTAGCCCCGGAGGTCGCCGAGCTTGCCCAGGATCGGTGCGGCCACCCCGAAGGCCAGCAGGGGGCCGGTCGACGTCCAGGTCAGGGTGGTCACCGTGGTGTGCAGCTGGCGCGCCACCTCGGGCAGCGCCACCACGAACACGGTGAAGGTGATGTTGACGGACAAGAGCCCGGCCAGCACCGTCCACAGCACCCACCACTGGTACCGGTCCGAACCGGCCACCTTGTGGTGCATGCGATGGCGGAACAGCAGGAGCCAGGGCACGGTGATGCCGCCGTCGCCGCCCGAGCCGGTCCTGCTCAGGAGGGACTCCGCCTCCCGGAGCTCACCGGCGTCGAACCCCTCGTCCGTGGAGGGGCCGGGCCCGTCGGCCCGGGGGACCACTCAGCCCCCGAGCTTGTGCATTTCGGCCTGGAGCTCGGCCACCGTCCACCGGTCGCCCTTGTCCAGGGTGTCGGTCATGGTCCACGGCTGGAAGAGGCGGATCTGCCCGCCCTGCACGAAG
>JBEKCS010000024.1:0-51991 GCA_050014755.1 Acidimicrobiales bacterium
GCATCTGGGCCGGGACCAGCGGGCTCGGAATCGCCATCGGCCCGATCGCAGGGGGTCTGCTCCTCTCGAGGTTCTGGTGGGGCTCCGTCTTCCTGGTCAACGTCCCCATCGTCGTCGCCGCATTCGTGGGGGCCGTCGTGCTGGTACCGGACTCGAGGAACCCCGACGCCGACCCTCCGGATCCCGTCGGTGCGATCTTGTCCATCGCCGGTCTCGGCATGCTCCTGTGGGCCATCATCCAGGCCCCCAACGAGGGTTGGACCTCGCCGGCCGTCGTGGGTGTCGGCATGGTCAGCCTCGCCATCCTCGCCGGATTCGTCGCCTGGGAGGCCCACAGCCGGCACCCGATGCTCAAACTCTGGTTCTTCTCCAACCGCAGCTTTTCGGCAGCCGCGGCCGCCGAGTGCCTCGGACTGTTCGGACTGATGGGTGCGCTGTTCGTGCAGACCCAGTTCCTGCAGTTCGATCTCGGGTACTCGCCGCTCCAGGCCGGCCTGCGCATCCTGCCCATCGCCGCCGTGCTCGGGGTGAGCGCACCCCTGGCCCCCGTCGTCGCCCGATTCATCGGGGTCAAAGCCACGGCCGCCGTCGGACTGGTGGCCATCGCCGGCGGTCTGGTGCAGATCGCCGCGTCGTCGACGGCCGGGGTGACCTATGCCAACTTGGTTCCCGGCATGTTGTTGCTCGGCTTGGGGACGGGACTCCTGATGCCCACGACCACCAACTCCGTCGTGGGCTCGGTTCCCCAGGGCGACTCCGGGATCGGATCGGCCACCAACGGGGTGGCCATCCAGGTGGGCGGAGCACTGGGTGTCGCCGTCGTCGGCAGCGTGATGCTGACCCGCTATCAGGATCACATGGCGGTGGCACTGGCCGGCCGGCACATTCCGGTCGGAGTGGCGCACACCATCCTCGGATCGCTGGGTGGCGCACTCGCCGTTGCGGGGGCCGTCGGAGGGACAACCGGAGTCCTACTGGCCGGAGCGGCCCGTACCGCGTTCCTCAGCGGGTGCAAACTGTCCATGGCGGTGAGCGCAGCGGTCGCCGCCGCCGGGGTAGGACTGGTCCTGCTCGCGCTGCCGTCACGCCCGTCGCGCCCTGAGGGCCGTCGTGGTGCGGGCTCCCCGTACGACGGAGGGCTCGAGCCCTCACCTCCTACCCCAGCGGTTGGGGTGCCGGAGGCTCACCGAGGGGTGCGGATCCGATCCCACCGGAGCCGCTGACCTTTCTTGCGAAGATCCCGAGCCCGGGGGTGAGCAGCGAGCTGTGCCTCCAGAGCAGGTAGGTCGCCACGAGGAGCAGGTACACCGACTCGATCAGTACGCGAACAGCCCATCCCCGACCACCGAAGGAACCGAACGTCCCCGGTGCGGCAATGGCGAACAGCGTGTAGATGGCCAGGACGGAGGTGACGAGCACGACGAGGATCGACACGAACGAGACGACGGCGACGTAGGTCTGACCGACCCGCTTCGACGGGTTCGACAGCGAGTCGTCCGCCCGGGCCAGTGTGAGGCCACGGCGGACGTGGACGGAGAGCACGCACAGACTGACGATCGTCACGAGCGCGCCGGCCAGCAGCAGCCGGTCGATGTCGTGGCCCACCGATGCGGTGTGGTGGGCGGTCAACACCAGGATGGCGGCCACGACATACGCGGATCCGCTGATCGCCGTGGTGATCGCCACATACGACACCATGAAGAAGTAGACCGACTGGGGTCGTCGTCCGGTCGGATCGGGATCGGCCCGATTGGCCACGACCGCGATGACGACGATTCCCACCACGGAGAGCACGGTCACCAGCGCCACGACCTCGATCAGCGCGCTGGCAATCGACGACACTCCCAGCACCGAGTTGACGACTCCGGACCCGGTGCTCGAGGCGCCCGGCACCGTCAATGTCGATGAACCGCTCGAAAATCCCGGACCCGTCCCGCCCGTCGGGAATCCCGGAATTGTTGTCGTGACCGCGCCGAGTACACCGCTCACTGCACACCGCCTTCTAGTTCCGTGGGCCCGGACCGGTCGTCTGGATCCGCGGGGTCATCGTTCCACGCAACTTCCTTGACGGCGTGGATGGTTTGCCGAGGACAGGGCCGTGCGGACTTCCTTGGGATCGGGTCGAACCGGCCACCCGATCATCGATGTACGGGTGATCTCCGCAGGACGACTGCCATCCACCCGCTGGGCGCCGGTCACCAGGCGGTCGACAGATCCTCGACGATCGCGGGATCCCACGGGTACGGGATACGGACCAGACAGCCGGTCGCCCCGGCCGTCCGCACGCCGGCGATCCGCCCAATCAGCCCATCGTCGTCGACGCCGACAGATCCGACGACTTCGACCGAACCGTCCGGAGTCGTCCGCCCGCGACGGTGATCAGCGGCGGCTCGCGCGGCCTCACGGACACCGTCGACCCCACCGTCGGCGACGACGGCGTCCGCCGACCGGGCACCCACCTCGAGCAGACCCGCCCGTCCCGGCCCGGTCCCGTGCACGAAGACGACGATCGGAACACCACCGACCTGTACCGGACGCGGCCGGTTGACGGCCCCGTCGACCGTGTAGATCCTCCCCGAGTAGGCCGGCAACTCGTCCTCGAGCACGGCCCGGCACACGGCCACCGCTTCGCACAACCGCTCGGGGTCGGTCTCGTCGGCACAGTCCCCGTCGAGCGAGAGCACGGCGCGGCCGTGGGAGATCACGTCCACCCCGGTGACGATCTTGGCCAGGATCGACGGAGCCCGCCGTTCCGCCCCTTCGGCCACCGCGCCGAGATGCAGCCGTCCGGTCGTGACCGCCAGCGCGCCGAGCAGTGAGTACGCCTCGTAGGGAACGCCGGCCGGTTCGACATCGACCGACTCCGACACCCAGACCGATCCGAAGCCGGCCTGCTCGGCTGCTCGGGCCGCGGCTGTCGCCCGATCGAGGATCCCGTCGGCCCGGTCAGCCCCGTCGCCGTCGGGAGCGGCCAGCCAGAGCCCGAGTCCACCGAACCGTGCGTCGTCGCGATCGTGCCCGGCCATGGACCGCACAGTAGCGTTTTACCACCGAGGGAAGTTAAACTACTACTCTGAGTGGTCAGAGTACCACTTCCCGTCGATCGGCGGTGGGCCTGGTCGAGACCTCCCGTCAGGAGCAACTCATGGAACATCGCCTGGTGGGACGGAGATCCACGGACGACCGGGGCCTCTCCATGGTGGTCACGGCTGCCAGTCTGATGATCACCGCTCTGCTCGTGCTCGTCGCACTCAAAGCGACGGGAATCTCCGGCTCCTCGGGCTCGGGGACGTCGTCCGACACTCCGAACGAGGCCGTGGCGGCCGCCGATGCCACCGAGGTACAGCAGAACCTCGCCTCAGGCCTCACGTCGGCCGAGCAGGCCGACGCGGGTGGACAGGGTGCCCAACCGGCCACCCTGCAGGCATCCAATCCCTCGATCAGTTTCGCCTCGGGACCATCCACCGGCCCCGGCACGGTGAGCGTCGCCTCGACGGTGGCGGGGACCGGGACCGGGACTGCGGTGACGTTGACCGCCCTGGCGTCCGACGGCACCTGCTGGGTGGTGTGGTGGTCGCCGAGCGGCGGGACCTGGTACGGGGCGCAGACCGGACAGTCGTCGTGCACGGCGCCCTCCCCGTCCAACGTCCCGACGGCCGGTCCGGTATCCACCTCCTCCATCGGCTGGCAGCAGGGGTCCTACCCCGCGCCCTGACCGTCAGGCCCGGGACCACCACCCTGCCCCGGCGGTCAGCAGCCCCCGCTCGACCAGCTCCTCGCCGGCCGCGGTCAGCGCGGACAGCGACAGGCCCGTCCGTAGGAGCACCGTCTCCACGGAGGTCGGGGTGTCGTCGACGGCCTCCCACACCGAGCGCTCCACACGGTCGGCCGGGACCGCCGTCCCACGACCCTGCGCCCCGCGGCCCGGGGAGCGTCGGTCCGAAACGGGAACGAACGGGGTGGCCATGCCTCGGCCCTGGCGGGCAAGGGCCACCGCAGCCAGCACATCGTCGGCGTCGCGGACGGGCGTGCAACCGTCGACGAGCAGCCCGTTGGTACCCGACGATGACCGGCTGTACACGGACCCCGGGACCGCGCACACCGGGATCGATCGGCGGGCGGCCGCCTCCGCCGTGTAGAGCGACCCGCCGTCCCGATGGCTCTCGACCACGACGACCACGTCGGACAGAGCGGCGATGATCCGATTGCGGGCCGGAAAGACCCTGGGCCGTGGCTCGGTACCGAGGGCCGCCTCGGACAGCACGACCCCGGCGGAGGCGACCCGCCGCCAGAGGATGCTGTTCTCCTTCGGGTAGGGCCGGTCGAGCCCTGTGCCGACCACGGCAACCGGTGGGGCGGCCCCGTCCCCAGCGGCCAGCGCCCCGCTATGCGTGGCCGCGTCGATCCCGCGTGCGAGGCCGGAGACCACCACCACACCGGCCGCGGCCAGGTCCTTGCCGAGGGCGGAGGCCACCTTCGCACCGTACGGGGTGGCCGAACGGGTCCCGACGACGGCCACGGCCGGTCGGGCCTCGAGTACCGACGGGTCGCCCGAGGCACAGAGGACGGCCGGCGCGCCCAGGTCTCCCACCAGTGCCGCCGGATAGCCGGGTCGGTCGGGCAGGAGGACCTCGATCCCGGCCTCGGCGTACCGGCGTCCCACTTCGGACGGATCAGTGGCGCGGGCCGCGCCGACGAACCGGCGCGCCGGATCCCCGGGGTGGGTGCCGGCCCGCACTGCGTTCCATGCCATCTTCGGACCGAATCCGTCGAGAAGGCGGGCCAGGCGCACCGGGGTCATGCCCGCCAGCCCCAACAGGGCGGCGGCGAAGGCCGGATCGGTGGCGCTCCCCTCGGTCATCGGATCTCCTCGCCGAGCACGAGTGAGCGACTGCCCCGAAGGAAGAGCGCTTCGGTCAGATGGTGCACGGCGACGGTCGCCCCTGCGCCATCGAGGTCGGCCACCGTGCGGGCCAGTCGACGGACCCGGTGGAGCCCGCGGGCGCTCAACCGACCCGAGCACAGGTGGCGTTCGAGCAACTCCTTCGCCTCGTCGTCGAGCGGCGCCGACTCGTCGAGTCCCGGGCCGGGCAGCTCCGCGTTCACCCTGACACCGCGTTCTTCGGCCCTCCGGCGGGCCGCCATCACCCGGGCGGCCACCGGTGCCGTTCCCTCACCAGGGGTGGGCGAGACAAGGTCGCGGGCCGCCGGCCGCTCGATGCGGATGGCGATGTCGAACCGGTCGAGGAGTGGACCGGACAGCCGTCGGGCGTAGCGGGACCGGGCCCCGGGCGAGCACCGGCAACTCCCCGGGACCCCTCCCTCCCCACAGGGGCACGGGTTCATCGCCGCGACCAACAGGAACCGTGCCGGGTAGGTGATCGATCCCCGGGCCCGACTCACCCGGACGACACCCTCCTCCAGAGGCTGGCGCAGCGCATCGAGGATCGTCGTCGGGAACTCCCCCAGTTCGTCGAGGAACAGGGTCCCACCATGGGCGAGGCCGATCTCACCTGGCCGCATGGCCACGCTCCCACCTCCGACGAGCGCCACCGAGGACACCCCGTGATGGGGGGCGCGGAACGGGGGCCGGGTCACCAGCCGGTCGACCGTCGTCGATCCACCGGCGGCGGAGTGGATCCGGGTGACGACACGCGACGTGTCCGGGTCGAGATCGGGCAACAGCCCGGCCAACCGGGTGGCGAGGAGGGTCTTGCCCGCTCCGGGCGGTCCCACCATCAAGAGATGGTGCCCGCCGGTGGCCGCGACCTCGAGCGCACGCCGCGCGATCGGCTGGCCGAGGACGTCACGGAGATCGGCCTGCACCACGTCGTCACATCCGGGCGCCCGGCCCCCGGCCGCCGCGTCGGGTGAGGTCGGATCGGCTGTGGGAGCGTCCGACCAGGGGTGCCGGCCGGTGCAGCGGGCGACCAGCTCGGCCAGCGTGGGCGCCGAAATGCAGTCACCACCGGCCAGCCGGGCCTCCCGCATGTTCGCGTCGGCGACGACCAGGCGGTGGGACAGAAGGGCCCCGGCCAGCACCATGGTGCCCGGCACCCCTCGGAGCGAGCCGTCGAGGCCGAGCTCGCCCACGAAGGCGTGACCGGCCACCGCCTCGGGGGCGACCACGCCCGAGGCCACCAGGATGCCCATGGCGATGGGCAGATCGAGCCCGGACCCTGCCTTTTTCATGCCAGACGGCGCCAAGTTCACCGTCACCCGTCGGCGAGGCCAGGCCAGGCCACTCGAGACCAGGGCGGCCCGCACCCGATCGCGCGATTCGCGTACGGCGGCGTCGGGGAGGCCGACCATGGTGAGGCCGGGGAGCCCGTTGGACACATGGACCTCGACGGACACAGAACGTCCGTCGACTCCGAGGAGGACTGCTGAAGGAATGCTGGCGATCACGGTGCCTCCCATGGCACGCAAAGGGACTGGGGAGGGCTCCTCGGGATCAAGTGGTCCGAGGTCGGGTCGATCTGTCCAGCGGTGCCGACGGCCCTCGAGGCACCGTTCGCACCGTAGGTGGTGGGTGTCTCAACCCCGGCGCACGGCCCGGGGCTACCGGCCCTCGAACCTCGGCTGGCGCTTCTGGGCGAACGCGCTCAGCGCCTCGCGGGTGTCCCGGGTGGCGAAATTGACGGCCTGTGCCCGTGCCTCGTCCTCGACGGCCTGCTCCATGGAGACGGCCATCGAATTGTTCAGCATGCTCTTGGTGAGCGACAGGGCGATCGGCGGGCCCTCGGCAAGGCGGCGGGCCCACCCGTCGACGAACTCGTCGAGCTGTGCATCGGGCACCACCCGGTTGACCAGACCGAACGCCGCCGCCTCGGTCGAGCTCAGGATGTCGGCGAAGTAGGCCAGCTCCTTTGCCCGGTGCAGTCCGATCATCCGGGGCAGCAGCCACGAAGCACCGCAGTCGACCGAGAGCCCCCGCTTGGCGAAGATCTGCGAAAACCGGGCCGACTCGGAGGCCACCACCAGGTCGCACCCGATGGCCAGCGACATCCCCGCACCGGCGGCGACGCCACCCACCTTGGCGATGGTGGGTTTGGCCAGGCGATGGAGGCGGAGGATCACGTCACCGACGGCCCGCATCTGGCTCAGGTAGGGGTCGCCGGGACGTCCGGCCACGACCGAGGAGTCCGAGAGGTCGGCACCGGAGCAGAACGCATCACCGGTGCCGGTCAGGACGAGCACGCGGTCGTCCCGGTCCCACGCCACCTCGTCGAAGACGGCCAGCAGCTCCCCGAACATGGTGCCGTTTGCCGCGTTCTTGCGCTCGGGACGGTTCATCGTGACGGACACGACGCCCTCGGTCCGCTCGACGATCAGGGTCTGCCAGGCTCGGGTCACCGGACGAGCCTACGAGATACCGCCCGGCCCGATCGTCAGAATGCGTCCTCGACCACGTCGACCACGCCGGCGGTGATGCACACGACGTCGAAGCGCAGGTCCACGAGAGGGCGGCCCGAGGCGGGCGTGAGTTCGGCCAGCCACCGGGAGGCGAGACGACGGATGCGGCGCTGCTTGGCCGCCAGAACCGACTCGGCACCCGTGCCGAAGGCGTCGGTCGAGCGGGTCTTCACCTCGCAGAAGGCGACGGTGCGCCCCTTGCGCGCGATGAGGTCGATCTCGCCCTCGCGTCGACGCCAGTTGCGCTCGAGCACCTCGTAGCCGTTGTCCTCGTACCAGGCAGCGGCGATGTCCTCACCGGCCTGACCGAGGGCCCGGCGGTGGTCCGCCCCGGACGGTTCGCCCGGGCTCACGGGTTCCGACTCACAGATCCTTGTCGGGAAGGCGCTCGATGTTCACGTCGCGGAATGTCAGGATGCGGACCGACGGGACGAAACGGGCGGGTCGGTACATGTCCCAGACCCAAGCGTCGGTCAGCACCACTTCGACGCACGCGGGCGAGGTGTCGGACCGCACCGTCACGTCGACGGTGTTGGCCAGATAGAAGCGCCGCTCGGTCTCCACCACATACGCGAACAGCGGGACGACGGCCCGGTACTCGTGCACCAGGGCCAGTTCGATCTCGGACTCGTACCGCTCGAGGTCCTCCTCGCTCATCGGAGGAAAGGCCGCGTCGTCATGCCCGGCTGGATGTCGTCCGGCCCGACCCGAGAGGCACGATCAGGAGCGTGCAGTCCGCAGTTCCTTGATCTTGGCCGCCTTGCCGTGGCGGTCGCGCAGGTAGTACAGCTTGGCCCGCCGGACGTCGCCGTACGACACGACCTCGGTATGGTCGATGACCGGGGAGTGCACGGGGAACGTCCGCTCGACACCCACACCGAAGCTGACCTTGCGGACCGTGAAGGTCTCCTGGAGGCCGGTGCCCTGACGGCGGATGACCGCTCCTTGGAACACCTGGACCCGCTCACGTGTGCCCTCGATCACCCGGACGTGCACTTTGACGGTGTCTCCGGGCCGGAACTCGGGGATGTCGTCCCGCAGGCTGTCACGGTCGATGATGTCGGTCGGGTTCATGGGACGCGTCTCTTTCGAAGGTGGTTCGAACTCACACCCGTCGGTGTCGCTTGCGTCGCCACCGCGGAACGGCCGGCGCGCACTCGACGTCGTTAGGGACACCGGAGTGCTCCGGCGCCGACGAGGCTCCTCAATCGTAGCCGTGATCGCGCAACAGGCGCACTTCGCCGTGCGCCGCCAGCAGACGTACCTCCTCGTCGGTCAGTCCACCCCTCCCGGTGACGAGGTCAGGACGGCGCTGCAACGTTCTGACCAGGGCCTGAGCCCGCCTCCACGCCTGCACCCTGCCGTGATCCCCGGAACGCAGGACTTCGGGGACCTCGAACCCGCGGAATTCAGCGGGCCGGGTGTACTGCGGGTACTCGAGCAGCCCGGCCCCGAAACTCTCCTCGTCGGTCGACTGTTCGTTGCCCAGCACGCCGGGCAGGAGGCGGGCCACGGCCTCGACGACCACCAGAGCGGCCAGCTCGCCTCCGGCGAGCACGAAGTCGCCGATCGAAAGCTCCCCGTCGCACAGATGGTCCGCCACCCGCTGGTCCACCCCCTCGTAGCGACCGCAGAGCAGCGAGAACCCCCCGGGTGCGCCGGCCAGGTCCCGGGCCATGTTCTGGTCGAAGCGGCGTCCCGAGGCCGACAGAAGGAGCAACGGCCGGAAGAGTCCGTCGGGGCCGGCCTCCACCGTCTCGACCGCCTCGAAGACGGGCCCGGGGGTGAGCACCATGCCCGCTCCCCCACCGAACGGCGAGTCGTCGACCGTGCGGTGGACATCGTGGGCGGCGTCACGCACATCGTGGACGCGGAGCTCCAACCGTCCCCGGTCCCGAGCCCGTCCGAGGATCGAGGTCGATCCGTAGTGGTCGACGACCTCGGGGAAGAGGGTGAACACATCCACCCGGAAGGGAGCAGGCGCAGGGACCGGACCCGGATCGCCGCCGGACCCGCTCATGCCAGGTCGAGCAGGCCGTCGGGGATGTCGACGGTCACCCGGACACCCGGCTCCGAGGCGATGACGAAACGGAGGGGGATGAGCGCACCGCCGGCGAGCACCAACAGATCGCTGGCCGGATTGGCCTCCACACCCACCACCGTCCCGAGATGAGCGCCGCCCTGGTCGACTACGGCCGACCCGATGAGGTCGTGGACCCACAGGGCCTCGGGATCCTCGAGCGGGGTGGCGAACAGCGGCGTGTCCCGCAGGGACTCCGCGGCATCGATTCCGTCGACCCCGCGAAACGTGACGATGTACCGCCCCTGATGGGGAGTGGAGCGCACGATCTCGAAGGATCGCCCGTCGGCGGCATGGAGCACGGAACCGGCAGCCGCCCGCTCGACCCGGTTCGTGGTCAGCGACACGATGACGTCGCCGCGGAGTCCGTGGGGCTTCACGATCCTGCCCACTCCGAGCAAGGTCTCCTGTTCGGATCCGGCACCGTCGCCACCCGGTCTGCCTTCGCTGGAGGCGCCGGCTCCGGCGACGCCGTCGCCGGGGGCCGGAGAGAGCACCGGCGGTTCAGTCGTCGACGATGTCGACGCTGGTCTGGACCCCGTCGCGTGCGCCGGCTGCGGCGACCACGGTGCGGATGGCCTGGGCCACCCGGCCACGACGGCCGATCACCCGACCCATGTCCTCGGGGGCAACGTGGATGCGGAACCGGACGCTGTCGCCCCGCTCCTCGGTGTTGATCACCACGGCCTCGGTGTCCGAGGCGATGGAATGGACCAGATAGGTGACAACGGCGAGCGGCGTACCGCCCGAGACCCGGTTGCCGGCGTCGTCGTCGTCATCCTCGGAGAAGTCGTCGAGGGTGTTGACGTCGTCAACGGAGTCCATGGCCATCTCGTCGGTCACGTGGCCGCCTTGGCCGATGCGAACTCGTCGAGGGCGCCCGACTGCTGCAGCAGCTTCTGGACACGCTCGGTGGGCTGGGCACCCTGCGACAGCCACTTGACCGCCTTGGCATTGTCGATCTGGATGACGGCGTCAGGCTCAGCCAGGGACTTGCCCCGGGGGGCGTACGTGCCGACGATCTCGATGAACCGCCCATTGCGGGGCGAACGGCTGTCCGCCGCCACCAGCCGGTACGTCGGCTGCTTCTTCTTCCCGATCCGCACGAGGCGGAGCTTTACTGCCACGGTAACTCCTCTGTTGCATGGTGTCTTCCAATGGAAGCGCTGTCTGGTGGTGGTGGATCGCTTGTGCGCTCCGGGCCGAGGCCGAGCGACAGTCTCCCACCAAAGAGGGGGTCCGTGTGCACAGGCGACGGTTCGAGCCCCGATCGGGCCCGGATCAGGCCTGTCGGACACCCCGGTCTCCCAGTCAGCGGGCCTTGGGGGTTACCCGGCCGCCGCCCTTGCCCTTCTTGCCGCCCTTGCCCTTCTTGCCGCCACGGGGTGCTCCACCGGCGGAGGCGAACGGATTGGCCGGTGCCCCGGGGGCAGCGCCCGCACCGAGCGTCGGCAGGTCGCCGCCCATGGCGGCCATGTCGGCCATCGCCTTCGGGGACAGGCCCGGCCCGTTCGCCCCCTTGGGTCCGCGCCCGAGCAGGCCGCCGAGGCCGCCGAGGACCCCGCCGGGACCACCCTTACCGAACCCCTTCATCATCTTCTGCATCTCCTTGAACTGCTTGAGGAGTGCGTTGACGTCGGCGGTGGTCGTCCCACTTCCGTTGGCGATCCGGACCCGTCGGGATCCGTCGATTACCGCCGGGTCGACCCGCTCCCCGGGGGTCATGGACCGGATGATGGCCTCAACCTGGCCGATCTGACGGTCGTCGATCGACTCGGACGCCTGCTTCAGATCCTTCGACATGCCGGGAAGCATCGACATCATCCCGGAGATCGAGCCCATCTTCTTCACCTGCTGGAGCTGTTCGAGGAAGTCCTCGAGGGTGAATCGGCCCTCGATGATGGCGGCGGCACCCTTGGTGGCGACGTCCTGATCCATCGTCCGCTCGGCCTGCTCGATGAGGCTGAGCACGTCCCCCATCCCGAGGATGCGATCGGCCATGCGATCGGGGTGGAACTGGTCGAAGTCCTCGAGCTTCTCGCCGGTGGAGGCGAACGCGATGGGCCGGCCCACCACCTCCTTGACCGACAGTGCCGCCCCGCCGCGGGCATCGCCGTCGAGTTTGGTCAGGATGACCCCGTCGAGCGAGAGCGCGGCATGGAAGGCCTGGGCGGTGGACACGGCGTCCTGACCGGTCATGGCATCGATGACCAGGAACGTGTAGTCGGGTTGGACGGCCGCGGCGATGTGGCGGATCTCGTCCATGAGGTCCTCGTCGATGGAGAGCCGTCCTGCGGTGTCGACGATCAACACGTCCCGGCCCAGTCGCTTCGCCTCCTCGAGGCCGGCAGTGGCCACGGCGACGGGGTCCGTCGACTCCGAGAACACCGACACGCCGGCCTGACCGCCCAACACCCGGAGCTGTTCGACGGCCGCCGGCCGCTGGAGGTCGGCGCCGACCAGGAGGGGGTTGCGCCCCTGCTGCTTGAACCAGCGGGCCAGCTTGGCCGACGCGGTGGTCTTACCCGAACCCTGCAGGCCGGCAAGAAGGACCACCGTCGGGGGTCGGCTGGCGTAGGTGATGCGGAGGGTCTCGCCACCCAGGATGGCGACGAGTTCCTCATTGACGATCTTGATGACCTGCTGGCCCGGGCTCAGGCTCTGGGACAGCTCCAGACCGACGCACCGCTCGCGCACCGCGGTCGTGAAGGTACGGACCACCCCGATCTCGACGTCCGCCTCGAGCAGTGCGGTGCGGATCTCACGGAGGACCTCGTCGACGTCGGCCTCGGTCAGCCGGCCCCGACCCCGGAGTCGGGTGAGGATGCCGTCGAATCGGTCGGTCAGGCTCTCGAACATGGGTTGCTCAGGCTACCCGAACACCAATCGCCCCACGGACGGGCGCGGGTCGTCGAGTTGGCCGCTCCTGTCATTCCGCACGCCGTCGAGCGCAGGTCTTGGCGATGGTCGAGGGCGCCAGCTGTCCGCCGGTAAGAGCTCTCCGCCGGCAAAAAGGTTTTCGCAATGTGCGCATATTGTGCGCACGTTGCGAAAACCAAGTTGCACCTCGGACGAGCGCTGCGGGCTCCTGGAGCGTGGACCGTGCAACAGGACCCGAACCGGGGGATCGCTCCGGGCCCGACCCCGGGGCCCCGACCTCTAGAAGAGGGCGTCGACGAAGGCCTCGGGGTCGAAGTCGACCAGGTCGTCCGCCCCCTCGCCCAGGCCGACGAGCTTGACCGGCAGGCCGAGCTCGCGCTGGATGGCCACGACGATGCCGCCCTTGGCCGTCCCGTCCAGCTTGGTCAGCACCACCCCCGAGACCTCGACCGCCTCGAGGAACACCTTGGCCTGCGCCAGACCGTTCTGGCCTGTGGTGGCGTCGAGCACCAACAACACCTCGGTGACGTGGCCCGGGTCCCGGTCCGATACGCGGCGGATCTTCTTGAGTTCCTCGATGAGGTTGACCTTGTTGTGCAGGCGGCCGGCAGTGTCGGCCAGCACCAGAGGGAAACCCTTGGACGCTGCACGCTGCACGGCGTCGAAGACCACCGAACTCGGATCGCCGCCTTCGGCACCTCGGACGATGTCCGCGCCCGACCGCTCGGCCCACAGGCTGAGCTGCTCGCCCGCCGCGGCCCGGAACGTGTCGCCGGCCGCCAGCAGCACCCGGGTACCCGATCGGGAGAGGCGGGTGGCCACCTTGCCGACCGTGGTGGTCTTCCCCACGCCGTTCACCCCCACGAACAGCCAGACGTCGACGGAGGGACCGGCCGTCCCCTCAGCCGCTGGCTCGCGACCGGCACCGATCGGGGCGAGGCCGGACGAATCGGTGGTCAGCATGGCGACCAGATCGGCCTTCAGCGCGTCGACCAGGGCGTCGGGTCCTCCGATCTCACCCGCCTTCACCCGGGAGCGCAGGTCGTCGACGAGTGCGTCCGTGGAGCCGACACCGACATCGGCGCGGATCAGCGCCTCCTCCAGTTCGTCCCAGGTGGTGGCGTCGATCTTCCCCCGCGACCGGACCGATCCGATGTACCCGGAGAGGAAGCCCCGGGCCTTGCCGAGCCGGCCACGATACGTGGCCGGCTCGGGCGCCGGCACCGTCTCTGGCTCGGCTGCAGGCTCCCGCACCTCGACGACACCCGGCGCAACCTCAAGAGGCGCAGTCGCACCCGACGGCGCCGGGCCGGGAGCGACCGCTCCTCCGGCGGCCGGCCCCCGCTCGGCGACGGCCACGCCACCCGAGGTCCGGTCGTCGGTCGCCCCGTTGCCGCCCCGTCGACGGCTGGCGACGGCGATCCCGCCGGCCACGAGCACGACAGGAACGGCCACGACGATGCCGATGAGGACATCGGAGGTGGCCGTCAGCAGTGCCGGATCGGTCACAGGTCGGGTCCGCCCACGGGCCCGGCAACGGTGGGGGCTCCGTCGCCCGCCGATCCGCCCCCGGCCGGTGCGTCCATCCTCCTGGCGATCTCGTTGAGCGTCGGCCTTGCCGTCCGGTCCGGGTTGGCCGCGCCCTCCGGCCCGGCCACCGGATCGACCTCCGGCTGCTCCACCGCGTCCTCCGGCCCGTCGTCGGTCGCGGCGACGACGTCTGTCTCCAGCTCGGGCACGTCCACCGGGGCCACGGGGGCAACCGGATGGGCATCGGGCGTGGCGGTCGGAGCGGCGTCGAACGCGTCGAGCGCGGTCCGGTCCCGGGGCACCTTCTGGCTGACCACCTTCGATGAGCCACCGGGGGCCATGGTGACGCCGTAGAGCGCGTCGGCCGCCTCCATGGTCCGCTTCTGGTGGGAGACGATGATGAGCTGCGCCTCCTCCCGGAACTCGTTGACCAGGGCGAGGAACCGCATCAGGTTGACGTCGTCAAGCGCCGCCTCGACCTCGTCCATCAGGTAGAAGGGCGAGGGCCGGCTCCGGAACACCGCGAAGAGGTAGGCCATGGCCACCAGCGAACGCTCACCGCCGGACAGCAGCGACAGCCGCCGCACGTTGCGTCCGGCCGGTCGGACCTCCACCTCGACCCCGGTGTCGAGCAGGTTCTCGGGGTCGGTCAGCGACAGCCGGCCGGTGCCTCCGGGGAAGAGCGATGTGATCAGGTTGGAGAAGTGCTCGTTGACGTCGGCGAAGGCCGAGTCGAACACGTGCATGATCTCCTCGTCGAGGGTCCGGATCACCTGGCGGAGCTCCCGCTGGGCCTTGCGCACGTCTTCGACCTGGGACTCCAGGAACCGGTGTCGCTCGCCCAGCTCGGACAGCTCCTCCATGGCCAGCGGGTTGACCGGACCGATGGCCGCCAGCTCCGACTCGAGCTGAGCCACCCGGGCCGGCGGGTCGATGCCGTCGGGGAGCTCGGGCACCGGCGCGCCGAGGGCATCCTCGGGACCGCAGCCCAGTTCGCGCCGCAGGGTCTCGACCACGGACTCGCGCCGGACGGTCGCCTCCACCAGGTCGAGCTCGGCCTTCTGCAGCCTGCTGCGGGCGGCGGCCAGCTCGTGTTCGCCGACCGACCGCTGACGGCGCAGCTCCTCGAGCCGGGCACCGCCGGCACGGACCGCCTCGAGCTGTCGACGGTGCCGGTCGCGAAGTGACGACAGCAGGGCGTCCAGGCCGGACTGCGACTCGGCCACCACGCCGAGCAGGCGCTCGACCGCGGTGGCGTCGGCCTCCAGGCGGGTCCGGCGCTCGGCGGCCTGCTGGCGCTCCTCGGCATGTCCGGTGAGCCGGCGCTCCACCTCGGTGAGGCGTTCGGCCAGGACCCGTCGACGCTCGACCAGACCGGCCGTGCGCACTTCCCACTCGTTGCGCGCCGCAGCCGCCGCGGCGATCCGCTCCTCGATGCGGCGACGTTCGGCCCGGGCCTCGGCCACCCGCTCGGACGCCTGCACCCGTTCGGCTTCGAGGGCGGGCATGCCGGCGACCAACTCGGCCACCCGGGCGGCGTCCCGTCCGATGCGCTCCTCGAGCTCGGCCCGGTTCCGGCGGATCTCCTCGAGCTCGACCCCGAGCAGGTCGCGGTCGCCGGACACCCGCTGGCGACCGGCACGTGCCGCCTGGTGGGCAACCTCGTTGCGGTCGTCGGCCCGAACCGCCTCGGCGGCCGACTCACGAGCGGACTCGACCTCGGACCGGGCCACCGTCCGCTCCCCGGCTGCCCGCCCCGCCTCACCACGGGCCACGTCGGCCCGGTCGCGAGCCTCGTCGACGACGGCGGCGGTCACGACGCCGCCACCGGACCGTACCCGCCACCCGGTGGAGGAGAACCGGTCGCCGTCCTTGGTGACCACCACCAGGTCGGGCCGGGACAGGGCCAGGTCGATCGCCTCGGACCAGCCACGCTGCGCGCAGCACGATCCGTGCAGGAGCGTGTCGAGCACGGTGTCCAGCCCGGGGAAGTGGCGGCCTCCCGACCTCGGACGGACATGGACCCGGATGGACTCGGTGCCCTCGGGAACCGCCGGTCCCTCCAGATCGGACCGGCGGGCAGCCGACTCGGTCAGCGCCAGGACCGCCCCGGTGGCACCGCCTTGTCGCAGACGCGACAGGGCCGCCCGGGCGGGCTCGCTGCCCGACACCACCACCGCGGCCAGCGACGCACCCGCCGCGGCCTCGAAGGCCTCCTCCCAGCCACCGTCGACCTCGACCAGGTCGAGCAGCGTCCCGACCACGCCGTCCACCCCGGCCAGCAGCTCGGCACCGGCCGCGCCGCGGGCTTCGTCGAGCGCCCGCTCGAGGGCGTCGGCCCGGGCCTGGGAGCGGGCGTGCTCCTGCTCGGCCTGGCGAAGAGTCTCCTCGGCCACCTCGAGGCGGCGGGCGGCGGCAGCGTAGGCGGACTCGGTCTCCGCCCTCGCCGCCTGGAGCCGGTGTCGACTCTGCTCGGTCTCGGCGAGCCGTTCGCCGATCTCGTGGTCCTCCCCTTCGAGCAGGGCGAAGCGGCGCTCGGCTGCACCCTGGCGGGCGATGAGCTGGTCGAGGGTCCGGCGGTCCCGCTCGAGTGCGTGCTCGAGCGAGGCGAGCTGGCCCCGGGCCACCGTGACGGCCTCCTCGGCCTGGCGGAGCTCGCTTCCGTCGCCCCGCGCCGCGAGATGGGCCTCCAATTCGGCGGCCACGGCCGCTTCGGCGGCGACCAGGTCGTCCTGTTCGGGGGCGAGGGCCGCTCCCTCCTGCTCTGCCGACGCCAGCTCGTCGACTAGCCGGGCTCCCTCGGCCTCCAGGGTCGAGACCACGTCGGCGTCGGCGGCGGCGTCGAGTGCCCGGGCCAGTGAGCGCTGACGCTCCCGGAGGACGCCCGAGAGGCCCCGGGCCCGCTCCACCATGCCTTCGGTGCGGCCCAGGGCCGCGGTGAGGTCGGACTCGCGCTCGGCCGACAGCTCGTCGGCCGTGCGCTCCGAATCGGCGTCGAGCTCGCCCAGCGCGGTCTCCAGCCTGGCCTCGGTGGCCCGTTGTTCCTCCTGGACGCGGAGGCCGTCGGCCCGCTGGCGGTCCAGGGCATCGAGCTCGGTCCCGGCGACGTGGAGGCGAACGGCCCGGAGCTCGTCGGCCAGACCGCTGTAGGAGCGGGCCGCCGCCGCCTGGCGCTCGAGGGGTCGGATCTGGCGCTTGACCTCCCGGACCAGGTCGAACAGGCGCTCGAGGTTCTCCTCGGTGGACGCCAACCGGCGCTCGGACCGCTCGCGGCGCCGCCGGTACTTGAGGACGCCGGCCGCCTCCTCGATGACCGATCGCCGGTCCTCCGGACGGGCCTCCAGGATGGCGTCGAGGTGGCCCTGGCTGATGATCACGTGCTGCTGACGACCGACTCCGGTGTCGGACAGCAGCTCTTGGATGTCGAGGAGCCGGCACGGTGCACCGTTGATCGAGTACTCGCTGTCACCCGACCGGAAGAGGGTCCGGGTGATCGTCACCTCGGCCATGTCCGCGGACAGCTTCCCCGAGCTGTTGTCGATCGTGAGCGAGACCTCGGCGCGCCCGAGGGCGGGCCGGTTCGACGTCCCCATGAAGATGACGTCCTCCATCTTGGCCGAGCGCAGGGTACGGGGACCCTGGGCGCCGAGCACCCAGGCCACGGCGTCCACCACGTTGGACTTGCCGCTGCCGTTGGGGCCCACGACGACCGTCACCCCCGGCTCGAATTCGAGCACGGCCGGATCGGCGAACGACTTGAAACCTTTGAGGGAGAGGGACTTCAGGAACACCGGGCGCTCACCCTATCGGCACCCGATGGGCGCCGCAGGAGCCCTGCTCAGACCTGGCAATGTTCGCAGAAGAACGTCGAGCGCCCACCGGACTTGACCCGCACGATGGTCGAGCGGCATCGACGGCACGCCTTCCCCTCGCGGTCGTAGGCCTGGTGCTGGTCCTGGTAGTCGCCGATCTCCCCGAACAGGTCCCGGTACTGCTCGTCGGCCAGCGAGGAGCCCCGGCGCTTGACCGCCTCGGCCAGGGTCTCGACCATCGAGCGGTAGAGGCGGCGCACCTCCTGGGACGACAGCGAGTTCGACATGCGGTCGTAGCGCAGACCTGCCGCGAAGAGGATCTCGTCGGCGTACATGTTGCCGATGCCGGCGACGAACTCCTGGTCCATGAGCAGGGCCTTGAGCCCCGACTTGCGGGCGGAGAGCAGCACCCAGAACTTCTCCCAGCTCATGATGTCCTCCAGCGGGTCGAACCCCAGGTGGGCGAGCTCGGGCAGGGCCCGCTCGCCTTCGGCCGGCGCCGCCGAGACGAAGAGCTCGCCGAACGTCCGGGGATCCACGAAGCGAAGCTGTCCCCCCTGGGTGAACGTGAAGACGGCATGGGTGTGGGGGACCTTCGGCTCCTTCACGTTCTTCACCCGGTGGAGCTGTCCGCTCATCCCCAGGTGAACGACCAGGGTGGCCCCGTCGTCGAGCACGAGGAGGAGGTACTTGCCGGCCCGGTTGATGGCGGTGATGGTGCGCCCCTCGAGCTGGGCCCGGAACTGCTTGGCACTCGGATGTCGCCTGACGGTCCGGCCGTTGCGGACCTCGACCGACTTGATCTTCCGGTTGACGACCTCGCCCTGGAGATCCCGTCGAATCGTCTCTACTTCGGGAAGCTCAGGCATGTCCCCCGCCTCTCTCGGCTTCCAAATATCCGCAGGCCGCCTGGGCGGCGACCTGCTCGGCGTCCTTCTTGGAGCGCCCCTCCCCCACCCCGAGGCGCTGGCCAGAAACGTACACCGTGGCCAGGTACCTCCGGGCATGATCAGGGCCGGAGCCTTCCACGTCGTACCGGGGGACTCCCCGGCCGAGTCGGACCGACACCTCTTGGAGCCGGCTCTTGTGGTCGGACTCGCCGGGTTCACCCACGGCCGCCGCGATCCGACCGGCCAGCTGGGCGAGCACCAGCTCACGGGCGCGTTCCATGCCGCCGTCGAGGTAGACGGCACCGATCACCGCCTCCATCGTGTCGGCCAGGATCGACTCCTTGGTACGCCCACCGGAGGCGTCCTCGCCCTTGCCCAGGCGGAGGTGGTCGGGAATTCCCAGCTCGTGGGCCACGTCGGCCAGGACCCGGGCATTGACCACCGAGGCGCGCACCTTGGACAGCACCCCGTCGGACAGCTCGCCGTAGGTGCGGTAGGTGTGGTCGGCCACGATCAGGCCGAGGACCGCGTCCCCCAGGTACTCGAGGCGCTCGTTCGACTCGTCGCCGCTGTGCTCGGCACACCACGAACGGTGGGCGAGTGCCTGTCGTAGCAGCTCAGGCCTGGCGAAGGCATATCCGAGCCGATCGGCGAGGTGATCGTCGCCGGTCGGTTCGTCGACGTCTGCCGGGGGCGCCATCGGGCGCCTCAGGCCTCCCCGAGTTTGGCGTGCACGTAGTCGACCGCGTCTCGGACGGTCCGGAGCTCCTCCAGGTCCTCGTCGTCGATGCGGAACCCGACCGACCGCTCGCCCAGCTCCTCCTCGAGGCCCTCGACCAGCTCGATGAGGGCCAGCGAGTCGGCGTCGAGATCCTCGGCGAACGACGACGCCTCGCTGATGGTCGACGGCTCGATCTCCAGAATGTCGGCGAGGAGCTCGCGGATCAGCTCCAGGATCTGCTGGCGGTCGAGCGGACCCTTCTCCACGTGGGTCTCAGCGGGCACGGCGTCTCCTGTATCGGGGTCGCAAGCAGGACCGGAACTCGGCCCTGGACAGGATCGATGTTATCCGAGGGCCGGGCGTCGGCCCCGGCATCGCCCCGGGGGGCGCACCGGCATCGCCCGGGGGGGCGCACCGGCACGGCCTTCGGGGGGCCCGAGGTGCCGACGCCGGGGACGACCGGAGGGGCCCACGGAGCACATTCACGCGGACGAAACACGCTCGCAATGGTTCCGACCCACCCCTGCGGGACACTCGTGTCGATGGAAGCCGGCCTGAAGGTCCCCGCGCCCGAAGACGGGACCGGTGCACCCCGGTGGCCGTCCTACGACCCCACTCCCCTCTACGACGAGCTGGTCGGCCCCGACGGGGAACCCCGCCCCGCGGCCCTGGCCCTGTGGCAGCACCTCGCCCGGCTCGGCCCCGAGGCGCTCGCCGAGCGCCAGGAGGCGGCCGACCGCGAGATCCGGGCCATCGGCGTCACCTTCACCGTCTACGACGGGGGTGCCGGGGTCGACCGACCGTGGCCGTTCGACATCATCCCGAGGATCATCCCCCGCGATCAGTGGGCGACCATCGAGTCGGGGCTGGTCCAGCGGCTGACCGCCCTCAACCTGTTCATCGACGACTGCTACCACGACCAGCGAGCGGTGAGCGAAGGGGTGGTGCCCGCCGACCTGGTGGCCGGCTCGCCGAACTTCCGTCGGGAGTGCGTGGGCGTCGACCCGCCGGGCGGCATCTGGGCCCACATCTGCGGGAGCGACCTCATCCGTGACGACCAGGGTTCCTGGTACGTGCTGGAGGACAACCTCCGGGTCCCGTCCGGAGTGTCCTACCTGCTCGAGAACCGGATGGTGACAAAGCACATCTTCCCGGAGATGTTCCGCCACTACAGCATCGAGCCGGTCGACCCCTACGTGGGCCGGCTGGCCGGCACCCTGGCCTCGGTGTCCCCGTCGACCGGCGACCCCACCATCGTCGTGCTCACCCCGGGCATCTACAACTCGGCCTACTTCGAGCACGCCTTCTTGGCCCAGCAGCTCGGCGTGGAGCTGGTCGAGGGCAACGACCTGGTGGTCCTCGACGACGACTGCGTCTACGCCCGCACCATCGAGGGGCTCGAGCAGGTCGACGTCATCTACCGGAGGGTCGACGACGCATTCCTCGACCCCGAGGTGTTCCGGGCCGACTCGCTGTTGGGCGTGCCCGGCCTCATGCGGGCGTGGCGGTCCGGGCGGGTGGCTCTGGTCAACGCGCCCGGGGCCGGCATCGCCGACGACAAGAAGGTGTACTCGTACGTGCCCGACATCATCCGCTTCTACCTGGACGAGGAGCCGATCCTGTGGACGGTCCCGACCTACCGGTGCAGCGATCCCGAGGCCCGTGCGCACGTCCTGGCCAACCTGGCCGACCTGGTCGTCAAGCCGGCGAACGAGTCGGGCGGCTACGGCGTCCTGGTCGGGTCCCAGGCCACCGCCGAGGAGCTGGCCGCCGCGGCCACCGAGATCGAGGACGATCCCAACCGTTGGGTGGCGCAGCCGATCATCCAGCTGTCCACGGCCCCGACGCTCTGCAAGGGCGAGGTCGCCCCCCGCCACGTCGACCTGCGACCGTTCACGCTGCTCGGCCCCGAAGGCGCCTACGTGACCCGCGGCGGCCTGACCCGGGTGGCCCGGCGCGAGGGATCGCTGGTGGTCAACTCGTCCCAGGGCGGGGGGAGCAAGGACACCTGGGTCGTCGACGTGCCGTCCGACGCCCCCGCCGGGGATCCACCGTGACCGACCGCGCCGCAGACCTCCGAACCGCCGGCCTCCGAACGGGCGACGGCAACGAACCGAGGGAACACGAAACCGATCTCCTCGACCGGCTCGAGGAGGAGCATGGAGAAAGGAGTGGCACGATGCTGCTCGCACGCATGGCCGAGTCCGTCTACTGGGCCGGCCGCCATCTCGAGCGGGCCGAGGGAACGGCCCGCATCGTCCAGGTCCACACCGACGCGCACGTGGACATGCCGGTCGGCGAGGACGTCGGCTGGGAACCCCTGCTCGCCATCGCCGGCGTGCACAGCGCGTTCGCCGAGCGCTACGCACCGACCACGTCCCCCGTCCTCTCCCGCGCCGCCGAGGAGGACGTCGTCGAGTTCCTCCTCCACGGCGACGGCAACGGGTCGTCCATCCTCGCCTCGCTGACCGCCGCCCGGGAGAATCTGCGCACTGCCCGCCCCGTCGTGCCCCGCGAGGCGTGGGAGGCGTGCAACAACCTGTGGTTGGCCAGCACCGACCAGTTGGCCGAGGCCGACTCCCGCGAGGGCCGGGTCCGGTGGCTCCGACGGATCGTCACCGGTTGCCAGTGCATCCACGGGATCCTGCTCGGCACCATGAGCCGTGACGAGGCGATGTCGTTCCTGGTCCTGGGCCAGTGCATCGAGCGGGCCGACCTCACGACGCGGGTCCTCGACGCCCGCTCGGACAACCTCCGCCCGATGGGGGCGGACGACCCCTACGACGTGGTCCACTGGATGGCCGTGCTGCGGTCGCTCGCCGCCTACCAGCCCTTCCGCCGGGCCATGCCGGCCCGACCCCAGGGTGATTCCACCCTCCGGTTCCTGCTCCAGGACGACCGGTTCCCCCGAGCGGTCGGCGCCTGCCTGACCGAAGCCCGGGCCGAGCTCAAGTCTCTCCCCCACTCCGAGCCGGCCCAGGAGGCCTGCCAGAATGCGTCCATGGTTGTGGCAGCGGCCTCGGTGGCCCGATTGACGGTCGGCGGACTCTCCGAATTCCTGGAGGAGGTCCAGTCCGCCCTGGTGGAGATCGACCAGCGGGTCGACGAGACGTACTTCCGACCCAGTTTCGTCGGCTGGGAGCCGGCGACCGCCAACCAGTGACGGCCACTGTTCCGGTGGGCCCGTTGGGCCCACCGGAGGAACCGTCCGCGCCGCCGTCGCCGGTGGCCCACTACGCCGCGCCACCGGGCGGCACCGACGAGTTCCTCGACCCCGACGGCCACGTCCGCGCCCCATGGCGCCAGGTGGCCGAAGCACTCGACGGATTCGGCGCCGACGGCCTCGCCTCCCGGGAGGAGGAGCTGACCCGCCTGCTTCGCAGCGAGGGAGCCACCTACAACGCCAACGAGGGGACGCGGAGCGTCCGCCGGCCCTGGTCGCTCGACCTCGTCCCCCTGGTCCTCGACCATGTGGAGTGGGCCGGGCTCGAGGCCGCGGTGGCCCAGCGGGTCGCCCTCTTGGACCTGGTCAACGACGACCTCTACGGTGACCGCACGCTGGTGGCCCGGGGGCTGGTACCCGCCGAGATCGTGCTGGCCGACCCCGCCTTCCTCCGGGCCTGCACCGGGATCACCGTGCCCGGTGCCCGGCGGCTGTTCACCGTCGCAGTCGACGTGGTCCGGGAGGCGGGGGGAGGCTTCCGGGCCGTCACCGACCGGACCCAGGCCCCCTCGGGACTGGGCTACACCCTGGTGAACCGGTCGGCGCTGTCAAGGGTCCTCCCCGCGCTCCACCGGGCCTCGGGCGTCGAGCGACTGGCCGGCTTCGTCCGGGCCATCCGGGCCGGCGTCGCCCGGGCGGCCCCTGACGGCGCGGACGAACCCCGAGTGGTCATCCTGACTCCGGGACCCCTGTCGGAGACCTACTTCGAGCACGCCTACCTCGCCTCCTACCTCGGCTACCCGCTCGTCGAGGGCCGCGACCTGGTCGTGCAGAACAACCGGGTCTGGCTCCGGTCGTTGGCCGGACTCGATCCGGTGGACGTGGTGTTGCGGAGGGTCGACGATGCCTGGTGCGACCCGGTGGAGCTGCGATCCGACTCCCTCCTCGGCGTGCCCGGGCTGATGGAGGTGGTACGACGGGGGCGGGTGGCGGTGCTCAATCCACTCGGGTCCGGGATCCTCGAGAGTCCGGCACTGGCCGGCCTGTTCGACGAGCTGGCTCCCGCGCTTCTGGGCGAGGAGCTACGCCTGCGCGGGCCGCAGAGCTGGTGGTGCGGCCGGCCCGAGGGACTGAGCCACGTGCTGTCCCGCCTCGACCAGCTCGTGCTCCTCCCCGTCAGCCCGACGGTACACGGCGGTCCCGTCCTGCCCTCCCGACTGGCGGCCGGCCAGCAGGAGCAGCTGCGCGACCGGGTGCGGTCGCGCCCGGACGACTGGGTCGGCCAGGAGTTGCTCGCCCCCTCCACCGTGCCCACCGTCACCGCCGACGGCAGGCTGGTCCCCCGCCCGGTGGTCCTGCGGACGTTTGCCGTGGCCGACGGGGCTGGCGAGGGTGCGCACGGCCACGGGTTCCAGCTGCTCCCCGGGGGCCTGACCCGGGTCGGGGTCGACCCGGACTCGTCGATCGTGACCGGCCACGGCGACAGCACGAGCAAGGACACCTGGGTGGCCTCCACCGAGCCCGCCTTCCAGCAGAGTCCGTGGCTCCCCTCGGCACGGGCCGAGGCCCGTCCGATCCCCATCCCCGAGGCGCCGGCAGCGCTCCCCGGCCGGGTGGCCGCCCAGCTCTTCGTCCTGGGCCGCAGCGCCGAGCACGCCGAGCTGGTCATCCGGCTCATCCGGACCGTCCTGGCCCGCCTCGACCAACCGCTCGGGGCTGCCGACGGCGGCGGGGCCCAGTCACTGCAGGTCCTGCTGTCCGCACTCGGCTCGGCCTCGGGGTTCGACCCGGACCCCGAGTCTTCCGACGGACCGCCCGAGGCGCGGACCGGTTCCCCCGGCGGATCGACGGCCGGACCACCCCCGACCGGATCGGCGGCGGAGGGTGCGCTACCCAACGACCGGACGGCACTGGCCCTCCTCTTCGACGAGGGCGTGGCCGGAAGCCTGGCGTCCACGCTGGGCGTCCTGATCGAATCCTCGTACTCGGTCCGCGAACAGCTGTCGTCCGACACCTGGCAGCTCGTCGGCGACATCGAGGAGGAGCTCGGACGCTTCCGTCGGCACCCGCCCACCCAATTCGTCGGTGCCCAGCCCAGCCTGTTGCGGCTCCAGCGTTCGCTTCTGGCCCTGTCCGGGGTGTCGGCCGAGAACATGGAGCGGGACCCGGCCTGGCTGTTCCTCGACGGCGGCCGACGCCTCGAACGCGCCCTCGGGCTGGTCCGGTTGCTCCGTTCCGTCCTGGTCGACCGACGGGCCGGTGTCGTCGAGGACCTCCTGGTCGAGTCGCTGCTGACCACCTCCGAGAGCCTGATCATCTTCCGTCGGCGGGCCGGGTCGATCCTCCACGTCGCCGGAGCCATCGATCTCCTCGTCTACGACGTCGCCAACCCCCGCAGCGTGCTGTACCAACTCGACCGGCTGGTGGACCACCTGAACGGGCTGCCCAAGCAGTCCTCGGCCCAGCGGCTCGGGAACGAGGAGCGCCTCGCCCTCGAGGCCACGACCCTCCTCCGACTCACCGATCCGGACACGTTGGCCGCGGTCGACGAGGTCACCGGGCGGCGGACCGGGCTCGACTCCGTTTTCGCCAAGGCCGACGGTCTCCTCGTGGACCTGCTCGACTCGCTCCGCCGTACCTACTTCGCCCATGAGAGGCTCTCGATACTGGCCGGACGTCGGCCGGAGGACATCGACGGAGGCCGATGAGGTACCGGATCGAGCATCGGACCGACTACCGCTACAGCGCGCCGGTGAGCCGCTGTCGCAACTTGGCCCACCTGCGCCCCCGCGAGACGGACCGGCAGTCGTGCGTCGACCACGAGCTCGTGGTCGACCCCACCCCCACCGGCTGGGGCGAGCGCACCGACTTCTACGGCAACCCGGTGACCAGCTTCGTGGTCGACGGGCCGTTCGTGGCCATGACCGTCACGGCCACCAGCAGGGTCGACGTCGCCGACGCGGAGCCGCTGCCGGCCACCGGTCCGACCTGGACGGAGGCACTCGACCTGTTGACCAACGACCTGAGCCCCGACATGCTCGACGCCCGCGAGTTCTGCTTCGAGTCACCGTTGGTGTCCACCTCCCGGGTGGTGCGCGAGTACGCCGAGCCGTCGTTCGCTCCGGGGGCGCCGCTCGTCGATGCCGTGGCCGAGCTCACCGAGCGGATCCACGCCGAGTTCGTCTACGACCCCGGCTTCACCACCGTCACCACCCCCGTCGACGAGGTCCTCGACCACCGACGGGGCGTGTGTCAGGACTTCGCCCACCTGGCGGTGGGCTGCGTCCGCTCGATGGGGCTGGCCGCCCGCTACGTGAGCGGCTACCTGGAGACGGCGCCACCGCCGGGCGTCGAACGGCTGGTCGGGGCCGACGCCTCTCACGCCTGGCTGTCTGTCTTCGTGCCCGGGTGGGGGTGGCTGGACCTCGACCCCACCAACGACGCCATCGTCGGCAATCACTACGTGACCACGGCCTGGGGCAGGGATTACGCCGACGTGTCGCCGCTGAAGGGCATCGTGTTCGGCGGCGGCGACTCGCACACGCTCGACGTGGCCGTCGACGTGTCCCGCCTGGCTCGCGGGGTCGACTGACCCCGGCGCCGTGCGGCCGCACCCGCAGCGGGCCATCCGACCTAGCTCATGGTTGACTCCTCATGGTTGATTCGGACGGTCGGATGGCCTAGGTTCGACGGTAGGCGCAGCTAGAGATAGATGTGGGCGTAGGGACCCCGAATGGGTGGATACGCACCCGACCCGCGCTCGGGGTCGGCGCCCTCGACCACGAGGACTGACAGATGCCTCAGCACCACCGCCCGGCGAGGCGACAGCACGGACTCCGACACCAGGCTGGCGGAGGGCGCAATTGTAGGATCGGCCGATGATGCCTCTCCGGTCGATCGACGACTCCTCGAAGCTGCGGAGGGTCATCGAGGCGATGCTCCTGATCGGGGCCGACCTCGACCTCCCGGACCTGCTCCGCCACGTCATCGAAGAGGCGCGCTCCATGACCGGGGCCCGCTACGGGGCCATCGGGGTGCTCAACGAGGAGCGCACCGCGCTCGCCGAGTTCATCACCATCGGACTGGACCCCGAGTCGGAGCACCTGATCGGCAACCGACCGAAGGGCCTCGGCGTGCTGGGCCTGGTGATCACCGAGCCCCAACCCCTACGCATCTCCGATGTGAACACCCATCCCAACCGGTACGGGTTCCCCGTCAACCACCCGCCGATGTCGTCGTTCCTCGGGGTACCGATCAAGGTCCGGGACGAGGTCTACGGCAACCTGTACCTGACCGACAAGATCGGATGGTCGGAGTTCACCAACGACGACATGGCGCTCACCGAGGCGTTCGCCATGGCTGCGGGCATCGCCGTCGAGAACGCCCGCCTCCACCAGCGGATGAAGGATGCGGCGGTCCTGGACGATCGGGAGCGGCTCGCCGGAGACCTCCACGACAGGGTCATCCAGCGGATCTTCGCCGCCGGACTCAAACTCCAGGGCGTCGCCAGCTCCACGGACGCCGAAGGGGTCTCCCAGCGCCTCGGCGCGGTCATCTCGGACCTCGACGACACCATCCGCGAGATCCGCTCGACGATCTTCGAATTGGGCCTCATCGGTACCGAGCAGGGCATACGGATCCAGGTCATCACGCTCCTGGAGGAGCTGAGCGAGTTGATCGGCATCCCGGTCCGGCCGACGTTCAACGGACCGGTCGACACGGGGATCTCCGACGAGGTCGCCGAGCACCTGCTCCCCACCCTGCGCGAGGCGGTGACCAACATCGGGCGTCACGCCGAGGCCAGCGAGGCCACCGTGGTGCTCACCGTCGACGGCAGCCTCTGTCGCCTCCTGGTCAGCGACGACGGGAAGGGCATCTCGGCGACGGGCACGAGCGAAGGCGGCCGGGGACTGGTCAACTTGCAGCGGCGCGCCGAAAAGCTCCACGGGCGCCTCGAGGTGACCGCCAATCCGAAGGGCGGGACCACGCTCGACTGGCAGGTCCTCGCCCGCTGACCGGTCGTCAAAGGAACGGGTACCGGTCACCGGATGTCCTAGCGTGACCGCATGCGAATTCTCGTCACCGGTGCCGGTCGGGCCATCGGCGCCGCCACCGCCACCGAGCTGTCCCGGGCCGGACACGACGTGGTGGCCACCGCCCGCGACGTCCGCCTCCTCGACGACCTCGACGTAACCCTCCGCCTGCCCCTCGACGTGGACGACGACGCTTCGGTAGCCACTGCGCTGGCGGTAGCCGGCGAGGTCGACGCCGTGGTCAACAACGCCGCCCGGAACGCCAAGGGGCCGCTCGAGAGCTTCCCCCTCGACCAGCTCGAGGGGTTGCTCCGGACCAACGCGCTCGGGGCGTTGCGGGTACTCCAGCCCTTACTTCCGGCGTGGCGGGCCAGGGGTTCGGGGGTGGTGGTTAACGTCAGCTCGATCCAGGGCCGGGTGGCCACCCCCTTGGACGGCGCCTACTCGGCGTCGAAGTACGCCCTCGAGTCGCTGTCCGAGACGCTCCACTACGAACTCGGCCACTTCGGGATCCGTGTGGTCATCGTGGAGCCCGGCTACATCGCCCCCGGCATGTTGCGGGGGACCCGGACCGAGGGGGACCCGGCCTACGCCGAGCTGTGGGAGCAGTGGGAGCACACCGACCGGGTGGTCACCGGCCCGGCCGGGCGCCCTGGCCCCGAGGTGGTGGCGGTGGCCGTCCGGCTGGCCATCGAGGATCCCTCCACCCCGCTGCGGGTGCCGGTCGGCGAGGACGCGGCCATGGTGCTCGGCGCCCGCTCGGCCCTGGACGACGCCGCGTTCGAGTCGGCCATGCGGTCGGTCCTCGGCGCCACCTGGTAAGAGCCGGACCGAGGGTGACCCGGGCCCCGTGGTCAGTGGTCAGTGGTCAGCGGTCAGCGGTCAGCGGGCGTTCTGGAGGCTCCGTGCGGCCATCTCCAGGTAGTCGAGCAGCTCGGACCGGTCGTCGGGTGCCATGCCCATGGCATCGACGGCGGCGGTCATGTGGCGCATCCAGGCCGCGGCCTCGCTCGGCCCGATGACGAAGGGGGCGTGACGCACCCGCAGGCGCGGGTGACCCCGGACCTGGTTGTAGACATCGGGCCCGCCCCAGTACTGGCCCAGAAAGAGGGCCAGGTGCGCCTTGGACTCGGCCAGGTCGTCCGGGTACATGGGGCGGAGCAGGGGATCGTCCACCACGCCGAGGTAGAACTGCTCGACCAGCGCGTCGAAGAACGGCTGGCCGCCCCACCGCTCGAACGGGGTCCCCTCAGACTTCCGCTTCAGTCGCACACCACGACTGTAGGCGGTACGCGATTAGCCTCTGCCACGGGCAGAACCTGTTCCGACCACGGAGCAGGCCCGTTGCTGGAGGTCGCAATGTACGAGTGGTCCGAGGAGCAGTTGATGGTGCGGGACGCCATCCGCCGGTTCATCGAGGCGGAGGTGGTACCGAACATCGACGCCCTCGAGCACGAGGGCATGCCGCCCTACGACATCATCCGCAAGATGTACGCCACCTTCGGCATGGACCAGATGGCCCGAGACCGCTTCAAGAAGCAGGTCGAACGCAAGCTGAGCGGCACCGCCGAAACCGCCGAGGAGCGCGCCGAGCGGGCCGGTGACGGCGGGGCCGCGGCCATGACCCTCATCCCCATCATCGAGCTCTGCCACCACTGCCCGGGCATCGTGACCTCCATGGGCGTGAGCGTCGGCCTGGCCGCCGGCACCATCATGAAGGGCGGCACACCGGCCCAGATGGAGCGGTGGGGCCTCGACCTCCTGACTACGGAGAAGATCGGTGCATGGGCCATCACCGAGGCCAACTCGGGGTCCGACGCGCTCGGCGGCATGATCACGACGGCCCGCCGCGACGGCGACGAGTACGTCCTGAACGGCTCGAAGACCTGGATCACCAACGGGCCCTACGCCGACACCGTCGTCCTCTACGCCAAGCTCGACGACGGCTCGGACACACCCATCCGCAACCGGCCGGTTCTCACCTTCATCCTCGACAAGGGGACCCCCGGCTTCGAGCAGTCGAAGCCCCTGCGGAAGATGGGCCTCCACTCGTCTCCCACCGGCGAGCTGTTCCTCACCGACGTCCGGGTCGGCCGGGACCACCTCCTCGGCGAGACGGAGGAGCAGCGCGGAGGCGGTGGCCGCGCCTCGGCCAAGGCCAACTTCGTGACCGAGCGGGCGGGGGTGGCGGCCATGGCTCTCGGGGTCATCGAGGAGTGCCTCAGACTGTCCGTCGGGTACGCCAAGAACCGGGTGCTGTGGGGCTCCCCCATCGGCGACTTCCAGCTCATCCAGCTGAAGCTGGCCAGGATGGAGGTGGCCCGGCTCAACGTGGAGAACCTGGTCTTCCGCCACATCGAGACGTCGGCCGCCGGCAAGGACCTGACCCTGGCCGAGGCGTCGGCCCTCAAGCTCTACTCGGCCCAGGCCGCGTCCGATGTGGCCATGGAGGCGGTCCAACTCATGGGAGGCAACGGCTACACGGCCGAGTACCGGGTCGAGCAGCTGGCCCGGGACGCCAAGGTCTTCCAGATCTACGCCGGCACCGACGAGATCCAGGTGACCCACATCGCCAAGGACCTCCTCCGCCGGTAGAGAAGGGGCGCCGACCGCCGACCGAGGAGCGCACCATGGCCCACGACATCGCCGGGGATCCCCGGATCGACCCCCGGATCAAGGCGATCCTCACCGCCATCCCGCCGATCAGGGCGACCGACGTCGCCGACCGGGAGGAGCTGATCGCCGAGGCCAACTCGCCCTCCGCTCTGGCCGGAGCCGAGCAGTTCCGTTCGTTCATGGACCTGTGCGACACCGAGGAGGTGGCACCGTCGGCCGGGCTGCGGGTCCACACCGAAAAGGTGGTGTCCTCCCCCGACGGCAACACCATCCACCTGCAGGTGATCCGCCCCGACTCCGACGAGGTGGCGGCCTGCGTGTACTACATCCACGGCGGCGGCATGATGACGATGTCGTGCTTCGACGGCATGTACCGCGGATGGGGGAAGATCATCGCCGCGAACGGCGTGGCCGTGGTCATGGTCGACTTCCGCAACTGCATCTCGGCGTCGTCGGTCCCCGAGGTGGCGCCGTACCCGGCCGGGCTCCACGACTGCATCAGTGGCTTCCACTGGACGGTCGAGCATGCCGCGCAGCTCGGCATCGACCCGGCCCGGATCGTCATCGCCGGTGAGAGCGGCGGTGGAAACCTGACCCTGGCTACCGGCATGTCCCTCCTGCGGGACGGCACGATCGACCTGGCCAAGGGCCTCTACGCCCTCTGCCCCTACATCGCCGGATCCTGGCCCCGGGACGACCTGCCCTCATCGGTCGAGAACGAGGGGATCCTGCTCTCTCTGCACTCCAACCGGGGGGCGATGGCCTACGGCATCGAGGCGTTCGAACGACGGGACCCTCTGGCCTGGCCGTTGTTCGCCACCGTCGACGACGTCGCCGGCCTGCCGCCCGTGGTCATCAACGTCAACGAGTGCGACCCGTTGCGTGACGAGGGCGTCGCCTTCTACCGGCTCCTCCTCGAGGCGGGAGTACCGGCCCGGTGCCGACAGCAGATGGGGACCATGCACGGGACCGAGGTCTTCGCCATCGCCTGCCCCGACGTCAGCCGGGACACCGCCCGGGACATCGCCGCGTTCGCACGGGACTGAGACTCGGACGGGCGCACTCGGGCCGGCCTCCCCGTGCCTGCGACAGGTCGGTGGGTACGTAGCCCAGCGACCTGCAACACCGTGTCCTCAGTTCGGTGATTCGACCCGTCCGCACCTGACTCCCGGGCCGACGGTCTCGCTCGGTGTCGCGACAACGACGGACTCCCGGTCGGGACGGCGCACCCGATCGAGTCATTGGAGTCCTCCGTCTCTCCGGCGCATGGCCGGTCGGTACAGTTGGCGATCGATGCCGCACTGTTGATGATCGATGCCGCCAGTGATCACTTGAGCGAGGACGGGAGGGACTGTTGCCCGACGAGAACAAGAACAGGAGGCATCGCCGCAACCCCGTCGACCCGGTGGCAAGCCTGCGGGGCGAGATCGAGATGCGCCGGACGATCGCTGGTGAGGCCATTTCGCTGGCCAGCCTGCTCCGGCGACCGGTGCTGGCTTCCAATGGGACGCGAGTCGGACGAATCAGCGACGTCGTAGTCAGTTGGGAAGCGGGGACCGTCCATCCACGAGTGTCGGGCGTCCTCGCTACCGTCGGTAAGGACGTGGTCTTCGTCGACGCCAGCCAAGTGGCACTCGGACAGACCAAGGTCGACCTCCTGTCCACCGAGATACTTGCGGCACATCCCGTGCGGAACGAAGGAGACATCGCCTTGGCGCGCGATGTACTCGACCACCAATTGGTCGACATCGAAGGCGTCCAGGTCGTGCGTGCCGCCGATGTGTACCTCACCAGGTTGTCCGATGGTTGGGAGCTCGCCGGCGTCGACGTCGGCTTCTGGGCCCTGGCCCGTCGGGTCCTGGCGCGACGGCGGGTGTGCCCGCCGCCCAAGCGAGCGATCGACTGGGCCGATCTGCAGACGTTCGTGCCGAGCAGGGCCAGTGCGGCCTCGACAAGGCCCACCGAGCCTGCAGCGGCCGCCGGCGCCGTGGGGAGCGGAATCCAGCTGGGCAGTCCCGCCAAGGATCTGCACCGGCTCCATGCCAAGGAGGTCGCAACGATCCTCTCCGACCTCGGCCGGCGGGAGCAGGCGCAGATGGCGAATCTCGTAGCTCCCTCTGCCGCGGCGCTGGTACTCCGCGAGCTCAGCCAAGAGAACCGGGACGCGCTCCTGGCGGAACTGAGCGACGACGATCGGGAACGGCTGCTGGCGCTGCTCCGCGAGGACACCCGGTGACCGGGGACGGGCCCCCTCTGCACGCGGCCACGGAGTCCCGCGTCAGAAAGCGCTGGGTGGTCCGCCTGCTGGCGGTACTCGCCGTCCTCGGCCCGGGCCTCATCGCCGCCAACGCCGGCAACGACGCTGGCGGCATCCTCACCTATGCGAGCGCCGGATCGCAGTTCGGATACCGGACACTCTTCCTGATGGTCCTCATCACCGTCGCCCTCGTCGTGGTCCAGGAGATGTGCTCCCGACTCGGAGTGTTCACCGGAGAAGGCCTCGGCGGCCTCATCCGCGAGCAGTTCTCCGTGCGTAGCACCTTTGGTGCCATGACCCTGCTGCTCATCGCCAACGCCGGTCTCACGGTCAGCGAGTTCGCCGGCGTCGGAGCGGCCATGCAGATCTTCGGCGTCTCCCAATACATCTCCATCCCGATCGCAGCAGCGGGCGTGTGGGGCCTCACGGTGCTCGGCTCCTACTCGCGGGCCGAACGGCTCTTCCTCATCCTGACGCTGGCCTTCCTCGCCTACCCGATCGCAGCGTTCCTCGGCCATCCGGACGGCAAGGAGGTGATCAGCCATCTGGTGTGGCCGCACTTCCTGGCCACGCACTCGTTCCTTGTGCTGGCGGTCGCCCTGATCGGCACGACAGTCACCCCCTACATGCAGTTCTATGTCGCCTCCGCCGTGGTCGACAAGGGGATCAAACCGGCCGCCTACCGGTCCGAGCGGATCGACACCGTGAGCGGTGCGATCTGGTCCGACGTGATCAGCATCTTCATCATCATTGCCACGGCGGCCGCGATCGGCGGGTCCGGCCCGCTCCATACCGCCCGTCAGGCTGCAGAGGCCCTCAAGCCGGTCGTCGGACCCGCAGCGCCCGCACTGTTTGGTCTCGGGCTTCTCGGTGCGTCGCTGCTGGCGGCTTCGGTGGTACCTCTGTCCACGTCGTACGCCATCGCTGACGGAGTCGGAGCCCCCCGATCGGTGTCGTCGAGTTTCCGGCAGGCACCCTTGTTCTACGGCCTCTTCACCCTTCAGATCGTCGTGGGAGCGGGAATCGCGCTGGCTCCCGGCAATCTCGTCGCACTCGTCGTCAACGCACAGGTCCTCAACGGAATCATCACACCCATGCTCCTGACCTATGTGCTGATCCTCGCCAACCGGAAACACGTACTCGGCGAGGCCGTGAACGGGCGGATCTTCAAGGTCGTGGCCACGACGTGTGTGGTCGTGGTCGGCATGCTCTCCTTCGTCGTGCTCGTCCAGACAGTCACGGGTCTCTTCTGAGCCACCTGGCGGACGACCTGAGCTGTGGGCTGTCAGAGGACAGGGCTGACTCGAACTCGGCTGTGCAGGACGGCATCTCGTGCAGAGATCCGTGGCGGGGCCAGTTGGTGGGCTACGCCAGCGCGTCTGCTACTGCAGCACCGGTCACCGCTGCGTTCAGATAGGGCTCGGGGGCGTGTGCCCGGTGCCCGTTGTCCACAAGCGTCTCCTCGACGCGTGCTCCGAACTTCTCGCTGAGGGCGACTGCGGCGGACGTGTCGCCGACGGCCCGCACGTTCACCCACCTGGTGACGGCGCCCGGCCAGACCCCGACCCCGTCCACCGGTGCGGGCTCGAGAGTCTCAAAGACCACGGTCGTCGCCAACGGCGATCCCAACGTCACGAATGTGGATACCGACCATTCCGGGTGGTTGCAGAGAGCGGTGTACGTCAGGACGGTGCCGAGTGAGTGGGCCACGATCACTCGTGTCTTCTCGTTCACGACCGCCTCGATCCGAGACCGGAGCCGGGGCCGCAGATCGGGATCCGTCATCATGATGGTCACCATGTCGACCGTTCGGTCGAAAGCGGCATCACTTGCCGCCTGGCCAAGTGCAGCTATGGCATTGCCGCCCGTCAGATCCGACAACGCCTCGGCGACTCCGGCGCGTGACTGTTCGAGGTGCAGCTCCTTCTCGGTCCCCGGCATTCGCCGGAACAAGTCGCCGTAGAAGCAGACGTCGACGTCGGCATCTTCGAGGTCCATGCCGAAGTGCCAGAGGCCGTCGCGCAGAGCGGGGAGCCAACGGGCCTTGAGCTCGTGGGGACCCCACAGTTCGTTGAACGCTCCGTGCACGAGCACGATCTTCGACATCGTCGGATCCTCCATTCTCGTAGGACCGCCAGGCTGCCCAGATCCCTCCTCGCTACGTCAGCCCGACAATGCCGACGATGTCCCCCACTGACTTGAGTGCCTCCAGGACATCTCGGGCTTGCTGGACGGCGGATAGTCCACCCGTCCTCAACGACATCCTGATCTGTCGGCGTGGTGCCACGTGCAGCCCGATTGTGCCACCGGCGCCCCCAACGAGACACGGGGGTCCGTGCCGGACGGATCCTCCGGTTCCCTCGGCCCGTCGACGGTCCGGGCTAGCGCGACCCGACAGATGCCCGCTTCGCCGCCGTCTTCGTTGCGGTTGTGCGCTTCGCCGCCGTCTTCGTTGCGGTTGTCCGCTTCGCCGCCGTCTTCTTTGCTGGCGCCCGCTTCGCCGCCGTCTTCTTTGCTGGCGCCCGCTTCGCGATCCGACGTGTAGCTGCACGACCGGCGTCAGCTGCCTCGTCCGCCCGCTCGTTGAGGGTCTTCACCACGTCATTGACCATTCGGCGCTGGCTCTTCACGACTCGCTCAGCGAAGTCGAACACGTCATCCAGCATCCGCTCGATGTCGTTCGAGAGTGGCGTGACCAACCGCTCGGTGCCCTTGTTGATATCGCTGGACAAGCTGTGACTTGCATCGATGATCTCACGCTGGGTGCGATCGACGAGTTGCTCGATCTGCTTTCTGATATCCCTGGATTCGGCCATGAGCCAGTCCTTCCGTGTGGGTCGGTAGTTGACGTAGCCCCTGGATCCCATGGTCAACGATTGATGCCCTCTTGGGGAGGGCTGAAAGTCCCATCATTCGTCACACGACGTGTTTCCCGGTCGGAAGGCCGGTCGCTCGTCCGATCGTCCGCCCATGCGCTCTGCTTCTGCCTACTCGATATCGACACGGACGATCCGGCCGCCGCCAATCACGACCTCCGGTGCAATCGTCACCACCGGTGATGGTTGCTCCTCTGGCTCGGACACGTTGCCCCTCACGAGACTTCCGCCCCTAGCAACCCGTCGGCACCGGGGCAATACTGCGAATTGGTTGAGCGCCTCCTTGGACGAGCATCTGGCCAATCGATGAACGTTGGAAACGGTGGAGTGCCAGGGAAACTTCAGACGCGTTTCGGACGGCCATACAGGTGTCGCCCGCACATGATTCGTCAACGGAGATCGGAGTAGACGGTGCGTCGGTCACGCCCCTGAACCCGTCCCTTCCCCCGAGATCAGGCCGTGAAAGGAGTTACCATGCCCGAATTGGCGTCCGCCATAGTGCACGATCCTGATCGGCTCGAACAGATCGCACGGGTGCTCGGCAAGTACGGCTTCGCAGGTTGGGTGCAGCGAGGGCGTGGACTGCTCGGCGCTCGCGTGATGACGGACATCGTGGAGCGCCGCACCGCTCCCGAGATCCTCGCGATGACCCGGGGCGAGCGGTTGCGGGAAGCGCTGACCGAACTCGGCACCACGTGGATCAAGTTCGGTCAGATGATGAGCCTGCGGCCAGACGTCGTCGGGGGCGACGTCGCGGAAGAGCTCACCAAACTGCAAGCAAGGGTCCCGGCAGATCCGCCGGGTGTAGCGAAGGCGATGGTCGAGCGCGAACTGGGTGCCCCCGTCTCCGAGCTCTTCGCATCGTTTGAGCCGGAGCCTATGGCGTCAGGTTCCGTCGCGCAGGTCCACCGGGCGACACTCCACGACGGAGGTGTCGTGGCGGTCAAGGTGCTCCACGACGGTGCTGAGCATCGGGTGCTCCAGGATCTCGATCTCATCGCGGCCGTCGCTGCGTATCTCGAGAGCGAAGATCCCGAATTGGCGCAGCTACGACCCGTCACGATCGTCGCCGAGTTCTCGCAGATGATGCACGACGCCGTGGACCTCTCACAGGAACTGCAGAACCTCCAGCGCTTCGGCCAGAACTTCGCCCGCGAGCCTGACGTCGTCTTCCCGACTCCTTACCCCGAACTGTCACGCCGGCGGGTGCTCACGATGAGCCTGCTCTCCGGTGCCCACTTCACGGACAGTGCGGGCGTGGAGGCGGCCGGGTGGGACGTCGGGGCTCTGGTGCGTCGTGCAGCCGACATCTATCTCGAGATGATCTTCCGGGACTCGTTCTTCCACGCCGACGTCCACCCGGGGAACTTCCTGATTCCCGATGGCTCGCACATCGCGCTCCTCGACGCCGGGGACGTGGGCCGGATCTCCGGCATGCGGAGGCGTCAACTGGAGGACCTGGTGATCGCTGCGGGAACCCATGACGTCGATGGTTGTGTCGACGTCATCGTGGAGATCACCTCGCCGCCACCGACCGTGGACATCAATCGGTTGCGATCGGAGATCGACCTGTGGCTCAACCGGTACCTGCTCGCACAGGTTGGGCAACTGGACATGGCCGCGATCATCCAATCCGGCCTACAGCTCCTCCACGACAACGAGCTCGTGCTGCCGGCCGATCTGGCGGTCTTGTCCCGTGTGCTCGTGGAACTCCAAGGACTGGGTCGCGCGGTAGGCACCGAGGTAAGGGTCACCGAGCTGGTCGAGCCGTATGTGCGGCACCTACTGGCCCAACGGTTCGACCCGCGGCGTCTCGCTCGGCACGCAGGACGAACGTTCCACGAATGGGATCGTTTGATCGCCTCGTTGCCCGATGACATCGAGGCAACCATGAGACAGATTCGCGCCGGCCAACTTGGCGTCGACTTCCGGATCCACGATCCCGACGGCACCGTTGACCATCTCGTCGATGGCCTCGTCGCGGCCGCTTCGGTGCTCGGGTCGGCCCAGCTGATCTCCCGTCGCACCGCCCCGGCCATTGGCCCGATATCCCTGCCCGGGCTCGTCGCCGCAGGCGTCGGCGTGCTGACATGGCAGCGGCTCGTCCGACATCGCCGCGAGCACAAGACCTGGGTGAGCCGTGCGCGTGAGGTGACGGAACGGCGGCGGCGAGATGCGGAGTCGTGACACCCCCGGACCGGCAGCGACCGCTGCCGGCCAGGTCCACGCCACAGATCCCGCCTCACAAGGAAAGGCCCAAGGACCCTTCTCCGTCAGGTGCCTGACCGAGCACACTGTCCTGGTGGCTCGCTCAACGGCGGTTCCCTGCCATAGGAAGCGCATGGCACCGATTGCTCATGCGTACGGCGGTAGCCGGTGGAACGCGGCGCGTCTGGCCGTACATCGTGACCATGCAACAAGGGGGTCCGCGTATGGATACCTCGCGGCCCACGGAATGGATGACAACCCCATAGAGGAGGCACTGTGATGCTTGCGTACACGTATCCACTGGCCGATCTGCTGTGGACGATGCTCGAAGTCTTTCTCTTCATCGTGTGGCTCTGGCTCCTGTTCATCGTTTTCGCGGACATCTTCCGGAGCCACGACATGAACGGTTGGGTGAAGGCCCTCTGGGTGCTCTTCGTGATCGTCCTACCGTTACTCGGCATCCTCGTCTACCTGATCGCCAGGGGCGACAAGATGCACGAACACGAGGTGACCGACGCTGAGGAGCAGAAGCAGGCCTTTGACGCCTACGTGCGCCAGGCAGCTGGCACCGGGCCTGCCGACGAGCTCGCCAAGCTGGCCGACCTCAAGAGTCAGGGTCTGCTCACCGAGGCCGAGTTCGAGTCCCAGAAGGCGAAGATCCTCGCTCGGTGAGATGGGCCGCCGGACCGATCGGGGGTTCATCGTCGGGCTTGGGACTTCCGCCTCTCGTCGGAGTCCCACCGTCCAACGCCCAGTCCCGGAGTGGGTCTCCGCTCGGAGATCGGGACACCAGGCAGAGCGCCGTCGATGAACGCTCACCGTTCCACGTCGTCGCCTTGACGACCCGGTCGATTCCGACGTGGCGGACCTCGAGATCCAGATGCCGTGACGATGCGCAACGGGTTCGATCAGACGGCCGGTGGGTACGGTGACTGACGTCGCGGGACGTGTAGACGAGTTGTTCGGAACACCCGAGCGCTACGGCGAGACGTACGGCGGCCTCATCGTGCAGTCAGCTCCGCCTGTCGAACAGGTTCAGGAAGAAGAGGAACACGTTCAGGATGTCTAGGAAGATCGACGCCGCCATCATCGGTGCCGAATTCAAGCCTCGGGTCCTCCGGAGCCGTTGGAAGTCGTACATCGTCAGTCCAGCGAAGACCACCAGCCCGAGAATGGAATAGACGACGTCACCGTTCGGTACCTGGACGAAGATCAGGACGACACCGAACAGGACGAGCGCGACGAGTGCCCAGAAGCTCACACGGCCGAGTGCCGACAGGTCCCGTCGGCTCCCGTACCCTGCCGCACCGAGCCCGACCATGAACAGGGCGGTCGCCGCGCCCGCCTGCCAGAGCGCCTGCGGGTTCACACTCGCGTAGTAGGCGAGGGTGGGCGCGGTCGCCAGCCCCATCAGCAGGCCGAACGCCAAGAGCAGGCCGACCGCCGATCCGCCCGATCGGCGGACCGCGAACCTCATCGCGATCAGGCAGGCCAACGCGCCGAGGAAGAAGACGAGGCCCAGGCTGTAGGCGAGCGAACGGCCCAGGTAGGCGCCCAGAGTGAAGCATCCCGCCGTGAGGGCGACGAGCCACATCGTCCGACCGAAGAGTGTCGGGCTATCGGTCAGACCGGCGACTTCGTCACCGTCGCCCTCATAGCCAGACCATCCGCTCATGTGCACCGCCCCGCTATGTTCCTGGCTGCACCGTAGCGTCTTTCGGCGGATCGGTGACCGGACGTAGAGCAGGGAGCACCGAACGACGCGACAGACCGACGGTCCTCGCCCCCCCCGGCTACAGCCCAGGACGTCGGATGTGATCGTCAGCGCCCGCCACTATGGATGAAGCGCGGCTGGTCGTCGTTCAGCATGGGCACTGAGGAGTGGGCCATCTGCCGCCACCTCCTGCTCCGGAGGTTGCCGGGGGTTGCCCCCCGGTACCGGCGGTCAGTCGGCGTCGGCCCGCACCGAGGAGGCGACCGCGTCCACCAGCCCGCCGACGGCCACATCGTGGGCCACGGTGATGGCGTTGACCATGGCCACCGAGGTCGACGACCCGTGGCTGATCACGCACACCCCGTCCACTCCCAGCAGGACCGCACCCCCGGTGTTCTCCGGATCGAGCGTGTTGGCCAGCGGGACCAGGTGGGGGAAGAGCACCCCTGCGGCCTCGGCCACGTCGGGGCGACCGAAGATCTCGGTGAGGGTGTCGATCAGGAACCGCAGGGTCCCTTCCAGCGTCTTGAGCGCCACGTTGCCGGTGAATCCGTCGGTCACGATGACGTCGGCCTTGTCCTCGAAGAAGTCGCGACCCTCGACGTTGCCGACGAAGTCGAAGTCGCCGTGGCCGCCTTCGGCCAGGACGGCATGGACCTCCTTGACCAACGGCGTGCCCTTGGACTTCTCCTCGCCGATCGACAGGAGGGCCACCCGGGGGCGGGCCACGCCGTAGCGCTTGGCCGAGTAGGCGGCGCCCATCTGGGCGAACTGGAGCAGCATCGCCACGGTGGCCTCGGCGTTGGCCCCGGCGTCGAGCATGACCGTCGGATACGACTTCTTCAGGTCGGGGATCGGCGTGGCGATGGCCGGACGGATGACCCCCGGGAGCCGCCCCATCCGCAGCAGGGCCGCCGCCATGGTGGCACCGGTGTTTCCTGCCGACACCATGGCCATCGCCCTGCCGTCACGCACGGCCTCGGCCGCCCGGACCAACGACGAGTCCTTCTTCCGTCGCACCCCCTGGCCGGGGTCGTCGTCCATGCCGATGACCTCGCTGCAGAGGAGCAGCGGCAGGTCGCCGGTGTCGCCCATCGCCCCGGGCAGGCCCACGAGGAGCACGCCGGCTGAGCCGGCTTCAGCGACCTTGCGGGCGCCGGCGACGATCTCCGCAGGTGCCTTGTCGCCGCCCATCGCGTCGACCGCCACCGGGAGGACGTCGAACGCCTCCCCCGTCGGGCGGGGTGCGCGGCGCGCCACTAGTCGACTTCGACGGCCTGACGGCCTTTGTACCAACCACAGTTGGGACACACGACATGGGGCAGCTTGGCGGAGGTGCACTGGGGGCACACCGAGCGTGCCGGCGCCTTCAGCACCCAGTTGGATGCCCGACGGCTGCGGCTCTTCGCCTTCGAGGTCTTCTTCTTCGGAACGGCCATAAGGAGTGCATCCTAGGTCAAGTCGGGGGTCCCCCGTCACGCAGGGCGTCGAGCCCCGCCCATCGCAGGTCGGTCACCGGGCCGCACTCGCACGGCTCGGTGTTGCGGTTGGCCCCGCAGGTCGGGCACAGCCCGGCACAGTCCTCACGGCACAGCGGGGCCAGCGGGAGACCGAGGAGCACCGCATCGCGGGCCAGTGGCCGGAGGTCCAGCTCGTCGCCGGTGAGCGGGTAGGCCTCCTCGTCCCGGTGGGTACCGCCCGCCGGGGCGAAGCGCTCCTTGACCTCGGCGGTCACGGTTCCCTGGACCGGTCCGCCGCACCGGCGGCACTCGCCCTGCCACGGGGCGGTGACCATCCCGTCGACGGTGATGCCGCCGGGGTACGAGGTGAGGGTGACGTCGAGGACCACCGGCTCGTCGTCGGGGACCACCACCGAAACCGTCCCCAGCCCGGGAATCGGCCCCTCACGATGCTCGACCCGGGTGACCCCGGCCTGCTTCCGCAATGCCGCCACCTGGACCAGGAACGGCCGCCGCGAGGACGGAACCCGGTTCGTGCCACCTCGTGACGCGGTGCCGGCTGCGTCGGGATCGACCACGATCCGCCTCAGGCCAGGTCCTGGTCGAAGAAGCCCTCCGGTTCGTCGTCGGAGCCGAATCCGTCGCCGGGGGCCAGCGAGGTGTCGCCCTGATCGCCGATCTCGACGGCCGGGATCGGGGTGACCTGGAGCTTCTCCCGTCCGGCCTGAACGGTCTTCATGGTCCGGTCGAGCACGATCTCGAAGCTGGCCAGCTTCTTGTCGGCGTAGTCCTCGGCCTCGTGGCGGAGCCGGCGGGCCTCCTCGTTGGCGTCGTCGAGGATCCGCTGGGCCACGTGGTTGGCCTGGCGCACCACCTCGGTGCGCTGGACCATCCGCTCGGTCTGGACCCGCGCCTCCTCCATGATGCCGGCCGCCTTGCGCTCGGTCTCGGCCAGGAACTCCGCTCGCTCCTTCAGCATCCAGCGGGCCTGCTTGATCTCTTCGGGGATCCTCTCGAGCGCACCCTCGAGCAGTTCGACGAGCTCGTCCCGCTCCACGCGGACCGAGGAGGAGAGGGGCATCGGCTTGGCGGTGAGGACCACGTCGAGGGCTCCACGGACGTACGCCTCGGCGTCGGCCTGCTCGCCGTCGGCCACCTCCTTGTCGAGGTCGTCGAAGAGGTCACTCATCGGCGAACTTCTCCTCGAGCCGCTGGGCGACCACCTTGGGTACGAAGGCGGTCACGTCGCCCCCGAAGCGCGCCACCTCGCGCAACAGGCGCGAGGCGATGAACGAATGGGCGGAGCTCGTCGGGATGAAGAGGGTCTCGACCCCGGAGAGCTGCTTGTTCATCTGGGCCATCTGGAGCTCGTTCTCGAAGTCGGACACGGCCCGGAGGCCTTTGACGATGGCGCTGGCGCCCACTTCCTGGGCCACGTTGACCACCAGCGTCGTCATCGACACGATCCTCACGTTGGCCAGATGGGCCACCGCCTCCTCGAGCATCTCGCGGCGCTCGTCGTCGTCGAACAGCGCCTCGCTCTTCTGCGGGTTGCGCAGCGCGGCCACGACCACCTCGTCGAACAGGCGCGACGCCCGTTCGATGACTTCCAGATGCCCGTTGTGCACAGGGTCGAACGAGCCCGGGATGAGCGCAATCCTCACGAGACACCTTTCCGGGTGGCCCGCTCCGGACGGGCGACCGTGACGATGGTACCCCCATAGCGCTTGGATCTGAGTACCTCCCACCCGCCGGGAGGCTCGATCTGCGCACCGGATTCGAGCACCACCAGATCGGCCGGCAGGCGCGCCACCAGGTCGTTCCAACCCTCGTAGTCGTAGGGCGGATCGCACAGGACCAGGTCGTAGCGGGACTGTGCCCGGGCCACCCATGCGTCCACGTCGGCCCGGACGACCGTGGCGTCACCCTGGGTCTCGGCATCGGCCAACCCCACCGACGCCAGGTTGGCCCGGACGGCATCCACCGACCGGGGGTCCCGCTCGACGAAGGTCACCGACGCCGCCCCCCGGGACAGGGCCTCGATGCCGAGCGCGCCGGTGCCGGAGAACAGGTCGGCGACCAGCAGGCCGTCGACACCGCCCAGGCTGAACAGGATGTCGAAGATCGCCTCGCGCACCCGGTCCGATGTCGGCCGCACGTTGGTGCCGACCGGCGCGGACAGGCGCCGGCCCCGGTACTCCCCACCGATCACGCGCATCGTCCCACCCTACCGGCGGGCCCCCACCCCTCCCGTTCGCCAGAGGGGCTGCGTTGTCAGCCTGTCAGCTCCGTCAGCTCCGTCAGCTCCGTCAGCTCCGTCAGCTCTTGAACAGGAACCCGGCTTCGTCCTCGTCGACGAACAGCCGGAGCTCCTCGACGAGGAGACGGTGGTCGTCCAACCGCGGATCGGCCTCGACCAGCTCCACGGCCAGCGACCGGGCGTCGACCACCAGGTCCCGGTCGGTGAGCAGTCTGGCCAGCTTGAGGTCCGACCGCCCCTTCTGGCGGGCACCGAGGATGGTCCCCTCGCCCCGCAGTTCGAGGTCCACGTCGGCCAGCACGAAACCGTCGCTGGTCTCCTCCATGGCCGTCAGGCGGGCGGTCGGTTCGGGAGCATCGGACTCGGACAGGAGGTAGCACCAGGCCGGTTCGCCACCCCGGCCCACCCGACCGCGCAGCTGGTGGAGCTGGGCGATGCCGAACCGGTCGGCGTCCTCGATCACCATCACCGAGGCATCGGGCACGTCGACACCGACCTCGATGACCGTGGTGGCGACCAGGACGTCGAGGTCGCCGGTCCGGAACGACTCCATGGCCTGTTCCTTTTCGGCCGGGCGCATCTGCCCGTGCAGCAGGCCCACCCGCAGGCCGCGGAGCTCCTCGGTGGCCAACCGTTCCGCCTCGGCCGTGACCGAGGCGGCCTCCACCCGGTCCGAGCCCTCGACCAGCGGGCAGACCACGAAGGCACGGTGTCCGGAGGCCACCTGCTCGCGGACCCGGGACCATGCCGTCTCGGCCTCGAGGGGCGTCCGCAGCCACGACGTCGACACCGGCTGGCGGCCCGGAGGGAGCTCGTCGACGACGGTCATGTCCAGATCGCCGAAGACCACCATGGCCGCCGTACGCGGGATCGGGGTGGCCGTCATGACCAGGAGGTCGGGGTCGCTCCCGGTCCCGTCCTCCCCACGGCCCTTGTCGCGAAGGGCGGCCCGCTGCTCGACCCCGAACCGGTGCTGCTCGTCGATGACCACCACCCCGAGCGAGCGGAAGACGACCCGGTCGGTGAGCAGCGCGTGGGTGCCCACCGCCACGTCGACGGTCCCGTCGGCCAGTCCGGCGTGGACCGCGGCCCGGTCGGCCGCCCCGGTCCGACTGGTCAGGAGCCCCACCCGTAGCGGTCGCCTCCCCTCGAGCGTGGTCGGGTCGGCCACCTCCAGTCCCTCGACGAGCCGGCGGACCTCGGTCGCGTGCTGCTCGGCCAGGACCTCGGTCGGCGCCATCAGCGCGCCCTGGTGCCCCCCCTCGACGCCCATCAGCATGGCGGCCACGGCGACCACCGTCTTTCCGGAGCCGACGTCGCCCTGCAGGAGACGATGCATCGGCAACGGCCCGCCCAGATCCGCGGCCAGGTCGGCCAGGGCACGGAACTGGGCCCCGGTGAGGGGGAACGGGAGCCTGGCGACGAACTGCTCGACCAGGGTCGGACTCCCGTCCGGCCGCTCCATGGCGTGGCGGATGCCCCGGGCGTCCTCGTGGAGGCGCTGGCGACGGAGCACCAGGGCGAGCTGCAGGCGGAGGAGCTCGTCGAAGGCCAGGCGCCGCCGGGCCGGCCCGGTCTCGGCCATCGTCCGCGGGCGGTGGATGCCGGCGAAGGCCGACGTCCGGTCGATCAGCCCGAACCGGCGTCGGGCCCCGTCGGGCAACGGGTCGGCGAATCGTCCGGCCCGGTCGAGGGCCTCGTGGACCATCCGACCGATCCGGGCGGAGGTCAGGCTGGCCCGCTCGGTGAGCGGGTACACCGGATAGACGCGGCCGGATGCCGGCCCCCCGTCGTCGTCGGGCCCGTCGTCGGCACCCTCGTCTGCTCCCCGCAGCACTTCGACCATGGGACTGACCATCTGGAGCGCGTCACGGAACGAGGTGACGGATCCGAAGAAGAGCCCGAGGGTGCCCACCGGGAGCTGTTTGGCCCGCCAGGTCTGATTGAAGAAGACGACCTTCATCCGCCCCCGCCCCGGCCCCGGGGCCCCGCTGTCGGCGACCTCGAGCTCGACCCTGGCCGGGGGTCGCCCTCGACCACGGCCGTAGCGGACGGGGGGGACCGCGACCCGGGTGACCGTGGCCAGCACCGTCGCCTTCTCCCCCTCGACCAGCTGCCCGATGGCGACCAGCCGGGTGGCGTCGACGTAGCGCCGGGGGTAGTGGGTCACCAGGTCGAAGACGGTGGTGATCCCCAGTTCGGCCAGATCGGCGGCGGCCGCGCCACCGACGCCCCGCAGGACGGTGACCGGGAGTTCGGCCAGCTGCCCGAGGCGGCGGCCGGGCGGAACACCCGTGACCCCGGGACCCGTCGCCGGACCGGTCACCCGTCGGTGCTCACTCGATGGAGAACAGGTACGGGTACAGCGGCTGGCCCCCGTGGTGGACCTCGGTCTCCACCGCCGGTCGAGCGTCCTTCAGCCACTCGGTGATCCGCCTGGTCTCGGCGGCGGACGATCCCTCGCCCTCGATGATGGTGACCAGGTCGTGGTCGTCGGTGACCAGCACGTCGAGGAGCGCGCACGCGGCGTCGGACACCGAGTCGCCCACCACCTCGATGCCGTCGCGCGACAGCCCGAGCCAGTCGCCCGTGCGCACCGGGCCGGCCGCGGTGTCCGAGTCGCGGACGGCCCGGGTCACCTCGCCGGGCACCACCTTGCGGGCGGTCGCCTCCATGGCGGCGGCGTTGGACTCGCCGCCGGCCTCGGGGTCGTAGGCCAGGAGGGCGGCGAACCCCTCGGCGATGGTCTCGGTCGGCACCACCCACACCCGCTTGGCACTCAGCTCGTCCACCCGGTTGGCCACGGGCCGGATGTTGCCGTTGTTGGGCAGGACGATCACCTCGTCGGAGTCGAGCTCGTTGACGGCCTCCACCAGCTCGGCGATCGACGGGTTCATGGACTGGCCCCCGGCGATCAGGCGCTGCACGCCCAGCGAGCGGAAGATCCGGCCGATGCCGTCGCCACTCGCCACCGCCACCACGCTGGTCACCGGCGTCGGGCCGAGGGGGATCTCGGACGGACCGCTGGCGACGTCGCCGGCACCCTCACGCACCCAGCGCTCCTCCTCGACCTCCTCGAGCAGGTCGGTGACCCGGATCGAGCGGGGCCGGCCCGCGTCCAGGCTGGCCTCGATGGCCGGCCCGACCTCATCGGTGTGGATGTGGCAGTTCCACAGCCCGTCGCCGCCGACGACGACGATGGAGTCGCCCAGGCCGGCCCACACCTCCTTGAAGGCGGGGATGGTGTCGTCGGGTGCCTCCAGGAGGTACATCACCTCGTAGCGGAGGCCGGCGAGGGCGGAGTCGGCGTCGCTGGACGGCCCGAAGGCCCCGTCCGGCCCGGTCACCACGTCGGGAAGCTCGGGTGGGACCGGCATGTCCCGCCCGTCCAGCACCGAGAGCAGTGCGTCGAACAACAGGACGTAGCCGGTTCCCCCGGCGTCGACCACCCCGGCCTGGGCCAGGACCGGCAGGAGCGTCGGCGTCAACTCGAGGGACGCAGCCGCACCGGCGCGCGCCGCCTCGGCCACCCCGACCAACGAGGCACCGGAGTCGGCCGCCGACTGGGCGGCGTCGGCCGCTCCCCGGGCGACGGTCAGGATCGTCCCTTCCACCGGCCGCATGACCGCCTCACGGGCCAGCTTGTCGGCGATGACCAGGGCGGTCGCCAGCTCCCGGGCCCCCGGCCGGCCACCCGGCGCGTCGAGCCCGTCCGACAGCCCCCGGAGCAGTTGGGACAGGATGACCCCGGAGTTGCCACGTGCCCCCATGAGCGATCCGTGGGCCACCGCCCTGCAGGTGGTCGTCATGTCCGGCCCCACCAGCCCGTCGAGCTCGGCAGCCACCGACTCCAGCGTGAGGGCCATATTGGTGCCGGTGTCGCCGTCCGGGACGGGGTAGACGTTGAGCCGGTTGATCAGCTGCTGGTGGCTTCTCAGGCCGTCCCGGAAGGTACCGATCACCCGACACAGCTCCGCTGCGTCCAACGTGTCGAGGGCGACCATGGGCAGGATGCTAACCTTTGCGACTTACCCAGAGGTTCTTAGAGGAAGTCGGAGTGTCATGGCAGCGGTGTGCGAGGTCTGCGGCAAGAAGCCGTCGTTCGGAATGAACATCAGTCACTCCCACCGGCGGACGAAGCGTCGTTGGGATCCCAACATCCAGAGGGTCCGTGCCGTCGTCGACGGGGCCCCCAAGCGTCTCCACGTGTGCACCTCGTGCATCCGCTCGGGCAAGGTCACAAAGCGCCCGATCCGCAACTACCCGGCCTGACCGGTCGGTCGGCCTGAGGGCCCTGTCGACCGAACGGGCCGCGGCTCCTGTGCCGAAGTCGGCCACCGACCGGCGAACCGGTCAGAACCGATGACGGAACCCTCCCTGCGGTAGCGGCCCGCCGTCGAGCGTCCACACCCCGATGTCGGACGTGCACCGCCCGATGGCCACCGGCGCCCGCAGGCCGGCGGCGCCGAACGCGTCCTCGAGCCGCTGGGGATCGGACGTGGCCATCACCAACTCGTAGTCCTCGCCACCGGACAGCGCCTCGTCGCGGCTCGCTCCGTCGGCCACGGCCTCGTCCCCGAACCCGAGGTCGAGTCCGACACCCGACGCCTCGGCCAGGCGGACGACGTCGGCGACCAGGCCGTCGGAGACGTCGACGGCGGCCGAGGCCCCGGCCCGACGGGCCACCGCACCCTCGGCCAGGCGGGCCACCGGACGTCGGTGAGCCGCCATCGAGGCCGCCTCCCCCGGTGTCGACTGCCCATCGTCCGCGTCGCCCGTCCGGCCGTGGAGCAGGCGCAGCCCGGCCGCGGACGCCCCGAGCGGACCGGTGACGAAGAGGTGGTCGCCGGGAGATGCCCCGTCCCGGCGGAGCAGCGGCGCACCGTCGTCGGGCGCGGAGCCGACGGCCATCACCGAGACGACGAGCACCGGGGAGCCCGACAGGTCGCCGCCGACCACCGCGCAGCCGACGGCCGAGGAGGCGTCGGCCACCCCGATGCCCAGCCGCTCGACCGGGAATCCGAAAGGGGCGGCCACCGAGAGGAGGGCGTAGGACACATCGACGCCCATGGCCGCCAGGTCGGAGGCCGTCACCATGAACGACTTCCACCCGACATCCTCGGGCGTCGACACCGCCAGGTCGACGTGGACCCCCTCGACCACCAGGTCGGTCGCCAGGACCACCCGGCCCGGACCCGGCAGGGTGACGGCGGCGGCGTCGTCGCCGATGCCCAGGTCACCGGGGTGGAGGACCCCGCCGCCCGCTGCCTCGAACCGGGCCCGCAGGCGGGCGATCAGGGCGAATTCGTCCGTCTCACCGGAGCCGGCGGCGGCGTCCCCGCGAGGCTCCGAATTGGGTCTGCGCACCCGACTTGCCTAGCATTGCTACCGGCCCGCTCCCAGTATCATCGGTGGGTCGTGCCGACAGCCACCACGTGGAGCACCAGACGCGTGGACGGGGGCCCCGACGGGCCGCCGCTCAACCGAGGAGGAATCACCAGCCCATGCCCCCCACCGAGCACCAGAAGCTGATCGCATGGGTCGACGAGGTCGCTGCACTCACCGAGCCCGACGCCGTGGTGTGGTGCGACGGTTCCGCCGAGGAGTACGACCGGCTCTGCCAGCTCCTGGTGGACAACGGCACCTTCACCAAGCTGTCCGAGGCCAAGCGGCCCAACAGCTACTGGGCCCACTCCGACCCGGGCGACGTCGCCCGGGTCGAGGACCGGACCTACATCTGCTCGGCCGAGGAGTCCGACGCCGGTCCGACCAACAACTGGCGCGACCCGGCCGAGATGCGTGAGCTCCTGACCGGTCTCTTCGAGGGGTCGATGCGGGGCCGGACCATGTACGTGGTCCCCTTCTCGATGGGCCCCCTCGGCTCCTCGATCGCCCACATCGGCGTGGAGATCACCGACTCGGCCTACGTCGCCGTGTCCATGCGGATCATGACCCGCATGGGCCGGGGCGCCCTCGAGGTCCTCGGCACCGACGGCCAGTTCGTGCCGTGCCTCCACTCGGTCGGCGCACCCCTGGCCGACGGCGAGGCCGACGTGGCCTGGCCGTGCGACGCCGACAACAAGTACATCGTGCACTTCCCCGAGACCCGCGAGATCTGGTCCTACGGCTCGGGCTACGGGGGCAACGCCCTCCTGGGGAAGAAGTGCTTCGCCCTGCGCATCGCCTCGGTGATGGCCAGGGACGACAACTGGCTCGCCGAGCACATGCTCATCTTGAAGCTGACCTCGCCCGCCGGCGAGACCCGCTACGTCACGGGGGCGTTTCCGTCCGCGTGCGGGAAGACCAACCTGGCCATGCTCATCCCCACCCTCCCCGACTGGAAGGTGGAGACGGTGGGCGACGACATCTGCTGGATGAAGTTCGGTTCGGACGGTCGTCTCTACGCCATCAATCCCGAGGCCGGGTTCTTCGGCGTGGCCCCCGGCACCAACACCCACACCAACCCGAACGCCATGCTCACCATGGACGCCAACACCATCTTCACCAACACCGCCCTCACCGACGACGGCGACGTGTGGTGGGAGTCGATGACCGACGACGTCCCGGGCCACCTCACCTCGTGGAAGGGTGAGGAGTGGACCCCGGAGGCGGGTACCCCGGCCGCCCATCCGAACGCCCGCTTCACCGTCCCCGCCGCCCAGGACCCGGCCATCGCGTCGGAGTGGGAGGACCCGGCCGGCGTGCCGATCGACGCCATCCTGTTCGGCGGCCGCCGGGCGTCGGTGGTGCCGCTGGTGTTCGAGTCCCGGGACTGGCAGCACGGGGTCTTCCTGGGCTCGATCATGGCTTCGGAGACCACGGCCGCCGCGACCGGTGCCGTGGGCAACCTCCGTCGGGACCCCTTCGCCATGCTCCCCTTCTGCGGGTACAACATGGCCGACTACTTCGCCCACTGGCTCGAGATCGGCGCGTCGTCCGACCCGGACAAGCTCCCGAAGATCTTCTACGTCAACTGGTTCCGCAAGGCCGAGGACGGCCGCTGGCTGTGGCCCGGCTACGGCGAGAACTCCCGCGTCCTCGAGTGGGTGTTCGAGCGGGTGAGCGGCAAGGGCGAAGCCACCGAGACGCCGATCGGCTACATCCCGGCGCCCGGTGCCATCAACACCGTCGGCCTCGACGTGTCGGCCGCCGACATGGAGATCCTGCTCAGCGTCGACGCCGACGACTGGCGTGCCGAGGTGCCGTCGATCCGCGAGCACTTCGCCACCTTCGGGGACAAGCTCCCCGCTGCGCTGTCGGCCGAGGTCGACAAGCTGGAGAAGCAGCTCGGCTGAACCGGGCCACGGGTACGTTCACGTCGACGAGGGACCGGTCCGCCGGTCCCTCGTGCGCGCCCGGGCTCACTCCCCGGACCGCTCGGGGGACGCGGCGTGGAGCGCGCTCATGTAGGAGAGCGCCCCGACGATGGCCACGCCGGCCATCACCAGGTTCCCCGACGGGATCGACAGCGACAGCACCACCCCGACCAGCGACCCGATCACCCACATCAACTGGAGGCGGGTCTCGAACCGGGCGAAGGCCCGCCCCTGGTCCGACTCGCGCACGTGGCGCTGTACCAACGCGTCGAAGGACGGTTTGGCGATGGCCCCCGCGGCACCGACGGCCACGGCCACCAGGGCCTGGAGCGCCTGGTGAGGGAAGAACCAGCCGAGCAGGCCGGCCGCCGCCACCAGCCAGAGCGACCCGGTCAGCATCTGTTGTTCGGACAGCACCCTGCGGATCCGCCCGACCAGGAGCACGCCGATGACCGCTCCCGCAGTCAGGGCGCCGATGAGGAGTCCGAACCACCAGGTCGCCGCATCCTCGCGCCGGAGCCCGAACGCGTAGAGGAAGGTGAGGAACCCGAGCAGCCCCTTCAGCACCGACATCGGGGTCAGACCGAGGATGACCTGGGTGCCGGCGATGGGTCGGAACGCGGCCAGGTCGCGCTGCTCCTCGGACCACCGGTCGTCGACGCCGGGGGCCAGTTCGACGGCGACCGGCACCGCCGCATGCCCGAATGCGCTCCCCCCGCTCCGGCGCGTCCCTCGCGCGATCCGACGGACGGGGAGCCGGGTGCCGGCCACCACCGCGGCCACGAACACGACGACGCACCCCCACAGCACGGCGGGCGGTCCGCCCAGTTTGAGCAGGCCCACGGCGGGCGCGGCGAACACCGCCCCCGACAACGACGCGAGGAGTCCGAGGCGGGCGTTGAGCGTGGCCAGGTCGGGCTCGGCCACGTCGAGCCCGGTCACCGGGTCGTCGACGTGCACGATGGGCGGTATCCCGTACGGCGGGGTGTCCTCCGGAGGGCGCTCCTCGGGGGGAGGCTCCTCTGGTCCGTCGACCCCTGTGGCCGTCAACGGACCCGTGGGTCCCCCGAGGTCCACCATGGCCAGGGCGGCCATCTCCGGCACCAGCGCGCCTTTCGTGACCAGGTACACCTTCGACAGCACCAACATCACGAACGCTTCAGGAAACAGCAGGAGCGAGTGGATGTCGCGGGCGATGAAGGGGCACAGCACCGCACGGCCGAGCGCGGACGTGACCACCATGGCCCGGCGCGCTCCCCGGCTGCGGTCGATGAGGGGGCCGAGGGCGGGTGCGACCACCGCGAAGGGGCCCATGGTGAGCAACAGGTAGAGGAGGACCTTGTCCTTGGCCGCCGTCGGCGAGATCGAGAAGAAGAGCGAGCCGGCAAGCGACACGGCGAAGAGGGTGTCGCCCGCGGTCATGAGCACGTGGGTCAGAGCCAGGCGGCCGAACGGGCTCCGCTGATCGAACAGGTCGTGGACCGCGGACCGGACGAGGCGGCGGAACTGGTCACCACGCTCCCGAACGCCCATGCCGGCATGGTAGGCGGAGGGGCTCCGGCGGTAGAATGATGCGCCGCCCCTCCGTTCGACCGCCCCGGGAGATGGACATGTCCGTCAGCGCCTACATCCTCATCCAGACCGAAGTGGGCAAGGCAGCAACGGTGGCCCGTGCCGTCCAGGCCCTCGACGGCGTGGTCACCGCCGAGGGCGTCACCGGCCCCTACGACGTGATCACCCGGGCCGAGGCGACGACCAT
>JBEKCS010000025.1:0-51220 GCA_050014755.1 Acidimicrobiales bacterium
CATGCCCACGATGGGCTTGTTGAGCGTCATGGCCCCCGTCGAGCCGTAGAAGCCGGCATCACCGAAGGCGAAGATGCCGCCGTCACTGGCCACCAACCAGTAGCCCTTGCCCGGGAGGAGCCCCGAACCGGTCACGAGAAGCACCGGGTCGATGGAGAAGGTGATGGTGATCTTGCCGTTGACTGTGGCCGTGCCGACCGCCCTGAGCCCAGAGGAGGTCACTTCGTAGACGGTGTCGCCGGCAACGATGCTGGGATCGGTGATCGTCAGGGTGATCGGCGTCGTGGCCGTCGGCGTCGATCCGTCCGGCGCTTGCCAGGACACGGCCACGGCCGCCACGTAAGACTTGCCCGCCGGAACCTGCGCCTCGAGGAGCGCCGGGTTCGTCACCGGGTAGACGCTCACCGTGGTGTTGGCGGGTAGCGCACCCGCTGGCACCGTGACGCTCGAACTCGCCCCGTTCGAGCTCTGAGAGATGACTGTTGACGTCGTGGACGACGTGCTGACCGATGTCGGCGATCCGAACGAGTTCGACCAGGTCCCGTCGGAAATCGGGGCGTTGAGGATCATGCTCGCGTTGATGCCGGTCGTCGAAGATCCCCCGGTGATACTCAGCACGGAGCCGGTCGATGGCGACCCCTCTGCCTGGCCGTTGTAGTACTGGGTCGCGTAGTCCCCGCTGGCACAGCCGGTGGCGAACTTGACGACGAATCTGTCGGTCGAGAGCCCTTCGATCGTGTAGGTGCCATCGGGCGCCGTCGTGGTGGAGCCGCTGTTGCCGTCGGAGGCCGTCGCCGTAACGCAGATGCTGTTGATCGGCGCCCCGCTGGCGGAGTCGGTGACGGTCCCCGAGATCGTCGCCCCCACCTGCATGGCGGCATTGATCGCGGTCGTCGACGTGCCCGCGGTGATGCTCAGCACGGTGGCGCCGGTCGGCGAGGAGGCTCCCGAGCCTCCGTTGTACCACTGGTTCGCGTAGTTCCCGCCGAGGCCGGCCTCACCGCCGCCGCAACCCATGTGGGAGCCCGCGTAGAACGCGACGGTGAAGCCGCCCGTCGGGAGGCCCACGATCGTGTACGTGCCATCAGTCGCCGTCGACCCGTTGTACTGCCATCCGTCGGACAGGGTTGCCTGCACGCAGACGTTCGAGAGCGGCTCCCCGCCTGAGGCAGCGGTGACGGTCCCCGCGATGGTCCCACCCGCTGTCATCGACGCGTCGATGCTGTTGGTCGCGGAACCAGCCGAGATGTCGAGCGCCGAAGCCCCCGATGACAACGGGGATCCCGAGGACTGGCCGTTGTACCACTGGGTTGCCCACGTGCCGCCACTGAAGCCGGGGTCGAACCCGATGGTGTAGCTGTCCGCCGGCAGGAATTGGAGCATGTAGGTGCCGTTGGGTGCCGTCGTCGTGGTGCTCTGGTTGCCGTCGGCCGCCGTCGCGAACACGGTGACGCCGGACAACGGCGCACCACCCGAAGCGGCAGTGACGGTCCCCGAAATGGTCGCACCGGGCTGCATCACGGCGTCGATGTTCGACACCCCGGAACCGGAGAGGACGCTGACCCCGGCAGCGTGCGACTCGTTCGCAGCGCCCGACGTCTGTCCGTCGTACCACTGCGACGCGTAATTGCCCGTGCCGCAGTATGGTCCGGTGGAGAACTGAACGGTATAGGTTCCCGACGGAAGACCCTCGGTCGCATAGGACCCGTCGGGCCCCGTTTCTGTGTATCCGAGATTCCCCTGTGGTGAGTCCACCGCCACACATATGTTGTCGAGTGGCGTGCTGGTGGAATTCCTGACGGTGCCCGAGATCGAGGCGCCCACGATCAGGTTGACATTGAAGGGTGTCGTCGACCCCGCGGACACGCTCACCCGCTCGGTGATGGACTCGAAGTTCGATGACGTATCACCCAACTGGTTGGGGCTGACCACGACGGTGTAGGTCCCAGGCGTCAGGCCGTCGATCGCGTAACTGCCGTCGGATGCTGTCGTCGCCCAGATCGACTTGGTGGCCATGACCCACGCACCGCCCACGCCGCTCCCACTGCCGGTGATGGTGCCCGAGATGTCCCCACCCAGCACGAGGGCGAAGTCCTGCGTCGTCGGATCCCCTGCCGTGACGGTGACAGCCGACAGGCTTTGGGACACGTAGAACGACGGCTTCGTTCCGCCGCAGGTCGGGTCGACCGTGACGGTGTACGAGCCTGTGGACAGGTCCGAGATGGTGTAGCTGCCGTTCGAGGTCGTCGTGGCGATTCCGGTCCCTACGGAGTTGGTGCCGGGGGGTTGAGTGGCGCTGACGCAGATGCCGGCCAGGTCATTGGCCGGTGTCGAGGCTTCCGTGACTATGCCGGTGATAGAGCTGGTGTATTCGAAGGCACCTGCATCGCAGCTCGCGCCTGGCCCAGGCACACCAGGGCGGGGCACGGCGCGCTCGTCGGTAGTGACGGTGCAGTTGGCTATAGGCACCTCCGCGTACGCGGAGCTGTCGGTCCCGATGGCGAGGGTCTCGGGTCCGCTCGAGCCATTCGCCGCCAGCGAGCTGGCGAGGTTGATGGTCGAGTTGTTGACGACACTGGTCGAACCAAGACCGCATGAGTTGTCGGATTCGACGTTGTAGCCGCCATCGGTGATGGAGCCCTCACAGGGGGCCCCGTCGAGGACGGAGTCGGAGATGGTCGGTGCATTGCCATCGTTGTAGATCCCGCCAGGGCCGGTGTACCCGGCGTCGTTCGCAAGGGTGTCGTCGGTCAGGGTTGCGTTGGCACCGGACAGATAGTTGTAGACCGCGCCACCCCAGACCGCCGAGTCCGACGAGAGCGTGTCGTCGGTCAGGGTGGCGGTACCCTGTTTGTTGTAGATCCCGCCGCCCCCGAATGCCGAGTTCCCCGCGAGAGTGTCGTCGGTCAGGGTGACCGTGGCCCCGACGCCGTTGGATACCCCGCCGCCATAGTCGGGCACCGCATTGTTAGACAGGGTGTCGCCTGTAAGGGTGACTGTGCCGCCGATGTTGTCGACACCGCCGCCGTTGACCTCTCCCGCTACCCCCGCTCCGGACCCATCGGTGATGGTCAGGTCATCGATGGCCGCTGTCCCCGAGGAGACGGTGAAGACCGGACCTGCCCCGCCGCCATCTACGGTCGTGACAGGGGCACCCGCGCCCAGAATCGTCAGCGTGTCACCTGAGGGGACGTCGATGGCGTCGTTCTCGTCATAGGTGCCGGCCGCCACCATGACCGTGACATCGGTGGAGCTGTACGCCTCGGCAGCGGTGACCCCGTCTTGGAGCGTCTCGCAGGCCCCTGCACCTGAGACCGAGCAACCGGTTGTGACCGATCCTCCCGTACTCACGTACAGGGTGACCGACGCGTCGGCGCTCGCCGTCTGCGCGCCGACTACGAGGCCGGTTGCCGAGAGCAGGAGTGCGCCGCTGACGACAAGAGCGCGACGGAAGCGACCCGGGTTCTGAGGAAGAACTCGCTGCAGACTGGAAACCCTTGGCTTCATTTCAGCGGCCCTCCCTCTCAACGCGTCACGCTACGAGTCGATCGACGTGCGCAGTAGAGGAGGAGGTCCCCATTGTCACGTCGGCCGATCGGACGCACCCGCTTTCGGAGGCGATGGAGAGGTGGTCGTGCGGGCGGGAGCGGTTACCGAGCGGTCGGACCGAACCAAAGACATCCGACTCTGCATTGCCGGGGTGGTACCCGGATCCGTATGTGATGAGCCAATTGCGTTACTGGGACGGGCTGACGTGGACAGTGTGGACGGCATAGTCGCCGACCGTGCCTGTCCATCTCAGTCCTCCATCACCGCCAAGACCATGCGTCCCCGTCTCCGCACACCGGTGCTGGGCCGCCCGCGGACCCGCAACGCAGGCTGAAATGATTGGCGGGTGAGCGTGGAGCAGGCCTGCTCTGAATCGCCTCGGGGTTGCTCCAACGCGAGGTGCGGCTGGTGCAGTCGCCACTCAGCATTTGGCGAGATTCGATTGCTCGCCTATTCGCGGAGATCCATCACGCGGAGGAAGTCGAGGGTGGCTGGGGCACGGCCGGCACGCAGGTGACAGACCGCGGATCCGACGAGCCGAGTGTGAACCTCATGGTGTTCCGCGGTGACGGTCTCCTCGACGCCCACCACCAAACCAGCTCCTACCCGAGCATCACTCTCGAGACTCTGGACGGCAATTTCCAGGCTCGTCTGCCTGAGTTCGGACAGTTGCCTCACTTCGCCATTTCTCACGGTCAGGAGCGCTCGACGTGAGCCGCGACCTGCGGCGCCCTTGACGTGGCCGATTCCAACCGCGACGCGTACAGGGGCCCAGCCACGCGTCGACAACTTCAGTATCTCTGGGCCCGACAAGGTGGTGGTGAATGGGTCTGAGGCACCAGCTACGCCTTGGGCCGCCACCGCCGTTCCGCTCGCGGTGACCTCCATGATTGGGTAGTCATGCTCCGTCCCCAGGGGGCGCATTCTCAGGGTGACGCCGATCACACCGTGAGCCCCGAGCATCCGCGCTTCCTCGGCAAGTTGGGATAGCACGCGTTCGAGGAGAAGGCGCTCGCGTTGCTCGTGCATCACGAGTTCCCAGGTCCAACCGAGGTGCCGCACACTCCGATCGTCGGTTCCGATCCGCCAGTTATGGACGTAGCCTCCGTACCTCCGCGCCGTCACCGGATCGTCTAGTGAGGTCGGCTGCCACTGGACCCCCGGGGGAAGCGGCGCGGCCGACTTCTTGCCGCTGCGGGGCGTGAGCGATCTACCGCTGATCGGCGCGAGCGATACGCCCCACGAGTTCACCGACCCGATTACGACACCGACGGGCGTGAAGCCGAGGTGTCGAAGTGCGGCCTCCTCGCCGACACGTTGCTGGGACGACCAAGGACGCCGTTCTTGAGCAAGACGACGTCGGGCTGCATTCGAGAGCGAGGCTGCCTCCGTCGATTCTGCGGCCCCATCGTCAGAGGTGCTCCCAATCACCCGATCTTCCTCGTCGCGCGCGGTGAGCGGTGGTGAAGATTGGTGGGATCAGTGGCCACATGGAGGTCACGGACGCTGAAGACGGTAGACGGCTGTTCGATTCGTGCTTCACGGCACAGTCGGATCGATGTACCCATGCAGAAGAATTCGATTGCCTGCGCTCCCCAGGTATGGGATTTCTCCGAGATCGTCACTCCTACGACGCCATCGGCGTCCGAGGCGAGGGCCTCTCCTTGGAGCCTTCTCATGGCCAGCTCTCGGGCCTCGTACAGCGCCGCAGTGTAGTTGGAGAGTTCGGCGGTGGTCCTCACGTTGCGCGCCCGCGTACGGAGTCCTTTTCTTGCGATGTGATACACGCAAACACCCATGACAAGGCTGACCGGCTCGTACCCGCCGTCCACGAGGAGCCTGAACTCTTGCCCGGAGAGGCCGGCAACGAACGGCACGGCCGGTGGTGCTTCACGGTCGATCTTCCTGATGGCGGTGCCGGTGGCGACCACTCGTGCGAGGTGGCGTCGGTCCTCGAAGGCGGTGATCTCGACCTGGACACCGATAACGCCGGACGCCGACAGCTGCGTGGCGTGATCTCTCATATGGGAGGTCGCCACCTCGCGGGCCGCCAGGAGTGCCTGGGACAGTGGTACGAGCTCGACATTCGCCATCCGGGAACCAACGATCCCCACGTGGAACACAGCCGCACCGACGACGATGCCGAGCGGCACATAGCCGGCGTCGTACACCAGAAGGAGCTCGTCGACGCTCAGCAACGACGAGACCGTCCGACCGGATGGCGTGATCTCGCTTCGCACACCATGGTTCGGGTCCGAGGAACTCGACCGATGCGACGCCGAGGCGGCATCGACGATCAATTCAGCGAGAGTCGGCTGTGGTGGTGTGTCTTCGTGTTGCATCGCGCGCCGTCGACGGCGTCCTCAGTGGTCCAAGGTCATGATCATCTGGGGCTCTGGAATCGCGCGACCATCTCCTTGAGTGCGTACGGCGGTCCCAACGGCAAGGAACTCGATCACGTGTGGACCGAGCATGTGTGACTTCTCGACCAGTTGCACCCCGACGATCCCCTCGCCGCCAACGGCGATCGCGTCCTGCTGCATCCGCTCCATTGCCAACTCGCGGGCCTCGTACAGGGCCTGGGTCGTTGCCGGCGACTCCATCGAGCGAGCGACTTGGCTAACGGCTCTCCTGGCCGAGCGGTGCGCCACGTGGTACACGCAATTGCCCAGGACCAGGCCCACGGGCGCATAGCCCATCTTGAGGAGGGTCCAGAAGTCCTGACCCGAGAGGTCACTGGTGAATGGCTTCCCTGCCGAGGTCTTCCACTGCTCGCCGTCTGTCGCCGAAACCGCCGTCCCGATCGCGATGAACTCGGCTGAACGTCGACCCCAGTCGTAGTAGGTGATGTCGAGGCGGACACCTACGATCCCGTCGGCGCCGAGCAGCTCGGCCTCGGTCTCCATTCGCTGCATCGCCAGCTCACGTGCCGAGTACATCGCCTCGGTATAGACCTTCATCTCCTGGTTTTTCGACCAGCCGCGTATTGAGATGCCGACGTTGAAGATCGAGCTTCCGAACACGAGCCCGCGCGGGTGGAATCCCACCTCCTTGATCAACATGAACTCACTCACCGACAGATCGCTGGTGAAGAGAGTGGGAGCGCGACCGTCGCCCGACAGTTCCCGCAGTCGATCCCTTGCGTCAGGGGGCAGCCCTTCAGGCGAAAGCGTGGCTGGCGGCACTTCACCACCATGGTCTTCGCTCACGCCGGCTCCCTGGTGCTCTGTGAATTGGAAATGAGTCCGGAATCAGGATGCCACAGGCAGCAACTGCTTCGACTCGATCCTTTCGGAGCGTGGCCGCCACGTCTCCGGAGTGGGGAAGCCCAGCATCCGGATCACACCTGATCGAGCACTGATTATCACGATGTCCCGAGGCAGCAGTCTCCGATGTCCCGCGACGTCAGTATGGCGTCCCCGGCCTCTTAGAGTGTGAACCTCGAACCGTTGGTGGAGGTCGCTCACCCCTGTACGGATGGACGCGGCAACGTTCGGGCCCGTCCACGCGCCAGGTGCCTGCCCTCGCGATCGCCGGATTCCGCCCAACTCCGTGGACCCGCAATCTCGATCGGGTCTGTGGTGTCGCGATCGTGGGTTACGGGCACGCCGCCGGATCTCCGACACCCGCAAGATCGCAGGGTTTGGGGAAACCACCCCCGGATCAGGAACCATCCGCAGAGCGGGTGACGGGAATCGAACCCGCGTGTCCAGCTTGGGAAGTGCAAAATCGACATTTCGCCGACCTGGTGAAAAGTAGGAATTGCCTGGTCAAGTGCCATTTGGACTACCCGGCGTTACCCGCAGGTATCCGTCGATGTCCATGGCGTGGGGCACGAGTGGGGGCACGAAGTGCGTGTCCAGATTTCCTGGCTGGGCTCACGGGCTCCAAGTTTTTGGTGCCTGCTCTCCAGAAGAGGCGATAGTCAATGTACTTTGGGACTTAACCGGTACGCCGCTACTTGGGTCGCGTCTCCACGTGCCCCCGCAAGCGCCAGCGGCGCCGGCCGGCTGGTACCAGTCACCGGCACGCCCAGGCTTCATGCGCTCGTGGAACATGGCCGCCTGGGGCCAGGAGCAGCCAACTCCGCCGTACGGGCCCGCTGGGCCGGAATCGGTGCCGCCGACCGGTCCTTCCGGTCGCTGACATTGCCTACCGCCGGGAGCGCCGTCGTCGTGAGGTGGCTGGTCCGCCGCCCGGCTCGGCATGCCAGTTGCTGAAGAGCCCGCCGATGACCCCCGAACCTGTGGCCGGTCGGGGCCTGGGCGAGCGTGGCCTGGAGCTCGGTCTTGCCCGGTGCGCACGATTCGCTGCTGAGTATCAGGATGGTGCGCACTTCGCCAGGCGGAGATCAGTAGCGTTCAGATGCTGGTCCGACACTGAGGCAACCGCACAGCCCTACTAACGAGATGACCGTGACTGACGCCGCCGATCCAGCTGACGAACAGCTTCCGACGATCCCTGGCTCCGTGTCAGCTGCGGTTACGACCGCGGTCTCCGCCTTCGGGGCTGAGGTTGTCCTCCGCTTTGCCGGTGATGAGGGCGAGCCCGAGGACCAGATGCGCGGTCCGCTCGAGGTGCTCATGTCGTCCATCGCCGACCAGCTGGGAGTAGCGATGACGACCGTCGGTGAGGCCTCCCTCTCCGATCTGCGGGTCCGGCCCGATTACGCCGTGAAGGTCAATGGAGCCGTCACCGGCTACCTCGAGGTGAAGGCTCCCGGCAAGGGTGCCGACCCGACGCGGTGGAAGAAGACAAGCCACGACTACAAGCAGTGGGAGAAGCTCCAAGCGCTCCCCAACGTCATCTACACCGATGGCCAAGAGTGGGCGCTCTACCGAACCGGCGAGCTCGTCGGTGAGCTGGTGCGTCTCACCGGGGACGTCCGAAAGGCCGGCGCCAAGCTCACCCCTCCTGATGATGGGCTCGCCAAGATGCTGTCAGCGTTCCTGCACTGGAAGCCGGTCGCTCCTCGTCACATCCGCCAGCTCGTGCGGTCCGTCGCCCCGCTGACTCGTCTCCTGCGGGACGAGGTACTGGACACCCTGGCGCGGGAGCACCAGGCCGGCGAAGGGCCGTTCACCGAACTCGCCGTGGACTGGCGAGCGCTCCTGTTTCCCGAGGCCGGCGACGACGAGTTCGCCGACGGCTACGCCCAGTCCGTGACCTTCGCCCTGCTGCTGGCCCGGACCGAGCACATCGACTTCACGGGCAGGTCTGTCCTCGTCATCGCCACCGAGCTGGGCAAGACCCACTCGCTGCTCGGCAAGGCGCTGTCCGTCCTCACCGACGAGACCATAGGGGCCCTGTCCGTCACCCTTGACACCCTCGTTCGCGTCATCTCGGTCGTGGAATTCGACAAATTCGCCAAGCACATCGCTGACCCTTATCTGGCCCTCTACGAGTTGTTCCTCGAGGAGTACGACCCCGAGCTGCGGAAGAAGACCGGCAGCTACTACACGCCGGCTGCCGTCGTCGCCTCGATGACCCGACTGACCGACCAGGTGCTCCGGACCCGTCTCGGTCGGAGCCAAGGTTTCGCCTCCGACAACGTCACCATCGTGGATCCGGCGATGGGCACCGGCACCTACGTCCTCGACGTCCTCGAGACTGTGGCCAAAACCGTGGAGGCCTGAGAGGGTCCGGGAGCGGTGGCCGCGCGACTGCGGGAGACGGCTACCCGGCTGGCCGGTATCGAGATCCAGACAGGCCCCTACGCGGTGGCCGAGCTCCGGGTGGCCGAGGCACTGCACCGCCATAAGGCAGGAATCCCGGCTGGGGGGCTCCGGCTCTATGTGGCGGACACCCTGGACGATCCCTTCGCCGAACAGGCTCATCTGGCGGCCACGATGGCGCCCATCGCAGCCTCCCGTCGGAACGCCAACAAGATGAAGGCGGACGAGCCAGTCGTCGTGGTCATCGGAAATCCACCCTACCGAGAGCGGGCGAAGGGTCACGGTGGTTTCGTGGAGCACGGCGCGAAGAACTCCAACTGGGAGGCCCCGCTGCTTGACGAGTTCCGGGAGCCTGGCAACGGAAAGAACGAATACGTCCTCTCGAACCTCTACGTCTATTTCTGGCGATGGGCGACGTGGAAGGTCTTTGACGCCCACCCCGGCAAGACCGACGGCGTCGTGTGCTTCATCACGACCAGTGGCTACCTGAAGGGCCGGGGCTTTGCGGGGATGCGCCGCTACCTCCGGGAGCACGCCTCGGATGGGTGGGTCATTGACTGCACACCTGAGGGCCACCAGCCGGACGTGGCCACTCGCATCTTCGGCGGCGTGCAGCAGCCGGTTTGCATCGGCATCTTCGTCCGGCGAGCCGACACCGACCTCACGACCCCCGCGACCATCCACTACCGAGCGGTCCACGGGAAGCAGGCCGACAAGTTCGGCGAGCTCGGGGAGCTCCAACTCGATGGGCCAGCTTGGGAGCCAGTGCCGAGTGACTGGACTGCTCCGTTCCTGCCGAAGGGTGCTGCGGCATGGGATGAGAGTCCATCTTTAGGGGACCTCCTGCCGTGGCAGGCACCCGGCATCAAGCCAAACCGCACCTGGGTCTACGCCCCGCTGGCTTCGACACTGACGGAGCGGTGGAACCGGCTCATCGCCGCGTCAGGTGACGAGCAGAAGCAGCTGTTCCGTGAGACCACAGACAGTGCCGCCGACAAGAGGAAGCCGGGGCTCGTTGGTTTCGCTCATGCCGACGTACCTGTCGATTCCGAGCATGGAGCCCCGATTCCGCCCGTGCCCGTGTCGTATCGCTCGTTCGACGTGCAGTACGTCATCCCAGACGATCGCCTCATGCACAGGCCGTCACCGGACCTGTGGCGAGTCAGGGGGGACCACCAGGTTTATGTCGCGGAGCAGAACGACCAGGAGGTCAAGGGAGGACCGGGCCTGACCTTCGGGGCGTTCACACCGGACATGCACTTCTACGCCGGACGTGGCGGGCGCGTGCTCCCGCTCTACGCCAGTGCCGACATCTCGAAGCCGAACCTCGCGCCCGGGCTGCTCGACTTCCTCGCCGAACGCCTGGGGCACGCCGTGACACCCGAGGACTTCCTGGCCTACGTGGCCGCCACCACGGCGCATCCGGCGTTCACCCAGCGCTTCGTCGAGGACCTTCGCACCCCTGGCATCCGGGTGCCCATGACCTCCGACCCGGCCCTCTGGTCCGAGGCCGTCACAATCGGCCGACGCGTGCTGTGGCTCCACACCCGAGGCGAGCGCTGCACCGATCCCGACGCCGGTCGGCCAGCCGGTCCGCCGGATGTCACCGACGCAGCCACGCGGCCCATGGTCACGGTGGGCATCCCAGTCACGCATGACCTCTACCCGGACGAGCTCGAATACGACGCCACCACGCAGACCTTGTCCGTGGGCGAAGGACGAATCGCCCACGTCCCCCAGCAGGTCGTGGACTACGAGGTCTCGGGGATGAACATCCTCCGCAAGTGGTTCGGCTATCGGAAGGCCACGCGACCGAGGACCGGAAGAGAGCAGTCTGCGCTCGACGACGTGCGGCCCGATACCTGGCCGTCGGCCTACACCACGGACCTGGTCGGGCTGCTCCGAGTGCTGACCCTCGTCGTGGACCTCGAGCCGTCTCAGGCCGAGCTCTTGGAGAAGGTGATGGAAGGCCCCCGCATTACTGTGACCGACCTCACCGAGGCAGGTGTTCTCCCGGTTCCTGACGCTGCGCGGACGCCGCTGCCAAAGGTCTCGAAGGTCGCTCTGGCCGGCCAGACGTCGCTCGAGTTCGGCTGACCGCGTCTGATCCACGCCTCACGGGCGGGTCGATCATGCCCTGACGTCCTGCGGCTTCCTCAGTCGGCGAAGACCGAATCGGTGCTCGATCTGCAGCTGGAGGGACGCGATGAGAGGCTTGCTCGCGGCTGCCGGCCCCCAGTTACCGAGGATCATCTGCTCGGGAGCCGTGACGGGCGGAAGGGACCACGCTTCCGCAACGGCGGGGCCGACGGCTTCTCCAAGGGCGACCCGCACGGAGGCGTACTTCCGAGCGACAGCGGGCTTCTCCGTGGCGATCCAGGCTTCATGGCACGCGAGACGTTCCTGGATGTCGTGGCCGACGTCGGCGAGGGAGGCCAGGGTCGCCGGTGCGTCATCGGTGCGCCGTCGGACCCGGTAGGGGAACTCGACCCATGCCACGAGGGTCTGGACGGCCTGGGCGTACCGGTCGCGGCGACGATCCGCAGCGGCCCCGAGGTGATTGAGGACGAGGGTGCAGGCGGCCGTCAGGACGGCCACCGCGACAGGGAGCCCGACCGAATAGAGGAGTGTCGACGACACGTTGGCGATCATCAGGCTGCCTCGAACGTGGCCGTCATGATGGGATGAGGGCTCCCGTCTGACCGTTCGCCGTGGGGGACGTCCTCGACAGGCCACGAGCCGTACCTGCGGCGGAACTCCTCCGCCATCAGGTGGCGATGGACGATTTGGAGGTAGGTGTCGAGCCCCTGTGACCAATCCCACCTGAGGCGAGGTGGATCCCCGGGGTACTCGAGGCACAAGGTGCCGGTGGCCAGGGGCCAGTTGAGGGGAGGGTAGCTGCTCACGGCGCTGATGATCTTCGCAGCGGACCACGGCGGATTGCGGTGGTACCACATGCGGCGGGGGTCGCCGACTGGCACGGTGAGCATCGTGCCGTCCCGGAGCGCCGTAATCCGAGCGATCTCCGTTGGGTAGTCCTCGAAGCCGATCGGCCCGGAAAACCTCGCCTCGATGGTGGTAAGCGCCGGTGCTTCCTGTACCACCGCCAGCGCCATATGGGTGACGGCGCCGGTCTTGATCTTCGTAGAGGAGATCCTCACACACCTCTTCGGGCCCATCGCCTGGGAGGCATGCCGACCTCACCCGGCAGAGCACTGATCCCGGTCGCCGGCGGGCGCCGAAGGCAGAACGCCGGCGACCGGAGATCCAACGAGAGGAAATTGGGCATCAGTCCAGGTCATTCGTCAGGTCGATTGCTGTCCTCTCGAATCGCCTCCTCCGTCCGTGCAGCCAGGACCAGGACGCTCAACGCCAAGGTGTGAACGGCTCCGTCCTCGCCGAGGTCGAACAGGTCCCGGAGTCGGTGATGTGCGGCCTCGAGCTCGGCGAGCAGATCACCGGACGGACCGTCGGGCACTTGGAGCCGGAGGAGCCCCACAACATGGGCCACAGCCAGTGATGCCTCTCCGAACGCCATGCACGTCTCGAGCCCTTCGCGGGTGATGTGGGCCATGTCGATCTCCTCCTGATCACCGCCACCCGGGTGCCCCGCGTGCCCAGATCGCACCATCTCGGTCGAGCGCTCTCCACCAAGGGGAGCGACGAGGCCTCGTCGATCCCATGGATGCCCAGTGCCGAGCCGACGCGCCGGGTCCAGGGAGGGAGCGTCAGCTCCCAGCGAGGACAGCCACCCGAGTGAGACGGCTGTGCGTCACCGTCGGTGGCTCCCGCAGCGGCCCTTGACGCGGCAGACGGCGGCTTGGCACCTACCGACTCAAGCCCGCAATAGGGGGTGCGAACCCCCGAATTGGGCTGCAAACGCCCTGGTCAGAGGAAAGTCAACAGGTTAGTCAACACCTTTGGCTGCATGGTCGTGCTCGTGCCAACCGACCTGAGGCAGACCTGCTCATTCCGGCGCCACCGCTGCCCAGCCGAGGTCCTGTGCCTCCCGTTCGAGCGAGACCACGTCGTCCGGGAAAGTGGCCATGGCCGCCCGGCCTGCGTCGAGCCGTCGTCCGACCTCTCTCAGCCCGCCGAGCGCTGCCCCGACCTGCAGATCGATGGTCCGCAGCCGGAGATTGGACGTCGAGTTGAGGACGCCTTGGCTGATCGCCTGCCCGGCGCGGTTTGGCTCGCCAAGGCCGAGATACGCCAGGGCCAGGTCACTGGCAACTCCGACGATCTGCACCTCGATGCGATTCGCCTCGTCGTAGGCCCACGAGAACGGCGAGTTTTTCCTGCCGTCGAAGCAACCATGGAGCACCGGTCCGCGGACGAGGCTGAGAGCGTCCTCCTGTCCTGCCAGTTCGTCGTCGACATCGAGGTGGGCCCGGAACAGGTCCCAGTCCGAAGTGACAGAGTCGGTGAGCTCGTAGCGGTAGACGTCGGTCACGACAACGCCGGTCCCGAAGGCCTTGCGCAGCTCGACCATGTACTTCCGGAAGGTCTGGGACACAATCGGTTTTCGGCCGAGTCCCCAGATCGACTCTCGCAGTTGGACCGACGTGAAGCTCTGACCCGGGTGCAGAGCCAGGAAGGTGATGATCTCCAGCACCGGGCCGTGGGTGATTGTCCGCTTGGTGCCGTCGACGACCAGCGGTCCGAGCAACTTCACGACGATCGGCTGACGCCCAGGTGGAAGCCCGGCTCCGGCCAGGCCCAGAGCACCAGCGGCGAGAGCAGGCGGGCCAGACAGCACGACCCGGCCCTCACGATCCGCACGGGCGAAGGCTCGCCGCCGCCGAATCGTTACCGCTCCTGCGGCTGCCGCCCCGAGGGCGAGAAGCCCGGCTGCGCCAGCGCCAATGGCAAGGCCTACCGGTGTACCGGCTGCAGTCGAAGCGTTTGCCGTCGAACCACCGCCACCCGACCCTGGGATGCCGCTGGAGTTACCGCTGACAGGCGGAGCGGTGACGTGTGTGGTCACGAAGGTGATCGGCGTTGGATTGAAAGTCCAGGTCCCGAAGTCGCCGCGCTCATTCCCGAGGACCTTCGAGAACGACGCCACCTGCAGGGTGACAGCACTCACGGAGCCGTGGAGCGGGAAGTACCAGGCACCGTCCACGGTGAAGGAACTGGCCGCTGCGGGGAGACCGGTGACGGTACCCGTCGGTGTCGTGAGGGTGGCCGGCGTCACCGGCATGGGGACAGGTGTCTGCGGGGCGTTGCCGTAGACGTGGGTGGGGTACAGCGCGACGTAGAAGTAGGTCTGCCCGGGCTGCAGCGTTGCTCCGCTCGGCAGCTGGTCGGGCGTGCCCACCTCGGCCCTGTCGATGGTGACGGCGGAAGTCACCGGTGTCCCGTCTGGCTGCGTCGCCGACCAGGTGACGGGCTGGCGCTCTGCGACGAACGGCGTGGCCTTCGTGGTCGCGGCCATGGCCGATGGGCCGGCAACCAGCAGACAGAGGGCACCCAGGGCACCGATTGCACCCAGCTGTCCTATGACGCGCCGCGCCGATGGCTCCCGCAGTTCCTGCCCCATGGCCGGAGTGTCCCACGCCAAAGCGGGCTGACTGGCCCGGGTTCGTCCGCTGCGCTCGGAATCGAGACGTTTGCACCCAGATCGCAACACGCCTGCAGATCGCACCGCGCTTTCAGATCGCAAGGCAACAGGTTTCCCCACCGCGGCTGACGCCCCGGTACGGAAAGGCCGGAGAGTCCGGTCGTCACAACACCAACCAACAGAAAGGAATCATCCCATGGCACTTCCCGTGGATACCTCCAACATCACCGTCCTCTGCGGTGGCCCGCCCCAACCGGTCGTCGACCGGGTGACCGGTGAGCACCGGACCAACCGCGAAGGCCAGGCGCTCTTCCGCACCGAGGTCGTCGTCCTCGGCTCCGGTCGACCCGAGGTCTTCGGCGTCCGCACCGCCACGCCGCCCAAGGCGCTCGCCATCGGCTCGTTGCTCAACGTCGCTGGCCTGACCGTGTCGACCTTCACCGCCAAGGACGGGGGAACCGGCGTCTTCTACGAGGCCGCCTCCATCGAGCCGGCCAAGCCGCAGCGGGAGGCATCGTGAGGATCGCCCTCCGCATCGGTGTGGCTGGGGCATTCGTGCTGGTGGCGGTGGGAGCGACGCTTGACGCCCTCGCCGTCACGGCCGTCCTTGCTGTCCTCGACCGGCTGGGAAGCCGTCAGGAGACCGGAGGATGATCGCCTCCGGTCGGACAGGAAGAGACCCCGTGGGCTGGCTCGTGAGAGTGGCCTGGGGACGACGCCTCGAGACCGGACTGACCTTCGCCACGGTTGTGGCGAGGGTCGGTCTGGCCGTGACCTTCGGAGCAAACATCGCCAGGATCGTGATGATGGTGTCTGGACTGGTCGTGGTCGCCCACCGTCCCGTTCGGGAGTGGATGATCGGGCTCCGTCGACGTGAACGGCTCGAGCGCCACTACGCCAAGGTCTTCGCGGCCGTGGGCATCGACCATTTTGGGGCACCGTCGGTCGTCGGTCAGCATGCGACGCCGACCGGGATCGTTCTTGATCTTGAGCTCAGTCCTTCTTGCACGGCCAGGGATCTGGCGTCGAGGACCGAGCCGTTGGCTGTCGCACTCGATGCGGCCACGGTGCGAGTGCGGGGGGACGCTACGGCCGCCCGGCGGGCCCAGCTCGTGGTGGCGAACCAGGATCCACTGGCCGGAAGCCCGATCCCCTGGCCGTGGATCGGCATGGGCCGCACCAATCTATGGGGTGGCCTGCCGTTGGGCCATGACGAAGACGACGGTCTCGTGATCCTGCAGCTCAGCGGGCACCATGTGCTGCTCGGAGGAGAACCCGGAGCGGGCAAGTCGAACGCCTTGTCGCTCGTCGTTGCCGCGGCCGCACTCGATCCGGACGTCGAACTTTGGTGCTTCGACGGCAAGCTCGTCGAACTCGCCCCCTGGCGGGCGTGTGCACGACGGTTCGTCGGTGCAGACGTCGAGGACGCCACCATCGCACTCCGTGAACTCCGCACCGTCATGGAGGACCGCTACACGGACATCCTGGATCGCGGGCTCCGAAAGCTGGATCGGGAGAGCGGACTCGGACTCATCATCGTGGTCATCGACGAGCTGGCCCTCTATACCCAGGGCAAGGGCAGGGTCAGAGACGAGTTCTGCGATGCCCTCCGGGACATTGTGGCCAGAGGCCGGGCCGCCGGCATCGTCGTCGTGGCGGCCACGCAGAAGCCGGCGTCCGACATCGTGCCCACGTCGATTCGGGACCTGTTCGGCTGTCGACTGGCCATGCGGTGCTCCACTCGGGATGCCTCGGACACCATCCTCGGTGGAGGACAGTCCACACTCGGCTACTCGGCCTCGGACATCGACCCGGCGAATCGCGGTGTTGGCTACCTGTTGGCCGAAGGGACGACTCCGCGGCGGATGCGGTGCTTTGTGCTTGAGGACCACCCGCTGCACGCACTGGCCAAGCGAGCGGCTGCACTCCGGGCTGGTGGATCATGACGACTACCTCAAACTCCATGCTGGTCGAGGAGCGCAGGATCACCGACGGGATTCTCGCCCGGCTCAACGGACCCGGGGGCCTCGAGGAGTTCACTACCCAGGTGCGCGCAGTCCGAGGGTGCCGGCGCCCGGTGAGGCTGTCTGGTCGAGTGATGGGGATCGGCGACGGAGGAACACCGGAGATCCGCTTCGACTCCCGCCACTTGCCTGACGGCGTGCTCCTAAAGGCGTGCGGGAGCCGGAGAGAGACGGTGTGCCCACCGTGTGCCTCCCTCTACCGGGGGGACGCCTTCGCCCTGGTGGCCGCAGGACTGCGTGGTGGGAAGAACGTCCCCGAGTCGATCGGGAATCACCCGGCCGTCCTGCTCACCCTCACCGCACCCAGCTTTGGCGCCGTGCACCGATTGCGCCCAGATGGGACCTGTCACCCGTGGGGCACGCGATGTCCCCACGGTCGGGCACTGATCTGCAGCCGACGGCACAGAAGCGGTGACGAGGTACTCGGCCAGGCGCTCTGCCCCGACTGCTATGACTACGAGGGAGCGGTCCTCTTCAATGCCGGCGCCTCCGAGCTCTGGCGGCGGACCACCATCTACGCCCTCCGGGCGCTCGGTTCGTTGCTCGGACTGTCGGCACGCCAGGCGGCACGGCAGTTGCGGCTGTCCTACGTGAAGGTCGTGGAGTTCCAGCGCCGTGGCTCGGTCCATCTCCACGCCCTTGTGCGGGCCGATATCCGATCGGACGAGCACGGTGACGCACCGGAAGGCATCGATGTCGATGCGGTGGCCAGCGCGCTGCAGATCGCGGCGAGGAAGGTCAGTGCCCCGCTGCCCGGACCCGAGAGCGACCGGCGGATGGCCTGGGGGATCCAGATCGATACCGCCATGGTGTCTGATGCCGAGAACGGCCGACGGCGGGCTGCTGCCTACCTCGCCAAGTACGCCACCAAAGGCTCGGACGAGCATGGTGTGCTCGACCATCGCCTCCGGAGTGGGGTCTGCCGTGACGTGCGGCTGCCCGACCATCTCCGGACCCTGGTCGAGACGGCATGGGCACTCGGTGACGACGAGGCATTCGACGAGATCCGACCGCAGCTGTGGGCCCACTCATGCGGATTCCGGGGTCACTTCCTCACCAAGTCTCGGCGCTGGTCAACGACGTTTGGGGAATTGCGGGACGAACGGCAGCAGTGGCGCCTGGCCAATCGCTCCGACCGACCGAGCGAGGCGAACCCCGGCGACGATGCAGTCGACGACACCAAAGATGAGGCCGAGGTCCGCGAGTGGAACTACGAGGGCTCGGGCTACCTGACCACCGGAGATGTCTGCCTCGCTCGGAACCTCGAAGATGGTCTGCGACTCGCCCGCTGGTTGTCCCGGGACGAGGTTGCTGACGACGTGGAGGAGCTCGCCCCACGGCATCTGTCACCTGCGGCGGCCGACGGGAGTGAGCCGCGGTGACCAGCCGCGATCTACATTCGCGCCCGAACACGGCCTTGCCCACGCTGGTCGACATCGACACCGTGGCCGGCCACCTCGGCGTAAGCGTCCGCCACATCCGCCGGCTGATCGACGAGCGTCGCATCCCGTTCGTGAAGGTCGGGAGGCATGTGCGGTTCGATGTGAAGGCGATCGCCGGGTGGGTCGACGCACACCGGACCGACGTCTTGGATCGGGGCGGTTTCGACGTGCCGTTGCGAGGCGGTGGGCGGTAGAGTGGGAGTCAACGAACGGCCTGGTCGCTGCGGTGACGTGCAGGCATTCGCGTCGTGGGTAGGCATCGCCCGGCGCCTCAAGTACATCGGTGGACCGCACTGCGGCCGCCTTGCGCATTGAGGTAGCCACGATGTCCAAACGACAGTTCGGGACTCTCCGCAAGTTGCCCTCGGGTCGCTTCCAGGCCCGTTATCGGCACCCGGAGACGAGCGAGAGAATCACAGCTCCGATGACCTTCCCCACCAAGGGTGCAGCTCAGCTTTGGTTGGCCAGTGCGCAATCGGACCTGGCGCGAGGCGAGCGGACTGATCGCTACCTGCCGACCGTCACGCTGGAGGAGTACGCAGGACCGTGGCTGCAGAATCGAGTACTGCGACCTCGAACCGTCGAGCTCTATCAGGGACTCCTGGACCGACACATCCTGCCCAAGCTTGGAAGCGTCCAACTCGGGCGGCTCACGCCGTCGATGGTGCGCGAGTGGAACGCCGGCATGGCGCAGGCGGCCAAACCCGGACCGGTAACCGTCGCCAAGTGCTACCGGCTGCTTCGTACGATCTGCGAGACCGCCTACACCGACGAACTGATCAGTCGAAATCCCTGCAACCTCAAAGGGGCATCAGTAGAGAGGTCACCGGAGCGACCTGTGATGAGTGTCGATCAGCTGAACGCAGTGATCGAGGCGATGGAGGACCGGTACCGAGCGATGGTGGTGCTGGGATCGTGGTGCTCCTTACGAATCGGGGAGATCCTGGCTCTGACCCGAGGAGATATTGACCTGATATCTGGGACGGTGCGGGTGGACAAATCAGCGTGGGAGCTGGGCAACCGACAGCGGCGCGTGGGACCACCAAAGACGGCCGCCGGAGTGAGAGCAGTCGTCATCCCGCCGCACGTGCGCCCTCTGATTGAGCGGCACTTGGAGGTGTTCACCGGAAGTCATCAATCGGATTTGGTCTTCGTCGGTACCAAGGGGCAGCCGGTACGCAGGGCGACCGTCTACACGGCGTGGCACCGCGCACTTGAGAAGGCCGAACTCGACAGGGCCAAACCGGCATTCCGCTTCCACGACCTCCGGCACACAGGGGGCACGCTGGCCGCGGGAGCTGGCGCTAGTACCCGGGAGCTGATGGCTCGGCTTGGTCATGCCTCAGCGGCGGCGTCACTCCGCTACCAGCACGCGACGACCAGTAGGGATGAATCTATTGCTGCACGGCTGAGCGAGTTGGCTCTGGGGGACAAAGAGAAGTTCCCGACTCGTACCGATGGGTGACCCACCTTCAGCGATATCGGGCACAGGCGCGGATCCCTGGTACGCCCGCTCGTTCACATGCACGGCTCGAACCATTGATGCCAATATGCGAAACATCTGCCTACCTTGTGACATGAACCAGGTAGAGGCCAAGTTGGGGGTGTGATGTCCGAGGCGGATGAAGAGCGGTTCAGCGCGATCTACGAGTCGACGCGCTCCAAGATCGTTGCTTACGTTCTCCGTCGAACAGCTTGCCGAGAAGATGCCGCCGATGTGGTGGCGGAGACATTCGAGATTGCATGGCGGAGGCTGGACGACATTCCCGACAGTCCTGACGATGTGCTCTGGCTGTACGTGACAGCTAGATACGTCCTCGCCAACCACCACCGTAGGCTTCGGCGCGGAGATGATCTGACTACCCGCATCGCCGAAGGTCTAGGAGTGGCTGTCCAGTCCGAGGACCCCATCGACGAAGACAGTCTCGTCGCCCTTTTCTGCCTTCGATCCCTCCCCGAGGAGGATCGAGAGCTGCTCATGCTGGTGACATGGGATGGCTTGAGCGGAGCGGACGCGGGTCGCGTGCTCGGGTGTTCGCCCACTGCAGTTCGGATCCGGCTGCATCGGGCACGTGCTCGGCTTACTACCGAGATCAGCCGAATGAATGCACCCCAGAAACAAGCGATGGTCGGTGGACATGAACTAGTTGACAGCGGTGATGCCAGCCGACGGGTCCCAGAGGAGGTCATCGAGACATGAAACAGATTGTCGACATCGCTGAATTGGATCCAGTCGACGACTCCCGAGTCGAAGAAGCCACGGCCGACCCGGTCTTCGACGAGCTCCGACGGTCGATTGCGGAGAGTGAGCGTGATCTATCAGTTTCGGCAATTGGCCCGACAGTTCATCTGCGACCTCCCGTCCGACCGATCCGCCGAGCGTCGATCTCACTGGCTATGGTCGCTGCGGCCCTGGTGCTGGTGGTCGGTCTCCTGTCCGTGGGAGGCATCGGCTCGAACCGGCCCTCCAGGGTGTCAAGCCAGGCTGGCCAACGACTCGGTGTCGGATCGCAGGGGACTCCGGTCAATCTAAAAAGGGGCACCTGGCGGATCTTGGACGCCTCGATAATGGGCAACTGGCAGCAGAACACCGCTGGCCCGCCGGGTGGCTACCTCACCTGTCCGACCGCCTCGATCTGCTACCAGATGAGTGGAAGGTATCCCTCTGCCCTGGCTGGTGCCCCCTTGCTCTCCGAGTCGCTCTACGCGAGTGGCGACTCAGGGACGACATGGGTCGAACATCCGATGCCCACCGGATTCGCACCGACCAGTCCGATCTCGTGTGGGGGACCGCAGAATTGCGCGGCAGGTGGCACCTACGGTGACGGGTCAGTTCTGGTGACCACGCAGAACGGTGGCCAGTCATTCTCGATCTCTCCGGTTCCCCCGAACGTAGGCAGCTTCGTAACGATGAACTGCACGGCTATCAACGTCTGCTCCGGGCTCGCCGCCAGCAGGCTCTATATCGCCGGCAACAGCGATGCGACGTTCCTGTCCACCGCCGATGGCGGTTTGACGTTTACCGACACTCCCATCATTCCCGGTGACTCGATGGAGTCGCTCTCGTGCTCATCGAAACTCGACTGCACCGCAGTCGGAACTAGCGATGCGATCGGAGTCAACGACTGGACGGCTGGGGTTGTGGCGAGAACCACCGATGGCGGGAGATCCTGGACGCCGGGTGCGCTGCCAACTGGATTCGGAATCTCTCAGAACTCAGCTCTTTCCTGCGCCGATGCACTGCACTGTTCGGTGATTGGGAACATTTCGATCACCGTGGCCAATCCGCCGGAATGCTCAAGAATGCCAGATCTCGGAAGGCCATCGACTACGACGACACCGCCAGCGCAGCCGAGCGAAGCGGTTCGGTCTATCGCTGAAGCGCAATCACGAATAGCGTCGGCAGCCAACCTGCAGGGCGCATCGTCGGGCACAGGGTTCTCGTGCGGTGCGGGAGGTCCAACGCCGAGCGGGGACATCGCGTCGACAGATGACGGTGGTCAGACGTGGAATCCTGATCCATTACCGAGCGACGCCCCGTTGCCGACATTCACCAGCATCTCGTGTCCGACGGCAGCTGAGTGCTGGGTGGCCGGATCGGCAGCCGTCCCGCAGCGGGTTGGCGCATCACAAAACGGAGGTTCGTCGGTTCTGCTTGGAACGACGAATGGAGGCTCGTCCTGGTCGTCGGTGAGATTCAGCGTCCCAGGAAGCGCCCCGAACTACGACGGACAGTCGTTCCTGAGCCTTGGTTTCATCACGTGCCCATCAGCCGACACGTGCGTTGCCAACGGGGCGACTGCACAGGGCTCTCCAACGGCTCCGGTCTACACCCTCACTCAAAAGGGTCCTGGAGTCTGATCTCACTCGCGATCGGATGAAGGGAGATACACAATTGCGCCCAGGCCGAAGCGCGCAACCTAACCGGCATTTAGGACGACTCCCTGCTAGCGGATCGGCGACACCTGTTGAATCAGCTGACCCTTCCCAGGACGGCCTTCACGGGGACCGCTACTACGCGAACTCCTGGTACCGATCTTGGCCGAAGTGGATCAATGCGGCATTGGGTTTCGCAGTGCAGACTTGCATTTGTGACGGTTGGCGTTGAGGCGGCCATAAGAGTTGCCACCGACTTGGGAATGAACCTCGGTGAGCCGGTCCTGATCCAGGAGACGAACCATACGGTTGCATGGCTGCGGCCTTACCCGATCGTCGCCAAGGTTGGGACACGCCGAAATAGCGCCGCAGCACTTCACCACGAATACGAGGTGGCCTCTGCCCTCACACGGGGCGGGGCACCAGTGGCCGCCCCACGACCAGGCATAGGACCACTGCTGGACCGCGAGTCGGGGTTCGTAGTCACCCTATGGACTCGGCTTGAAATTGATCCGACGTTGAGACTGGAGGAGGCGGATCGTGGAACTTCACTGCGCCTGGTCCACCAAGCATTGGCTCGGATCGACGTCGAGCTGCCGAACTTCAGAGTGTCTCTTGAGCGGACGCGCATCGCTCTCTTCGATGACATCCAAATGGCGGCTCTTCCGATAGAAGATCGGTTGTTTCTGAGAGAGGCGTTCGGGGAACTCATGGGCAGCCTGGATGGACTCACCTTTTCCGAGCATGCCATCCACGGAGAGCCACACAGCGGGAACTGCCTAGCGACTCGCGAGGGCCCGCGCTGGATCGACTTCGAGGATGCATGTCGAGGACCCGTGGAATGGGACTTGGCGTTCTTGACCGAAGAGGCCCGAGCAACATTCGACAACATTGATCGCCCTCTGCTTGAACTGCTGATGACCCTCAACAGTGCACGAGTAGCTACTTGGTGCTGGGTCCAGGCTCGATTCCCGGCAATGCGAAGCCATGGCCAGCAGCACCTATCCCTGGTCCGAGCCCAATGGCCGAGAAACTGAATCTGAACGGGCGCCGGTCCTTGTCGGTTGGCGCCCCGCTCCCGGCGATCGGGGTCAGGCCCATCGATCTAGGTCAGCCCTCCGCTCGATCTAGCCACTTATCGATGGTGACCGGTTCCCACCCAATCAGAGCTTCGATGAGTGATGCCGGGTCCGATCCCACGACGAGTTGTTCACGATGCTCTGGACGGAGAAACCGCTCGTCTACTGAACGGTCCAGCAGGTTGAGAAGCGGATCAAAGTAGCCCCCGATGTTGAGGATTCCGCAGGGCTTGCTCTGAATTCCCAACTGGGTCCACGTGGCGGCCTCGAGGAACTCCTCGAAGGTGCCGAGGCCGCCAGGAAGCATGACGAAGGCGTCAGACGCGTCTGCCATCGACGCTTTTCGATCATGCATTGACTCCGTGATCTGGAGTCTGCTCAGACCTCGGTGGGCCACCTCCTTCTCTTCGAGCGCTCGGGTGATGACTCCGTGGACTTTGCCACCGGCGTTGAGGGTCGCATCAGCGATCAGGCCCATCAGTCCAACGTGGCCTCCGCCGTAGACGAGGGCGATGTGGCGCTCGGCGAGCAGCTGTCCCAGATCCTTCGCCGCCTGACCAAATGCTGGATCAAGGCCGGGGCTCGATCCGCAGAAGACACAGATCGACTGAATCGGCGGCATGCCAGAACGATAGGTGAAAGTCGATCATCCTTTCGGAGTGCACGGGCACGTCCAGGCATCCCGTTGCTCGTCCCTGGGTCACAATGTGATGGATGGATCTCGACCGGCGGGTAGTCCTCAGCGATTGGCGTCCGGAGTGGGTCGCTGACTTTGACGAACTCGCTGATTCCCTCAGCGCAGCTCTCGACGGTATCGCCATCAGGATTGACCACATTGGATCGACATCTGTCCCCGGTCTCCGGGCAAAAGACGTCATCGACGTCCAGGTGGTCGTGGCAGAGCTGGAATCGGATCGAATCATCCAGGCCCTTGAACTCGTGGGATTCAAGCAGAGAACGGCGGCCTGGAATCTTCGAGACCACGTCCCTGCTGATTGGGCGGGCAATCCGGAGGAATGGTCAAAGCTGGTGTTCGCCCCTCCCGACACCTCTCGACCGAGCAACGTCCACGTCCGACGGTGCGGATCGCCGAATGAGCGCTATGCGCTTCTCTTTCGGGATTTCCTGAGAGCAAACAATGGGGCTCGAGACGCTTGGGATCGGTTCAAGACTCAGCTCGCAACGGCTACCGGAAATCTGTCCGACTATGGAGCGGTGAAGGATCCGGCCACTGATGTCCTTCTGGCTCTTGCAGAACGGTGGGCGAGCGACACTACCTGGACCGTTCCTAGGACTCAACGCGCTGCCGGCAATGGGGGCACCTATCCGGGCCAATCGTGAGTCGATAGCGTCACGGCATGGACGAAGGGATGCTGCTAATCCTCACCGGCCCGCCTGGGGCCGGAAAGACGACAGTCGGAGCGATCATCGCGTCCGAGTCACCGCTGTCTGCCTGCATCCACTCGGATTGGTTCTGGACAACAATCGTCAACGGCCACATCCCACCGTGGGAGCGAGCGGCGGACGCTCAAAACCGGGCCGTAATCCGAGCGGCGGCGGCTTCCGGGGTTCGAATGGCGAACGCTGGGTTCACAGTCGTCCTCGACGGCATCCTCGGCCCGTGGCACTTCGAGCCGCTGAGGGAGGAGCTGGCGCAATGTAGGGCCCAGGTGAACTACGCCGTGCTCCGGCCTGACGGCGAAACCTGCTTGGCCCGTGCACGGGGCCGAGTCCTGGAGTCACCACAGCATCGAGACGCCTTGACCGAGGAGGGGCCGATTCGGCACATGTGGGACCAGTTCCACGCCCTCGGACCGATCGAGGAGTTCGTGATCGACAACTCGGGAATCGATCCCCGGGCCACAGCGATGCTGGTCCGACAGCGCATGGCCGCTGGCGACCTGGGCTTTCCTGCCTTGGATCTCTAGGGCCACTCTCACTGTAGGGGGCACCCCGAGGCGTGGGAGCCCCGTCATCCCCTATGCCACCGGAACCGGAGTCCGGGGGACGGAGTTTGCCGGTGTAATCGAGACCCCCGAGCCGATCACACCCACGTAGACCAAGAACACTTTGGCCCGCTCGTCGGTGGGGACACCCTGCATCGAGGGAACTGTGTAGACAAAGTTGCCGGTGAAGATGCATATCGTGGCCGGACGAGAGCTGTTCAAGCCCAGCGGCCATCCGTCAGCATTTTTGACAGGCTGGTGACCGCTGCCCAACGTCGTCGGAGTTGGCGACCCTGAAAGGGGATAGACCTTGGTCGGCCAGTTCACCGCCTGGCGCACCGTCGTGGGGTATGCACCATAGAGATGGGCCTTGCCTCGAGACGAAGAAATGGCCCGGAGCCCAGTCCCATCACATGTGCGGCGTGCATCCGCCAGGAGCGGGGCCGAAACATGCTGGGTCGACGGGATTCCTGCGCCCGGATGATGCTGTGCGGTGAATCCGCCGATCGGAATCGCTATCGCCACGGCGGCAACAAGGACAATCACGCCGACGATGATGCGAATCCGCCGACGCCGCCGACGAGCCTCAGGAAACAGCGCTTCAGCGTCACGAGGAGCTTCCTGGCGCAACGCTTCGTGCGTAAGGGTCATGGAAGTCCCTCGATTAATTTGAGCACGTCGCTCCGCCGATAGCCGTAGTGGCGGGCGAAGGCCATGAACTCACGGGCTTGACTGACAACAAGCCCATGTTCGGGCGCACCCACCACGGTCATTCCTCGACCTCGGCGGAACTCCAGGAGCCCCTCGTTACGCAACAGGTGCATGGCCCGAAGGACCGTGTTCTTGTTCACCCCGAGGATGGCGGCGATGTCCTTGGCCAGCGGGAGACGATCTCCAGGGTCAGCTTCGCCTTCAGCGATGGCCCTCCGGATCTCCGCCGCAACCTGATCGTGCAAGGCAATCTGTTCATCCCGGTCGATCCTGATCTTCATCATGGTCCTACTCATGGTAGGTCCATAGTCGTGTGGCGTAAAGGTCGGGGGCAGTCAATATTCGGATTGCGCACAGTCGGCCGAGTTGGCTCAAGGCGCTCTGATCCGAAGTTCTGGTTTGCCAGTCGCCAACGTTGGTCGCCGAGCATCGCTTGCTGGCTGATGGCACCTCCGGCCTCAGTGCGGGGGGCACGGTCAGAGAGTTTGATGCGACAAGCCGGAAGCCAAAATCAGACTTTCCCGCTTGACCTTGCCGCAGCGATCAGGCTCGACGATCAACTCTCGAATTGCTCGAGCTGAGTCGTGACTTGCTGAACCCTCAGGTCCGCCGTGGGGCACGTGTGGGGCACGCCGCCCCATTCCTGCCGGCTACCAGAATCCTGATCCATGGAGAAAACGCCCCTGACCAGGGACCCCCCGGAGAGCGGGTGACGGGAATCGAACCCGCGTGTCCAGCTTGGGAAGCTGGCGCTCTACCATTGAGCTACACCCGCGAAGAGAAGAACACACTATCGTCTGTCCGGCATGGTTCTCTCCGACCGATCTATACGCGAGGCGCTCGCTGCCGGCCACATCACCATCGACCCGCTCGACGAGTCCTGTATCCAGCCCTCGTCGGTCGATCTGCACGTGGACCGCTACTTCCGCCTCTTCCGCAACCACTCCAGCCGGGTCATCGACGTCCGCGAGGACCAGGAGGACCTCACCGAGCTGGTCGACGTGGGCGAGGAGCCGCTCATCCTCCATCCCGGTGAGTTCGTCCTCGGCTCGACCACCGAGAAGGTGACCCTCCCCGCCGACCTGGTGGCCCGCCTCGAGGGGAAGTCCTCGCTCGGCCGCCTCGGCCTGCTCATCCACTCCACGGCCGGATTCGTGGACGCCGGATGGGACGGCCACCTCACCCTCGAGCTGTCCAACGTGGCCAACCTGCCCATCACCGTCTACCCGGGCATGAAGATCGGCCAGATCAGCTTCCTCCAGATGACCACCCCGGCCGACAAGCCCTACGGTTCGGACGGGCTCCGTTCGAAGTACCAGGGCCAGTGGGGCCCCACCCCCAGCAGGTACGCGGACAACTTCCGCGCCTGATCCGGGGATTGTTCCCCTGGTAGGGGCCCCGGCTAGCTTAGTTACCCGTTAGTAACCCCCAGGAGGAACAGCAGTGGCCATCAGACTGATTCTCGGACTCGGCATCACGGCAGTGATGTTCACCATCGCGGGCCGACGATTCTTCTGGCTGGGCCGGCTCATCACCTCGGGCCAACCGGCGGTCCCCAGCCGGGTCAAGGACATCCCGGCCCGCCTCAAGGCCGAGCTCACCGAGGTGGCCGGTCAGAAGAAGCTGCTCCAGTGGACCGTTCCGGGACTCGCGCACTTCTTCACCATGTGGGGCTTCACCATCCTGATCCTCACCATCATCGAGGCCTACGGCTGCCTGTTCTCGCGGAGCTTCGCCATCCCGCTGATCGGCCACCTCGCCGTCATCGGCTTCATCGAGGACTTCTTCGCCGTGGCCGTGATCGTCTCACTCGGCGTGTTCACGGCCATCCGGGTCATCCACTCGCCCGAGCGGGAGAACCGCAGATCGCGGTTCTTCGGGTCCCACACCGGGGCGGCCTGGCTGGTGCTCCTGGCCATCTTCGGGGTCATCGCGTCCCTGCTGCTCTACCGGGCCGCCCAGGTCAACACCGGACACTTCCCTTATGGGCAGTGGGCCTTCGCCTCACACACCCTGGCCCGGGCACTGGCGCCACTCGGCACCGGCGTGAACAGCGTCATCGAGACCGTCGCCCTCCTCGCCAACATCGCCATCATCACCGGGTTCCTGGTCTTCGTGTCCTACTCGAAGCACCTGCACATCTTCCTGGCTCCGATCAATGTCGCCACCTCCCGTCGGCCCCGGGCCCTCGGTGCCCTCGCGTCCACTCCGGACATGTCGATGGAAGACGTTGGCGACGAGGACGAGGTGGTGTTCGGCGCCGGCCGCATCGAGGACTTCTCGTGGAAGCAACTCCTCGACATGGCGACCTGCACCGAGTGCGGGCGCTGCCAGTCGCAGTGCCCGGCCTGGAACACGGGCAAGCCCCTGTCGCCCAAGATCCTCATCATGGACCTCCGCGACAACATGTTCGCCAATGCCGACCGGGTGATGCAGCGGAACCGGGCCGCCGGCGTCGAGGTGGAGAACCTGGTCGGCAACGTCATCGACCCGGACGTGCTCTGGTCGTGCACCACCTGCGGTGCCTGCGTCGAACAGTGCCCGGTCGACATCGAGCACATCGACACCATCATCGACATGCGTCGGTACCAGGTGCTGATGGAGTCCGAGTTCCCGACCGAAGCCGGGCTCATGCTCCGCAACATCGAGAACCAGGGCGACCCGTGGGGCCTCGGCGGCTCCAAGCGCACCGACTGGATCGAGTCACTGGACTTCGAAATCCCGGTGATCACCGGGACCATCCCCGACGACGTCGAGTACCTCTACTGGGTGGGCTGCGCGGGAGCTCTGGACGAGCGGGCCCGCAAGGGGGCCCAGGCCACCGCCCGCATGCTCCACCGTGCCGGTGTCACGTTCGGCATCCTCGGCCCGAAGGAGTCGTGCACCGGGGATCCGGCCCGTCGCCTCGGCAACGAGTACCTCTATCAGGAACAGGCCACGAAGAACATCGAGACCCTCTCCGGCGCCGGGGTCAGGAAGGTCATCGCCACCTGCCCCCACTGCTTCAATTCACTGGCCAACGAGTATCCGGCCCTCGGAGGCGACTTCGAGGTCATCCACCACAGCCAGCTCCTCGACCACCTGGTCCAGGCGGGCCGGCTCACGCCGGGCGGCGGCTACGCGGGTTCGGTCACGTACCACGACCCCTGCTACCTGGGGCGCCACAACCGGGTGTTCGACGAGCCCCGTTCGGTCATCGACGCCATCCCCGGTGCCACCCAGATCGAGATGAAGCGGTGCCGCGAGCGCGGCTTCTGCTGCGGTGCCGGTGGAGCCCGCATGTGGCTGGAGGAGAACATCGGCACACGGGTCAACATGGACCGGACCGCAGAGGCCATCGGAACCGGTGCCGACGTCGTCTCGACGGCCTGCCCGTACTGCATGATCATGCTGGACGACGCGGTCCGGGCCAACGCCAAGGAGGACGACGTCCGGGTGATGGACCTGTCGCAGCTCCTCGAGGAGTCGATGGGCGAGCCGGTGGCCGTCGGCGCAGGCGGCCCGGCTGCCACCGAGGCAGCGCCGGCGGAGGAGCAGTCCGCCGACGAGTGAGCGCTCCACGGGCCCTGTGGGTTCGCGCTGCCTAGCGGAACGCTTTGGCGTCGGCCTCGCGCAGGCGGGTGGCCAGGGCGGAGAGCAGCTTGCGGGCGATGGACGGTACCGACTCCAGCAGGCTGTTGAACTGACGCTGGGACATCACGAGCACGTCCAGATCGGTCTCCGACACCACCGATGCCGACCGGGGCCTGCGGTCGAGGAGGGCCAGCTCGCCGAAGTGGTCGCCCGGGCCCAGGGTCGCCACCTTCTTGCCGTTGCGGGTCACCGCCGCCCTGCCGGACACGATGACGAAGAACTCCTGGCCGATGTGGCCCTCCTGGACGAGGATCTTGCCGGCGGGAACGGAAACCGAGTCCAGTGACGACCGGATCTTGCGCAGCTCGGCAGCGGTGCAACTCGAGAAGAGCCAGATGGACTTGAGATCGACGGCCTTGGGTCCGGGAGCCATGCCCAGAGGCTAACGGGGTTCGGTCGTCGCATGTCGGAGCAGAGGGACGGCCGGGCACGCTGGTACCATCAGCCGCTTCGCGGTGCCGGCACGACGCCTCGCGGGCGATGTTACGAGCCGAGGGACGGAAGCGACGAATGGGCGAGCCGGAGGAGACCGCAGCTGAGGGCCACGATGCCGGCCGGTCCGACGACGCTCCGGTAGGTACCCTGCGCGGCGCCGGCGTGCAGGTCGACACGGCACGCGCCGCGCGGGTGGCGGTTGTCCTCGCCGTGGTCGCCCTGGTGGTCGTGGCCGGCGTACTGCTGGTCGCCGGGTACCGGAAGAACTCCCAGATCGACGAGCTCCGCGCCCACGGAGTCCCGGTGGAGCTGACCGTCACCGGTTGCTACGCACTCATGGGCGGGAGCGGGTCCAACGCGGCCGGTTACGACTGCAGTGGAACGTACGTCTACGGCGGCCGGACCTACACGGAGGACATTCCCGGTAACACGCTCCACCCCACGGGATCCACGGTGCGGGGGGTGGTCGGATCGAGCGACCCTGCGCTGTTCTCCACTCCATCGACCGTCGCCGGAGAGCACCCGTCGGTGTCCGTGTACATCGCCCCGGCAGTCCTGGTGGTCGTGGCCGCCGGGTTCGGGAGCTGGGTTGCGGTCCGTAGCCGCAAGAGGCGCAAGGACGGCTGACCGCCGCGGCCACTTGGTGACCGTCCGGCGGGTCGCGCTACCGTTGCGCATGGCCGCCGACCCGGACAAGCCCACACTCTCGGAGCGATTTACCCGGGCGGTCATCAAGGCGGACAACTCCCAACCCAAGGTCGACGAAGGTCCCCAGACGGTCGAGGAGATCGAAGAGGCCATCGCCCACGCCGACGACAAGGAGCGGCTGATCGGGTTGATCGCGGCCCCGCTGGCCTGTTTGATCGCATTCCTCGTCGTCCACAGCCTTGTCGTCAACGACGCCAAGTCGTACTCGTCGCTCTCCCTGGTCCTCACGCTCACCCTCCTCGTGCTCGCGGTGGCGATGATGGCCGCGGCCTGGTTCCGCAAGCGCCTCTACGTCGGACTGGCCATGGCGCTCTACGGGCTGTCGATCTTCAACCTCCATTTCTGGGAGTTCGGCTTCCCCTTCGTGCTGTTCGGGTCCTGGTACCTGGTCCGGGCCTACCGCCTCCAGCAGAAACTTCGCCTGGCCAAGGAGGGGGGCCCGTCCGGTGCACCCGGATCTCCTACGCGTCGGGCGCGGCCCAACAAGCGCTACACGCCCCCCGCGGTCGGGCCGGCCAAGCCTCCGGCGAAGCCGCCGAAGCCGGACGCCGACAGCTGAGTCGGTTGTCGCTCCACCCCTGATCGAGGCGGCACTCCTCATTTCCGCAGCTGGTGGCCACTTCTGTCGCCGCGCCTGCGGCCCGGTGCCGTGCTGCGAGGGCAATCCCGGTCAGTTCACGCGTTGGTAACACTGCAGTGACCGTGCTGAAATCCCCACCCTGCATTGTGTGACCCGGCAGAGAGAATCTGCCTGCCTTGGCTACCGCCACCGACATCCGTGCCGGATCGACGTGTCCGGGCAGCAGTCAACGCACGAGGCATCTCAGGAGAGGAGCACCCAGCAGTGCTAGCAGCAGCGATAGTGCAGGTTCCATATCCCAGTTGGCTCAATACGGGTGACAACACGTGGCAGATAGTTGCCGCGACGTTCGTCGGCATGATGAGCCTGCCGGCCCTGGCGGTGCTCTACGCATCGATCGTGCAGAAGAAGTGGGCCGTGAACGTGATGGCCATGATGTTCGCCGGGTTCTCCCTGGTGATGATCGGCTGGTTCGTCTGGGAGTACAAGATGGGCTTCGGGGCCAATTCCTGGGGAGGCGGAGTCAAAGACGGCATCCAAACCCAGTTCGGCACAGGGAAGGGTCTCAGCTACTTCATAGACAACTTCTGGGGCAAACCGGGACCGGTCACCAGTCCGTTGGGTGAACAGGGCCAGGCGGTGTCGGCAGCGAACACCGTCATCCCGTTCCACTTCCCGACATCGTCACTGGCCTACTTCCAGTTCGTGTTCGCGGCGATCACCCCGCTGCTGTTCATGGGCAGTGTGCTCGGCCGGATCAAGTTCAGCGCCTGGTGCCTGCTGGTGCCGCTGTGGTCGACGTTCGTCTACACCGTCGACGCCTTCCTCCTCTGGGGCGGCGGCTACTTCGCCCAGGAGGGCTCGCTCGACTTCTCGGGTGGGTACGTGATCCACATGTCCGCCGGCGTGTCCGGATTCGTGGCCGCCTGGGTCCTCGGACCACGGCTCCTACGAGACAGACAGCACGCCATCCCCAACAACCTGGTGATGGCGGGAGTCGGGGCCGGAATCCTGTGGCTCGGCTGGAACGGCTTCAACGGTGGTGACCCGTACTACGCCGGCGCCGATGCCGCTGCCGCCGTGGTCAACACCAACCTGGCCACCGCAGCCGGCGTGCTGACGTGGATCGCCATGGACGCCTGGCTCTCGAAGGAGAAGAAGCCCACCTTCCTCGGTGGTGTGAACGGCATGATCTGCGGCCTGGTCGGGATCACCCCGTGCGCAGGCTGGGTCAACGGCCAGGGCGCCATCTATGTCGGTGTGATCTGCACCGTCGTCGTCTGGATCGCCTGGAACTACCTCTCCAAGGTGCGCCCGTTCTCCAAGGTCGACGACGCTCTCGGCGTCGTCTATACCCACGGCATGGCCGGCCTCCTCGGTGGTCTGCTCCTCGGGATCTTCGGAGACCCGAACATGCTCGAGTACGGATGCGGTCACCTCGACTCCGCCGGCCAGGTGGTGGCAACGACCAACCAGACGTACCTTTCCGCCACGGCCCACTGCGTGCCGTTCAGCGTGAGCGGGCTGATCTACACCGGTTCGGCCCACCAGCTGTGGGAACAGTTCCGAGCGGCGGTCTGGGTCATCATCTGGTCGGCCCTCATCACGTTCATCCTGATGAAGCTCATCGGCCTGGTGCTCGGAGGCGCCCGCTACAAGGACGAGGTCCTCGAGGTCGGCGACCTGGCCATCCACGGCGAGGAGGCCTTCCCGGCCGAGACCCTCGCCGAGCGGGTGGGAGCCATGTCCATGGCCGGCGATGTGAGTGCGAAGCAGCGTTCCGAACCGAGCGAAGAGGAACCGGCGTGACCGGGTCCGCACCGGCGCAGCCGGAAGCAGACTGGACAACAACGGTTACGACAAGGAGACATGCAGAATGAAATTGATCGTCGCGGTGCTCAAGCCATTCAAGCTCGACGAGGTCAAGGAGGCCCTGAAGACGCTGGGTGTCCACGGGATGACCCTCACGGAGGCCCAGGGATTCGGCCGCCAGCGGGGACATACCGAGGTCTACCGGGGAGCGGAGTACGAGGTCGAGTTCGTGCCGAAGATCCGGCTCGAAGTCGTCGTCGACGACGCCCAGGTCGACGAGGTGGCCAACGCCATCGTGGACGTCGCGGGCACGGGGAAGATCGGCGACGGCAAGGTGTGGATCCTTCCCGTCGAGGAGATCATCCGGGTCCGGACGGGCGAGCGGGGTGCGGACGCACTGTAGGCGCCCCGCTCCAGGGGCCAGGTGAGCCCCGAGGTCCTGTCGGGGGAAGCCCCCCTCTTCCCGACAGCGCAGTAACCCGCCGGAACCCCCTCCGGCGGCACGACAGGGCGAGTGGCCGGCCTCCGGGTCGGCCACTCGTCGCGCGGGGCGCCGACGTCGGGGCAACGGAAGCTCCCCCCCGTCCCGGCGCAGCCGCCGGGACGGGGGGTCAGCCGGCCTGTCGGCGCACGGCCTCGGCGGCCTCGGCGGCCGCCTCCGGGTCACCCATGAACCCGTGCGACACGACCGACAGGTCGTCGGCGAGCACGTAGCGGTAGGGGATGCCGGTCGGGATCTCGAGGTCGACGATCTCGTCGTCCCCGATGCCCTCGATGTGCTTGCGCAGGGCGCGGAGGCTGTTGCCATGGGCGACGACCAGGACCGTCCCGCCCCGGGCCCCCTCGGACAGGAGGTCGGGAACGATGGCGTCGGCCCAGTAGGGGACGGCCCGGGCGACCACGTCGGCCAGGCACTCGGTCAGCGGGAGTACATCGGCGGGAACGTCGCGGTAGCGGGGGTCGCCGGCGGGATCGTGCTCGCTTCCCCGTTCGACCGGCGGCGGCGGCGTGCGGTAGCTGCGCCGCCACTCCTTGACCTGGGCCTCGCCGTGCCGGGCGGCGGTCTCCTTCTTGTCGAGTCCTTGGAGGGCCCCGTAGTGGCGCTCATTGAGTCGCCAGTGGCGCTTGGCCGGAAGCCACGTGCAGCCGGCCGTCTCCAGGGCCAGGTGGGCGGTGCGGACGGCCCGGGTCAGCAACGAGGTGTGGACCACCCGCAGGTCGAGCCCGGGGTCCGAGGCCAGCAGCCGGCCTGCCTCGCGGGCCTCCCGTTCGCCGAGCTCGGTGAGGTCGACGTCGTGCCATCCGGTGAAGAGGTTCTCGGCGTTCCAGGTCGATTGGCCGTGGCGGAGGAGGACCAGCTGGGGCATGGACCGAGCGTATCCCGGGCCCCGCGTGAGCGTTAGTTACAAGAATTGGTCAGAAAAGTTGTTGCAATCGCACTTAACTTTGCTACACTTGTCCATGGAGTAATCGGTCCGGCACTCCAGTGGGAAGCATGGCCAGCCGGCGATGCGGCCAGACCGCACAGGTCGAGCAGGACGGGGCCCGTTTCACGGCGCCCGAGCAGTACGGACTCGCGAACCAGAGTTCACGAAGCAGACAGAGACAGCAGAAACAGCAAGCCCCGGGGCCCGCAGAGGGCTGGGGAGTAGGAGGCAGCATCATGGCCAAGGCCGTAGGAATCGATCTCGGAACCACCAACTCGGTGGTCTCCGTGCTGGAGGGCGGCGAGCCCGTCGTCATCCCCAACGCGGAGGGCGGACGCACCACGCCGTCGGTCGTCGGCTTCGCCAAGTCGGGTGAGGTCCTCGTCGGCGAGGTGGCCAAGCGCCAGGCCATCACCAACCCCGACCGGACCATCCGTTCGGTCAAGCGCCACATGGGCACGAGCTGGACCGTCGACATCGACGGGAAGGACTACACGCCCCAGGAGATCTCGGCCCGCATCCTCGGCAAGCTGAAGCGGGACGCCGAGGCGTTCCTGGGCGACACCGTGAGCCAGGCCGTCATCACCGTGCCGGCCTACTTCGACGACGCCCAGCGCACGGCGACCAAAGAGGCGGGTGCCATCGCCGGGCTCGAAGTCCTGCGCATCATCAACGAGCCCACGGCCGCGGCCCTGGCCTACGGCCTCGACAAGGAGGGCGCCGACCAGACCGTCCTCGTGTTCGACCTCGGCGGCGGCACGTTCGACGTGTCGGTGCTCGAGATCGGCGACGGCGTGTTCGAGGTGAAGTCGACGTCGGGCGACTCCAAGCTGGGCGGCGACGACTGGGACCAGAAGATCATCGACTGGCTGGTCAAGTCGTTCAAGGACACCGAGGGCGTCGACCTGTCCACCGACAAGATGGCCACGCAGCGCCTCCAGGAGGCCGCCGAGAAGGCCAAGATCGAGCTGTCCTCCGTCCAGGAGACCCAGATCAACCTGCCCTTCATCACCGCCACGTCCGAGGGCCCCAAGCACCTCGACGTCAAGCTGACCCGGGCCCAGTTCAACGAACTGACCGCCGACCTGGTCGAGCGGTGCAAGAGCCCCTTCGACCAGGCCATCGCCGACTCGGGTCTGTCCAAGTCCGACATCGACCACGTGGTCCTCGTCGGCGGCTCCACCCGCATCCCGGCGATCCAGGACCTGGTCCAGACGCTCACCGGCAAGGAGGCCCACAAGGGCGTCAACCCGGACGAGGTGGTCGCCATCGGCGCCGCCGTCCAGGCCGGCGTGCTGAAGGGTGAGGTCAAGGACGTGCTCCTGCTCGACGTGACCCCGCTGTCGCTGGGCATCGAGACCAAGGGCGCGGTGATGCACCGGCTCATCGAGCGCAACACCACCATCCCGACCAAGCGCAGCGAGGTGTTCACCACCGCCGACGACAACCAGCCGTCGGTCGAGGTCCACGTGCTGCAGGGTGAGCGGGAGATGGCGATGTACAACAAGACGCTGGGCAAGTTCCAGCTGGTCGACCTACCCCCCGCACCGCGCGGCGTGCCGCAGATCGAGGTCACCTTCGACATCGACGCGAACGGCATCGTCCACGTGTCGGCCAAGGACCGGGCCACCGGCAAGGAGCAGTCGATGACCATCACCGGTCAGTCGTCGCTGGCCAAGGAGGACATCGAGCGCATGGTCAAGGACGCCGAGGCCCACGCCGAGGACGACCGCAAGCGCAAGGAGGAGGCCGAAGTACGCAACAACGCCGACTCCCTCGTCTACCAGACCGAGAAGCTCCTGAAGGACCAGGGCGAGAAGTTCGAGGGCGACGAGAAGGAGAAGGTCGAGTCGGCGCTGACCAGCCTCAAGGAGGCGCTGGCCGGCAGCGATGTCGAGGCCATCAAGACCTCGACCGAGACCCTGCTCACCGCCAGCCAGTCCTTCAGCCAACGCCTCTACGAGGAGGCGGCGAAGGAGAGCGCGGCGGCCCCGGGCGGCGAGGTGCCGGCCGAGGAGGCCAACGACGACGAGGTGGTCGACGCCGAGATCGTCGACGAGAAGGACTGATCGTCGATGACGACGGGAGACGGACCACGCCAGCGTGGTGACGGTGAGGGGACGGTGGCCGACGGGGTCGCCGTCCCCGGCGCCGGGGTGGACGACGTCGACGAGGCCCTCGATGACGAGATCCTCGATGCCGAGTTGGTGGACGACGGGCCCGGGACGGCCGCAGGTGCCACCGTCGACACGGAGGCGGTCGAGTCGGACCCCTACGAGGTGGCGCTGGCCGAACGGGACGAGTACCTCGACTCGCTCAGGCGGCTCCAGGCCGAATTCGAGAACTACAAGAAGCGGGTGCTGAAGCAGCAGGCCGACCAGGTGGCCCGGGCCGCCGCGTCGCTGGTCGACAAGCTGCTTCCCGTCCTGGACGCCCTCGACCTGGCCACGGACCACGTCGGTGACGCCGACTCCGAGGAGGCGAAGGCCCTGGTCGCCGCATCCGGGCTCCTCCGGGGAGTCCTGGCCAAGGAAGGCCTCGAGAGGATCGACCCGGTTGGCGAGGAGTTCGACCCGAACGCCCACGAGGCGGTGGGAAAGGTGCCTGCACCGTCCGACGCCGAACCGTCCGCGTCCGGCGAGCCGGTGGTGGCCCAGGTCATGCGGGCCGGATACCGCTGGCACGGCACGGTGGTCCGTCCGGCCATGGTCATGGTCCAGGGCTGAGCCCCACAGGGGGAGCACCGACAGCAGAGACACCTACCGGGACAACGCAGAGCACAGAGAAGAGACACGGTGGCGCCGCAGCGCGAATGGTTCGAGAAGGACTACTACAAGACCCTCGGAGTGGCGAGTACGGCTTCGTCCAAGGAGATCACCAGCGCCTACCGGAAGCTGGCCAAGAAGCACCACCCCGACGCCAACCCGGGCAGCGACGAGACCTTCAAGGAGATCTCCGCGGCCTACGACGTCCTGGGTGACGCCGACAAGCGCAAGGAGTACGACGAGGTCCGCACCATGGGTCCGGCGGCCGGCGGCTTCCCCGGAGGGTTCGGTGGCGGCGGCTTCCCCGGCGGCGGGTCCTACCGGGTCGAAGACGCCGGCGACTTCAGCGACCTGTTCGGCGGCCTCTTCGGTCGTGGCCGGAGGGCTGCCCACCAGGCCGGTCCCCAACGGGGCGCCGACGTCGAGACCGAGCTGCACCTGACCTTCGAGGACGCGATCCGCGGGGTCACCACATCCGTCAACGTCACCACCGACGCCAGGTGCCACACCTGTTCGGGGTCGGGCTCCGCCCCGGGGACCCGTCCCGACACGTGCCCCCGCTGCGGCGGCACCGGGTCCCTCCAGGACAACCAGGGGCTGTTTTCGCTCAGTCAGATCTGCCCGCAGTGCAGCGGCCGCGGCACCATCGTCACCCATCCGTGCCCGACCTGCTCGGGGACGGGCGTCGAGCACCGCAACCGCTCGGTGAAGGTCCGGCTGCCCGCCGGCGTGGAGGACGGGCAGCGCATCCGGGTCAAGGGGCGCGGGGCGGCAGGCCGGGGCGGTGGGCCTGCTGGAGACCTCTACGTGGTCGTCCGGGTCGGTCGCCACAACCTGTTCGGTCGCAGGGGCCGCAACCTCACCCTCACCGTGCCGGTCGGTTTCGCCGAGGCCGCCCTCGGCTCCACCCTCACCGTTCCCACCCTCGACGATCACGTGACCCTGCGGGTTCCCGCCGGTACGCCGTCGGGCCGGACCTTCCGGGTCAAGGGCCGCGGCGTCCCCGGAGGCAAGAAGTCCGCCACCGGCGACCTGCTGGTGACCGTGGAGGTGGCGGTCCCCGAGAAGCTGACCGACGAGCAGCGCGCCGCCGTCGAGGAGTTGGCCCGGGTGATCGAGCCGCCGTCCCGCGCCGGACTGGAGGTGTGACGTGACCGACGAGAGCCGATCGCGGGCCGTCTACGTGATCTCGGTGGCCGCCGAGCTCGTCGGGGTGCACCCCCAGACGCTCCGCGTCTACGAACGCAAGGGCCTCCTCGACCCGACCCGGACCCGGGGCGGCAGCCGGCGCTTCTCCGAACGCGACCTGGACCGCCTCCGCCAGATCCAGAGCCTCACCAACGAGGGCCTCAACCTCGAGGGGGTCCGGCGGGTCCTCGAGCTGCAGGCCGAGGTGGACCGGTTGCGCAACGAGCTCGAGGCCACCCGCGACGCGGCACGTGAGGCGGTCGCCGTCACCCACCGCCAGTACCGCAGGGACCTGGTGCCGCTGTCGCAGGCACCCGTCCCGACCCGGACCACACGTCGACCACCCCACGGAAACGGAGGAAGCAGATGACCCTCAACCCCGAACGCTGGACGGTGAAGACCCAGGAGGCCCTGGCCGGCGCGGTGGAGCGCGCCCGCCAGTCCAACAACGCCGAGGTGAGCCCCGACCACCTGCTGGCCTCGGTGCTGGACCAGGTGGACGGGATCGCCGGTCCGATCCTCACCCGTCTGGGTGTCGAGCCCTCGGTCGTGCGCGACCGGATCGCCGGCAACCTGGCCCGCCTGCCCCAGGCCTTCGGCGGTGCCGAGCCCACCATCGACCGCAACCTGCGCGACGCCCTCGAGGCCGCCGACCGCCAGCGGATCGAGATGGGCGACGAGTACCTGTCGGTCGAGCACCTCCTGTTGGCCCTGTCGGACCGGCTCGGCGTGCAGCGCGACGCGCTGCTCCAGGCGCTGCGCGACGTGCGGGGCAGCCACCGGGTCACGTCGCAGAACCCCGAGGAGACCTTCCAGGCGCTGGAGAAGTACGGCAGGGACCTGACCGCTCTGGCCCGGCAGGGGAAGATGGACCCGGTCATCGGTCGGGACGAGGAGGTCCGCCGGGTGATCCAGGTGCTGTCCCGTCGCACCAAGAACAATCCGGTCCTGATCGGGGAGCCCGGCGTGGGCAAGACCGCCATCGTCGAGGGCCTTGCCCAGCGGATCGTCGAGGGCGACGTTCCCGAGGGACTGAAGGGGAAGCGGGTCATCAGCCTCGACATGGGCTCGATGATCGCCGGGGCCAAGTACCGGGGCGAGTTCGAGGAGCGGCTGAAGGCCGTCCTGAAGGAGATCTCCGACTCCGAGGGTGAGGTGGTCACCTTCATCGACGAGCTGCACACCATCGTCGGCGCGGGAGCCGCCGAAGGGGCGATGGACGCCGGAAACATGATCAAGCCGATGCTGGCCCGGGGCGAGCTCCGCATGATCGGTGCGACCACCCTCGACGAGTACCGCCAGTACATCGAGAAGGACCCCGCGCTCGAACGGCGCTTTCAGCAGGTGTTCGTGCCGCCGCCGTCGGTGCCGGACACCATTGCCATCCTGCGCGGGTTGAAGGAGCGCTACGAGGTCCACCACGGGGTGCGGATCCAGGACGCCGCCCTGGTGGCCGCGGCCGTACTCTCCGACCGGTACGTGACGGGGCGCTTCCTTCCGGACAAGGCCATCGACCTGATGGACGAGGCGGCGAGCCGACTCCGCATCGAGATCGACTCGATGCCGACCGAGCTCGACGTGGTCACCCGCAGGCTGCGCCAGCTCGAGATCGAGCGCATGGCGCTGGCCAAGGAGACCGACCAGGCGTCGGCCGACCGTCTGGCCAAGCTCGACGAGGAGATGGCCAACCTCTCCGAGGAGTCGGCGGTGATGACCGCGCACTGGCAGTCGGAGAAGGAGGCCATCTCCACGATCCAGTCGCTCAAGGGCCAGCTCGAGCAGAAGCGCACCGACGCCGAGCGGCTCAGCCGGGAGGGGAACCTGGCCGAGGCGTCCGAGATCACCTACGGGGTGGTCCCCGCGCTCGAACGCCAGGTCGAGGAGGCGACGGCCGCCCTCGACGCGCTCCAGAAGACGCAGCGCTTCCTGAAGGAGGAGGTCGACGCCGAGGACGTGGCCGAGGTGGTGAGCCGCGCCACCGGGGTCCCGGTCAGTCGCCTGCTCGAGGGCGAGGTGGAGAAGCTGGTCCGCATGGAGGATGCGCTCCACGCCCGGGTCGTCGGTCAGGACGAGGCCGTCTCGGCGGTCTCGAATGCCATCAGGCGGAGCCGCGCCGGCCTGTCCGACCCGGACCGGCCCATCGGGTCCTTCCTCTTCATGGGACCGACCGGCGTGGGCAAGACCGAGCTGGCCCGTGCCCTGGCCGAGTTCCTCTTCGACGACGCCAAGGCCATGATCCGGATCGACATGAGCGAGTACATGGAGCGTCACTCGGTGGCCCGCCTGGTCGGGGCCCCTCCCGGCTACGTCGGCTACGAGGAGGGCGGACAGCTGACCGAGGCCATCCGCCGCCGACCCTACGCGGTGGTGCTCCTCGACGAGTTGGAGAAGGCCCATCCCGACGTGTTCAACCTGCTCCTCCAGGTGCTGGAGGACGGACGGCTGACCGATGGGCAGGGCCGGACCGTGGACTTCACCAACACGGTGCTCATCATGACGTCGAACATCCCGGGCGAGCCGATCGAGCACTTCAAGCCGGAATTCGTGAACCGGATCGACGAGATCGTCCGCTTCCACCGGCTGACCGAGGCCGATCTCAACCGGATCGTCGCCATCCAGCTCCAGGGCCTGCGGAGACGCCTGGCCGACCGGCGCCTGACCCTCGTGGTCACGCCGGCAGCCGAGGGCCTCCTGGCCCACCACGGCTTCGATCCGGACTTCGGGGCGAGGCCGCTGCGTCGGATCATCCAGCGCGAGGTCGAGGACCCGCTGGCCCTCGCCATGCTGGAGGGGCGCTACCCCGACGGGTCGACGGTCACCCTGGACGAGAAGGACGGCAACGTGGTCCTGGACTGAACCGGACCGGATCCGACGGTCAGCCGCGGAAGGTGGCGACTGAGCCGGCCGAGTCGACCAGCGCGCAGAACGCGGTCGACGCGCAGCTGATGTCGGCGATCGACAGGGTCCCGTCGTGCAGCACGGGCACGCTGTCCGACCAGGCGCCCGACTGCCAGGTCGACACCGAGCCGTCCGACCGGGCCACCTTGCAGAACGAGGCGGTCGGGCACGAGACGGCGTAGGTCAGGGAGACGGAGCCGGGCATGGGCTGGGTCGGCGACCAGGTCGAGCCGTCGAACACCAGGGCGTGGCCGGTCAGGTCGACGGCCATGCAGAAGCGCGGGGTCGGGCAGGACACCGAGTGGAGGAGCGACTGGCCCGGCGACGGCTCGGTGGACCAGGACCTACCGTCGAAGGTGGCGATGGTGCCGGTGGCCGACACGACGACGCAGAACGTCGGGGTGGCGCACGACACGTTCTGGACGGGCTTGGTCGCCGTGCCGTTGTCGACCAGCTCGTCGTGGCCCCAGCTCGTCCCGTCCCACAGACTGGCCACGCCGGCGGTGTTGACCGTCGCACAGAAGGTCGCGGAGACGCACGAGACCTCGTACTGGCCTCCGGTCGGGCCGGTGGGCGCCGGACCCACCGCCACCGGGGCCGACCAGGTGGAGCCGTCGAACGTGACCGCTTCCTGGCTGCTCAGGGCCACGCAGAACGTCGGGGTGGCGCACGACACCGAATTGGCCGTTCCGTTGGGCGATGCCGGAGCCGGGGCCGACCAGGTGGAGCCGTTCCACCTGGTGGCGTTGCCCGACCCGTCCACCGCCGCGCAGAAGCTCGAGGTCGGGCACGACACGCTGAAGATGCCGGTGTTGCTCGACCCCTCGGGGTGGACGGCGGCCGACCAGGTCCCGGTCGATACCGCGGACGTGGTCGTGCCCCCACAGGCGGTGACGGCGAACGCCAGGGCGGCGGCGGCACCGACGGCCCACCCCCTTCGGCTCCGATGCCGCTGGGTCCGACCCGGGTGTGCGTTCATGCGCCTTCCTCGATCCGTCCGTCGGCGGTGATGCGACCCGCCTCCCCGCGTGTGGTCAATGGTCGCGCAACCAGTGGAACAGGATCGCGACCGTCGCGGGTGGATGCGGCCCCGCGACCACCCCGGTCCATCGGACCGGGGTGGTCGTGCGGGGTACACTGGTGCGTAATCCGGATTCTCAACGGAGGAGTGGCGCGTGCCGGCAACTGTCGTCGTCGGGACCCAGTGGGGTGATGAGGGCAAAGGCAAGCTCACCGATCTCCTGGCCAGGGAGATGGAGCTGGTCGTCCGCTATCAGGGCGGTCACAACGCCGGCCACACCATCGTGGTGGACGGGGAGACCTTCGCCCTGCAGCTGGTGCCGAGCGGGATCCTCTATCCCCACATCACCCCGGTCATCGGGAACGGTGTGGTCGTCGACCCGACCGTCCTACTGGCCGAGGTCGACGTCCTCGAGGCCAAGAGCATCGACACCTCGAAACTCCTGGTCAGCGGCAACGCCCACCTGATCATGCCGTACCACCACGAGCTCGATCAGCTGGCCGAGCGCTACCTGGGGAAGAACAAGCTCGGCACGACCAAGCGCGGGATCGGGCCCGCGTACGCCGACAAGTCGTCGCGGGTGGGACTGCGGGTGCAGGACCTCCTCGACCCCAAGATCTTCCGCCAGAAGCTCGACGTGGTCCTGAAGGAGAAGAACCAGGTCCTGGCCAAGGTCTACAACCGGCTGCCCCTGTCGGGCGACGAGATCTGCGACCTCTACCTCGACGAACTGGCCCCCCGCATCTCCCCGATGGTGGCCGACACGGTGGGCCTGGTCCACGACGCTCTCGAGCGGGGCGCCAACATCCTGCTCGAGGGGGCCCAGGCCACGTTCCTCGACCTCGACCACGGGACGTACCCCTTCGTGACCTCGTCCAACCCGGTGGCGGGGGGAGCCTGCACCGGCGCGGGCATCGGGCCCCGCTACATCGACGAGGTCATCGGCATCGCCAAGGCGTACGTGACCCGGGTGGGCAGCGGCCCGTTCCCGACCGAGCTCGTCGATGAGATCGGCGACACGCTGGTCGATCGTGGCCACGAGTACGGGGTCAACACCGGGCGTCGACGCCGGCCGGGCTGGTTCGACGCCGTCATGATGCGCCAGGCCGTGCGGCTCAACTCGCTCTCCGAGGTCGCGCTGACCAAGCTCGACGTCCTCGACACGTTCGACACGGTCAAGGTGTGCGTGGCCTACGAGGCCGGTGGCGAACGGTTCACCCACCCCCCCTACCACCAGTCGGTGTTCCATCAGGTCACCCCCATCTACGAGGAGCTGCCCGGGTGGAACACGGACATCTCGTCGGCCACCGAGATCGGTGACCTGCCCCAGGCCGCCCGCGACTACGTGCACTTCCTGGCCGAGCAGATCGGCGTGCCGGTCCGGCTCGTCGGCGTAGGCCCCGGCCGCGAGCAGTTCGTCCGCTTCGCCGCATGAGCGGGGGGGTTCGTTCGGGCTCGACCCAGCGACCCGGTCCGATCCGCACCGTCTGCGTGGTGGGATCCGGAGGTCGTGAACACGCGCTGGCCGTGGTGCTGGCCCGCACCGCCGACGTGGTCGTCAGCCCGGGCAACCCCGGGATCGCCGGCCTTTCGGGTGAGGGCCACTCGATCACCAGCGTCGCCACCCCTCCCGAGGAGATCGACGCCGACCTGTTCGTCATCGGGCCCGAGGCGCCGCTGGTCGACGGGCTGGCCGACCGCCTCCGGGCCGAGGGACGGTTGGTCTTCGGTCCCGGGGCCGACGGCGCGAGGCTCGAGGGATCCAAGGCGTTCATGAAGGAGCTCCTGGCCGAGGCCGGGGTCCCGACGGCCCGATTCGGGGTGTTCACCGAGGTCGGGCCGGCCGTCGCCTTCCTGCGCTCCCTCGAGGGGCCGTGGGTGGTCAAGACGGACGGGCTGGCCGCGGGCAAGGGCGTGCTGGTCACCGACTCCCTGGCCGAGGCCGAGGCGGATGTGGCGGCCAAGCTGTCCGGGGACGCGTTCGGCGCCGCCGGGCGCCGGGTCGTGGTCGAGGAGGGGCTCGTCGGTCCCGAATGCTCGCTCCTCGTACTGTGCGACGGCGAACGCATGGCCCCACTGGCACCGTCCCAGGACTTCAAGCGCCGGGACGACGGCGACGATGGTCCCAACACCGGCGGCATGGGCGCCTACTCGCCCGTCCCCGAAGTCGGCGATGACCTGGTCGACTCGTTGGTCGCCGAGGCCGTGGCCCCGCTGGTAGCCGCTCTGCGCGCCCGCGGCATCGACTACCGGGGCGTGCTCTACGCCGGCATCATGCTCACCCCGACCGGTCCCAAGGTGCTCGAGTTCAACGTGCGCTTCGGCGACCCCGAGGCCCAGGTGGTGCTCCCCCGTTACGACGGCGACCTCGTCGCGCTCCTGGCCGAGACGGCGGCCGGCGCACTGGCGACCACGCCGCGGTTCGTCCCCGACGCGGCGGTGTGCGTGGTGATGGCGTCCCAGGGTTATCCCGAGGCACCCCGTACCGGCGACCCGATCAGCGGCCTCGATGCCGCGTCGGTCGTTCCCGGGGTGATCGTGTTCCACGCCGGCACCGCCGTCGACGCCGCCGGCGACCTGGTCACCGCGGGCGGCCGGGTCCTGGGGGTGACCGCCCTGGGTCGGACGCTGGAGGAGGCACGGTCGAGGGCCTACGCCGGCGTGGCCGCCATCGACTGGCCCGGCGCGCAGCGACGCAGCGACATCGCCCTCGAGGCGCTGGCCGCGGCCGGTCCGTCCGCACCCGTCCCCACCGTGAAAGCCGAGGCCGTCCGATGATCCCCCGCTACGCCCCCGAGGAGATGGCCGCCCTCTTCTCCGACGAGGCCCGGTTCGCCATGTGGCTGCGGGTCGAGCTGTTGGCCACCGACGGCTGGGTGGCGGTCGGGGACGTCCCCGCCGACGCCGCTGCGTACTGCCGGGCGCATGCACCCGTGGTCGACGCGGCGTTCGTGGAGGCCGTGGCCGAGCGCGAGCGGGTGACCGACCACGACGTGGCCGCCTTCGTCGACGTCGTCCAGGAGGCCATCGGCCAGCCCCAGGGGTCGTGGATCCACTACGGGCTGACGTCGTCCGACGTGGTCGACACCGCCCTGTGCGCCACGTTGACCCGGGCCGCCGACCTGTTGATCGATGCGGCCACGGGACTGGTCCGGGCCTGCAAGGCGAGGGCCCTCGACGCCATCGACGTGCCGGTGACCGGTAGGACCCACGGCATGCACGCCGAGCCCACCACCTTCGGGGCCAAGTTCGCGCTGTGGGCCCTGCAGGCCGACCGCGACGTCCAGCGCCTGCGGGCCGCCCGGGACCGGGTGGCGGTGGGCAAGCTGTCCGGTGCCGTCGGAACGTTCTCCAACATCGACCCGCGGGTCGAGGCCCACGTCTGTACGTCCCTCGGACTGGTAGCGGTGCCGGCCACCCAGGTGGTGGCCCGCGACCGCCATGCCGAGTTCCTGTGGGCCTGTGCCTCGGTCGGCGCGACGATCGAGCAGATCGCCACCGAGGTCCGCCACCTGGCCCGTAGCGAGCTGGGCGAGGTGGAGGAGCCGTTCAAGCCGGGACAGAAGGGCAGCTCGGCCATGCCCCACAAGCGCAACCCGATCCTGTCCGAGCGTCTGTGCGGCCTGGCCCGGGTGCTGCGGGGCTACCTGTCGGCCGGGCTCGAGGACGTGGCACTCTGGCACGAGCGGGACATCTCCCACAGCTCGGTCGAACGGGTGGTCCTGCCCGATGCCAGCATGCTCGCGCTCTACATGCTGCAGAAGACGACCGGCCTGGTCGACGGGCTGGTGCTACACCCCGAACGGGCTCTGGCCACCCTGACCGAGGGCAGTCGCGGGCTGGTGTTCAGCCAGTCTGTGCTGCTGGCCCTGGTCAGCGGAGGTCTGAGCCGGGATGCCGCCTACCGGATCGTCCAGCGCGACGCCCGGGCCGCGTGGGAGGAGGGCCGCAGCTTCCGGGCCGTCCTCGACGCCGACCCGGAGGTGACCCTGTCCCCGGCCGAGCTCGACGCCGCCTTCGACCTGTCCCGTACCCTGCGCCACGTCCATCGGTTCACCGACGCCCTGGAGGAGCTGACCTCATGACCCCGAGCCCCCTGCCGCTGCTCTCGTCCGGAAAGGTCCGCGAGCTCTACGACGCCGGAGACGGGCGTCTGCTCATGGTCGCGTCGGACCGGATCTCGGCGTTCGACGTCATCATGGACGAGCCCATCCCCAACAAGGGGAGGGTGCTCACGGCGATGACGGTGGCGTGGCTGGAGGAGCTGTCCGACCTCGCCCCCAACCATCTGATCAGCGCCGACGCCGCCGAGTTCCCCGAGGGGGCGGCCGCACTGCCCGGCGGGCTCGACCATCTGGCCGGCCGGTCGATGCTGGTCCACCGGGCCGAGATGCTCGACATCGAGTGCATCGTGCGCGGCTACCTGGCCGGCTCGGCGTACAAGGAGTACGAGCGCGAGGGGACGGTCCACGGCATGCCCATGCCGGCCGGGCTCCTGCACGCCCAGGCCCTGCCCGAGCCCATCTTCACGCCGTCGACCAAGGCCACCGAGGGCCACGACCTCAACATCGGGATGGGCGAGGCCGCCGACATCGTGGGCAAGGAGGCCGCCGAGGCCGCCGCCGAGCTCTGCCTCGCCGCCTACGCCCGGGCCGCGGCCCGGGCCGAGGAGCACGGGATCGTCATCTGCGACACCAAGTTCGAGCTCGGGTACATCGACGGGAGGCTCTCGCTGTGCGACGAGGTGCTCACCCCGGACTCGTCCCGGTTCTGGCCGGCCGACGATTGCGCCCCGGGCACCAACCCGCCGTCGTTCGACAAGCAGCCTCTGCGCGACTGGCTCGAGGCCCAGCCCTGGAACAAGCAGCCGCCGCCGCCGGCACTGCCCCAGGAGATCGTGGACGCCACCTCGACCCGCTATGTGGCCGCCTACGAGCGGGTCTGCGGACGCTCGCTGGCCGACTGGTACGGTGCCTGAACATGGCTCCTTCCCGACAGTTCTCGATCCAGGTCGAGGTACTGCTGCGTGACGGCATCGCCGATCCCCAGGGCGCGACCATCGAGCGGGCCCTGCCCGCCCTCGGGCTCGGCGGGGTCACCGCGGTGCGGGCCGGGAAGTCGTTCCGCTTCGACCTGGCCGCCGATGACGACGCCGACGCCCTGGCCAAGGCCACGGTGGTGGCCGACCGGCTGCTCGCCAACCCGGTGATCGAGGAGTCGGTGGTGACGGTCCGACCCGCCGGCGTGACGGTCTGATGGCCGCTCGCATCGGGGTCATCCTGTTCCCGGGCACCAACTGCGAGCACGACGCCGTGCACGCCCTCGGTCGACTCGGTGCCGACGCCGGGCTGGTGTGGCACGGGGCCACCTCGCTCGCCGGCTACGACGCACTGATCCTGCCCGGCGGATTCGCCCACGGCGACTACCTCCGGCCCGGTGCCATCGCCCGGTTCTCCCCGGTGATGGATGCGGTCGCCGAGTTTGCAGCCGTTGGGGGACCGGTGGTCGGCATCTGCAACGGGTTCCAGGTGCTGACCGAGGCGGGGCTCCTACCGGGCGCCCTGCAGAAGAACCGGGGGCTCCGATTCGTCTGCACGACGGTGGGCATCCGGGTCGAGCGAAGCGACACGGCGTTGACCGATGGCGTGGCCGTCGGCACCGAGCTTTCCATCCCCATCAACCACTTCGAGGGGAACTACACCTGCGACGCCCACACCCTGGACCGGCTCCGCGACGAGGGACGGATCGTGTTCCGCTACGTCGAGAACCCGAACGGTTCGATCGACGACATCGCCGGCGTCTGCAACGACGGTGGCAACGTGGTCGGGCTCATGCCCCATCCCGAACGTGCGTCGGACCCCCTGCTCGGGTCCGAGGACGGCAACACCCTGCTTCGTGCGCTACTGCGCACTGCCGGTGTGGAGGCGCCCGCCGCCTGAGCGACGGACGCCTCCGGTTCACACCGGCGGTGGCGGATCAGCTCCTGGTGCGGGCGATCTTGGCTTGCTGGAGCACCGAGGCGCTCACGCCGACCGTGCGCCAGGCCGAGTAGGAGATCCCCTTGCGCTCGCCGTACTGGCGGGCGACCTTGGAGAAGCTCTTCTCGAGGGCGGCGAGGTCCACGACGTCCCCGTTGTGGGACAGCTCGGCCTCGAGGCGCTGCTTCTCCTCGACGAGATGGAGCCGGTTCAGCGGATCGGCTTCGGGCAGTTGGCTGTCGATGGTGGTCAGTCGCTTCTTGATGGTTTCCGGCGTTCGCTTGCGACCACGGCGGGGCTTGGTCGACTCGAGTGCTTCGAGGTACTGCCGTACGATGCGCCCCTCTTCGCGGCCCTTGGCCAAGGCGGCCTTGTGCTCAGCGGACATCGGGGTCTTCTTACGGGATTTGGCGGCGGTGCTTGGCGGCATGTTCTCACTACTCCAGAGTTGGGCATTTATTACAAAACACTACGGTACTTCATCAGTCATACTAGTCAGATATGAACGAACCGCAAGGGATACCGGTCGAGGTCATGCGTATCTGCCCGCCAGCCCGTGGTCGAGGACAGGTCTGCTCCGGCGTCCCCGCACGCTCACCGTCAATAGGCGGCATCGCCGGTCGTGGATCTTCGGAAAGGAACAGGCGGTCACTCTGGCCTTGACCATACGCATCGGTCGGAATTGTGTGCAAAGAGTTCGGCGCGTCGGTTGGACGGGGAGTGGCGGTGGACACGCGGAGGACTGTCATCGGGCACACCGTGTGCCGGTGCCCGGGGGTGGGCGATCCGAGGCAACGGACGGCGTGCGGCGTCCGGGTACGCTGCGAGGCATGGACCCGAGCGGACACGTACAGGCCGACCCGGCGACGGGGCCGGGGGTCGCGGCCACAGGGGAGCTCCTGCACCGCGCGCTCGGGCTGACCGACGCCGAACGCGACGAGGTCGAAGGCATTCTCGGGCGGGCCCCCAACCACCTCGAACTGGCCCTGTTCGCGGTGATGTGGAGCGAGCACTGCTCCTACAAATCGTCACGGATCCACCTGAAACGCCTACCCACCGAGGCACCCCATGTGCTCGTCGGCCCGGGAGAGAATGCCGGGGTGATCGATGCCGGCGATGGCATCGCCGTGGCCATCCGGATCGAGTCCCACAACCACCCGTCGGCCATCGAGCCCTACCAGGGGGCGGCGACCGGGGTCGGTGGGATCCTGCGCGACATCTTCACCATGGGTGCCCGGCCGATCGCGGTAATGGACCCCCTGTTCTTCGGGGATCCGAGTGACGCCCGTCAGCAGTGGTTGATCGAAGGTGTGGTGGCCGGGATCTCCGGCTATGGCAACTCCGTGGGCGTCCCGACCGTCGGCGGCGAGCTGACCTTCGACCCCTGCTACACCCAGAATCCACTGGTCAACGTTCTGTGTATGGGCGTGCTGCCGACCGAGCGCCTCGTGCTCGGCCAGGCGTCGGGTCCGGGCAACCTGGCCGTCCTGCTCGGTTCGTCGACCGGGCGCGACGGAATCGGCGGGGTCAGCGTGCTGGCCTCGGCCGGCTTCGGAGGGGACGACGAGGAGGCGACCAAGCGGCCCAGCGTGCAGGTGGGCGATCCCTACGAGGAGAAGCGACTCATCGAGGCGTGTCTCGAACTGCTCGACGCCAAGCTGGTCGTGGGCATCCAGGACCTGGGTGGTGCCGGGCTGGTGTGTGCCACCAGCGAGACCGCGGCGCGGGGCGGTGTCGGGATGGACGTCGATGTCGCCGCGGTTCCCCGCCGCGAGCCGGGCATGGCCGACTACGAGGTCATGACCTCCGAGAGCCAGGAGCGCATGCTGGCCATCGTGACCCCGGCCGACCTGGCCCGGGTGCAAGAGGTCTGCGCCAAGTGGGAGGTGCGGGCGGCGGTCGTCGGACGGGTGACCGAGGCACCGTCCGGTGCCCCCGGCCGGCTCCGGATCCTCGACGGCTTCGACGGCCCGGTGCTCGGGGACGTGCCCGCTGCCGCCCTCAGCGAGGACGCCCCGCTCTACCGCCGACCGATGACACGCCCGCTCGACCAGGATGCCCGGCTGGCCGACGACCCGGGCTCACTGCCCGCCCCTGCCGACTGCGGCGTCGACGTGCTGGCCCTGCTGGCCGACCCGACCTGGGTCTACCGTCAGTACGACCACCAGCTCTTCCTCAACACGGTGGAGGGACCGGGTGGCGACAGCGCGGTGCTGCGCCTGGCTGCCCCAGGTCTGCCGGAGTCAGGACGGGGTCTGGCCCTCACCACCGACTCCAATCCGGCATGGTGTGCCATCGAGCCCCGGGCGGGCACCGCCGCCACCGTGGCCGAGGCCGCCCTCAACCTGGCCTGTTCGGGGGCGACGCCCAAGGCGGTGGTCAACTGCCTCAACTTCGGCAATCCGGAGCACCCCGAGGTGATGTGGCAGCTGTCCGAGGCCGTCGACGGGATGTCGGAGGCGTGCCTGGCCCTCGGGTTGCCGGTCATCGGCGGAAATGTGAGCCTCTACAACGAAAGCGACGGGCGAGACATCGACCCCACTCCGGTCATCGGCGGCCTCGGAGTGATCGACCACCTCGTGGCCCGGCCCCCCGGGGTCAACCTGGTCGACGGCGGGACGCTGATCCTGCTGGATGCCAGCGTCGGGGCGTCCGACACCCGCCACCGGCCGCCGTCGTTGGCCGGGTCGCGCTGGGCCGTGCAGCTCCGCCACCACCGCAACGGCACGCTGCCCCCGGTCGACCTGGCCGGTCACCGTCGGCTGGTCGAATTCGTCGCCGGACTGGTGGCCACGGTGGTGGCCGGTGGCGACGGCCTGGTCGACGGGATCCACGACGTGTCCGGCGGCGGCCTGGGCGTGGCCCTGACCGAGATGGCCGTCCGTTCCGGGGTCGGCCTACGGGTGTCCG
>JBEKCS010000026.1:0-50558 GCA_050014755.1 Acidimicrobiales bacterium
GTTGGCCGAGCCGATCTTGTCCACCTTGGCGAAGATGGTCGTGTAGTCGAGGGAGTGGACCTTGTCGTAGACGAGGAAGATGGCCAGGAGGAAGCCGACGTCGCCGATCCGGTTGTAGACGAACGCCTTCTTGCCGGCGCTGGCCGCCGAGTCCCTGGTGAACCAGAACGAGACCAGCCAGTACGAACAGGTGCCGACGCCCTCCCACCCGACGAAGGTCACCAGCAGGTTGCTGCCCAGCACCAGGATGAGCATCGAGGCCACGAAGAGGTTCATGTAGAGGAAGAACTTCGGATAGTCCTTGTCGCCCTTCATGTACCCGATCGAGTAGAGGTGGATGAGGGCGCTGATCCCGGTCACGAACAGCACCATGGTCATCGACAGCGGGTCGACGTAGAGACCGGCGTGGACCTGCAGACGGTCGACGGGGATCCAGGTCCACAGGTTCTGGCTGAACGAACGCACCGGCGCCCGCACCCCCAGCAGCGACAGGTAGACGGCGAAGGAGACCACGAACGAGGCCGCGATGAAGAAGGTGGCCACCGCCCCGGCCGCCGGGTCGCCCAGGCGTCGCCCGGCCACCACCTGGACGCCGAAGCCGACCAGGGGCAGCAGGATGATCAGGTAGGTCAGGTGGAGCATCGTCCGCTCAGCCCTTCATCAGGTGGAGATCGTCGGCGTTGGCGGTCGCCCGCCGCCTGAAGATGGCGACCACGATGCCGAGGCCGACGACGACCTCGGCTGCCGCGACCACCAGGACGAAGAACACCAGCACCTGTCCGCCGATGTCGTGCAGGTTGCGGGCGTAGGTCACGAAGGCCAGGTTGGAGGCGTTGAGCATCAGCTCGACGCACATGAACATGATCAGGACGTTCCGGCGCACCAGCACCCCGAGGGCGCCGATGGCGAACAGGACCGCGCTGAGGGACAGGTACCAGTCGGGGCTGACGGTCACGCGTCCACCTCCGCTCCCTCGGAGCCGGGATCCACGCCGACCACCCCGTCGTCGTGGGCCCGGGGGTCGTCCGAGGTGGTGCCGTCGCCCTCGACGGTCGCGCCGACCGCCAGGGTGACCCCGTCGCCGGAGCCGCGGTCGACGACGATGTCGCCGAAGGCGTCCGCGTCCGCGCCCCGGACCGCGGACGACGGCGGGCGCCGGGCCAGGACCACGGCCCCCACCACGGCGATGATCAACAGCGCCGAGGTGGCCTCGAAGGGGAACAGGTAGGTCGTGTACAGCGACTTGCCGATCAGGTTCACGTTGGGTGCACCGGCGTCGGAGCCGGCCGCACTGGGCTGCCCGGTGGTCGTCCACTTGGAGATCTCGCCGAGCAGGAGCAGTCCGGTCGTGCCGAGGATCACCAGCCCGACGGCCAGGGGCCGCTGTCCCCGGAGCGGCTCGTCCGCCACGTCCTCCTCGCGGTCGACGCCGAGGAACATGATGACGAAGAGGAACAGGACCACGATCGCCCCCGCATAGACGATCACCTGCACAGCGGCGAGGAAGCTGGCCTGCTGCAGGACGAACATCACGGCCACGCCGAACAGGGTCATGACCAGCATCAGGGCCGAGTGGACCGGGTTGCGGGCCACGACCACGCCGATGGCCCCGGCGATGATGATGGCGGCGGCCACCGAGAACACCCCGATGTCGGGGATGGTCGGGTGGCTGGCGGCCAGGAGGGCGCCCAGGGCCACGGTCGTCACGGAGCCTCCTCGGTGTCCGGGGCCGGATCCGGGGCCGGGTCCGGGTCCGGGGCCGGGTCCGGGGTCACGACCGGGAGCGAGTCCCGCTCGGTGTTGCCGGCACGGAGGGCGTCGGCGTACTCGGCATCGGCCCTGATCCGGTGCTTCTTGGCGAAACCCGGGGCGAAGCGCTCCGCCTTCTCGAGGGCGCGGCCGATGGCGCCACGGGGACCGCGCTTGTCCGCCGGCATGTCGACCGGGTTGAGGTGGCGGAGCAGCGTGTCGCGCAGCGGCATGCTCCCGGTGGTGGCATCGTCGCGGTTGCCGCTCTGGCCCCCTTCGCCAGCCCGCACACCGAATCCGAGCTCACCGGACCACTGGACCTGTCCCTCGAACGCGGCCGCACCCGCCGGCGAGGTGGCCCGCATCCATCCCGAAGTGTGCAGGTCGTCGCCTTCGCGCCAGTCCTCCCACGGCAGGTGCTTCGGCCTGCCGTCGTCGTCCACCAGCAGCTCGTCCTTGGTGTAGATGGCGTCGCCCCGGTTGGTGAAGGAGAACTCCATCAGCTTCGACTCGGTGATGGCCTCGGTCGGGCAGGCCTCCACGCACATGTCGCAGTGGATGCAGCGCAGGAAGTTGATCTCGTAGACGTACCCGTAGCGCTCCCCCGGCGACACCGGATGGTCCGGCGGGTTGTCGAGGCCGCGCACGTAGATGCAGTCGGCCGGGCACACACCGGCGCACAGCTCGCACCCGATGCACTTCTCCATACCGTCCTCGTAGCGGTTGAGGACGTGGCGACCGTGCTGGCGCGGCTGCTTCGGGCGCTTCTCCTCGGGATACTGCCGGGTCACCGGAGGGCGCCCGAGGTGCTCGAGGGTCAGTTTGAACCCGCCCAAGAAGTTCTGGCGGCCCTGCGGCGGCTCGGAGATCGCCATCAGCGGTCGCCTCCTTCGGTGGTGGTGGCCGTGGGTGCCGTCTGCTCGGCCCGGGTCCACAGGCGGATCCCGACCTGGGGCACGACGGCCCGGGTCGACTCGCGCTCGGCGCCGATGGCGAACGCCCGGCTGAGGAGGATGCTGGCCACCACCACGGAAGCGGCCATGCCGACCCCCCACCAGCCGTCGATGACGAAGCCGGCGACCACCAGGAGCCAGCCGAGCGACAGCGGGATCAGCCGCTTCCAGCCGAGGTCCATCAGCTGGTCGTAGCGCAGGCGTGGCAGCGCGGCACGCAGCCACACGAAGACGAACAGGAACACGATCGTCTTGCCCAGGAACCACAGGATCGGCCAGATCCAGCGGATGTGGGGGATGTGGGGCACGGGTCCGTCGGGCCCCCCGAAGAACAGGGTCACCGTGATGGCCGACATGGTGATGGTGTTCATGAACTCGGCCAGGAAGAACAGGGCGAACCGGATCGAGGAGTACTCGGTGACGAAGCCGCCCACCAGCTCCTGGTCGGCCTCGACCAGGTCGAAGGGCGGGCGGTTCGTCTCCGCCACGACTGCGGTGAAGAAGATCAGGAACGGGACGACGGCCAGGCGGATGGCGTTCCACTGCCACAGGTGCGCGGCCTGGGCGTCGACGATGGTCCGGGTGCTGAGGGACCCGGTGATGAGGACGACCATGACCACGGTCATGCCCAGCGCCGCCTCGTACGAGATCATCTGGGCCGAGGCCCGCACCGATCCGAGCAGCGGGTACTTGGACCCCGACGACCAGCCGGCCAGCATGATCCCGTAGACGCCGATGGCCGACATGGCCAGGAGGAAGAGGATCCCCATGGGGGGATCGGCGAGCTGGAGCTCGAACGTGTGCCCGAACAGGGTCACTTCGCCGCCGATGGGCACGATGGCGAATGCCAGGAAGGCGGGGATGATGGTCAGGTAGGGGGCGAGCTTGAAGACGAAGCGGTCCGCCTTGTCCGGGATCAGGTCCTCCTTGAAGAAGAGCTTGATCCCGTCGGCCAGTGTCTGGGCGATCCCGAACGGCCCGGCCCGGTTGGGTCCGATGCGGCTCTGCATGTCGGAGATGACCTTGCGCTCGAACCAGATCATCAACATCACCGCGACCATCAGGGCGCCGAAGACCACGAGGACCTTGACCAGGACGATGAGCAGCACGACCCAGCCGACGCCCTTGGCGTACAGCGGGTCGGTGCCGAGCAGCGGGGTGAGGAGGTGGGATCCCGGGATCACGGTGTCTCCATCCGGAGGTCCACGACCGGGAAGGCGCGGTCGATCAGGTCGGCCACCGTGGTCTCGCCCAGGGGCACGTTGAAGTCGGCGGCCACCACCTTGCGGGGCAGCGACGGGTCCGGCTCGACCGGCACCACGGTGGTGGCCGTGGCCGAGCGCAGACGGACGTGGCCGCCGGCGGCCACCCCGAGGTCGTCGAGGTCGTGGGGATTGGCCCGGAGGGCGCCCGTGGCGACGAGCCCGGCCAGCGACGGCACCGCCCCGACCGCCGACCCGCCGTCGTAGAGCACACGCGAGGCCACCAACCGCACCGAGTAGCCGTCGGCCGGCGCAACGTGGGGCACGTCGAATTCGGCCGGATCCGACAGCACGGCCGGGCGGGCCGGCCCCGTGCCGTCCGCGTGTTCCTCGAGGCCGATCACGGCCCCGGCGTTCGGCGACGCGGCCAGGCCGGCCTGGAGGCCGGTCCCCTGGCGCTCGACGGACTCGACACCGGGCACGGCGATGGGGTCGAGGGGAGCGGAGCGCCGGGCGAGCGTCACCGGGTCGACCCGCAGCGGGGCGACCACGCCGTCCGCCGCGCCACGGGCGTCGAGCACGGACCGGGTGATCCCGCGGTAGGCCGGGGCCACCCGCTCGATCTCGTCCCAGACCGTTCCGACCGAGTCGTACCCGAGGTCGTGACCGAGGTGGACGGCGAGCTCGCCGGCGATCATCCAGTCCGGCCAGGCCTGGCCGGGGGGCACGAGCTTCTGTCCCAGGCGGGAGACGCGCCCTTCGATGTTGGTGGTGGTACCGGGTCGCTCGTGGGCCTCGGCCGCCGGGAGCACCACGTCGGCGTGGTCGAGCGCGGCACCCGGGGCGGTGGCCACGGCCACCACGAACCCGGCACGCTCCAGGGCCCGCACGGCCAGGCGCCGATCGGGAAAGTCGGTGAGCGGGTCGGCGCCGAGCAGGACCAGAGCGGTGACCGGGGCGCCCTCGGCCTGGTCGCCCGCGGCGGCGGCCAGGATGTCGGCCGTCCCCCGCCCGCGGGCGGCGGGAACCGTGCCCCACGCCTCCTCGAACCAGGAGCGACCCTCCTCGAGCGAGACCCTGCCGGGCAGGATGCCCGGGGCCAGGCCCATGTCGAGCGCGCCGAGCACGTTGCCACGTCGCAGCGCGGGGAGGAACCGGGCCTCGGGGAGGGCGGCGGCCAGCTTCTGGGCCGCGTCGGCCACCAGCTCGCCGTCCTCCGCCAACGACGGGCGACCGACGACGACCACGACCGGGCCCTGGCCGACGAGCCGACGGGCGTCGGCCAGCGCGGCGGCGTCCGTCCCGGCCGGCGGCGTCCCTCCCGACACCAGTGCGTCCACCAGCGCAGCCGCGTCGCCCGGTCCGTAGCGGAGGGAGATCTCGGTGTGCGAGGTCAGCGACGTGGCCTGCGGGGACAGCTCGACGATCGACAGGTCCCCGTCGACGGCCGCGGCGCGGAGGCGGAGGAAGAGGACCGGGAGCTCCTCGCGGACGTCGCCGGTCAAGAGGATCACGGTCGACGCCGACGCGGCCTGGTCGATGGTGGCGCGGGGCAGCCCGAGCACGACTTCGGCCGGCAGCCCGTCACCGAGTTGCGCGTCGACCGAATCGGTGCCGAGCACGCTCTTGGCCACCCGTGCCCAGGCGTAGGCACCCTCGTTGGCCAGGCGGGCGCCCCCCACCACGCCGATCGAACCCGGTCCCCCGTCCGCGATGGCGGCGCGCAGGCCTTCGGCCACCGCGTCGAGCGCCTCGTGCCAGGACACGGCGACCAGGGAGCCGTCCTTCCTGACCATCGGCTCACACAGCCGGTCGTCGCTGTTGACGGCGTCGGCCGCGAACCGTCCCTTGTCGCACAGCCAGCCCCGGTTGACCGGGTCGATGTCGATGCCGAGGAGGCGGGTCAGCCGGTTGGTCGACGACTGGACGGCCACCCGGCAGCCCACCGAGCACGTCGTGCACGTCGACTCGACCTGGTCGAGGTCCCAGGGCCGTGCCGCGAACCGGTAGGGGGTGGCCGTCAACGCGCCGACCGGGCAGATCTGCACGGTGTTGCCCGAGAAGTAGGAGGAGAAGGGAAGCTCGGGGAAGATGCCCACCTGGATCTGCTCGCCCCGACCGATGAAGTCGATCTGGGCCTCGCCCGCCACCTCGTCGGCGAACCGGGTGCACCGGCTGCACTGGATGCACCGCTCGCGGTCGAGCAGGACCAGCTCGGAGATGGGGATCGGCTTCTCGAAGTGGCGCTTCTCCTCGACGAAGCGGGTCTCGCCCGGACCGTACGCCAGGGTCTGGTCCTGGAGGGGACACTCGCCGCCCTTGTCGCACACCGGGCAGTCGAGCGGGTGGTTGATGAGGAGGAACTCGAGGACGCCGTCCTGGGCCTTGGTCACCTTGTCGGAGTCGGTCACCACCTCCATGCCGGGAGCGGCCTCGATGAAGCAGCTGGGCATCAGCGTGGCGCCCCGCGGCCCGCTGACCTCCACCAGGCACATGCGGCACACGCCGACCGGCTTCATCCGGGGGTGGTAGCAGAACCGGGGGATGAACGTGCCGGCCCGCTCGGCGGCGGCGATGAGCATCTCGCCCTTGCGGGCACGGACGGTCCGCCCGTCGAGCGTGAACTCGATCTCCTCGACGGGAAGCTCCCCGCCGGCGTCGGCAACCGGGACGGTCGGATCACTCATAGGGGCATCCACCGTCCTTGATATGGACCAGGAACTCGTCGCGGAACATGGAGATGGCCGAGCTGATCGACGACGGGATGGACGGGCCGAGCACGCAGATCGTGGTCTGCTGTGGCGGCCACGTCAGGCCGGGTGCGATGTTGTCGCACGCGTCGAGCAGCAGGTCGAGGTCCTCCTCGCGTCCGTTGCCGGCTTCGATGCGCTCCATGATCCGCTCGAGCCATCCCGATCCCTCGCGGCACGGGGTGCACTGCCCGCAGGACTCCCGGGAGAAGAACTTGGTGATCCGCCAGGCCGCCCGCACCGCACACGTGTGGTCGTCCATCACCACGACCGACCCGGACCCGAGCATGGAGCCGGCGTCGGCCACCTCGTCCTGGCCCAGCGGGAGGTCGATCTGGTCGGGACCGAACCAGGGGGCGGACACCCCGCCGGGGATGAACGCCTTGAGCCCGCGCCCGTGGGGGATCCCGCCACCCAGCACCGGCGCATTGATCAGGTCGTTGAAGGTGGTGGCGACCATCTCGAGCTCGTAGACGCCCGGGTTGTTGACGTGTCCGGCCAGGGCGAACAGCCGGGTGCCGGTCGAGCGCCCGCCGCCCAGGGCCGCGAATGCGGCACCGCCGTTCAGCATGATCCACGGCAGGTTGGACATGGTCTCGACGTTGTTGACCACGGTCGGCTCGCCGTAGAGGCCGATGGCCGCCGGGAAGAACGGCGGCTTGATCCTGGGGAAGCCCCGCTTCCCCTCGAGCGACTCGAGGAGGGCGGTCTCCTCGCCGCAGATGTAGGCACCGGCGCCGGGGTGGACGACCACGTCCACCGAGAAGCCCGAGCCGAAGATGTCCCGGCCCACGGCACCGTGGGCGTAGGCGTCGTTGAGCGCGGCCTGCACGCGCTCGAGGCCGAGGGCGAACTCACCGCGCACGAAGATGAAGACCCGGGTGACCTGCAGCGCGTAGGCGGCGATGACCACGCCCTCGATGAGCTGGTGGGGGTCCCGCTCGACCAGCAGGTGGTCCTTGAACGTGGCCGGCTCCGACTCGTCGCCGTTGACCACCAGGTAGGTGACCGGGCTCTTGCGGAGCATCGACCACTTGCGGCCGGCCGGGAACCCGGCACCGCCCCGGCCGAGCAGGCTGGCCGCGTCGACCTCGGCCGACACCTCCTCGGGGGTCCTGGCCAGGGCGGCGCGCAGCCCCTCGTAGCCCCCGGTGGCCAGGTACCGCTGCAGCGTGTGCGAGTCGTCGTGATCCAGTCGCGAGGTCACGATCCTCGGCGGTTCGGTGATGGCCATCAGGCGCCTCCCCCGTCGACCGGTGCCTTGGCCGCGTCGCGTCGCTCGCGGGCCTCGGCGGCCGCCTTCCGCTCGTCGGCCAGTGCCTCGGGCAGGACCTCGAGCCCGTTGGCCCGCCGCACCCGGATCAACGTGCCGTGCGGTGGGATCTCGGCGTCGCGGGTACCCGACCGGAGCTCTGCGACCAGGCGGTCGAACGACTCCGGGGTCTGCGCGCCGACGTAGCGGTGGTTGACCTGGACGCACGGGGCCCGGTCGCAGTCGGCCAGGCACTCGGCCTCCTCGAGGGTGACCGACCCGTCCGGGGTGGTGCCGCCGGCGCCGATGCCCAGCGAGTCCTCGGCGTGCTCGAGCAGCTCGGCGGCCCCGCCCAGCAGGCAGGCGATGTTGGTGCACACGGCCACCACGTACCGTCCCACCGGCTCGGTGTGGAGCATGTCGTAGAAGGACGCCGTGCCGAACACCTCGCTCGGGGTCACCCCGACCAGGCCCGCGATGTCGACCATGGCCTCGGGCGTCAGCCACCCGTCCTGTTCCTGGGCCAGATGGCAGAGCGGGATCAGGGCGGATCGGGGCTCGGGGTAGAGCGCGATCAGCTGGCGTGCCCGCGACACGATGTCCGCCGACAGGTGGGTCGGCGCGGCCGGCGCCAGGGCGGCGCGGCGGGGCGGGGCGATCGGCGTGGGCTCGGTCACCGGTCCACCTCCCCCATCACCGGGTCGACCGACGAGCACACCACGACGGCGTCGGCCAGGAGGCCGCCGCGCATCATCAGGGGCAGGCCCTGCAGGTTCACGAAGCTCGGGCCACGGATGTGCATGCGGTAGGGCTTGGGCGAGCCGTCCGACACCAGGTAGCAGCCGAGCTCGCCGCGGGGGGACTCGATGGCCACGTAGACCTCGCCCTCGGGCACCCGGAACCCCTCGGTGAACACCTTGAAGTGGTGGATCAGGGCCTCCATCGATTCGTCGATGCGGCCGCGGGGCGGCGGGGTGACCTTCTTGTCCTGGACCCGGTAGTCGCCGGCGGGCATCTTCTCGATGACCTGCCGGATGATCTTGATCGACTCGCGAATTTCATTGAGGCGGATCGAGTAGCGGTCGAAGTTGTCGCCGTAGGTGCCCACGATGACATCGAAGTCCACCTCGTCGTAGCGGAGGTAGGGCATGGTGCGACGCAGGTCCCACGGCACCCCGGTCGAGCGCAGGAGGGGCCCGGTCAGGGACAGCGCGAGGGCCTCCTCGGCCGACAGGTTGCCGACGCCTTCGGAGCGCTGGCGGAAGACCGGCTGGCCGGTCAGCAGCTCGTCGTACTCGTCGAGGCGGGGCAGCACCGTGTCGCAGATGACCGACACGTCGTCCTCCCACCCGTCGGGCAGGTCCGCGGCCGTGCCCCCGGGGCGGATGAAGTTGTGGTTCATCCGCAGGCCGGTGGTCTTCTCGAAGAAGGCCAGGATCATCTCGCGCTCGCGGAAGCCGTAGATCATCATCGACGTCGACGCGTGGTCCATCCCGTTGGTGGCCATCCACATGAGGTGGGACGAGACGCGGTTGAGCTCGACGAGCAGCATCCGGATCCAGTCGGCACGGGCCGGCATGTCGACGCCGAGGAGCGCCTCGACCGCCAGCGAGAGCACCAGCTCGTTGCTGAGCGGCGAGAGGTAGTCCATCCGGGTGACGTTGGTCGATCCCTGGACGTAGGTGAGCTCCTCCGCCGTCTTCTCCATGCCGGTGTGGAGGTAGCCGATGACCGGCTTGGTCCGCAGCACGGTCTCGCCGTCGAGCTCGATCATGAGCCGGAGCACCCCGTGGGTCGACGGGTGCTGGGGGCCCATATTGATGATCATGGTCTCGTCGTCGGTCTGCTCGACGTCGATGTCGTCGGCGTTGATCACGACGCCCTCGGGGAGCCGGAGGACGGCCCCCGCCTCGCGCCGCAGCTCGCCGGGTCCCGTCTCGCTCCGCGGGAACAGCTCCTGGGCCCCCTCGGAGGTCTCGATCACCAGGCCGCGTTCGGTCCCTACGGAAGACGGCTCGTCGTAGCGCAGTCCGGACACCGGATCGGGCAGCTCGGTATCGCGGTGCGGCTCGACGACGTCGGCGCCGCTGACGGGGGCGTCGTCGGTCATCGGGGCCCCGGGGCGCCCTTGAACTGGACCGGCACCCGACCGACCCCGTAGTCCTTTCGGAGCGGGTGGCCCTCCCAGTCCTCGGGAAGGAGGATCCTGGTCATGTCCGGGTGGCCGGTGAAGACGATGCCGAGCAGGTCGTAGGCCTCGCGCTCCATGGCCTCGGTGCCGGGGTACAGGTCGAACAGGGTGGGGATCGCCGCGTCGTCCGCCGGAACCTGGACCCGGACCCGGACCCGTCGGACCTGGCTGAGGGACAGCAGGTTGACCACCACCTCGAACCGCTCCGGTCGCACGCCTTCGGGAAGGGTCCGGCCCGGATGGGTCAGGTAGTCCACCCCGCACAGATCGGCACAGGTCTCGAACCCCTCGTCGACGAGCGCGCCCACGACGCCCAGATACTGCTCGCGGTTCGGGAAGAGGATCTCGGGAGCCGCTCCGCGCCGGAGCCGCACCGTCGAGCCTCCGGACGCGCCGACCTGCGCCTCGGCGGATCCGGTCTCCCCCTCGGTGGCCGTCGTCACAGGGGCTCACCCACGCTGCGGGCGATGATCGGGTTGCGCTTGGGCGTGCCCAGGTGGACGGCGTCCGGCCGGTTCGGGTTCCATCCCGTGGTCCCGTCGTCGTCGGAATTGCGGGCGTCGTCGGTGTCCCCGCCCTCGTCGGCCGACAGGTGCCGGGTGTCGGGGCGGTCACCGAGCACGAGGGTGCGGCGCCGGGTGATGTCCTCGGTCCTCACCTTTTCGTGGAGGGTGAGGATGGCGTGCATGAGGGTCTCGGGCGTCGGAGGGCACCCGGGGGCGTAGACGTCGACCGGGACGATCTGGTCCACGCCCTGGACGATGGCGTAGTTGTTGAACATGCCGCCGGTGCTGGCGCACACGCCCATCGACAGCACCCACTTGGGCTCCATCATCTGGTCGTAGACCTGCCGGAGCACCGGTGCCATCTTCTGCGAGACCCGCCCGGCCACGATCATCAGGTCGGCCTGGCGGGGCGAGGCCCGGAAGACCTCCATGCCGAAGCGGGCCAGGTCGAAGTCGGCGGCGCCGACCGACATCATCTCGATGGCGCAGCACGCCAGGCCGAACGTCGCCGGCCACATCGAGTAGGTCCGCGCCCACTTGACCAGGTCCTCGAGACGGCCGGTGAGGAAATTGTGCTGGAGGTCTTCGAGGCCCATGGTGCGGTCCGCCCCCGATCAGGCGGCGCGGCCGGGGCCGGGCGACGTCGACGGTGCCTCCGACCCGGTGGCGGGCACCGTCGTCGGGGCTCCGATGCGGGCGATGGTCGAGTCGGAGGTGCGGGCGGGCATGCCGCCGGCCAGGCGCTTGGACGGTCCCCAGCTGAGGGCCCCGTTGCTGACGAGGAACAGGAGGGAGATGAAGACCACCGCGGCGAAGACGAGCACCTCGACGAGGCCGAACGACCGCAGCTGCCGGAAGATCACGGCCCACGGGTAGAGGAACACGACCTCGATGTCGAAGATGATGAAGATCATCGCCACCAGGTAGAACCGCACCGGAAACCGGGTCGGCGGATCGATGCCGGGAACGATCCCGCACTCGTAGGGGGCGATCTTGGCCGCCGTGGGACGCTTCGTGGGCGCGAGCAGGGCCGACGCCACGAAGGAGACGGACGCGAACAGGAATCCGAGGATGATGAGGATCAGGATCGGTAGGTAGTCGTCCACAACACGTGTTTTTTACCACGCACCTCTCCGGGGAGCACATCCGCTCACCGGGGCGCGCGCCGGTGCGGACCGGCCGCGAACCCACCGCGGACCGGCCGCCGCCACCGGGCCGGTGTGCCACCCGTGTCGCATCCCCCTAGCATTGGCGCGTGAACGTAGCGAGCGGACCGACGCCACCCTCATCCTCCGACGACGGTTCCTCCGCCGCGTCCGACCACGTCCACGACGTCCTGGTCATCGGCGGCGGCCCGTCCGGATCGTCGTGCGCCTACTGGCTGGCCGAGGCCGGCTGGGACGTCGCCCTGGTGGAGAAGAAGGGGTTCCCCCGGGCCAAGACGTGCGGCGACGGACTCACCCCCCGCTCGGTGCGCCAGATCGCCGACATGGGCATCGAGGGATCGCTGGCCGGCGCCCACCGCTACTCGGGCCTCCGGGCCCACGCCTTCGGGAAGGTGCTCGACCTCCCGTGGCCGGAGCATCCTTCATTCCCCTCGTACGGATACGTGATCACCCGCCACGACCTCGACGCACTGGTGAACGATCGGGCGGCCAAGGCCGGTGCCGTCGTGTGGCAGGGGACCGAGGCCGTCGAGCCGATCCTCGACTCCGATGCACCCTCCCCCGGCGGGGCGTCCCTCCCCTCGTGCGTGGGCGCCGTGGTCAAGGAGAAGGCGACCGGCCGGGTCCGCGAGGTCCGGGCCCGCTACGTGGTGGTGGCCGACGGGGCCAACTCGCGGTTCGGGCGGTCCCTCGGGACCAGTCGGGACCGGTCCCAGCCGATGGGCATGGCCCTGCGCGGCTACTACGCCTCCCCCAGACACGACCGGCCCTTCATCGAGTCCCACCTCGACATCCGCGACAGCCAGGGCGAGGTGGTGCCGGGCTACGGCTGGATCTTCCCGCTCGGTGACGGCCGGGTGAACGTGGGGGTCGGGCTCCTCTCCACCGACCAGCGCTGGAAGGGCGTCAACACCTCGACGCTGATGGAGCACTTCGTGGCGTGGGCACCCGAGGAGTGGGAGCTCTCGCCGGAGACCGCGCTCGGTCCGGCCACGGGGGGCAAGCTGCCGATGGGGCTCGCGGTGGGTCCCCGGCTCGGCGCCACGACGCTGGTGGTGGGTGACGCGGCAGGGACCATCAATCCGTTCAACGGCGAGGGCATCGCCTACGGCTACGAGTCGGGCCGTCTGGCCGCGGCGTCGTTGGGCGAGGCCCTGTCCGGCGACGGGTTCGCCGCACTCCTGCGCTACGAGGACCGCCTCGAGGAGGCCTACGGCCTCTACTACCGGGTGGCCCGGGCGTTCATCCGGGTCATCGCCAGACCCGAGCTCATGAAGCTCTGTGTCGGGACGGGCATGTACTCCGAGACGCTCATGAGCTGGATTCTCCGGATCATGTCCAATCTGGTCCGGCCCGACGAGACCGGACCCGCCGAGGCCGCCTACCGGGCCCTGGCGCTGATCGCCCGGATGGCGCCCGAGGGCGCCTGACCCCGGTCCGCGGGCCCCGCTACCGGGAGGCGGCGGCCACCCGTCCGGCCACGGCGTCGAACGCCGGCACGAACACCGCACCCGGGATCGACGGGCCGTTGGTCGACGGCTGCAACTCCGTCACCACCCGTCCACCCAGGATGAACGCGTCGCCGACCACCTCGGTGCCGGTGCCGGGAACCGTATAGGTGCTCACCACCCCGTAGGACTCGACTCCTGGGGGGCCGATCAGCGTGACCGGCTGGACCTGGACCGACGAACCGGGCACGGCGGCCGCCACCAGCGTCGCCTGGTACTGCTGGTAGCAGGGGACGAACTTGGCATTGGTGAAGATCGCGTCGAAGGCCTGCACCACACCGGCCGACGAGAGCATCGCCGTCCTCGATCCCATCTCGAACGAGGAGCCGGCTGCGCTCTGGAACTCGGGCGACTGGACCAGGCTGGTCTGGCCTGGCAGGGAGCCCGAGCCGAACAGCCCCGAGACGACCGCGGCGCTGGTTCCCAGACATGCGGCCATGGTGCCGGCGGCGGCGTCCTGTGTCGCTGCCGGGGCCACCGGCGGGCGGACGACGGACTGTGCCGGGGCGACCACCGTCCAGCCGGTCGGCAGGTTGGCCAGTCGGAGGTTGATCGCACCGGCTGTCGCGGTATCGGCCGCCGCAGCCTGGGCCGGGGTCAGAGACGCCGGCGGTGTCGATACCGACGTGCTCTTCCGGGTGGACACCAGGTACCCGGCACCGACGATCACGACCACGACCAGGATCGCCACCAGGGCGAGGCGGACGGGTCGCCTCGACGCCGCCTCCGAATCGGCGAGCACCACGTCCGCGGTCTCGGCCGGTCCGGCATCGGCCCCGGCCCCGGTCCCGGTCCCGGCCCCGGTCCCGGCCCCGGCCCCGGCCCCGGTCCACGGTGGGATCGAGTGCCCGATCGGGCCCGCTACCGGCCCGGCAGGGTTCGGCGGGGGCGGCTGCACGGCCAGCGGAGCCGTGCTGCTCGGTGGGGTGATCGGTGCCGGCCCGGCATCCGCCATGGCGGGCGGGGGCGGCTGCACGGCCAGCGGAGCCGTGCTGCTCGGTGGGGTGATGGGCGGCGGCCCGGCATCCGCCATGGCGGGTGTCGCGTCCGCGCTGACCGATCCTGCCCCGTCGTCCGACGCGGCCGGCTTGGCCTTACGACGGAGGGTGAACCACGAGGACTTCGTCGCTGACTGCACCTCGTCGGGCCGCACCTCGTCGGGGAGCCCGGTTGCCGGTGCCGTCGCGCCGATCGCGGCGTCGGCCCCGGTGGCGGCAGCCGCACCGGCGGCCGCGGCCATGGTGGCGTCGGCAGTCGCCGAAGCGGCGTCGGCGTCCTTCGCTTTGCGCCGGGTCAGCGCGAAGCGCGACTTCTTGGCCGGGGCCATCAACTCGTTCGAGATCGTCTGGGCCAGCGGAGGGTCGTCCCACGCCGTCGCCGCTGGGAACGGCGCCGTCGGGGGCACCCCGGCCGACGACGCGGACGGGGGCGGTACCTGAGTGATCGGGCTCGGCGCCGACAGCAACGGCGGGGCCGGGGACTGAGCGGTCGGGGCCGGGGGCTGACCGGTCATCGGCGGGGACTGACCGGTCATCGGCGGGGACGCCGGGTGGGAGCCGCTCCCCTGTCCGCCCTGTCCGCCCTGTCCGCCGGTGGGGCCGCCACCCCCGGACCGGTCGAATGCCATCGCACCTGCACCGGCGGTGGCCGCCATGGCGCCGGCAGTGACGAACGAGGGGGCCGGCGACGTGACCGGCCCGGATTGGGGACGGGCCACTCCGACCTCGTCCGCCGTCGCAGTCACGGCCTCCGCCGCGGCGGAGCCGGGTGCGACCGGGCCCATCACACCCTTGTACCGGGCCAGCCAGGTCGGGAGTGCCTGGTCGAGATAGGCGGCCTGACCGGGCGAGACGGTGTTGCTCGGGAGGAGGAAGCGGATCGACTGGCCACCGGAGGTCAGCTCGAGGATGGCGGCGTCACGCCCGTCGGACAGCTGCACCACCTCGCGACAGGTGGCGGAGTCGAGTGCCGTCCATACCAGGAGCCGTTCGATCTGCGGCTGGGGACCCTGGACGGTGATGCCGGCCGTGGTGAACAAGAGGCTGATGCCCTCGGTCGTCTTGGTCCCCCGGTCGGTGTCGCCGGCAAGGGCGACACCGGGGAGCTGCATGCCTTCCGGAGGTAGCTCGGTGATCCCGACGGTCATGCATCGCTCCTTCGTGGTCAATGGTCGCAGGCCGCCGGGAGTCGCGCACCCGAGGGCCCTGCGTTGTGCCGCCGGACTCCAGCATGTCCGACGGTCCGGCCGAGCGTGCCCGTCAGGGCATCGCACCGACTGCCATTCTGCCCCACGCGCGGGGCGAAAAGGGAGGATCGTCCACCGGACGACGGCTTCGCCGGCCGGAACCGGCGCAGCGGCGGCGTGGAGCTCGGCCGCTCAGGAAGCCAGGGCGACGTCGATCGCCTCGGCCGCGCAGGCCAGTGCCAGATCGAAGTCGGCCCCGCTGTGGGCCATCGACGGGAACGCCACCTCGTAGGGGCCGGGAGCGAAGGCCACACCCCGATCGAGCATGGCGCGGAAGAACCTGGCATAGATGCCGGTCCCCGCCGAGACCGTGGCACCGTCGTAGTCACGGACGTCGGGCGACCCGTCGGGGACGAAGAACAGGCCCATGAGCGGACCGGCCACCGGTACGCGCGCGGTGAGCGGGCGGCCGGAGGGATCCGTCGTCCCCGCCGCGGCCAGGGCATCGGCGAGCACCTGCCCGAGCGCGTCGCCGAAGGAGGCCACCCGCGCCGCCAGGCCGGCGTACGAGTCGACCGAGAGCATCCGGAGCACGGTCAGCCCGGCCGCGGTGGCCAGCGGGTTTCCCGACAGGGTGCCGGCCTGGTAGACGGGCCCGAGCGGGGCGAGCACCGACAAGACCTCCGCCCGGCCGCCGAACGCTCCGACCGGCAGCCCGCCACCGATGACCTTCCCGAAGCACCACAGGTCGGGACGCACCCCGGTGTACGCGGCTGCGCCGCCCTCGCCGAGCCGGAACCCGGTGATGACCTCGTCGAAGATGAGCAGCGCGCCGGCCGCGTCGCAGGCGGCCCGGAGTCCCTCGAGGAAACCGTCGACCGGAGGCACGAGGCCCATGTTGGCGGCGACGGGCTCGACGATGACACAGGCGACCAGCTCGTCGATCTCGGGCACCACGTTGTAGGGGGCGACGACGGTGTCGGCCACGGCCGCCGCAGGCACACCCGCGGAGTCCGGGAGCCCGAGGGTGGCGACCCCGCTGCCGCCGCCGGCCAGGAGGCCGTCCGAGTGGCCGTGGTAGCAGCCGGCGAACTTGACGATCCGGTCGCGCCCGGTGAACCCGCGGGCCACCCGGATCGCGCTCATCGCGGCCTCGGTGCCCGACGACACCAGCCGCACCTGCTCGCAGCCCGGTACCCGGCTGCTGATGGCCTCGGCCAACAGGACCTCCCCCTCGGTCGGGGCGCCGAACGTGGTCCCCTTCCCGGCGGCCACCCGCACCGCGGCCACCACCTCGGGGTCGGCGTGGCCGAGGATCGACGCTCCATAGGACTGGACGAAGTCGAGGAGCTTGTTGCCGTCCGCGTCCCAGACATGGGCTCCGGCGCCCCGGACGACGAAGTAGGGGTGACCGCCCACGGAGCGGAAGGACCGCACCGGCGAGTTCACACCGCCGGGGATGACCCGCTCGGCCCGTGCGAACAGCGCGTCGGACACGGCGTGGGCCGCCGGCTCCGGCGCCGGTCGCTCCAGGTCAGTCACCGAGCGCCTCGGCCAGTTCGCCGGCGAAATACGTCAGCACGAAGTCGGCCCCGGCCCGCTTCACCGCCGTGACCTGTTCGAGGGCGACGGCGGGCCCGTCGATCCACCCCCGCTCGGCCGCGGCCTTCACCATGGCGTACTCCCCACTCACGTGATAGGCGGCGAGCGGCACGTCGACCAGGGCCCGCACCTCGGCCACCACGTCCAGGTAGGTCAGGGCGGGCTTGACCATCACCATGTCCGCTCCCTCGGCCACGTCGAGCACCACTTCGGCGAGGGCTTCCCTCCGGTTGCGGGGGTCCTGCTGGTAGCCCGTGCGGTCCCCTCCCTGGGCGATGGTGACGTCGGCCGCGTCGCGGAACGGACCGTACAGGGCGGACGCGTACTTGGCCGCGTACGCCAGGACGGCCGTCATGGCGAACCCGGCGTCGTCGAGCGCGCCGCGTATGGCGGCGACCTGCCCGTCCATCATGCCGCTCGGGGCGATCACGTCCGCTCCCGCTCCGGCCTGCACGACAGCGAGTTCGCCGTAGAGCTCGATGGTGGCGTCGTTGTCCACGTCCCCGGTCACCGGGTCGACGATGCCGCAGTGGCCGTGATCGGTGAACTCGTCGAGACAGCAGTCGGCCATGACCACCAGATCGTCCCCGACCGCGTCGCGCACCGCCTCGAGGGCCCGGCGGGTGATCCCGTCAGGAGCCATGGCGGCCGAGCCCGTCGCGTCCTTGTCCTCGGTGCGGGGCAGCGGGAAGAGGATGACGCCGGGCACGCCGAGTCCGGCCAACCGTCGGACCTCGGTCACCAGGGACGGGATGGTGTGCTGGGAGACGCCGGGCAGCGAGTGGACGGGACGGGGCACCTCGATGCCGTCGGCGACGAAGAGCGGGGCGACGAGGTCGTCCGTGGTCAGCCGGGTCTCGGCCACCAGGCGGCGCAGGGCCGGCGTGCGGCGCAACCGCCGGAGCCGTCGAGCCGGGAAGCCTGGAGCGGGAGGAGGGCCGGACACGGTGCCTCAGCCTACGCCGACGGGGCCGGTCCCTCCGCCGGTCCCCTCGCCGGTCCGGACGCCGCCGGCCCGGGGGTCGCCGGACGCCCCTCGTGGGACAGAGCAGTAGCGACGGCCGTCACCAGGCCGTCCAACGTGTGCTCGGCGGCCTCGACCGAAACCGTGAGTCCGGCGGCGCGGACCGACGCGCTGGTGACCGGGCCGATCGAGGCGATCACCGGTGGCAGGTCCGACGCCCCGAGTAGGTCGAGGGTGCGTTCCACGGTCGACGACGAGGTGAAGGCCACCGCGTCCGCGGTCCTCGCCGCCTCCACCGCCGCCGGGTCGACCTCGCCGGCCACGGTCCGGTAGGCGACCACCTCGTCGACCCGCCAGCCCTTGGCCCCCAGGCCGGGTCCCACCACGTCCCTGGCCCGCTCGGCACGCGCGTAGAGCACGGCACCTCCGCCGTCATCGGGCAGGGGATCCGATCCCGGTGGTGCTGCCGGTGCTGCCGGCGGGTACGACGGGAAGGCGTCGACCAGTGCGTCCGAGACGGCGGTCCCGGGCACCAGGTCGGCGGTGACGCCGCGCCCCGTGAGGGCCCGAGCCGTCGAGGCCCCGACGGCCGCCCACCGGGTGGGCCCCGGCACCGCCCGCCCGCCGATGGCGTCCATCAGTCGGTCCACGCCGTTGGCGGAGGTCACGACCACCCAGTCGTAGTCGCCCGCTACCAGCCGGTCGGCCGCGCCGGCCAACGCCACCCCGCCGTCGGCCGGGCCCTCGATGGCGATCACCGGAAGCTCGACGACCGAGGCACCGAGGTCGGACAGGCGCTGCACCAGACCGGAGGCCTGCGCCTTCGCCCGGGTGACCACCACCGTCGCTCCGGTCAGCACGCCCGGCCCGGGAGCACTCAGCGGACCCACCCCTCCAAGTCGGTCACCGCAGCGGTGACGTCCAGGCCCGCAGCCGCACCGATGACGATGACCGACGGCGCGGGAAGGTCGACCGCGGCCAGGTCGGCGAGGCGCGTGCGCACGACCTCCTGGTGGTCGGTGGTCCCCCAGTGGACGACCGCCACCGGGGTGGCGCCGTCGCGACCGGACGCCATCAGCCGCTCGGCGATGGCCGCACGGGCCGCCATCCCCATGAGGACGACCAGTGTGCCGTCGAGACGGCCCAACAGGTCCCAGTCGACCCCGGGCGCCACCGGGTCCCCCGCGTGCCCGGTCACCACGGTCACCGACGCGGAGACCGTGCGATGGGTGACCGGGATGCCGGCGGAAGCCGGTGCGGCAAAGGCGGACGTCACTCCCGGGACCACCTCGACGTCGATGCCGGCCCGCCGCAAGGCCTCCGCTTCCTCGCCGCCCCGCCCGAACACGAACGGGTCGCCCCCCTTGAGGCGCACCACCCGGAGCCCGGAACGGCCCCGGGCGACCAGCAGCTCGTTGATGTCGGTCTGCATCCCCGACTGGCCCGGACCCTTGCCCACGTCGATCAACTCGGCACCGTCGGGCGCCATGTCGAGGAGCTCGCGTGCGACCAGTCGGTCGTAGACCACGACCTCCGCCGAGCGCAGCAGCTCGGCGCCCCGCACGGTGAGGAGCCCGGGGTCGCCGGGGCCCGCGCCGACCAGGGCGACGGTCACGACTCCGGGTGCCACGGGCCGAGATCGGCACCGCCGGCGTCGTCCAGGAGGTACCGGGCCACCGCCCGACCGAGTGCCGGCCCGTCGCTACCCGACGCCTCGTGCCGCAGGACGACGTGGCCGTCGGCGCCGGCCAGCATCCCGGTGAGCACGAGGACCGGGCCCCCGGGGCCGACGTCACCCGACACGGCGTGGGCCCCGACCGGCAGCGTGCACCCCCCGCCCAACTCGGCCAGGAAGGCGCGCTCGGCCTCCACGACGGTGCGGACCGCCTGGTCGTCGATGGCCGCCAACGCCCGGCGCGTGGACCGGTCGTCCTCCCGGCACTCGACGGCCAGTGCCCCCTGGGCCACCTGGGGGACCATGGTCCCCGTCGCGAGTGTCTCGAGGTCGACGCCCACCGGCGCCTTCCACCCGAGCCGATCGAGCGCCGCCCGGGCGGCCACCACCGCGGTGATCCCGTCGCTGCCCACCCGGGAGAGACGGGTCGCCAGATTGCCCCGCAGGTCGGTGAAGGTGAGGTCGGGCCGCAGGTGCGCGAGCTGGACCCGGCGGCGGGCCGATCCGGTGGCCACCAGGGCTCCGGTGGGCAGGTCGTCCAACCGTGCGCCGACCAGGACGTCACGGGGATCCCCCCGCTCCGGAAAGGCGGCGATGACCAGTCCCGGGACTCCGGCGACGTCGGAGGCGGGCAGGTCCTTGGCCGAGTGCACGGCGGCATCCGCGTCCCCCCTGGCCACCGCGGCCTGGACCTCCTTGACGAACACACCCTGGCCGCCGATCTCGGCCAGCGGGACGTCGGTGCGACGGTCGCCCTCGGTGTCGACGACCACGGGTTCGGCCGTCACGCCGCCCGCCGCCAGCAGCGAGACCACCCGGTGGGCCTGCCAGAGGGCCAGGGGTGACCCGCGCGTGGCCAGGCGGAGCACCGGCAGTGCCGTCGTCACGCCGCCCGACCGTTCACGGGCTAGAGGTCGAACAGGGCACGCAGCGCTTCGACGAGGCGCTCCCCCCGAGGGGTCCCGGCGGCCTCTTTCAGCGTGACCGTCGGCTGATGGAGGAGCTTGGCCACGAGCGACCGGGTGACGGCGTCGACCTGCTCCCACTGCTGCTCGTCGAGGTCGGACCGCTTGGAGCGCATCCGCTCCAGCTCGGCGACCCGGGCGTCCTCGACCCGTGAACGGAGGGCCGAGACGATCGGGGCGGCGTCGCGGGCCCTCGAGGAGGCGCGATAGCGCTCGACCTCGTCGACGACGATCCCCGTGGCCGCGGCCACCTCCTCCTGGCGTCCACCGATCGCCTCGGCCACCGCGGCCCGCAGGTCGTCCATGTCGAGGAGGACCAGCCCGTCCACGGGGGATGCCGACGGCTCCACGTTGCGCGGCACACCGAGGTCGACCACCACCAGGTCACCCCGGTCACCCCTGCCCGACGCCGCGCCGGTGATCGTCGCCCGGTCCACGAGCGGATGGGAGGTGCCGGCCGTGGTGAAGACGACGTCGGCTGCGCCCAGCAGGGCGTCCAGATCGTCGAGTCCCGAGGCGGCCGTCGAGCCAGCGATGGCCGCGGGCAGCGCGTCGACGAGCGCCTCGGCCCGCCCGGCGGTGCGGTTGGCCACCACCAGCCGTTCGACGTGATGCCCGTCGAGCGCCCCGGCCACTCCCTCACCCATCTCGCCGGCGCCCACCACGAGCACCCGGGCGCCGGCCAGGCCGCCGGGGCGCCGGTCGGCGGCGACGGCCACCGCGGCGTGGGAGAGCGAGGTGATGCCCCGGGCGATGGCCGTCTCGGACCGGACCCGCTTGCCCGTCTCCACCGCGTGGCGGAACAGAGCGCCCAGCACGGGCCCCGACGCCCGCTCGTCCTGGGCCCGCTCCCAGGCCCTGCGCACCTGGCCGAGGACCTCCGATTCGCCGAGGACCGCCGAATCGAGTCCCGACGCCACGGCGAACAGGTGGTCGGTCACGTCGTCGTCGAAGCGGATGGTGCAGAACTCGGCCAGCACGTCCACCGAGCTGCCGCTGACGTCGGACAGGAACTCCTGGATCTCGGCGACACCGTCGTGGAAGCGCTCGACCACCGCATAGACCTCGGTCCGGAGGCAGGTCGACAACAGCACCGCCTCGGACAGGTTGGGCTGGTCACGGAGGCGCCCGAGCGCCTTCGCCGTGTCCGCCTCGGTCACGGAGACGCGGTCGAGGAGCTCCAGGGGGGCCCGCTTCTGCTCGAGCCCGACGACGATCACCGACACGGGGTGGCTGCCTTGGTCGGTACGTGGCTCACTGGGTCGGTCACTTGGTCACAGCCTCGGTGTCACAGCGTCGGTCGACTCGGTCGGTAGGACGTGTCGCAGCTCCCGTCCACCCTACCGAGCAGCGGGAACGCGCCGGCCGGTTCCATCGCCGGCGGACTACCAGCATCGCGGCACCCGCCCCGGATCGCCAGTCGCCACACTCCGCAGGGTCAGGTCGGACCGCCCGGGGTGCGCCCGATCGACCGGATGACCGGCATGCGGCCGTCCGCCTCGTCGTCGAGCTGGCGGGCCTGGTAGAAGCTCATGACCTGGAGCTCCATGCTGAGGTCCACGTACCGCAGGAGGATGCCGGGCGGCACCTCGAGCACCCGGGGGGCGAAATTGAGGATCGAGCGCACCCCGGCGTCCACCATCAGGTCCGCCACCCGCTGGGCCACCGGACCGGGGGTGGTGATGACGCCGATCGACAGCGGGTTCTCCGCGGCGATGTCCGGCAGGTCGTCGGGATGTCGGACCTCCACCCCGTCGATCTGCTCGCCGATGATCGACGGGTCGGTGTCGATGAGGGCGACGACCGAGAAGTTGCGGGCGGCGAAGCCCTGGCTCCGGGCCAGGGCACGCCCCAGGTTCCCGATGCCGGCGATCACCACCGACCACTCCCGGTCGAGCCCGAGCTGGCGGTCGATCTGCTCCACCAGGAAGGCGACGTCGTATCCCGCGCCCCTGGTGCCGAACGAGCCGAGGAGCGACAGGTCCTTGCGGACCTTGGCCGCGTTCACCTGGGCGGCGGCACCGAGCAGCTCGGACGAGGCGGTCGCCGTGCCCGAGCGGAGCAACTCCTCCAGGATGCGCTGGTAGACGGGGAGCCGGGCCACCGTGGCCTCGGGGATCCGCCGACCCGGGGCGCCCGGCACCTGCGGACGAGACTCGCTGCTCGGGGACGGGGGATTGCTCGGCACGGCCAGGATCGTACGACGGACCGGCGGTTCGCGTCCGGTCCGACCGGGCTACCGGCCGAGCTGCCTCGACCGCTCGACGGCCGCGGCCACCGCCTCGATGAAGGCGGAGCGCACCGCCTTGAACTCCAGCGTCCGCACCGCGGCCGCGGTGGTGCCACCGGGTGACGTGACGGCGGCCCGCAGTTCGGCCGGGTCCTGCCCCGTCTCGTCGAGCATGCGCGACGCACCGAGGAGGGTGCCCACCACCAGCTCGCGGCTCACGTCACGGGGCAGGCCGGCGGTGACCCCGGCCTCGATCATCGCTTCGGCGACCAGGAAGACGTAGGCGGGACCCGAGCCCGAGACACCGGTGACGGCGTCGAGTTGCCGCTCGGGCAGGCGCACGACCCGGCCCACCGCGGCGAGGATCCCCTCCGCCCAGTCGAGGTCGCCCGAGGTGGCGGCCATACCCCCGGACAGGCCGGACATGCCGGCACCCACCAACGACGGGGTGTTGGGCATGGCCCGGACCACCACCGAGCCCGCGGGCATCACGGCCTCGAGGCGGGCCGAGGAGACCCCGGCGACGATGGACAGGACCCGCCGGGCGCCGTTGGCGGCCAGGGTGAGCAGCACGGCCTCGGCCACGTCGGGCTTCACGGCGAGGACGACGTCCTCGGACTCCACGGGACCACCCACCACGGTCAGGCCCGGGTGGGCCTCGACCAGGCGGGCGCGCTGGACCGGGTCGGTCTCGCTGACGGCGAGGTCACCGACCGGGGCCCAGCCTCCGGCCAGGAGGCCGGTCAGGAGCGCGGTCCCCATCTTTCCGCCGCCGACGAGCAGGAGCCTGGGTGCCATGCCGGAACGCTACCAGCGGGCCCTGCGGCGTCCCGGAACGGACGGCCGCCCCGCCGCGGTCAGCGCTGCGCCTGGGGCCTGCGGCGGTAGCGACCTTCGTACCCGATGGACATCGCCGTGGGGAAGCACTCGTCGGTGTAGGCCAGTGACGACCCGACGATCCGATCGAGCTCGTCGTCGTCCACCCGCGACACCGGAACCCGCCCGACGAGGTACACGGCGTCCTCGGCACCGAGCGCGAACGACAGGCCGATCAGGTCGGCGTTGCGCTTGAGCAGGTACTCCCAGGTGGCCTCCACGTTGGTCTCCGGCGCGGGCATGAACTGCGCCTCGTGCCGGAGCGTGCGCTGTCGCAGGGTGAGCCACACCGTGACGAACTCCTTCTCCTCGCCGCGGAGCCGCAGGTACCAGCGGGGGGCGCCGGTGACCGGGTCGCCTCCCACCTGGCGGTCGACGGCCACCAGCGAGCCACCCGAGGCCAGCTCACGGGCGGCCCAGCCGTCGATCCGGGCACAGACCGCCTCGCGCTCGGCCGGGTCCAGCACACCCGCCCAGTCGTCGGTCACGAGCAGTCGACCAGCCGGCCCGCCGTCAGGTCGGCGTAGATGTCCACCAGCAGGTGTGCGGCGTGGGCCCACGTGTACCGCCGGGCCCGCAGTACCGAGCCGGTGCTCAGGCGCTCGGCCAGGAGGGGCTCGGCCAGGATCTGGCGCACCCAGGCGGCGTAGGCCTCGGGATCCGGCTCCTCGACCAGGTACCCGGTGCGCCCGTGGTCCACCAGGCTCCGCAGCCCGCCGACGTCGGAGGCCACCACCGGCGTCCCGCACGCCGCGGCCTCGAGGGCGACCAGTCCGAACGACTCCGAACGGCTCGGAACGATGCAGACGTCGGCCGCCCGGTAGTAGGTGGACAGGAGCTCGTGGGGTCGTGGCGGCACGAACACCACCCGGTCCTCGAGCCCAAGATGGGCGACGAGCGATTCGATGCGGGCCACCTCGTCGGCCCCGTGGGGACCGCTCGGGCCACCGACCACCACCAGGTGGGCGTCGGGGTCGTCCCGCACCACCGAGGCCAGGGTGGCGACGGCGACGGCGACTCCCTTCAGGGGTTGGATCCGGCCCACGAACAACAGGAGTGCGCCCCGTCCCGGGAGGTCCAGTGCCCGCCGGGCCTGGGCCCGGTCACCGGGACCGAAGAAGGCGTGGTCGACCCCGGGGGCCACGATCCGGATCCGGGACGGGTCGGCACCGTAGAGGTCCGAGATCTGCGCGGCCTCCACCGAGCACGAGGCGAGGACGGTGTCGGAGCATCGGATGATGGCCGACTCGGCCTCGGCACGGATGTGCCGGGAGTGGGCCTCGACCTCCTCCGGACTGGCCTCGGCCTTGACCCGGTCGAGGGTGTGGAACGTCGAGACCAGGGGCAGATCGAGCTGGTGCTTGATGGTGTGGCCGGCGATCCCGCTCAGCCAGTAGTTGGCGTGGATGGCATCGAACGGCAGGTCGTCGTCACCGTAGGAGCCGCCGGTGGTCATCGACTTGAGGACCCCGTCGGCGAACTCGTCGACGACGCCGACGAGCGCCTCCTTGGGGAGTGGTGCCGGCGGCCCCGCGGCGATGTGGTGCAGCCGGAATCCCGGCTCGATGTCCATGGTCGGCGCCAGGTCGTCCGACCAGGCCCGGGTGAAGACGTCGCACACGACGCCGGCCCGGGCCAGCGCCGACGACAGCTCGCGCACGTACACGTTCATGCCTCCGCCGTCGCCCGTGCCGGGTTGGGCCAGCGGCGAGGTGTGGAGGGATAGGACGGCGAGACGCCTCATGCCGCGAGGATCCTACCGGTAGGGGCGCTTCAGCCCGCAGCGGCGGCCGATCCGGCCACATCGGTCGACGACTCACCACCCTCGCCGTCGTCAGCGGGGTGGACGGCTCCGAAGTCCGGCCCGGGACCCGTCAGGTCCTCGTTCTCGTGCCGGAACGAGAGGTAGATGCGCATCAGGGCCTGGCGTTGCTCCTCGGTGAGGTGCTGGTCGGCGAAGATGTGACGGGACAGGTCGGTGTCGCCGGTGGGCCGCTCCAGGATGCCCGCCTGCACGTAGAGCGTCTCGGCCGAGATGCGCAGGGCCTTGGCGATCTGCTGGAGGATCTCCGCGGACGGACGGCGCAGTCCCCGTTCGATCTGGCTCAGGTACGGATTCGAGATCCCGGCCAGCTCGGACAGGCGCCGGAGCGAGAGCCTGGCCGAACTGCGCTGCTCCCGGATGAACGACCCGAGCTCGTTGAAGCGTTCGGGTAGCTCCTTGACGAACCGGTCGCCTTCGTGGCCGACCAAGTCCTTCATGACAGGAGGCCGTCCACCGAGGCGCGCCCTGACTTGTGACGCTCGACCAGCTCGGCCTGGAGTGTGTCGATGCGTTGGTGGAGGCCGTGGCGCTCCGCCGACACCCTGCCCTCCAGCTCGGTCAACCGGTCGGCCAGGGTGCGGAGCGCCTCGCTGTCGAGATCGCCGAGGCGGCCGATCTCGTCGACCCCGAGGACGCCGTCGAGCTCCGTGGTCAGCTCGGCCATCTCCTCGGTGTCGGGGGTGTGGAGAACCGGGTTGTGCCCGGGACCCGAGGGGCGCCCCGGGCCGGCCAGGATCCCGGCCAGGTTGTCGACCACGCTGGACAGGTCGGGAGCCTCCGAGCCCGCCGGGCGGTCCAGATAGGCGTGGACGATGTCCAGGCGGCCCTGGATCAGCCGACGGAGGTACGAGAGGGACGCCTCCGCCTCCTGGCACTCGGCGCGCATGCGGCGGACCTCGTCCACCGTCAGGCCGTCGACGTTGTCGAGGTAGGTCGGGGCGAGGAGGCGGCTGAGGTCGTCCGGTGTGCTCGGCATCACGATCGATGGTACTCCGTGGACCAGGGTCCGGGTCCCGAGCGACCCGCAGGGGCGTAGCGGTAGACGGCCCGTCCGAGCACCGAGGCGAGCGGGACCGGGCCGAACGTGCGGCTGTCGGTGCTCGCCCCGGGGTCGTCGCCGACGACCTCGACGGTGCCCGCGGTGCGGTCCACCGAGGCCACCCGCTTGACCAGGATGCGGTCGGGGTCCCTCGGGTCGACCACCGCGACCACCGCACCCACCGCCGGCCACGCCGGAGGACCGAACGGCCGCGACAGCACCACCAGCCGGTCGCCGGCGCGGAGCGCAGGGGCCATCGAGCCGCCCACCACCTCCACCCGCCGGATGCTCCGCACGACGACCGTGGCGATGAACCGCCCGAGGAGGAGCGCCGTACCGGCCACCGCGACCACCGTGGACACCCGTCGGGACCGTCGACACCCGGGCGTGGTCCGGCCCAACCTGGGTAAGGTGGCGGCGTCGGGGTCCATGCCCCACTCTGTACCAGACGGGTCGGCGGGAGCCGGGCCCGGGCCGGGCCCCCGAGGGCCGTCCCGTCCGTCGAGATCCACACGAGTCACCAGTACCCCGAACCCACGTACGAACCCAGGAAAGAGGAGCCTCCATGCGCATCGCAGACCACCTGCTCGCACTTGCCGACCGCGTGTCCCCCCCGACAGCCGTCCATGCCCACTGCGACCTGCCCTGCGGCGTCTACGACCCGGCCCAGGCCCGGATCGAGGCCGAGTCGGTCAAGGCGACGATCGAGAAGTCCAACGCGTCGGACGACGAGTCCTTCAAGATCCGGGCAGCCATCATCAAAGAAGAGCGGGCCGACCTGGTGAAGCACCACCTCTGGGTCCTGTGGACCGACTACTTCAAGCCCGAGCACCTCGAGCGGTTCCCCGACCTCCACGACAAGTTCTGGAAGGCCACCAAGACGGCCGGGGAGACCAAGAAGACCAACGACGTGGCCGTGGCCGACCGGCTCCTCGCCGAGATCGCCGAGATCGACACCATGTTCTGGGAGTCGAAGAAGTAGGTCACCCGACTCGGTAGTCGGGGTCGCCCCCGACTACCGGTTCCAGGCGATCAGATCGATGTGGTCGCCCGGCGACTCGTCGAAGCGTGCGATGAGTTCGGCCACCGACTTGGAGCTGGGCAGCCCGGGGTCGCTGCCGATCACGTCCAGCGAGTAGCCGAGGCCGGTCAAGGACCGGAGCAGTTCGTCGCCGCCCATGCCGGACGTGATGGCCAGCGACGGTGGTGAGAACTCGAACACGAGCGTCGGGGTGCACCGCTTCAGGACCTGCTCGGCCCCCCGGAAGACGCGCCCTTCGGCCCCCTCGACGTCGACCTTCATCATGTCGACCCGGCGGTCGCCGATGACCGCGTCCAGGGTCGTCGACCGGACGAGGTCGTACGTTCCCAGCTGGCTCGGGTCGCCGTCGAAGTCCGAGATGGCACCGTTCGCCCCCGATCGCCCGTACCGGAGGATCCCGATCCGGTCGCTCAGCGCCACCTGGTGCACCTCGGCCGTGAGGATGCCGTTGGCCATGAGGTTGAGGAGCAGGAGCGACTGGTTCTGCGGGCCCGGCTCGAAGGACACGACGGAACCGTCCGGCCCCACGATCGAGCCGGCGAGGGTCGAGAAGAAGCCGAAGGACGCTCCGCAGTCGACGAAACGGTCCCCCTTCCGTAGGTGGCGCCGGATCACCGCGCACACCTCGGGCTCGTAGGCACCGCTCTTGCGGAGGAACGATCCGATGGTCGTGTCGTCGGGATCGACATAGATCGTGAGGCCCTCGACGGTGGTGGCGACGGGCGTCCCCTCGGTGTAGTCGAACTCCTGGGCCAGGCGATCCCGGAACTCGGGCGATGACACGAAGTAGCCGACCAGTTCGTCCCGGGATACCGCGTTGGTGGTCACGAGATCGACGTAGCCGCGGTACCCGTGGTCGTCGGGCTCCCGGCCGAGCAGTAGCCGGTAGCACCACCGGACGTCGGTCGGCCCGGCCAAGGCCGATTGCCGCTGCCGGGCGCGCCTGATCCAGGCCGACATCCTGGGTGTGGGTCGAATCGGCACCCAGGCCGGAAGGAGGGGCCTCGGACCCACCCCGACGCCCTGTCCGGTCCGTACGCCGGGGTCGTCGCCAGCGGGGCCGGCTGGTTCCGATGGCCTGGGCATGGGGTCCGAGCCTAGCGGCGCCCTTGATCCCGAAGGCGGTGCCGGGCATCACCCCAGCTCAGCACCTCATTTCACAACATTCTGCGAAATTCTGAAAAATTCGCTCAAGTTCTCCGCCAGGATGCCGATACAGGCGTGAGATCGTTCGGCCCGGGGCCGGATCAGACAGCGTCGGGGCCGGCCGTCGATGGTGCCAGGTACGACTCCGACCCGGCGCACCGCGTGCACGTCCGCACGATCGGAAGCACTGCCAGGCGCTCGTCGCCGATCGGTTCCCCGCACTCCTCGCAGCGGCCGTACGTTCCGTCGTCGAGGCGGGCGAGCGCCAGCTCCACCTCGTCGAGCAGGCCGTCCACTGCGTCCACAGCCGTCCGATGGGCCTCGTCCTCGCTGGTGACGACATCGTCGCGCCACTCCTCGACCGGGCTGTCCGTCACGTCCCGGTCGCCGTCGCCGTCGTCGCCGGAGGGCCACTCGTTCTCCATGCCCGGGAGCGTACCTCCGCGGATGCATGGCTGGTCACGGTCCGCGTCGGCTCGGCTACTTCCTCCGCGGGGAGGGGCGTGCCTTGTGGGCGGTGGCCGGAACTGCGCCGTGACGGTGGAGCGACCGACGATCCTGGCCCGGACGGTCGTCAGGCAAAAGGTCTCCGTCGGTAAATTGGTTTTTCCAACGTGCGCACAACGTGTGTACATTCGAAAGAGTAGGTTACCCTCCCCTCCTCACTCGTTCGCCAGGTCTCCTCTCACCGGGCGGATGCCCTCGCACCCGCGCCGTTCGGGCCATCTCGTAGGGTGGTCCGGTGGAGTCCACCCGACCAGACAGCACCGCCCCGCTGGCCCGTCTGGTCGGTTCCGGGCAGCTGGTCCCCTGCATCGACGGCGTCGAACGCCGGGCCGTGGAGCTCGACCAGGCCGCCTCCACCCAGGCCCACCCGGCGGTGGCCGCGCGGGTCGAGGAGTTCCTCCCGTGGTACTCGAGCGTGCACCGCGGTGCCGGATTCCGCTCGCGTCGGGCGACCGTCGCCTACGAGGAGGCCCGTCGGGCCGTGCTGGCCTTCGCCGGTCGCGACGAGGGCGGTCCCGACGTGGCCATCCTGTGTCGCAACACGACCGAAGCCATCAACCACCTGGCCTACCGGCTCCGGCTCAGCACCTCCGACGTCGTGGTGACCACCGTCGTCGAGCACCACGCCAATCTGCTGCCCTGGGGCCGGGTGGCCGAGCGCCGCTACGTCGAGTGCGACCCGGGGGGCACGTTCACCGCCGACGACGTGATCCGGGCGCTCGACGCCGGACCCCGACGGCCCTCGCTGCTCGCCATCACCGGTGCGTCGAATGTCTCCGGATGGCTGCCCCCGCTCGAGGCCATCGTCGCGGCTGCGCACGAGCGGGGCGTGCCCGTGCTCGTGGACGCCGCCCAACTCGCCCCCCACCGGCCGCTCCCGGCCGATGCCGACTTCCTGGCCCTGTCCGGCCACAAGTTCTATGCGCCATTCGGCAGCGGTGCACTCATCGGTCCGCGGGCGGCGTTCGAGACCGGTGACCCCTTCCTGGCCGGCGGTGGGGCGGTCGACCTCGTGGGCCTCGACGAGGTGATCTGGTCGCCCCCGCCCGACCGGGAGGAGGCAGGATCGCCCAACGTCATCGGGGCCGTCGCCCTCCATGGCGCCATCGACGCACTCGCCGCCATCGGCTGGGGTGCCATCGAGGACCACGAGCGGGAGCTCTCCCGCCGCCTCCACGGTGGACTGGCGGCCATCGACGGCGTTCGGCTGCTCGGGCCGGTGGGCCTCGGCGTGACCGACGCGCCCACCCTTCCGGTCGCCCCCTTCACCGTCGAGGGCATGCACCATGCCCTGGTGGCCGCCCGGTTGAGCGCCGAGTACGGGATCGCCGTCCGCCACGGATGCTTCTGCGCCCATCCCTACGTGATCCGTCTCCTCGGCCTGGACCCCACCGCGGTCGACGCCTACCGTCGGGAGGTCCTCCGCGGCGATCACCGCAGGATCCCCGGTGCGGTGCGGGCCAGCGCCGGACTCGGCACCTCCGGAGCCGACATCGACGCGTTGCTGTCGGCCGTGGCCGACCTCGCGGGCGGGGTTCCCGCTCCCGTCCCCTACGAGCAGGATCTGGCCACCGGTGACTTCTTCCCCGTCACCGACGAGCCCGGGTGGCGCCATGCCGCCCAGGAACTCGGCGCCGCATGCTCCCAAGGATGACCACGAGCGCTGTTCCCTGGACCTCGGGCCGGGACCGCCGTGGTTCGAACGATCCGACGGTACCCACCTACGATCAGCCGATGCCGAGGAGTGCCCACCAGTGATGCGCCGTGCCCGACCGCTTCCTTCGCTTCGACGGGCGAACAGCCGTCGCCGGCGGGTCGCACTGGTCGGACCGCTCGTCGTCGGGCTCGGAGCAGCCGGCATGGCCGGATGCGCGAAGGAGTCGGTGACCCCCGCGGTGTCCCCGGTCGCCTACGTGGCCATGGGGTCGGGGGTCGCCAATCCCGGCGACACGGTGGCCGTGGTCGATACCGCCACCGGTCGACAGGGCAGACCCTTCACCACCGGGACCCTGCCCTCGGGGATCGCCCTGCTCCACGGATCCAAGGACCTGCTCGTCGTGGACAAGGCCGACGATCAGCTCGTCGAGGTGGCGACAGCGACCGGCAAGGTGGTGAAGCGGATCGGAGTCGGCCTCGAGCCCGATGCGGTGGCCGTCACCCCCGACGGCACGCTCGCCCTGGTGGCCAACTTCGGCGACAACACGGTCACACCGGTGCACCTCCCCGACTTCACGGCCGGCACCGCCGTCCCGGTGGGCGGGCAGCCGGTGGCCATCGCCATCACGCCCGACGGGACCCGAGCGCTCGTGGCCGACTACCAGGACGGGACGTTGACACCCCTCGCGCTTCCCACGATGGCGCCCGGCCCACCTGTCGCCGTGGGAAGCGAGCCGACCACCGTCCTCATCGCTTCCGACGGGGCCACCGCACTGGTGGCGGACTTCCAGACCAGCTCGCTGACCCCGGTCGCCCTGCCCGGGCTCACACCGGGTCCGGCCGTCCCCATCGGGGCCAATCCCACCGGGATCGCCGCCGCGCCGGGTTCGTCCATCGCCTGGATCAGCGCCGGAGACGGCATCACCCCGGTGGACATCACCACCCGCCAGGTCGGGAACCCCATCACCATCGGGGCACCGTCCGAAAACCTCGCCATCGCCCCGGACGGCGACATCTGGGTGTGCAGCGGCAACGGGGACCTGGTGGAGGTCGACCCGACGACCTCCACGGTGCTCCGCACCGTCGTCCTCGGCGGTCTCCCCTCCTCGGTGGTCATCTCCCCCGCGACATGACGTCGGGTGCCGCCGGATCGGATGGAAGCTCATCGGGAGCGCGTGCGGCCACGAACCGACAGTGTCGACGGAGGGTGAACCCCATCGCCCCGTAGAGGCGGACAGCCCCGGTGTTGCTCGCCGCGGCATGGAGGAACGGGACCTCGCCACGGGCGGTGATGCCCACGGCCACGGTACGGACCAGTAGTTCGCCCAGCCCCTGGCGACGGTGATCGGGGTGGGTGGCCACGGCGCTGATCTCGGCCCATCCCTCGGGCCGGAGGCGCTCACCGGCCATGGCGACGAGCCGCCCTTCCTGACGGACGCCGACGTAGCCACCGAACTCGTAGGTCCGGGGCGTGAACGGCCCGGGTCGGGCCAGGGCCACCAGCTCGAGCATGTCGTCCGCGTCGTCAGGGCCGAGCGGGACCACCTCCGGCGCTCCTTTCACCGGTGGCCCGCCCGCACCCGGCAGAGCCTCACCGGTCATCTGCACGCCATCGCCCTCGTAGACGACGCCCCACCCCTCGGGCGGCAGTCCGGTGCACCCGGTGGTGATGACCACGCCCCCGGGTCCGATCAACCGGGCCATGTCCGCCCACTCCCCGGGACCGGGGTCGTCGGCGAACGCGCCGAACAAGGAGATCCCGGGGTCGAACCGGGCCACCACGCCGTCGCACCGACCGAGGTCGCGCTGGGGCCCGGTCAGTGCCGACCAGGCCGGATTGTCGAGAACGTGCACGGGAGCGGGATCCTTCTGAGCGGGTCGGCGACTGCGTGACCGGCGTCGTCGCTCACGAACCTACAGGGACGACGAGCGGGCGGATCCCCCGTCGGTGAGCCGGTACGCTCCTCGGCGGGCCGTTAGCTCATCCGGTAGAGCAGGGGACTTTTAATCCCAAGGTGGCGAGATCGAGACTCGCACGGCCCACCAGGTCAGAGGCACTTTTTGTCATTCTAGAATTGCCAGATTGGCTCTCGTGACTACTCCGTGACTACAATCTCAGGCGTGAGGGGCACGATGACCGAAGTCCGACCCGGGGTGTGGCGCCTTCGCGTCTATGCCGGCCGGCGGGCCAACGGCACCCCGATCCAGATCCGGAAGACCGTCGAGGCCAAGGACGCGCGGCCCGGTGCCGGCAGACGGCTCGCCGAGCGCGAGCTGGCGTCGATGGTGGCCAAGGTGGCGAACGGCAACGTCAACACCGGCTCGGAAACCGTGGAAGAGCTCCTCAACGCCTGGCTCGACCACATCGGGCCCAACCGCTCCCCCACCACCATCCGCAAGTACCGGGATCTGGCTGATCGGATCGTCATCCCCGAACTCGGGAAGGTCCGGTTGAAAGCGCTGACCGCCCGCCAGCTCGACAACCTCTACGGGAAGCTGACGGCCAAGGGGAACAAGGCCACCAGCGTGCGTCGAGTCCATGCCCTGATCGCCGCCGCCCTCCACCAGGCCGAACGATGGGACATGGTGGAACACAGCGTGGCCAGGAAGGCCAGCCCACCTCCGATCCGCCAGGAACCGGTCAAGGCGCCGACGCCCGATGAGGTCCGGGCCATCGTGGCCAAGGCCGAGGAGATCGAGCCGGCGCTTGCTGCCCTGCTTCTGCTGGGAGCCCTCACCGGTGCTCGACGGGGCGAGCTGTGCGCACTCCGGTGGACCGACCTCCATGCGGATGAGCACACTCTGACCATCGCCCGGTCCGTCTACGAGACCGAGGGTGGGGGCTGGGCGGAGAAGGGAACCAAGACCCATCAGGAGCGGACCATCGGTCTCGATGCACTGGCCCTCGGCGTGCTGGCCAAGCACCGGGCCAACGTGGATGACGTGGCCCGGGGGCTCAAGCTCGAGGTCCGACCGAACGGATTCATCTTCTCCCGCTCCCCTGTCGGTGCTGAGCCGATCCGACCGGACGTCGTGTCCAAGTTCACAAAGAATGTGGCGACCAAGGCCGGGGTCGACACCCATCTACACGCGCTCCGGCACTTCTCGGCCACTCAGGCCATAGCGGCCGGTTTCGACCCCACGACGGTGGCCGGTCGGCTCGGTCACCGCGACTCCTCGATCACCCTTCGGGTCTACTCTCATGTCCTCGAGGGACGGGACAGGGACCTGGCTGACGCTCTCGGCAAGACGCTGGCACTTCCCAACTGAACCCGAGTCGGCATCAGGGACGATCGGTGAGGTTCGACTGGCCATGGACCTCAGCCTCAAATCTGGGTACGGAGATCCGCCACTGACCACCGATTCGGAAGGCACCGGGGATCTGACCCGTGCCCACCAACCGGTAGGCGGTCGACACCCCGATGCCGAGTTGTGCGGCCGCCCACGACAGGGGCTTCACGTCGGCGGGCAACGAGAGGCTCATGTCCGGACCTCGGTCGTCATGTCTGACGTCGGCTGATCGTCGCGTGCGACGGACCGACCGAGCCGTAGTTCCTCCTCGAGGTTCCGGGCCAGGCAGACGTCGCCGACCGTCAGGTACCCGGAGCCTTCGTACCGCCACTCACGCGTCTCGTCTCCGGCCTGTGCGAGCACTTCCCTCTCTGCGCCTTTGCCCTTCGCAGCAAGCCGCCAACGTTGGCGTTCGTCACGAAGGGCCTGAAACGTCGTCGAGTAGCGCCGGGACTTGGTCAGGAAGTGGCCCCGAAATCCGCAGGTGTGCGCCCACAGCCGCAGACGGAAGTCCTCGAGCCCGGGCTCGTCGCCCAGGGTCCATGCGGTTTCCACAAGTGCACGGAGGTGACGTGGCAGCCGCTGGTCGTTCGGGACTCCGCCTCGCAGTCGGTGGTCGAGGACGCCGAGGTCGTCGGAGCCTTTCGTCGCATACTTCGCCAGATAGGCGGCAGCACGCCGGCGGCCGTTGTCGGCCTCGGCGATCACTCCGGCGTCGACTTGTTGGCCCCAGGTCATCCGGCGATCGCATTCGCCGCCGGGCAAAGGTGCGCTGACCTTTTTGGCTGCGATGCGAAGCGCCGCTGCCAAGGTGTCGACATCGATCCCTTCGGGGCATTCCCCGTGCTCGTCATCCCGGACGTCGACCCGGACCAAGGCGTGAAGGTGGACCGAGCCACGGCGCTGGAACTCCACCACCTTCACATACGACAACCGCAATCGTCGAGCTGCTTGGCGGGCACTCATACCGAGCAGTGAACCGAGGGAACGGAGTGCGTAGATGGTGGTGCGCCGCCAGAGTTCGGACACTCCTGTGTTGAACAGCACCGCTCCTTCGTAGTCGTGGCAGTCAGGACACAGGGCCTGGCCGAGGGTCTCGTCGGATTGGCGATGGCGAGCCGAACAGACCAGGGCCACCCCGTGGGGGCAACGTCGACCCGTTGGATGACAGCTCCCATCGGATCGCTTCCGGTGCACCGCCCCGAAGCTCGGGGCGGTGAGCGTGAGGAGGACGGCTGGATGGTCCCCAATCTCCTCGGGGATCCCCTTGCCGCCGCGTAGGCCTGCAGCCACGAGCGCGAAGGCGTCGCCTCGGTAGAGGGAGGCACATGGGGGACAGAGTGTCTCCCGTCGGGTCCCGCACGCCTTGAGGAGTACCCCGTCGGGGAGGGACCGGGTGTCGAAAAGCACCCTTCGGCCTTCTTCGACAGGTCCGGAGATCCGTCCAGACAAGCGGACCGGGTGCCGGCAGGCCCGTGCGGCTCGCACCTGGGCAGCCAAGGCGTCGTAGCCACTGGGACCATTGAGGCGGGCGAGGATGCCGTTGACGACCCGCTCCTGGTCGCCGGGTTCAGCAACCGTCATCGGACCGGATCTGCCGGGAGGTCGTCCGCCCGGCAGAGGCGGAAGGTGCTTCGGTCGGACTGTGCGAGACGGCGGCGGGATGGGCGTCATGGGCGGCCACGCTGCCGGAAGGGGTGTCAACTAACCTGTCAACTTGGTCCCTGTCAATTAAAGAATCGACGCTGAACTGCGGGTTTGTCGGGGCATCACAACCCCATTCGCCGCGTCGAAACGCTTGCGACGTCAGGTAGTGCTGCGGTCGCCCGCTTGAACCATTGTTTCCATGGGTACGGCAATGGCCTGAGTACCGATATCGAATCGAGCGAGGCGGTAGCGCTTGAGTTGTCATGGCGGACACGCTGCCAACAGAGGTGTGAACTAACCTGTGAACTTTGCACCCGTCAATTAACTGGTTGCCTGCGAGCAGGGTGTTTGCCTGACCCGAATCAAGGGTTCTGTCAGGTGCCAAGCCCCCGATGCCGCGTCAAGTGTCGCTCCAAGAGCCACCGCAGACGTCTTTTGAGGTGACCGTCACGGCGGCGGCTCTCCTCGCTGGAGCTTCGCTCCCCACCTGACCCGTCCCCGGTGTCTCAGTGGTGGGCATCCATGGATCGACGAGGACTCGTCGCTCCCAGAAATGGGGAACGCACTACGGAGAGTCTGCAGTCGGACTGTGGGGTAACTGGGCCCTGCGCATGAGCGAGGAGGACGCATGGCGCACATGAGGATCGAAGCGGTCCAGGTCATCCTGGCGTTCGGGACGGCATCCGTCGCGGTGGCTGACGTGGCCGAACGGATGGCTCGAGGCCACAGGGACGGTCCGGCTCTCGAACTGTTCGTCGAGCTCGAGGCTGCACACGCCCGTCTCCGGATCCTGTTCGACCATGAGCTCGATGACGACGTGCTTGTGCTGGTTACCCAGGTGATCGAGCTCGCTGAGCGAACGGGTGATGCGATCGAAGAGGAAGATCTACGAACTGGTCGTTGATCCGGTCAATTTCCAATTTCCTCTCATGGATTGCTGGGTAACGCCGGCGGGACTGCCTACGGCGCCCGCCGGCGAACCGCACCGGTGTGTTCAGCCTGCACTTGGTCCTCAGCCTGGCGAAGGCCCGGGAGGTGTGTGAGAACCTTCTCTACGAAGATCCAGCTCGGCGTCGGAAACCTCGGGGGCGACACCCAAGGGGACCACGTCAGTTTTCCGGCCGGACGCCTTTGCCGGGGACGACTGTTCGCTCGCGGCCTTTGTCGTTCCTGATGCCGCTGTTGTCCCTGATGCCTGTGTCATTGACCGTGCCCCTGTTGATCCCGATGCCATCGTCGGTCCCGATACCACTGTATCTGATGTATAATATCCACTATGTACGAGGTGGTCAACACCCTCCGGAGTAGGGTTTCGCCCGTGGACTTCCCCGAACGGCTCGCTACCTTGCGACGGGCGCGTGGCCTCACCCAGAACTCGGTGGCCGAGCGGGCCGGCGTCCACGTGACCCAGCTCCAGCGCTACGAGGCGGGCACCTCGGAGCCAACGCTCGGCGTCCTGCGGCGTCTGGCCGTCGCCCTCTCGGTGAGCTCGGACGCACTGGTCTTCGGGGATGACTCCCGGCTCCCCGACGACGAGACACTCCGGCTCGCCTTCGAGTCGACCATTCACCTCGATCCCGAGGAACGTCGGGCCGTGCAGATCATGTTGGAGGGCTTCCTTGCCCGCCACGAGGTCCGGCGGGGCGAGGAAGGGCCGAGGGGACCGAAGACGTCGAAGCGCTGACGGGCGTCCAGCGACCACGCGAGAGTCGCTCATCGAGAGGTTCCCTGCCGCTCCACCATGCCGTCAGCGGTCACCGGTTCGACGGTGACCCTCGGCACCAATCCGGGACTTCCGCTGCGCCGGCGAACTCGAGCCTCGATGCTCGGGCCGACGCGGGCCCGGTATCGGCACCGACCGCCAACTCGCGCACACCTCCCGTCCCGAAAGTGGGGTCCGGGGAGGTCGACGCATGGTTGCACGGTTCCTCCATTCGCTTACGGGAAAGGAACTTCCTTCCCTATCAACAAATGGGGTTTCGAGAACACCCGTTTGTGACAACGCCCAGGTCAGGACCGCGTCGCACCCGCCTCTTGGCCAATCCGATCACGCTGGACGAACTCCGGCGAATCGACCATTTGCTCATCGCCAAGACGTCCTCGGACAGACCGATCTGCATCTCGGTCGGTACTCATCCCGCTTCTGATCCGCCCGCGTCCGCGGCGATCTCGTGACGCTCCAAGTGGTTGGCGGCCCGTGCCGGCTCCGGCTTGGGCCTGCGCCGGCCCTGGCCGCCTCCATTGGTGATCCAGGTCCGCCAGCACGCTGACCTTCGAAACCGACTGAAGCCCACTGGACTGCCGCACGGCCACTCCGTGGCCGATTGGCCTGGGCTATCGGTCGTTCTTCGGCTCCCTCGTCGGGATCGCTCCGACGGGAGAATCGGGGGGTGGTGACAGGATGTCCACTACTCCCTCAAGTGGTCTGAGGAGAGCGAAGCGAATCTATCAATCTCCTCACAGAACTATTCTCCACACCCGCTTTGGAGGATGGGCGTGGGGATACGCATGCCCACTACTCTCCTCAAGGGATCGGGCTTACGCCTGGAGCTGAAGCCGCCAATGCAGCATAAAAGCGATTCGTGTTTGGTCTATTTCCATTCATCCGCACTAAACCTCTTGACCGTTCAAATGACCAGTTCCTACCATCGATCGTTTTCCACTTGAATCGACCCTTTATCAAATCAGATATAGACACAATCTCATTCAACTGTACCGAAGTACTAGTCCCACAAGATATCAATATTCTCTCATTGGTGAGAAACAGAAGCGAAAATCCAGAACCGGTACCGATACGTTTGCCATCCACCTTCACACGATACGCTTTGACCACATCGTTAACTTTCTCGGCTTCACCCAATTCCCCAGAAATGATTTGGGCTACTCGAGCAATACCCACCATACGGACATGTCTCTTTCTCATCACCGCTTCAAGCTCGTCGGCAGTCATCCCGTTCAAGCAGCACCTCTCTCCGATAGCGCAATTCAGCCTCGTCATTACGAGTTTATGTTTTACATTCCACCATGTTCCTTTCAAACTGCGATCCCCTTCAGGCTACCCGTCGGAGAAGCCTACCAACGACCCAAATCCTATGGATCGAATCTCCCCCCAGTCGGTCGACCTGTTCTCCCAGGCACTATCTGCAAGAACACCCCAAGAACTGGCCACCGCTGACGAAAGCACACCGACTGAAGAGTACTGGGCGACTCGAGAGGTTAGTGATTCTGACAACGGTCCACCGATCGCTATGTTTGCGCCACTGGCAAGTCCGGCCCCAACAGCACCCGTCGCTGTAGCAACCACTGCACCCTTTACCGTGCAAGCTCGATTGCCTTTCTCACCGGCGCATCCAGCCCCATAGCTCGCTAGCGAAGCGCCTGCCCCTATGCCCGCAACAAGTAGGTCGGATGCACCTCCGGTGGCAATAGTAAGTCCAACAGCTGTTATGCCGATTCCTACTTGAGCCAATCCTCTCTTGTGTCTGGAAGCCCAATGCCGAAGTGCTCCAAGGCCCCCATGACATTTTCTCCCGTGCAAGTTGCAATCGTGCCGCTGCGCATAAGCCAAAGTTGCTCGGTTCCAACCTCCGCTGAACCCGAGCGGATCCGTCTCATTCAGCGGGTCACCATCGACGAATGCATACGGCTGCATCGTCGTGGCCACTTTGGGATCGATACTCAGGAACTGATACGTGCTCGGGTCGTAGTAGCGATTGACCAGGTGCCGTGGCCGACGTCGATTGCAGTAGGCGATGCGCGTGGGTCGCCCACGGTGTGCCAGCACCACTCCACACGCCTCCATGTCGCCATCATGCCGTGGCAGTAGGTGCTTGGGGAGGATCAGCGGAGCAGGGCGTGCAGGCCCGGGCGTCCGGGGAGCACGGCACACAGCTCGGCAGCCATCGCCGTCGACAGTCCCGATGCCGGATGCGTGGCCGCATGCACGGCCTGGAGGCGCTCGATGCTGACCCGGGTGTAGCGCTGGGTGGTCTCGAGCTTGGCGTGTCCGAGCATCTCGGCCACATAACGAATGTCCGCCCCCCCATCCAGCATCAACGTGGCAACCGTGTGGCGGAGCAGGTGGCAGCTCCCCCGCTTGTCGATGCCGGCATCGGCGATATAGCGGCGGACCTTGCGGGACAGCCAGTCGGGGCAGAGCGGCGTACCCACCGACGAGAGGAAGAGGATCGGGGACTGGTCCTCGGGATCGAACAGCGGTCTGGCCAACTCCAGGTACAGCCGGAGCCAGAACAGCGCCCGCTCACCGATGGGGACGTAGCGGTCCTTCCCTCCCTTGCCGTGGTGCACAAAGACGGTGCCCCGGTCGAAGTCAACGTCCCGGATGCGGAGGGCGATCAGCTCACCCCGGCGAAGCCCGCAGGAGTAGAAGACCTCGAGCACGCTGCGGTCCCGGAGCCCAAGGGGACGGGTGACCTTCGGACAGGCCAGCAAGGCCGACATCTCTGTCGCCGACAAGGTGGCTTCGGGAAGACGACGGTCCGGACGAGGTGTCGTGAGGTCCACCGCCGGATCCCGGTCGATCACCCCGGTTCGGGTGAGCCAGTTGAAGAGCTGTTGGACCGGGATCAGACGCTGGGCCTGGGTCCCGAAGCTCAGGGCCTGACCGTCCCGCTTGCGATGGGCGAACAGGTGTTCCTGGTAGGCCTTCAGATCCGCCGCGGTGACGTCAATCGACTCCGTGACCTGTCGCGCAGCCAGGAAGTCGGCCAGGTAGCCGAGGTAGCGATCACGGTTCTCGATGGTGGTCCTGGCGTAGTTGTGGACGCTGAGCCACAGCAGGTACTCCTCAATGTCTGCTTCGATCGATGGCATCTCCGGACTCCTTGCACTTGTGCAGGGCGACCGAAACTGGTGGGAATGCCCAGAACCCCTGCCACCCCGCGGGATGGGCACAGGAAGCATCGGCACGAGCGGAACCGACTGAACCCCAGAGTCGTGACCTGAGGTCGTCGAGAACTGTGGAAGCCCGGGATGACGGGCGATCTAGGAATTCGTGGGCCGGCACCCGTCGCTAGCTGTAGTCGATGCGGGCTACTACGACCTGGCATACTCCGCCTTGAGCGGGCTGGATCTCATCCGTCTGCGGCGATTTGTCGGGTCTTGGCTGCTTGAGCTCCCGCTATCTCCTTCACGCGCTCCCACGGAAGTGGATCGTCGAGTCCGGAGCACTCAACCAAGATCACATAGCGGTCCTCTTGGAGTGCTATGACGCGCGATGACCCGGGTCCGTCTCTGCCTGCAAATTCTTCCTCATATGCCACCACTTTACCCATATTCTTGACCTCTATTCCATCCACATAATGCGGGTTAGAGATTGACAACTTAGAAAAGGGTCTGCGTGCAATTCCAGCTATAGATACCGGTAGATAAGAATCTGCATCACGGATTGTCCCGAATCTAATAATGGAGATAGATACTGACAAGCGATCCACTCTGTTCACATAGCAACGCCACACCGTCGTGCTCCGCAGTCCCTTAGAAGGCGACGGCCCAGAATTGGTTCGGCCCCTTGCCCGACTTCGATACACGCGTTCATTGGCGATTGACCATTCACCCTTCGGCAGTCCTGTCGCTTCTAGCAGCATCTGGGTCAAGAGGTCTTTGCCAGGCTTCGGACCTATTGAACCAATAAGAACACCCACTAGCCGCTTCACCTGCGTCGCATTGTGGTGGGCACTGTGGGCGGTACTCACCCTTCGCAGAACCCGCCGTAGGGACCGCTACACAGTCCGCTGAGAGCCTTGATTCCCGCGGCAGCCCCTCCCACTACCGTGCCCGTTATTGCTACCACTCCCCGAGCTGTCGGGCTCAGACCGCTCGGTGTGCCGGGTCCTATGGTCATGGTTGTTTCGGTCGTAACCGAATCGGGGCCTACGTCCCGAGTTTGGTTGCTGGTGTACGACAGGCCTTGACTTGATGCTCCAAAGCCTCCAACTGAGGCGCTTGCATCAGCCCCCTCTGACGGCGAAAATGAGGCATCCACTGAATTGACCGATACGTCCACGGTCCCATCGGTACTGACTGTTACGTGGTCATTGGCCTTAGGACCGGAGATGGTGACACTGGCCGTGATTGTTTCAGTCGCGTAGGCTTCGGGGATTGAGATTGATCTGCTATACCTCGCGCTCGGCGCACCCAGATAGTGGTAGGGGGATGCGCCGATAACCCGATTTCGTCTACCTTGCCTTGCCGGTCGTTGAGCTACCTTCCGGTGATGCGTATATCGGTCCCATCGATACAAGCCTAGGGGATCCGACTCATTCAGCGGATCACCTCCAACGAAGGTGTAGGGCTGCAGCGTCATCCCGACCTTCGGATCAACGCTAATGAACTGGTAGCTCGCCGGGTCGTAGTAGCGATTGATCACGCGCCGGTGGTGGCGCCTGCAGTGAGCGGGCGCGAATCGACCAGAACCGATAACACTTGGGCAGCCTCGATGACCGCGCAAGGCGACCATGGCTTCAATCGTGGACGGCCGCGGATTGTTCACGCCGACAGTCTGCACCTCAGCCGGATTGCGCGAGCGGACTGCTCAGGTGCGGGCTACTGAGACGTCCAGCCCAGTGACACATCCGGCAGCACAGCCGAACGACCATCAGGTAATCGGCACGCGACCGCTTGCGCTTCTCTACAATTTATCGCGCGTAACGATAATATCCTCTGGCCGATCGGAACCCCACAGATAGTCACCTCTATACCACAAGGATTCACCATTAAAGGATGCTTGGATCGCACGGAGTTGGCTGTGAGGAAGCTTGTCAGCAATGGCTAAATGACTTAGAGCTGGATTTGCCGCTACCTCAGCAAGTGAATCGTCCGAGGGATGCGCATTGTGAATTCCCAACAGCTCAAGGTGCGGCCAATGACGCAGGGATCCCAATGTCTGCAGCTGTGGCAGGTTGGTTAAGGAGAGATGTCTGATATCAATGCCACCTAGAGCACTAAGATCCTCTATTCCTCCAGCGTCGTTGAGAGCAAGCATGTCAAAAGGCGAGTCCGATAGCGGCGTCAAATCAGTGCCCGTCAGTCCGCGTATTCGACAGATCCATAGCCGGCGTAGCTGCTCCATGGTGGCCAAAGAACTAAAATCCCTCGCACTCGAGTAGAGCAACTCCAAGCGCTCAATCGACGGATGCCCAGCCAGAAACTCGAGCGAGTGAGCCCTCAAATTCTGAAGACGAAGTACCTTAAGATGGTCGAGCGATGAAACCGCATCGAGTCCTTTGCCCTTTCCCTGCAACCAAACATCTTCAAGACTCAGACAGTTACTGAGGAATGCGACCGATGGCGTCGCCGATCGCGTCGTACCGATGCCAAGTCGCCGAAGAGATGTAAATCCGGACAACACGTCGAACGAAGTCGCTTCGTAGAGATCTACCGTTAGGTTCTCTACGTGCTCAAAGCCAATCAGACCCTCAAGCGATCCGCTGAATGCACTGCCGTAGACGTGCAGTTCCTTTTGAGGAAACTGCCTCGAAGCCTCCTTCAGAGCCTCTAGGTAATCGCTCGGAAGTGGATGAGAAATCTGGATGCGATCTGCATAACGAACCCTCCCAAGGGCTTCTGCGGGTTTCCATTGCGGCACATTTGGGTTCATAGACGTTTACCAATTCGATTGATGTTCCGTTGCGCAGGCGGCCCCCTCAGAAATCTGGCGGCACATCATCGACTGGTGACTCTCCACCAGGTCCATCCACACCTGAAGCGCCTGTCGCCCTCGGAAGCTCCAGAGCATTCTGAAACATCATTCTTTCGAACTGCTGAGCGGCTGCGCTGGCGTTACCATCGTTGATCTGAAGCAAAGCCTTCGGCGACCGCATTAGGGCTTCGTTTCCTTCCTCTATTGCCGAGGGGTATGAACCATTCCTCGGAGATATGGAGTTCATCTTATTAGCCAATGGCTCGCCCGTTCGTTTTAGAGTATCCATAGCAATTTGCTCGACACCTCTAGTCTGTAGAGGGCCAAGGTTTTCAGTGTCGAGCTCCTCAAACGTTTCGCCCTTCTTCGGATCCAGGAGACCCCTACGTATGTGCTCCCTGGTCCTTCTGGCCGAATCATTTGTACGTCCTACGTAATACGTCCTGCCATATCGCCTCAGTAAATATACTTTGTCGAGACCTAATGGATCAGTTGCGTTCAGTGGATCCCCACCCACGAACGCATACGGCTGCATCGTCGTCGACACCTTGGGATCGATGCTCAGAAACTGGTACGTGCTCGGGTCGTAGTAGCGATTGATCAGATAAATCAATCCAGTCGCATCGGTGTAAGACCCTTGGAATCCAAATGGCGTGACGGAGCTTCCGGCCTCAATAGTCTGCGTTCCGTACGTGGAATAGGCGGCCTTCTCCAATACAGACCCGGAGTTCGAGAACACATCCTGCACTCCCGACGGAATGGCGGAAATGAAACTGGCAGCATCGGTGGTGAGATTGATCTGCTCGATCGGAGCGGTCCCACCAAAGAGCGTCTCTCCATAGATGTAGGCGTTGGTGCCGTCATCGACCATGAGGGGAGTTAAGCCTCCGTCAACCATGTCCCAGCTGAACTTCAGTGCGGATCCACTTGGCGGCGTCTCTGTCATCCGGAGCCCATTCCCGTCATAGGAGTAGGTCGTCACTCCTGTCGGAGGTGCAGAGCACGAGCTTGTCGACGTTGACTGACCCGACCAACACAGCTGGCCCTTGGCATTCCACTGATACGACGTGGCGCCTGTGGGTGCCGAACCACAGGCAGCACCACTGGTGACAGTAGACGCCGCGTTGGACCAGCACCGCTGGCCGTCGGCTGTGTAGGCGTAGGTCGTGTCCGCGCTGGCTGCGGGAAGGTTCGGGTTGGTCATCGACGTGAGTTGAGCCCCTCCGTTGTAGGAGAGGTTGATGGCGGACCGTCCCGTGGCCTGATCGGCTTGGAGCTCACCGTTGGCCGCAGTCGTGTACGTGTCACTGACCGAGCCGGTACCCGTCGGATTCGAGGCGGTAGTCACCTGCTTGTAGTCGTTGTAGGTATCGGTGGGCGACGCGAAGGTTCCCAGCTGAGAAGTTGACGCCTGTTGCTCATCGGCGTTGTAGGTCCATGAATTGCTCCCCGACGTCCCACCGGTGTAGTTCGCCGACAGGAGATTGCCAGCATTGTCGTAGCCATAATTCAGGGTTTCATTCACCGAGCTTGGATACACGATCTGACCAAGCTGGGAGTTCTGATTGTAGCCGCCGAACGTGATGGTGTTGCCCAGCCAGTCTGTCGTCAGAGACAGGCGTCCCGCACCGTCATAGCTTCGATCGACAACCGAGTTGGTGCTACTTGGCGCGTTGGCACAATTCGGTCCTGTCAGAACTGGATAGGCGATGCACGAGACTTCGCCAGCCACGTCGTAGGTGTAGCCGACCGTGCGCCCGTTGTCGTCGGTGCTGGACGTGAGATTTCCGTCGGCATCGTATGCGTACAGCGATGTTGCACTGCTGCTCGTGTTGTAGTTGTCGACCATCTGGGACCGCTCATCGGCGGCGTTCCAGGTGTTGACGGTGACACCGGTCCCCGAAGGCGGTGTCGAACACGCCGCCGTAGTGGCCACTGGTGCGGAGTAGCAGATCCGGCCGTCGGCATCGTAGGCGGTTGTCATCACGTTGCCGGCCGGGTCGGTGGCACTTACCTGATCGCCATCGGCGTCATACGTGTATGAGGTGACCTTGCCCAGTGGGTTGGTCATCGAAGTGGCATCCGTTGGGAAGGCTGGATTCGTGTAGGCGTAGGTCGTGGTCTCACCTTTCGGATCCGTCGTCGAGGTGAGTTGACCCTCGTCGTTGAGCAGACTGCTCGAATCACCGAGTGGGGTGGCTGCCGCGCTGGTGGGACAGGTAGGACTGGCTGGATTGCCGGGACCGGTCAGACAGCTTTCACCCCACAGGTTGTACGCCTTGAAGGTAATCGCTGCACTCATGGCGTCGGTGATGAGCGTCGGGTCGCTCGGATGCTGTAGGTCGGTAAACGCGTAGGTGGTGGCATGTCCGTTCGGATCAATCTGAGTCGAAACGTTGTCTGTATTGAGGACGTATCCATAGATCGTGCCACCAGTCGGCCACACGGAACACGTTGGGCCGGTGGGAGCAGTGAGGGACCTCAGTGTCCAACACACTCGGTCGTCCGCATCATAGGTAGTCGTGGTGATGCCCGCCGGGTCCGCCTCATAGGTAATATTTCCGTCGGGATCGTAGGCATAACTCGTGGTGCGACCGAAGGGCGCTACCGTCTGCTGCAGGAATCCGTACGAATAGTAGTAATTCCGAGTTTCATAGGGATTGGACCCCCAGCCGCCGGCGCTCCCGCCGTCGGGCGGCAAGGTGTAGACCAACTCACTGTCGGTGTCGTAGGTGGCCTGACTCGTTTGAGCGTACGCGGTGTTGTAGGCAATGGTCTTGAGGATCTGGTTTCCCTGGTAGTACGTGTAGACCGTCGATCCAGTCGGTGCGCCGTTGGGGGTGGTGCCGCCGTTGTTGCAGGGACTGCCATTCCCCACGGTCGCCTCAGACGTCCAACACAGTTCCCCGTTGTTGTAGTACCCGCTAAAGCTAGTGTTTCCGAGTGGATCCTTCTCCGAGAGTTCATGGCCGTACGCGTCGTAGGTGTAGGAGGTCGATCCAGCGGGTGGATCCGTACACGACGAATTCGAGGGCACAGGCACGCCTGGCGCTGCCGTCCAGCACAGTTCGTCGAGATCATTCCCCGCGGAGTCGTTGTACATCGAATGGGTGGTATTCCCGTTGGGATCGGTGTAGGAGACGACATTTCCCACGCCATCGGTGACGATGGTGGCGGTATGGCCATCGGGAAGGATCACGGCTTTAGTAGTCCACCCATATCCGTTGCCTGGATAGGTGTAATTGAACTGCCAATACTGATTTCGTGAATCCGTTAGCGACGTGCCAGGCCCGAATGAATCGGCGACCAGAACCCCTCCTACGTAGTTGTCGAAGTCATTCTCACCGTTCTCGTACGACACCTCGGTATCCTGCGTGGCAGTAAGCCCGACACAGCCTGTCGTGGTGGCACAAGTGTTATTGCTGTAGGTGTAGTTCGTCGAGCCTCCAGCTGGGGATTGTATATTGTATGCCATGCCATAAGTGGTGTAGTAGAGCGTCGTAGCATTACCGTTAGGATCTATGGCCTGACCCATTTCATGATTCAGTGGCGATGCATTAGTGGTGTTATAGACATAGTTGTTGGTGAATCCAGTGGCCGCATCGACAATCGAAGTCAAATCGCCGCTTCCGTCCGAGTATGCCATGGACCACGACTGCCCAGACGGGTCAATTACCTCACCAATGAAGCCGAACGTGTCGATCGCCGTCGTCGTCCATCGCACGCCAGGGTCGCCGGGCTTCCCATCGCCATCCGCCTCGGTATAGCAACTCGAGGTTCCCACGGTAGGACAGTTGTCCGTGCCGGGCGGGATGTTGTAGGCATAGGTCAGTGCGGTGTGGTCCTCTTGAGTACCCGACCATCCAAGTTGTCCAGTCCATGAGTACCCGGACACGTCGCCATTGCCTTCCGTGAGCTTGTAACCGATTCCTCCCATGCTCCCGAGTTGCGCATCGAGTCGACTGGTGGCACACCACGGAAGGTAGCTGTCGGTGGTCGTGTACTTCTGGAAGTCCTGATAATCACCCGTTCCACATCCATCACTGGTGGCTGGGGAGAACTCGACGGTCGATCCATTGGGTTCGTTCAGGGTGACTTGGCCGAAAGCGTTGTTCGTGGCGGAATAGTTGATGGTGGACTCCCAGCCCCAGCTGAAATAGCCAATAAAATTGGTGCCGTCAGCGGCTGAAGCTGACGCCTCGGCCTCGGCCAGCTCCGAGCTGTAGGTGAGCGTGGTGTCGAGAGAGTCACCGGTCGTGGTCACGTCGAACAACGTCTTGGACGTCGTAAAGTCGCCAGACGCAGGGTCGATACTTTGCGACCCCTGGAGGCTTTGGCCACCCGATTCGCCGAGCAGCTCGTTCGTGGTGCAGGTGTCACAGGCTTCATCGGGGTTCCCGCCACCCCACAATTCGCCCGGTGAATAGGCGGGGGCCGTACCACTGGTCAGTTCGGTGTTCTTCAGTATTCTCGGAGACGCGAGACTGCCGTTTGGTCCGGTTCCCGTGATCGACGGGAACGAACTCATCACGACAACCAGACTGAACCCGACCATGAGCAGCAGCGGCAGGACACCGCGCCGAATCGCTCGAGAGTTCGATGTGACCGGTACGCTACGGAATCGCTTCATCACTGTCCTTCGTCTCACGCCGCTGGATTCCAATCTCGTTGAGGACCGGTCAATGGGGCTTGTGAATGAACTACCGCTGTTAGGCGATGATTTGGTGTGTCCCGCTAGGTTCCTGGTTGCGCGAGCGTTGTTGTGGTCCAACTACTCCCATCCCCCGTCGTGTCGGTGACCGGCTGAAACCCTTGCCTGCCGACAGCGACGCATTGGCTGACGGCGGGGCATGCGACATCGGCAACCTGAGTCATTCCCGCTGGCGGTGCAGTCTGTTTCCATGTCGACCCACCGTCACTCGATTCCTCGAAGGCAGCCGGACCATTCTTCGTGTCATCGGAACCTTCGGCGAAACACTGGGTCCCCCCCACACAGGTGATCTGGTCGACGAACGCGGTGTTCGCCGGCATGGTTTGGGATTGCCAGGTGGCCCCCCCATCTGTGGTGACAATGGCCTCGCCAGGAAGCGTCGAGTCGTTCTCTCCCTCGACGTTTGCCCCAACTGCGATACATCGAGTTGCACTAGTGCAGGTGACCGACCGCAGCGCGCTGGTGAGTCCATTGGGAATGTTGCGCTGTGCCCAGGTGAGGCCACCGTCATTGGAGACGTCCACCCCGCCGCCGACTCCCACGCAGAACGTCGGGGTCGGGCAGGCGACGCCGCCCAGTGCCTGAGTGCCGGAAGGCATGGACGCCTCGCTCCATGTGTTGCCCCCGTCCGTCGATACGTCGACGTGCCCCGCATAGGGCCCATTGACTTCCGGAGTAACGCCGACGGACACGCACCGCGACGCCGTCGCGCAGGTCACTCCCAGGAGTGTGATGTCATTGGTCGGGACGGCGTCGCTGGTCCAGGTGTTCCCGCCGTCGGACGACGAGACGATGACGCCTTGACCTACGGCGACGCAGTGGGTCGAGTCGCCGCAGGTCACCGAATCCAGAGTCGTCGTGCCTTGGGGTACGGATTCGTTGCTCCAGGTAGACCCGCTATTGGATGTGCGCGCCGCCACACCGGCGCCACTGTCCACTCCACCTACTGCCAGGCAGTGGGTGGTGTCAGTGCAGGTGACTGCGTTGAAGTTCCCGAATCCCGGAAGGTTGCCTCCCGGCACTGGGACGGCTGGAGCCTGAGACTGGTTGGGGTTCGTTGGCGCGGCCAATGTCGACGACGTCGTCGACCCAGTACCACCATTTGTCTGGCTCGAGAAGCCGAGACTCCCGGTTGAGGGATCCGTCGTCGCAAGGGTTGTCGGAGTCGTTGTGCTGGGAGCGGAGAGTGCGTGAGATGCCTCAACCCCTACGGTGGTGGCGAGCAGCAGTACACCCACGAATGCCAGAACTGGGACAACGATCCCTTTCCGCGTGAGTTTGGCAACGACGCCGGTGGCGGCAGTGTCTTCAGCTCGTCCATTCCTGCCCACGGAGCGAGGTGGTGCGTTTCGATTCGACTTCAACGACATGACCTCCTAATTCGGCCTTTCGGTGCGACGAGTACAGAGCCATGTCGGTCTGACCCTTGTGATGCGGTCGGCACGCCCACGGGACATTCCATCGTTTGATGCAGGGTCGCGAGCATCAGAGCGCCGCCACGCCACTGACGAAGGGAACCCCCCCGTTCCCCATCGAGGACCAGCCTGACATGGCCGACCCAGTCCACCAGTCCTGCCACAGATTGCCGTCCGATCCAATGGCAAAGAGGTTCTGATTGTTGAGGTAGTTCGGTGCCATGGCGATTCCGCTCGATAGCGAGACGCTCGCCGCAGCCAGCGCAGACCACCCCCCAGCTCCATACGGAAACTGGTACACCAATCCATTTGTTCCGGTGGCAACGGGGTCCGGGTCATTCGCCTGATTCCGACCAGAGGCGATGCCTGCAGACAGGCTCACGCCGCCATTCCCCATCGATGACCAACCTGACCACCCAGACCCGGTCCAGTAGTCCTGATAGGCCACACCATTGGTACCGGTGGCGAAGATGTTGGGATTATTCAGGTAGTTCGGAGCATCGCCTATGCCGGCAGTAAGGGCCACACCGCCATTCCCCATCGATGACCAACCTGACCAGGCAGATCCGGTCCACCAGTCTTGGTACACAAGACCATTGGTCGCGGTCGCAAAGATGTTGGGATCGTTGTTCTGATTTCGACCGTCTGCAATTCCTGATTTCAATGCCACGCCGCCATTTCCCATCGAAGACCATCCCGACCACGCAGTCCCGGTCCACCAGTCTTGATTGAACCGGCCTGGGTTTGACGTGTGCTCGCCAGTTTGGGTTTCTCATGCCGCATCGGGCTGAGACTTGAGACGGTAGTCGGCCTCGACCTCGTCCGGCGTCCGGTCGTCGAGTTCG